>NZ_JBHTBU010000001.1:1570288-2391912 GCF_042664955.1 Herminiimonas glaciei
TGACAGGTTGACTGTCACACCAGCAGTTGACGACGCATAGCTCACCGTATTGGAACCGACACCACCATCGAAATTATTTGCTGCCAGGCTCGCTACGAAAGTATCGTTACCGCTACCACCAGTCGCATCCTGGATATTGGTGTAGGTGTCACCGGCTGCCATGCCGCCGGAACCGCTACCTGCCGCTACACCCGATGCGGTCTTGTCGGACAGGTTAACAATAAGATCAGCGCTGTCATTCGTATAGCTGACGCGGTTATGCGCGCCACCACCGCCGTCAAAGGCATTCGCTGCCGCGTTGGCGATGAAAGTGTCATTACCCAAACCGCCTGTGATGTCCTGGATATTGGTGTAGGTATCACCTTGTGCATTACCGCCCTGGCCAATCGCTCCGGCATTAAATAAATCAATCGTCAGATTTGCCGTATCGGTCGCATAGCTGACACGGTTGTGTGTACCGCCACCACCATCGAAATTATTCGCAGCTGCGCTGGCAATAAAAGTGTCATTGCCGAGACCACCGGTAACGTCCTGGATATTGACGTAGGTGTCGCCTTCGGCATTTCCACCTATGCCTGCCACACCGGCATTCAGCAAATCGATCGTCAAATCAGCCGTGTCGCTGGCATAACTAACGCGATTGTGCGAAGTGGCAGTGCTCACGCCACCATCGAAACGATTGACTGCGCCATTTGCAATAAACAAATCATCGCTGGCACTACCAACCACGTTTTGGATTGAAATGTAGCGATCATCTTGCGCATACCCGCCGGTACCCAAACCCGTTAACAAGTTGACCGTCACACCACTATCCGAAGCAGCATAACTGACCGTGTTCGAGCCCAGTCCGCCATCAAAGGTGTTCGCCAGATTGCTGGCAACGAAGGTATCGTCGTAGCTGGTACCCGTTGCATTACGGATGCCGTCATAACGGTCACCTTCTGCATAACCACCGGTACCTACGCCTGCATTCAAATCTACCGTGACGCCATTGCCGTCGGTCGCCTTGATATAGCTGACGGTATCCACGCCACCGTTGCCGACAAAGGAGTTGGCAACATTATTCGCGATGAACAAATCGTTGCTGGTGCTGCCTTTGACGTTCTGGATATTGCTTAAGGTATCGCCATCCGCATAGCCGCCAGTGCCTGTACCGGTAACCAGGTCTACCGTCACACCGACGTCCGAATATTCATAGCTGACCGTATTTGTACCCAGCCCGCCATTGAAGGCATTGGCTACATTGCTGGCGATAAAAGTATCGTTGCCGCTACCACCGGTCGCATCCTGGATATTAAAGAATTTATCGCCGTCAGCCAGGCTGCCTGCACCGGAACCCTGGCCATTCACCAGGTCGACCGTCACGCCCACCGTATCGTTGGCATAGCTGACGCGATTATGATTGCCGCCACCACCATCAAAGGTATTCGCAGCCGCGCTCGCAACAAATGTATCGTCAAATACACTGCCGATGACGTTTTGGATATTAATGAATTTGTCGCCCTGCGCAAAGCCGCCGCTGGTACCGACACCGTTCCCATGGAACAGATCTACCGTCACAGCACCGGTGGTCGATGCACTGTAATCGACAGTATTGGAACCTGCGCCGCCGTCAAATACATTGGCGGAGTCATTAGCGACAAAGGTATCGTTACCGCTGCCGCCTATGACGTTTTCAATATTTGCCAGCGTATCGCCGTCAGCAAGACTACCGGCACCGGAACCTTGCCCGGTTACCAGGTTAACCACTACCCCTACAGTGTCTGCCGCATAGCTGACCGTATCCACGCCACCCAGGCCGTCAAAATTGTCGGCGCGATTGCTCGCGATAAACAAATCGGAGTAAGCAGTGCCGACGAATTTATCGATATTCGCATAGCTGTTGGAGTAGGTTGCGGGGGTATTCCCGACCGCAGGCGTAAGTTCAATGCCACCAACATTACGCGATGCATCGACGACGACACCTGACAAATACCGTTCATAGCTAACCGTATCACTGCCACCCGCACCGCCATCAAAATTCAGGCTATCGGTATCGGCAACAAACTTGTCATCGAAAGAACTGCCGATTACGTTCTGGATATTTTTATAGGTATCGCCGGTTGCATTGCCACCACTACCCTGGCCTTTGTAAAAGTCCACTTCAACACCGGTTGCTGAACCTGCGTAACTAACCGTATTGACGCCACCCATACCATCAAAATTGTTGGCTTCCTGATTTGCAACAAAGGTATCGTTATACGCACTACCGATCACATTCTGGATATTGATGTACTTGTCACCCGTAGCATCGTTGCCACTACCCACGCCGTTCAGCAAATCCACAGTCACACCGGCAGTCGAACTCGATGGGGAATTTGCATAAGAGACGGTATTTGAACCGCCGGCACCACCATCAAAAATATTCGCAACGCTGCTCGCGATGAAAGTATCGTTGTAACTGCTACCGACCACATTTTCGATATTTTTAAAAACCACATTTTGTGCATAGCCACCGGTACCTGTACCAGTAGTCAGGTTCACAGTGACTCCTGCATTCGATGCAGAAAAATCTATCGTATCGTTACCGGCAGTACCACCATCCACCCCTTTGGTGTTGGCACCAACGATGAAGGTATCATCATGTGCGCTACCTATTACTTTTTGGATATTCTGCAGCGTATCGTGTCCGCCGAAACCGTCCAGCGCATTGCCGGTATTCAGGTCTACCAATACACCCGAAGTCGAATTCGTATAGCCGACGGTGTTAATGTTGGTTCCACCAGTATTCACGCCACCGACTATTTTGTCGTCGCCAGCACCGCCCTGGAAATAGGTATTTCCCTTGCCGCCGTACAGCGTGTCATCCCCGGTACCGCCGTACAAAAAGTCATTCGCATTGCTACCGTAAATCGTCGTACCGGCGTTGTCACCGGCGTGTACGACGTGTGACAGACCTTGCGCCGGCAATACCAGCGCGCTTTCACCGGTGACCGGGTTGGCATAGTTCAAGTCATCTGCGGTAGTCGCATCCTTGAGCACGACCTGCCGCACACTATTCAGTACCTGAATGCCATCGGTGGTTGTAACCGTCAATTCAAAGTTCAGTTTGAAATCTTGATGGATAGGTGCATTTGCATTGGGCTCAACCGTTTCGTAACGCAACTCCAGTTTGTAATTTTTGGTATCCGGGGATACGGCAATTTGGTAAACACCATTACCGAGGAAAGTCGCGCCAACGATGGTCATATTGGCCGGCACACCCGATATGGTCAGACTCTGTACCTTGCCGTCACCGGTAATCTGTACATCGAGGACTTTACTAAATGTATTGCTAGGCGTAGTGGCATTCAGCGGTGCCTCACCATTCGCCCAGATCTCCCGCACGTCATTAGCGGCATTGATAATTTGCGGTGCAATTTGCGCGATATTTGAGGTATTCGTATCCGAATTGAAGGCGCTGCTGCCGCCACTACCCTTCAGGGTAGTGCCGTCCTGCGTCGTACCTATCGTATTCGTTAAATGCACAGAAATCGCCGGCGCATTCGGTCCGATCACAAACTCCTGCGGCGTAACACCCGGACGTTCCGGCAATACCTGGGCGACAGGTTTGATCAATGGCTGCTGTTGCGAAGCCTGGCCTTCATAATTCGATTTGAAGTTATTGACCGGTTGCGCATTGCTTTGCACCACGTTCGCCAGTTGCACCATCGCCTTGCTGATAGCGGAAATCGCCGCATTCGCGGCTTGCGCCTGTGCTGCCAGATCCTGTGCACCTTCGGTCTGGCGGTAGGATGCATCTTCCTGCATATTGCCGCGACCATCCGATTCTCGCGGCTCGGTACTCAAGACACGTGGCTGATCGAGTTTTTGCAAAGGAATGATGCCGACCTGGTCCATCATATGGGCGGCACTGTCGCGTCCATTGCTGAAATCGACCATTACACTGTCGTCCATCGCACCGATCGCGCCACCGGCCAGCACCAGCTTGGTGCCGTCGTTCAGGTAGAGCACCATGTCGACGTCGACGATATGGACCTTGGCGATATCGCCCTTGCCAATTTTCAGTTGGAAGTTACCCTGCTGATCCGGCGTGACGACGCGGATAGGAGCGCCATTCTTATCCAGCGCAGGCTGGTTATTAGCGGTTTTGGAAACAGGAGCGGTAGCCATCTGAGTGTCCCTTCATAGTGAGAGCCGGATTTCAACGGCCCGTCAAACTTGTTTACAGCAATATTTGAGCCCGTGGGCCATCGGCAACAATCTTGCCGTCATGAATTACGATGATGCGATCCATCTGCTTCAACAGCACCGGACTATGTGTTGCCACCACCAGCGTACGCGTGGCGGCAAACGCGACCAGTCTTTCGATAATCTTGTTTTCCGTTCCCTGGTCGATCCCAGTCGTCGGTTCATCCAGCAACAGCACATTCGGCGTGCTGGCAACTGCCCGCGCCAATGCCACCATCTGGCGCTGGCCACCCGACAGATTTCCCGGCGCCACCAGCAACTGGTCCAAGCGCAGCTGGCCGCCGGCCAGTAGCTCATCCATGCACGATACATGCAATGCCGTCTGGTAAATCGATGTACTGATGGTGTTATCCACAAAAATATTGGAAGCCAGCGTGCCATCGAACAGGAAAGGATCTTGTGGCTTGTAGGCAATTGAACGCATACGTACCTCTTGCGGATAAGCCGCAACCGAGATGCCGTCCATCAAGACTTGCCCGGTATCCGGCGCATGCACACCTGCGAGACAGCGCAGCAAGGTCGACTTGCCTGAACCGGAACGACCAACCAGACCTACTTTTTCACCAGGATTAATCACAAAGGAAATTTGTTTCAACATTGCCGGCTCACCCGGTTTGATACTGAAACCCAGGTTGGCTACCTGTATCTTTCCTTCTATCTGCTGCCGATCGACTTCATTCGTCGGATTTGTATTCGGTGCTTCAACAAATAACTCCTCAAACGAATTACGTGCCTGTTTAAAAGCATCGATACGTCCCAACACCATCGCGACCGAAGACAACATGGAAGCGGCACGACCAACCAGCATTGAAGAGGCAATCAAGGCACCCACGGTAAGTGCATTGGCTTCCACCATATACACACCGACCACCAGGGTAGCCACGGTCATTAACGTATAACCACTGGATGAAATCGTAAATCCGACGGAAGACCAGAAACGACTTTTTGCCTGCGTTACGCCCGAGTCTTCCGCATCCTTTGTGAAGAGTTCGAATACGCGCTTTTGCAGGGCCGAGGTCTTCAGCGTTTCTATGCCGTATACCAATCCGGCCAGTTTATCGGTCTTCGTCGCGCCTACCATCATCGCGGTCCGTGCGTAGTCATTCGCCGGAATTTTGCACAGCAATTGCGCCGACACCAGCAAAGCGCCGCCGACCAATACCACCCACACGATAGGCCCGCCTATCAAACCGATCGCCAGCAAATACAGCAACAGGAAAGGAAAGTCGATGATGACCAGCATATAGTTCGACGACAATAAATCGCGTGCGCCGGTGATATCGCGGTACTTTGCCAACACCACGCCGACCGGCCAGCTCACGCGTGCAGCGAGCAATTTCTTGACCACTGCCTGGTCGAAATCGATATCGAACTTGCCAGCCAGTTGTTCAACATAGAAAGTACGTATCACGCGCAATACAAATTCCAGTGCGAGGAACAGCAACATGCCCAGCGTCAGTGCCCACAAGGTATCCGGAATATGATTGCCGATTACCTTGTCGTACACCAGGCGCGAATAAATCGGCAGCAACAAACCGAACACATTGATCAGGAAACCGGCAATAACGATTTCCACCAGGCGCTTGCCGTACGCACGCAACATCGTCACATACATAGGATCGCGCGTGATCTCACCCAAGGCTTCGCGCAATACACCAACGTCGCCCTCTGCCGGGGTGGCAGTATTGGCGGCGGGTATCGCGGCGTCAGGAAGATCGGGCAACTTGCTCATATGCTTGGCTGTTTTCTTTATTTGCTATCGCTGCGATTCGACAGTTCGCGCATCGCTTCACGCAATTCCAGGCGCAAATCCTTGATCATGGTCTGGCGACCATTACGCATCTCTTCAATAATGGTTTGCGACATCACGTTTTGACGAACCAATGCTTCACTGATATTCGCCAATGCCTGCGGAATCGCATCCAGGCCCTTGATACGTTCATTTTGCATCGCCATGTGTTTTGCCAGGTCGATCTGCAATTGACGTGCAGCCAGTGCATCGCGGGTGATGTTGGCGGAGTTTTCGCCGATCACGGTACCCAGTTGACCCAGGCGCGTTGCGACGTTCGAATGGATTTCCGCCTGATGCTGGATCGCATTCAGTTCATCGCCGAGGCGTATCGAAACCTGTGACAGCAAGCCCGGCAATTGCGCGATATGTTGCGCAGTTTTTTCATGTACGTTGGCGACGTCCGACTGCTGCGCCTGCAAGGACGACATGGCGGATGACAAGGCGGTTTGTCCGCTTTGCATCGCACCGACGATTTGCGGCAAGACATCGAAGCTGCGCAAGGCGATATCGCCATTTACGCTGAGGCGCTCATTCAGCAGCGACAGGCTTTGGGTAATATCCTGCGTCGATTCCAGCTTTTGGTTGATCATCTGGCCCAGGCCGCGAATTTCTTCCAGTGTCTGCTGCCCTACTTCATGCATACGCGGTCCGAAGGTCACCAGTTGGCGTATATTTTTTGATTCATCGATGCTTTCCTGGAACAGGCGCGCCACGGTCGACAGCCGTTCATTCATCGCTTCCAGCTTCATGCCGGCCTGCAACGAAGCATCCGAGCTATTACGCGAAGTCAGTACCGATTCGCGCTGCAAGACCATCAGGTCGTGCAGGAACTCGGTCAGGAATGATTCGGAAATGCCTTGGCGTTGCGAGGCACCAGGACCGGACATCTCATGCACCACATGCTCAACCATCACGCTAATGCATTCACGCGCCGCCACTACCAGGCGCTTGCCCGCGCCGCGCAGACACACCAGGGTCAGGCCCAGGGTCAGCGAACCGATCAAACCAAACATCGATGCACTGAAAGCGGTACCCATACTCGCCAACGGCTTGTTCAGGTCAGTCACCAGGGTGGCAAACGATGCATCCATATCGCTACCCTGGGTCGCCTGGCCGAAACCGTTAATCAGGTCAGCCGTACTCACCAGGGTTTCCAGCAAACCGATAAAGGTACCAAGCAAACCCAAGGCAATCATGAAACCGGTCAGGTATTGTGGAAACTCCATACGCGCTTCCAGATGCGCGTGCAATTCAGACAGTGAGCGCTCTATGGTTTCCTGTTCAATACGGGTGGTCAGGCGACCTTTGGTATTGGCTACACTGACCAGCACCTTGGCAATCTCCGTACCGGCGAAAGTCGGATCCTTGACCAGGTCTTCCAGCGCCTCCCCTGCCTGCGAGCGCGCGTAAAACACTTTCAGCTTGTTGTATTCCCAGCTGACCTTGTAGATGTCGTACATGATCAGTGCCACACCGAACACGGCAACGCCGATGATGAACAAGTTCAGCACTGGATTGATATGTATCGCGTGGAGTACGAACTCCCTGAACATTATTCCGCCCGTCAACAAGACTAGGGAGGGAATCAGCGCAAGAACGTAGTATTTGCGTAGCGTTTTCATGGTGCTGGATATTCCGATCGGGTAATTGAAATTAAATTTTTGTTATCAGGATCATCGCGGTTCACGCAAAGCGGTTTGCGTAAAACGATTAATTGGGGACATCAGGTATTGCCATACAGTGCGGCGACCGACCACGATATCTGCGGTGGCCGTCATACCCGGCATCAGGGGCAGGCTATTGCCGGCACTCTTGATTTGTTCCGGATCACGTGTGACTTCAATCTTGACGCGGTAATGACGTTCGCCTTTTTCTTCCGGAACAGTGTCAGCACTGATCTCGGTCACCTTGCCTTGCATCGAACCAAACACACCGTAGTCGTAAGCAGTCACCTTGACGCGTGCCGGCTTGCCGATTGCGAGCTCAGCACGATCGGTAGGATTGATATTCGCTTCCACTACGACCTTGTCATCGATAGGTGTCATTTCCAGGATAGGGTCGCCCGGCTTGACCACACCACCTACGGTGTTGACGAAGATGCGATTGACCACGCCATCCATCGGTGCCTTGACCTCGGAACGCAAGACGCGGTCATTGCGCGACTTCATCTCTTCCGACAAACGCGCCAACTCGGTTTCCGCCGTCGTCAGGTCGGCACGTGCTTCAGCGCGGAAGCGCGAAACCCCGTCCGTTACCTTGGCTTGCGCTTCGGAAATGGCGGCACGCAAACGCGGGATCATGGAGCTTGCGGCATTCAGTCGGCTGCGCACATCCTGTGCACGCGATTGCGCCTGGATATCTTCCAGTTGCGAAGCAGCACTCTTCAAATACATCGCATGTACCAATTGGTACTGCTGCTGTACCAATGCATATTCATCGGTCAGGCTTTTTTGCCGGCTGATGGTTTCATTCAATTCGGCCTGGCGCTGCGTCGTCTGTTCACGCAAGATGCTCAACTCGCCATTCAGCTTGGCCTGGCGTGCCGTGAATGCAGCCTGCTCGCTTTGCCCCGCAGGATCGGCCAGCATATCGGCAGGCAGGTTCAGTTGCGCGGAACCGCTGGCCTCCGCCGTCAGGCGCGCCACCCGTGCGCGCAAGCCCAGCAGTTTGACGCGACCTTCACCCTGGTCCGAGCTCGCACGTACATCACGTATCGTGATCAAAACCTGATTCTTGCGTACCGCAGCGCCTTCCCGTACCACGATCGCGGAAACGATGCCGCCTTCCAGATGCTGGATGATCTGGTTGTGATCCGAAGGCACGATACGACCCTGTCCGCGCACCACCATATCGATAGGGGCGAAGTAAGCCCATATCACCAATAACAACATGGCAACTAACAAGGCCAATACAAACACCTTCGGCCCCGGCATGTCGCGATACGCATCTATCCCGCGATCCAGCGCAGGCACGGCCTTACGCGTCGAAGTTTCGACGCGCTTCAGGCACTTGCCTATAAAGCTGGATAGACGGGTAAATTTCATTTGGCCGATGCTGAGTATTGGATTACGACGCTTGAATCACTTTCCGCGTTTTCATTGCCTGGCACCACGCGACTGATCACACTGCTGGGTGCCACACCCTGATCAATCAGATAGTTACGCACGGCGATAGTCCGGTAATAGGCGCGACGACGGCCTTCGGTGTATGCCAGCGTACCGACCACGCCGGTCACCACCAGCTTGCCCTGGCGCGTTTTAATTTTTTCAGTCCAGCCCTTGAGATTGGCTTCCAGCGCTGCCGTCGCCTTCTTGTCGAGTTCAACGCCATCGGTATCAAAATGCAGGGTCACTGCATCATTGCGACCATCCAGCTTGAGTCCGGCGAGCGTATCACTCGCAGTCGAAGTACGCGATTTTTCAATCTGGATCGCCTTGGTCGGCGCACCCTCATCGCTACGCAAACTACCTTGCAATGAAGTGCTGCTATTGTTCAGCTTGGCTTGCAGCAAGGCGACCTGCCCTTTCAGCGCTGCGATTTCCTTGATCTGTTCCTGGCTTTCCTGTTTCAGGCGCGCAGCATCAGGATTCTGGCCATCATCCAGGCGGCTGATATTCGGCTGGTTCTTGGATGGCGTTACCACCTGTTCCTGCAATTCTTTTTTCTCGATGAATTTCACTGCCTTGAATGCCGCCAGCTTTTGCGAATAATAGAACAGCGTGACCACGAAAACGACGACGACGAAAATCATCACCAACACAACGTTGGATAGCGCGTCTACGAAGCCCGGCCAGAAATTCTGCTCCCTTCCTCCTCCACCTTCCATCTTTCCCCCTGGGTTACTGCATTAAGGCTGCTGCATGCCTTCCACGAAGGAAGAAGCGCGCCCGGTGTTGCGTAAAATTTGATAGCTGATATCGGCCTGCAGGAACAGCAACTGCGACAATTCGACCCGCGACAGATAAGCCTGTTGATAAGCATCCAGCACGTCCAGCAATTGCTTGTTGCCGATCGCCAGTTGCTCGAGGAAGACGTCTGCCACGTCGGCATTGGTCTGGTAAGCCTGGCGCGCAACGGCGATACGCTTCCTGACCGCATCCAGCGTACGGTAGTTGATCTCGATCTGTTCTTTGAGCTTGCGTTCGATATCGGATGCGGTATTCGCTTTTTCCACGTACTTGCTGCCAATTTGCTTTTGGTAGTAGTAATCGGAACCGCCATTGAGCAGGTTCATATTCATCACCAGCATGTAACGCCTATCCGTGGTGAGCCTGCCATCGCCGCCGGCATTATCGGTTCGTGCTTGCGATACTTCCACCGAAAAGTTGGGCGAGAAACGCGAACGTGCTGATTTCAACTCTTCGTTCGCAGCAGCAGCGTCCTGGCGTGCCGCCCGCACCGCCGGATTGTTTTCATAAATTTGTTCGAGCGCGAGGCGTGATGACGTCGGCACTATCGGCATCATCTTTGAAGGGATACCAAGCTGCTGCGAGCGTACACCTGTCAACTGAGCCAGCGTTACCATCGCACTTTCGAGCACACCTTCCGCTTCAATCATCGTCGAGCGGGCAGTCAGCGCACGACCGCGCACCCGTTCGAAATCAACCTTGCTCGCACCGCCGCCCTGCATGCGTTTGTTCATGTAATCCTGCAAGGTATCCATGCGTTCGGTGTAACTACGTGCAAACGTCAGGCCGACATAACTACGCAACAGATCGTAGTAAGCCTTGATCGTTGTGTAATACAGCGCTTCGCGTGCATCTTCCTTGCGCAAATCGGCTGCATTCGCCAGCGAAGCCTGCTTGCGGTATTCATAGTAAGAAGCCGGGGCGAACAGCGGCTGGCGCAGAATGACGCTGTTATCCCAACGGATATGCGTATCGCTGCTATAAGCACGACCAGTGGCTGGATTGATCAGGGACGCCGGTGCCGAATATTCGCGACCACGTTGCGCACGCACATCGAGGGTCGGGCCAAGTTGGCCCAAAGCTGCGTTCTTGCCGTAGACCGCGCCTTCGGCCACTGCACTGGCGGCCGCATAGCTGTAGCTGTTTTGCAGCGTACGCGCGAGCGCTTCTTCCAGCGACAACATGTTTTGCAAAGGGCCGTCGCTCAGCGCGGCAATACCATCCGGCAGAGGCACGGCGGGACTGGAGAAAGCCTTGTCCGACTGGCGCAGCAACTGCAGGATTTCGTCATCGCGTGAACCATCCGACTGGATATTCTCGGATGCTTTGGCGGCGTTGCTGTTGTCGTTCTTGGTCCGTTTCGGTACATCGGAAGGTATGCGCAACACCGGTGGGGTCGCGATCGGCGCCAGCTCTTCAGTCGGCGTCGGCGTCTGGCGCGGTATATCTTGCGTGAAAGGTTGCTCGCCTGAACCAGGACGTGAGCGAAATACATTCGATTGGGCAAGGACATCTGAAGACGGCGGGGCCGCAAATGCCAACTGCGATGCAATTAGGAATGGAAGACTGGAGTGAAATCTGAATTTCAAGATACTGGTCATCTAACAACTGCCGATCAATGCCGCCAACCGGCGATTGTGCTGCAAAAGAATGCATGCAATGCATTACTGCATCTTGCCCCTGGATATTCTAAAAAACACATATTTTTTTTGTATTTATATGCGGAAATCATTATATGGGAACTTGCCTCTGACCCGAGCAGCCAAAATACAATAAGTTGTAGCTTCACAACTGTAAATTTGCGCGATAAGCCCTTGATTTAACAATTGTTTTCATTATGACTAAAGTTTCAATTTTGAAATTTAACAAGAAAAAACCTGTTGCCCGCCGGGAATCCATTGCGTCGCAACAAATTTCACAGGAAAAATAGTCAAAAGCATAGACAAATATTTAACAAATAATTGCCCTGAAAAAAATATCTGAGGAAATCTGAGAAAATTTCCACAAGGCAAGTATTTGATTTCTATGGAGAAATAATAATTTCCATGAGGAAATTAAATTCCGACTTTGCGTCGGAACGTCCATGTTTTTTCATTTGATGCACCTGCATCAAATGCATAGCCGTCAACATCAAAGGATTTCAGTTCTTCCGGACGTTTTATTCCCTTGGTTGCGGCATATCGCGCCATCAATCCGCGCGCCCTTTTTGCGTAAAAAGAAATGATTTTGTATTGCCCGTTTTTCCAATCCTGGAACACCGGTGTGATCACGGGAGCCTTGAGCAGAGCAGGCTTCACAACTTTGAAATATTCTTCCGAAGCCAGGTTGATCAATGCTTCCGATTGCTGTTCGGCGATGCGCTGATTCAGCGTATCCGTGACAGTATTGCCCCAGAATGCGTACAAGTCCTTGCCGGCGGGGTTGGTCAAACGGGTACCCATTTCCAGCCGATATGGTTGCATCAGGTCCAGCGGACGCAATACACCGTACAAGCCGGATAAAATACGGATATGCGATTGCGCATACGCCAATTGCCCGGCATCCAGGCTGGCTGCATCCAGTCCTTCATACACATCGCCGTTGAATGCCAGCATCGCCTGCTTGGAATTTTTCTGTGTAAATTTGGGCGACCAGGCGGCAAAGCGATTAGCATTCAGGCTCGCCAGCGGATCAGAGATACGCATCAGGCTCGCAATTTGGGCCGGCGATGACTGCCGCAGGATATCGATCAATGCTGCTGATTGTTTGATGAAGTCAGGTTTGCTGCTGATTTCGGTATGGGCTGGCGTGTCGTAATCAAGGGTTTTGGCAGGCGATAAAACAATAAGCATTTCTAATCCGGGCAAGAATAATTTTGACAATGATACCGAAGCTGATTCCTCAGCGCATCGTACTCGACACAAATGTCTGTCTCGACCTGTTTGTCTTTCGCGATCCGCGTTGGACTAAGCTGCTGGCGGCAATGCAAAACGGCCAGGTCGAAGCCGTCACGCGCGATGACTGCCGCAAGGAATGGAGCATCGTGCTCGGCTATCCGCATTTGAAACTGGATGAAGCTGCACGCGTACAAGTCAGCGCAGAATTTGATGCACTGATACGCTGCCATCCGATGCCGGATACAGATGAAGTTCCCGTCAGGCTACCAGTCTGCAAAGACAGGGACGATCAAAAATTCCTGGAACTGTCGCGCGATGTCAAAGCCGATGTGTTGATCACCAAAGACAAGGCACTATTAAAACTCGCACGAAAAACTCACCGTGATGGCTTGTTCGCTATCATGACGCCGGAAGCGTGGATGCTGGCAGCAAGCCAGCCGTCACAAGCGCTAGAATAAGCAGCTTCACCTATTCCAGCGCCCCTCAGCCATGTCCAGCCAGCCAGCTCCTGCATACCCGACGCCCGTCATCCAGAGCAAACTGCCGCAAGTCGGCACCACCATTTTCACCCTGATGTCGGCCCTCGCTGCCGAAAAAAAGGCCGTTAACCTGGGCCAGGGTTTCCCCGACTTCGAATGTGATCCGGCGTTAATAGCAGCGGTTAACAATGCGATGCAAAGCGGCCTGAATCAATATCCGTTAATGACAGGTGCGCCTGCCTTGCGCGATGCAATCTCCAGGAAAATTGCGACGCTATACGGCCACCACTACCATCCGCAAAATGAAATCACGGTGACCGCAGGCGCAACACAGGCATTACTGACTGCAATACATTGCTGCATCCGTCCGGGCGATGAAGTCATCGTGATTGAACCTGCTTTTGATAGCTACTTGCCGGCGATCGCACTGGCCGGCGGCACGGCGGTTTGTGTGCAAATGGAGCTGGGCGACAATGGCTATATCGTGCCGTGGTTCAAAGTTGCCGCTGCCGTGACTGGCAAGACGCGTCTTATCATGATCAACTCACCGCACAATCCGACCGGCTCTGTCCTGCTCCCCGCCGATATGCAGGCATTGGCCGACATCGTACGCGGCAGCGATATCCTGCTGCTGTCGGATGAGGTGTATGAACATATGGTGTATGACGGCATCCCACATGAATCCGTCAGCCGCCACCCGGAACTGGCGGCACGCACCTTTGTGGTTTCCAGCTTCGGCAAAACCTATCACGTGACCGGGTGGAAAATCGGCTATGTCGCTGCCCCTGCCGCCCTCACTGCAGAATTCCGCAAGGTGCATCAATACAATGTGTTCTCGGTCAACACACCGATGCAACATGCGATCGCGCAGTACATGGCTGATCCGACGCCCTATCTGAACCTGCCGAAGTTTTACCAGCGCAAGCGCGACCTGTTCCGGGATGGTTTAAAAAACACGCGCTTCCGCCTCTTGCCGGCAGACGGCACCTACTTTCAATGCGTCGACTATCGCGCCATATCCGATTTGCCGGAGAACGATTTCGCGCAATGGCTGACAGCGGAAATTGGTGTTGCCGCGATTCCTGTTTCCGCTTTCTACGAGAATGGCAAAGACGCCGGCATCATACGTTTTTGCTTTGCGAAGAAAGATGAGACCTTGCACACCGCACTGGAGCGGCTCAACAAACTGTAATATCGCCGGATCGGTGCACGGATAGACAGCAGGAACAGATACGAGTGGCCGGTGCCGGATTTACGCCTCCCGGCGGCGCTTCCTGTATATTCTTATGCAATTCCATCCACTTCTCACGACCGCCATGTCTGCAGAAATCCAAGCATCCCGCCACGAAGCGACACTGATCCTTACCATTTCCAATCCGGGTGCAAAGAATGCATTGCACCCGGATATGTTTGCCGCTGCCGTAGAAGTCCTGTCCACTGCAGAACGCGACGATTCGATACGCGCAGTCATCCTCACCGGTGCCGACAATTTTTTTTGCGCCGGTGGCAACCTCAATAAGTTGCTCGAACATCGCGCCATCGATAAAACCGGGCAAGGTGATGCGGTCGATAGCCTGCGCAGCTGGATAGAAGCAATACGCGATTGTCCGAAGCCTGTGATCGCAGCAGTTGAAGGTGCTGCGGCCGGTGCCGGCTTTTCGCTGGCACTTGCGTGCGACCTGATCGTCGCCGGCAGCAACAGTAAATTTGCCATGTCTTATTCCAAGGTCGGCTTGACACCGGATGGCGGCGCGTCCTGGTTCCTGACTCAGGCTTTGCCGCGTCAACTGGCAACCGAGATCCTGCTGGAAGGCAAAGCGGTCGCGGCAACACGCTTGCATGAGCTGGGACTGATTAATCGTCTCGTACCTGATGGCAGTACGCTCGACGCAGCACAACAGTGGGCCGATGAACTCGCCGAACTGTCGGGCCATGCGGTTGAACGCATCAAATCGCTGGTACGCGAAGGCGGCAGCAATTCACTCGCCCAACACTTCGAATCAGAAAAATTCCATTTCGTTGAAAGCCTCAACCATCGCGATGCGCTGGAAGGTATCAATGCATTCCTTGAAAAAAGAAAACCGCATTACAAATGACAAGTACGAAGAGACGGCGTATCTATCTGATGCGCCATGGCAATGTCACTTACTTTGATGCGGATGGCACCGCCTATCCGCCAGACGAAGTACCACTGAATGAAAAAGGTCGTGCGCAAACCACGGCAGCCGGCAAAGTATTTGCCGAACTGGGCATCCGGTTTGACCGTGTCATCACTTCCAATCTGCCGCGCACCATAGAGTCCGCGACCCGCGTGCTGGCAGCAACCGGACAGCACATCGAAATCGAACCGTGGCCCGAATTCCAGGAAGTACGTGGCGGTGTGCTCGAAGTTATCCATGACGATGACCTCGAAGCGGCTTTCACGCACGCCTTCGCCAGCATGGCTGCCGAACACAAGAAATTCCTTGACGGTGAAAGCGTAGGCGAATTACTGGATCGTATCCATCCGGCCATAGACAAGCTGCGTGCCGATCCGGGCTGGGATACTGTCTTACTGGTGCTGCACGGTGGTGTGAACCGTGCCTTCCTGTCGTATGCCATCACCAGCCAGCGCATCTTCCTCGGCAATATCGAACAGGCCCCGGGTTGTATCAATGTGCTGGACGTCGGCGCGCGCAACAATGACTGGGTCATACAAAGCATCAATTACTCGCCGCTGCTGCCGCTGCAAACCGAATCACGCCTGAGTACGATGGAAGAAATGCTGCATCAATACCGCAAGTCGCGCGTACGTTAAGGCATACCCATTCAGTCGTTGCGGTTTTTCATGCGTCGCGCAGCAAGGAATGCTGAATTTCTGCATAATCTGGTTCGACATATGCATCGTTGCGCACAGCCCTGCACTTACCCTTAGTTTCATCCCTGGAGAAGAAATTGATAGACCTTTATTCCACCGCCACGCCTAACGGCCACAAAGTCCACATCATGCTGGAAGAATGCGGTCTCGCTTACCGCAGCCACCACATCGATATCGGTAACGGTGACCAGTTCACCCCTGAATTCCTGAAAATTTCACCGAACAACAAAATCCCCGCCATCATCGATAGTGACGGTCCGGACGGCAAGGAAATGTCGCTGTTTGAATCCGGCGCCATCCTGGTTTACCTCGCCAGCAAAGTCGGCAAATTCCTCGGTGATACCGACCGCGAAAAATTCACCACGCTGCAATGGCTGATGTTCCAGATGGGTGGCGTTGGCCCAATGCTGGGGCAAGCCCATCACTTCCGCATCTATGCACCGGAAAAAATTGAATACGCAGTCAATCGCTACACCAATGAAGCAAAGCGCTTATATGGCGTGATTGATCGCCGCCTGGCAGAAAGCAAGTACCTGGCAGGCGATAGCTATACCATCGCTGACATCGCGACTTTCCCGTGGCTGCGTTCGTGGGAAAAGCAAGGCATCGTCTTGACTGACTATCCGCATTTGAAACGATGGTTCGATGCAATCAACGATCGTCCTGCAGTCAAGAAAGGCACCACCATGTTTGTCGACGTGCGCAAACCTATCGCCGATGACAAGTCCAAGGAAATCCTGTTCGGCGCGACGCAATACGCGAAACGCTAAATAAAAAAGGCGATGATCACTGCCTGTTTCCAGCAATGATCATCGCCTTCATCCGGGCTGATGAATTTGCTTAGCCGTAATGCCGCAGTATCAGCTCCGCCACACACACCGGCTTAGTGCCGTCCTCCGCTTCTACCGTTACTTCCCACACCATCTGTACGCCGCCCTCGATCTCTTCCAGCGCTTGCAATAGCATACGCCCGCGAATTTTTTGACCTACCAATACCGGTGCCGGAAACCTGACCCGGTTCAAACCATAGTTCACTGCCAGCTTGCATGGCGGGAAAGCCATGGCGGTCGACAGCAACATCGGCAACAAGGATAAGGTCAGGAAGCCATGCGCGACCGGCATGCCATACGGCGACTCCCGCCGGCAGCGCTCCGCATCAACATGTATCCATTGATGGTCGCCACTGGCCAGCGCAAATTGATTGATGCGCTCCTGCGTCATCTGCAGCCAGTCGGATACTGCCACCTCTTGCCCGGCCAGTACCTTCAGTTCGGCCAGCGATGCAATTTGACGCATATCATTTCCGATCGATAATTGGAGTGTCTGTTTAAGGGGAGCAGGCAACGGCAAAGCCACCACGTCTATGCCCTCTTCCGCCAGCTCAGTACATTCTTCTACTGTCGCCACGCCGCGTATGGCCTGTGCGGGTACTTCCTTGTAATGGATGCGCCGCGCTTCTTCGGCAAACTGGTCACCTACGTCGACAGTACTGGCAACGACCTTGAGCGCATACGCCAGCAACTGTTCCTGCACACGCGCAGCACTATTGTCGCTCACGCGCGCGGTCGCACCGGATAAATTTAAACGAGGGGAAGATGGCAGGCGTTTGATCTGGTGATTGCCGCACAACGGGCATGCGATCAATTCCTGCGCGGATTGTGTGAGGAAATCAGCTTCGGAAGAAAACCATCCTTCGAAGCGATGTTCTTGCTCACAACAGAGGTCATAGACTTTCATGAGTATGGTGCCCGGGACCGGAATCGAACCGGTACACCGTTACCGGCGAGAGATTTTAAGTCTCTTGTGTCTACCTATTTCACCACCCGGGCATGTCACGATTCTAAAACAAGATCAAAAAACAAAAGCGCCCGCGGCGCTTTGGAAAAAACTGGAGGCGGGGGTCGGGATCGAACCGGCGTAAACGGCTTTGCAGGCCGCTGCATAACCACTTTGCTACCCCGCCATGGGGCCGTATTGTACCTTGCAAGCAGTATTTCCGCATGCCCGGGACAAAACGAATACAAAATATGAAACTATCAGCGAATAAAAAAGGAAGCTGGACTGCGAGCTTCCTTTTGGAAATCCGGCGTCGGAAAGTTTTTCCGACAGCGCGTATTATGCCCTAGTATGGCGCAGCTTTGCAAGACGTACCGCTACGCAACACCCGGAATCGGCCACAACAGCGCCCTGGCAGGCTCGGCATGACCGTTACCACCATCGCCAGCAGCCAAATACATGCCTGCTGGTCAGGTACAAACTCTTTGCATAGAATGCTGCTTTCTTATCGCGACCGAATCGGAATTGTTTATTCATGAATAGAACACATGCGACGCCGTCCCCGCTCGTACTGGTGGTAGAAGACGAACCCGAGCTGTCCGACATTCTGGTCGCTTACCTGCAACGCGACAACCTGCGCACCATATTGGCGGCGAACGGGCCGGATGCATTGCGCCAGTTCCGCGAACATCAGCCGGCCATCGTGCTGCTCGATATACGCCTGCCAGGCAAGGATGGCGTGGATGTACTGAAAGAGATTCGCCAGGAGAGTGACACACCTGTCATCATGACAACGGCGCTGGCGGATGACCTCGACAAGATGCTCAGCCTGCGTCTCGGCGCCGACGATTACGTGGTCAAACCTTACAATCCGGCCGAAGTCATAGAGCGGGTGCGTGCAGTATTGCGTCGTACCTTGCGGACCCAGCAAACCAGGCAAGAAGCACCGCTGCGCATAGGCCAGATTGAGATCGATGCCCAAGGCTATACCGCACGCGCCTACGATGCGCAGGAAAATCCGATCGCGTTGCCGCTGACACTGACCGAATTCCGTATCCTCGCTTGCCTGGCCAAACGCCCGCGCCGCTGCTTTTCGCGCGCCGAACTGATCGAAGCCTGCCTGCCGGAAAGCGATGCGCTGGACCGGGTGATTGACTCCCATCTCAGCAAACTGCGACGCAAACTCCAGGATGCAGGTTGCGACGATCTGATTGAAACCGTACGTGGGATTGGATATCGCTTATGGCGCGATTCCTAGACCGCATCTGGATCCGTTTCGGTCTCGGCATTGCCGCCACGGTGCTTGTCACCATGGGCGTCATGGCGCTGACCAGTTTCGTTTACGGAAAGATAGAATTCGAACGTTTCCACGCCAGCCTGCCCGAAACAGTCCGCGTTGAATTTGACTTGTTGAATGCCCGCGACCTCGACGACAGCCCGCGCGCGATCGAAATCTATAAGCAATACTGGCAAGGCAATGACTGGGACACCGATATTTATGCCGTCATTATCGATTTGCTGGTGTGCCTGCCCTTCGGCCTGGTGGCCGGTTTATGGACTTCCCGCATGGTGACGCAACCGGTGCAATCGATCGCAGAAGCCGCGCATCGGGTGGCGCTCGGTGACTTCAGCGTACGTGCCCATGCACGTGTTAGCGGTGGTGAAATGGGTAGCCTGGTCAATGACTTCAATCATATGACGGATGCACTGGAGACGCTCGAACGTGAGCGTAAATCCACGATGGCAGCCATTTCCCACGAATTGCGTACACCACTGGCCGTGCTGCAAGCCAGGCTGCATGCCATATGCGACGGGGTCATCCCGGCTGAACCGAAAGAATTTTCACGCCTGCTGGAACAGGTGCGTCACCTGACGCGCCTGGTCGAGGACTTGCATACACTGTCGGTGGCCGATGCCGGTCGCCTGTCCCTGCACCGCAAAGAACTGGATCTGGTGGTACTGACAAAAGATGTGCTGGACAAGTATGCGAGCCGACTGATAGCACATGGCATGCAGGCCGAGCTGACACTGCACGGCGACATTCCGCACATCCATGCCGACCAGGACCGCATGCACCAGATGCTCAACAACCTGATCGAAAATGCCTTGCAATACGCGCAAAGCGGCGGCTGGCTCGGGATTGAACTGCAGCAAGAAAACGATTATGTGGTCCTGTCCGTCAGTGATGCCGGCGAAGGCTTGCCGGAAGACAGCCATGGGGAAGTCTTCAAGCGCTTCCAGCGCCTCGATCCGTCCCGCAACCGCGCTACCGGTGGCAGTGGCCTTGGACTATCGATAGTCCGGACCCTGGTGGAATTGCAAGGTGGCCACATTGCAATTGATAAAGCCGAGCGTGGTGGCGCTCGTTTTATCATTAAATTGCCAATTCTGTAAGCCGGTAAGCATCCCTCCATCATTTCTCCACAATTCCTGCATGGCAGCGCAATCTTGCGCCGCCAGAATCGGGTTTTTGGCAACAAACGGGCCATGTCGCCCCTTGCCACCCTTTTCAAGCGGATATCCATTTGTTGCGCTTTCCTCTCTCCAGATTTGCGGTCCCATGCGTCGTGCTGCTGGTATCAGGCTGCGCACAAGTCGATATGCCGGCGCTGCCCAAGCTATTGCCATCACACTGGACACACCAGTCAAGCACCCCGGTCCCGCCTAAAGACATCCCGGCAGTAGACCTGACGAACTGGTGGAAACGCTTTGGCGACAGTGAGCTCGACGCCCTGGTCGAGCACGCGCTGAATTCGAATATGAGTTTGCAGCAAGCCAAGCTCAGGCTGCAAGCGGCACGCGCCCTGGCAGGCAACGTCAGCAAAAGTTATCTGCCGCAATTGGGCTTTAGCGCATATGGCACCGAAGATGCCGCCGCTATCGACGCCTACTACCAGCTCAGTTTGAATGCGACGTGGAAGCTCGGTTTATTTGGCGACCTGGAAGGCATGAAACGACAAGCCGTTGCTAGTGTGGAGCGCGCTGCTGCTACCGAGCAGGAAGCCAGGGTAAGCCTGGTAGCGGAAATCGTACGCAACTACCTGGAGCTGCGTGCCGCGCAACAGCAAATTGCCAATGCGGACGAATTGCTTGCCATCGACCAGCGTACGCTGGAATTGACAGACGTCCGTATCAAAACACGTTTGGCCGGGCCGGAACAACGCCTGCAATTGCAGGCACGACTGGCGCGCGCGCAAGCTGCTTCTATCGTACCCAAACAAGCCGAAGCCCGCGCCTTGCACGCCCTCGCCGCATTGACGGGCCAAACCCAGCCTGATGCGGCATGGCTCGAGCCGCGTGCCATGCCGTCCTTGCAAGCCGGCAGCATCACGCAGTTGCCGAGCGACCTGTTGCGCAGTCGTCCTGATATGCGCATCGCCGAAGCTGAAGTGTTGCAAGCTGTCGGCGAACTCGGTATCGCCAAATCAGCCTTGTACCCGCGCCTCGCGATCGGTGCCACCTATCTGTACTCCTACAATCTGACGCAGAATCGCCGGGGCTCGCAAAATGGGGTGCCGGCCATCGGCCCGATGATTGATTTGCCACTGTTTGACTGGGGCCAACGCAAAGCCATCGCAGCCGCGCGTCAACACGAGGTTGACGCAACCCTGGCTGCGTATCGCCAGGTCTTGCTCGACAGCGTCGCGCAAGTTGAAACCGGCATGGCGTTGCTGACACTAGCGCAGCAACGCGTACAACATTTGCGCAACGCGCTGGCGGCAACTGAAGCCAGTGCGGAAAAAGACCGTTCGCTCACACGCCTGGGCCTATCCAGCGAATGGAACGGTCTCGAATACAAACATGAAGTGGCACAAGCCAGGCAATCCCTCACCGCCGCCGAGGCTGACTACGGGATTGCATTTGCCACCCTGTTCCGCGCCCTGGGTGGTGCACCGCTGCCAGCCGAGGGTGAGCCGCAATCATGATCCCATTGGCACGCAAGACCATGTTGCATGAATGGCGACGCTTCATCCCGGCGGTGATGGCAGTCGGCTTTTCAGGCGTCTTGCTGGCGGTACAGGCAGCGTTGGTATTGGGTATTTTTGGCAGTGCTGCGGTGTATGTGACCGCGTCTTCAGCGGATCTGTGGGCCGGTTACCCCGGGACACAAAGTGTCAACTTCGGCCGCAGCATCGGTGCCGACGTGGAAATGCGCTTGCGCATGGATCCCGAAGTGACGGCGGTGGAACCCTATATCTGGGTGGATGGCGATTGGCGCGGCAGCACCGGCAGCAGTGGTATCTCGGTCTATGTCTCGGGCATCGATACGCAAGGTTCCATGATGTTTTCACACATCCTCTCACCCGGATTACGCAAGCTGTTGCGAGAACCTGGCGCGGTGATCGTCGACAAGAGTGAACGCGAACAGTTAAACGTCGGCAAAGATGGCAAGGCATGGATCAACGGACAGCCGGTGCATATCATCGCGACCCTGGCCGGCTTGCGCGGCCTCGGCGGCGTCAATGTCATCAGCTCGCTGGATACGGCAAAGATGTTGCAAAGCGATGGCGGCCAGGGTGCGACCTACTACGTCGCCAAACTCAAACACGCGGCGGATGCCGAGACTGTCGCCACACGTTTGCAGCCGGATATCCGCTTCGGGCCATTTTCCGTATGGACGGCTGAAGCCTTCGCCAAACGTTCACAACTGTATTGGCTGTTCGATACCGGTGCCGGTGTCGCCGTCCTGTTCATGGCAGTGATTGTCTTGCTGGTAGGTGCGGTCATCACCAGCCAATCCCTGCTGGGCGTCATCGCTTCTTCTGCACGCGAGTATGCAATGCTGAATGCGCTTGGCGTCAGCCACCGCTCACTCAGCCGCATCGTCATCGCGCAATCCGGCTGGATCGGTGGTGCCGGTTTAATCGTGGCAACGCTGGCATCGGCACTATTGCTAATGGCTGCCGCCGGTTATGGCGTACCGATCCACATGAACCTGCCGGTCGCTTCGATTTGCGTGGCGCTCGTCATCACGCTGGCACTGGTTTCCGGTTTGTTTGCACTGCGCGGACTCATGCGCGCCGACCCTACGCTGCTGCTGAGATAAACCCATGGTGCCTGAATTCCTTAACTCTCAACCCAGCCTCGCGGCGCAGCGTGTCAGCAAATCATTCCTGTCCGGCATGGTGCGCCTGAATGTATTGCAACGATTGTCGATCTCGATTTACCCCGGTGAGCTGACATTGATAGCCGGACCTTCAGGTTGTGG
This sequence comes from Herminiimonas glaciei, assembly GCF_042664955.1. Lineage (NCBI taxonomy): Bacteria > Pseudomonadati > Pseudomonadota > Betaproteobacteria > Burkholderiales > Oxalobacteraceae > Herminiimonas > Herminiimonas glaciei. The sequence goes on from NZ_JBHTBU010000001.1 coordinate 1,593,416, forward strand.
CAAAAGCACCCTGCTGTCGCTGCTGAGCGGCCTGCAAAACCCGGACGAAGGCCGCGTCACGGCACTGGGAGAAGAGCTCGGCAATATCAGCCGCCACGAACTGGAGCGCTTCCGCCTGAAACATACCGGCTTTGTATTTCAGGGCTTCAACCTGTTTCCGGCGCTGACTGCTTGTGAACAAGTGCAACTGCCGCTGGGTTACCTGGGTATGAGCGATGCAGCAGCTTACAAAAGCGCGATGACAGCATTGGAAGAAGTCGGTATGTCACATCGCGCCGACGAACGTCCGGCCAAGTTGTCCGGCGGTGAACGGCAACGGGTTGCGATTGCACGCGCGATTGCAAAGCAACCGCAACTCCTGTTCGCGGATGAACCGACCAGTGCGCTGGATGCAGACAATGGCCAGAACGTGATCGACATCCTGCACAAGATCGCGCACAGCCACCAGGCCACCGTACTGTGTGTCAGCCATGACCCACGCCTGATAAGACATGCGGACCGCGTGCTGGAAATGGAAGACGGCCTGATACGCAAGGACTGGCGTCATGACCGCAATTCCGACTACATACGGCCTGCGTCACTTTACCAAGAAGGACAAAAATGATGAATGCCCCGCGGCATATTTACGCGTTGTTGGCCCTCGGCACCTGCCTTGGCCTGAGCGCCTGTACCGATGACAATCCACCGGCAAAACCAGCCGCTGCGCTTAAGGGCGAACACGCTTATGTCGCGATTGCCCGCGGCAAGATTGAAGCGCAAGGCGGCTTGGTCACCATCCAGCCGGCGCAAGACGGACATATCGTGCGCCTGCCGGTCAGCGAAGGACAACAAGTTGCAGCAGGAGCCGTGCTGGCCGAACTCGACAGTCGCAATGCGCAAATCGAATTAAACGAAGCAGAAGCACGCTTGCAGCAAGCGCAGGCACAAGCACAAGCCGCGAGTCTGCCGCTGGCGGCTGCACGTGACCTCGCACAACGCCTGCGTCAGGCCGCAGAAGCAGGTGCCAGTGATGTACAACGCGCCGACGAAGCGCAACAACGGGCCCAGCAACTGCAGGCTGCGGCAAGCGTTGCCGGCAGCGAACTGGCGATTGCCCGTGAGCGACTGGAGGCGGCCAAACAACATCTGGCGGTACGCACGCTGCGCGCGCCGCAAGCCGGCACCGTCATCCAGCTGGATGCCACCATCGGCACCCAGGTACTGGCGCAAGGCGGCAAACCATTGATGACAATACTGCCGGCCAAGCCACCACAAATCCGCGCCGAGCTAAATGAAAGCTTTGTGGCCCAGGTCAAGCCCGGCATGCGCGCCGACATCAGTATCGAAGCCGATCCGCAACGCAAGCCTTTGGCGGCGCGCGTGCTGCGGGTCGGCCAGGTATTCGTCAACAGCCGTTTAGGCGACGATGGCAATCCACGCAGCAACCTGCGCGTGGTCGATTGTGTGCTGACATTCGATGAAGTACAGGATGTGCGCATAGGACAAAACGTGAGAGTGAGCTTCCATGAATGAGATCAAAACCTCCCGGACTGCCATGTCCGTGCGCCAACAAACTGCTTCCGATGCTGCGGAATGGGCGATCCAGTGCGACTTCGATGGCACCATCAGCACCATCGATGTGACCGATTCCCTGCTCGGCCGCTTCGCCCGTCCTGGCTACGAAGAATTGGAAGAGGCATGGGTCAACGGGGAAATCGGCTCCCGCGTCTGCATGCAAAAACAAATTGCCTTGCTCGATATGAGCATTGAAGAATTGCATACGCACCTGGACAAGATCGAGATCGATTGGGCCTTCCCGTCTTTTGTACAAGTTGCCGCCGCGCAGGGCTTGCCTCTGCAAATCGTCAGTGACGGCATGGATTACGTCATCCGCTATGTGTTGCAACGCCATGGCCTGGGCCACCTGCCGGTACTCGCCAATCACCTGGTGCAAACCGGCCCGCGTAGCTGGCGCCTGGAATCGCCGCACGCGAACGCGGCATGCGGCCGTAACAGCGGCACTTGCAAGTGTGCGCTGCTGGCGACACAAAAGCTCAAACACCCGCGCGTACTCTTCATCGGTGACGGCACCTCTGATTTCTGCGTATCGGGCCAGGCTGACTTCGTCTTCGCAACCAGTCGCCTGCTCGATCATTGCCGCAAAAATGACTATCCGCATATCGCCTTCGCCGACTTTAAACAGGCGATTACGCTACTGCAGCAAGTTGTCAGCAAAGAGGAAGTGCAGGCATGACAGAACATGAATTTTTATTTGAGGGTGGCAGCACCGGCGTGTTGTTGATTCATGGCCTGACCGGAACCCCAAATGAAATGCGTTTGCTCGGCAAAGGCCTGCATCGCGCCGGCTACACGGTGTACGGCATGCAACTGGCCGGCCACTGCGGCAGCGCGGACGACCTGATTGCCACCAGTTGGGAAGATTGGTATGAGAGTGTGCGTGTTGCCGCCGATTTCCTGCGCACGCGCGTCGACCGCATGTTTGTCATGGGACTGTCCATGGGCGCATTGCTATCCCTCAAACTGGCCGCCGAACAACCGGAAAAAGTCAGCGGCGTCGCAGCACTGGCGACCATGTTCCGGCATGACGGCTGGAGTATGCCGCTGTACACCCGGCTGTGTTTCCTGCTGCGTATTTTTAAAACCTTGCGCATCGGTCGCAATGGCTTTTTCACCGAACAGCCACCTTACGGCATCAAGGATGCCAGCTTGCGCCGCCATATCGTTGAACAAATGCAGGCTGGTGACAGCGCGGTTGCCGGACTGCCGGGCAATCCATGGTGGTCGGTTGCCGAACTGTATGCGTTAGCGGCAAACGTACGCCGTCGTTTACCCGCCATCACTGCGCCTTGCCTGCTGGTCCATGCCACGGAAGATGACATTGCGAGCCTGAAAAACAATGCCTTGCTGGTACAAAACAGCGTCAGCGGGCCGGTCCAAACCTTATGGCTGGAAGACAGCTATCACATGGTCACGATAGACCGTGAACGTCGCCTGGTCATACAACGTGCTTGCGATTTTATTGCACAAACACTGGGGGCGAATACCCTCGCACATGATGTGAAACCCGCGCATCTGGTTGCCGCATGAGCGGTACCAGTTTGCCCTGGCTGGCTATCATTCTATGGATCGCCAATGTCATCGTGGATAGCGCCGGCCAATTGGCATTCAAGGCGGCCGCCATCAATGATGCGGATGCCTCCGGCCTGGCCCGCTGGACACGCATGGCGCAGCATCCATGGTTATGGCTGGGCATCAGCTGCTATGTATTCGAATTCGTCCTGTGGCTCGCCTTCCTGTCGCTGGTCCCCTTGTCGCAAGGTGTACTGATGGGTTCCATCAATATCGTCGCGATCATGCTGGCCGGGCGCTGGATCTTCAAAGAGCGACTCACGCGCTTGCGCGTGATCGGCATCCTGCTGGTGTCGCTGGGTGTCGCGATCGTGGGCTTGCCGGCATGAAAACACGCTTTTACATATTCGGCTTCCTCGCCCTGCTCGCCTTCGATACGCTGGCGCAACTGAGCTTCAAATACGCAGCCATCCATGCCTTGCCACTACAGGCGGACCTGGCATGGTTGTTCCGGGTCTTTGGCATGCCGTGGATTTATGGCGCTTTCATAGGCTATATCGGCGCTTTCTTTAGCTGGATGACCTTGTTAAAACATGCGCCTATCGGCCCTGCCTTTGCAGCGTCACACCTGGAAATCCTGTCCGTCATGTTGCTATCCGCGTGGCTATTCAATGAAAAAATCGGCTGGCCGCAAATCCTCGCCGCGATCCTGATCGTCGCCGGTGTAATCTGCCTTGCCTGCAGTGAAAGTGAAGCCCATCCGGCAGAAAATGATAGTGAGGGCCATGCAGTTCGCTGACAATCCACAAGCCTGGCATGAAGTACCACCGACCGCAGGGCTACCGCTACGACTAAGCGATTTATTGCCCGGGCGCGCCAAGCTCGCAACTGCCATCGCAGATTTCCTGCAGATCGAATACGCACAACTGGAAAGTTCGGGGACGGCGGCTTTAGTGATTGCCCTGCATGCCCTGCATGGCATGGCACCACAACGCAATGTCGTGATTATCCCGGCTTATACCTGTCCACTGGTTGCCTTGGCCGTTGCACAATGCGGGCTGAATTTGCGCATCTGCGATTTGCAGCCTGACAGCCTGGCCATGGATCCCGTCATGCTGGCGAGTTTATGCGACAGCAACACGCTCGCCATCGTCCCCACTCATTTATGCGGCAGGATCACTGCCATCGCAACAGCCCAGGCCTGTGCCAGGGACTGTGGCGCCTGGGTCATAGAAGATGCGGCGCAGGCGCTCGGCGCAAAGGTCGGTAGTACCAGCGTTGGCAGCAATAGTGACCTCGCCATTTTCAGCCTCGCCGTCGGCAAAGGTTTGAGTATTTATGAAGGTGGCATCCTGACTGCACGCGACCCGGCAATACGTGCCGCTTGTGCCGCTGCCAGCCAGCGCCTGGCGCCAACACGCCCATGGCTCGAAGTACAACGGGCGAGTGAGCTGGCCGCCTACGCACTGCTGTATCGGCCAGCCCTGCTGCCGCTGGCTTATGGCAGGCCATTACGCCATGCGCTGCATCTGGATGATTGGCTGGCCGCTGCCGGCGATCGCTTTCCCGTCCAGACGATATTGCATCGTCCCGGTAGCTGGCGACAGGCAGTCGGCGCTCGTGCACTGAAGCGACTGCCGGCCTTTCAGGCCAGGCTGCATCAACAGGCAGTGCGCCGCCTGCCGCTTTTGCGTGCCATCAGTGGAATCAAGGTACTGGAAGATGAAGAAGGAAAAGGGGTCTGGCCGGTTTTCACCGTGCTGATGCCGGATCGCACAGCGCGTGATGCAGCACTACAAGCGTTGTGGGGCAGCGGCTGTGGTATCAGCCTGCCCTTCGTACATGCCTTGCCCGATTATTCGTATCTCACGGAAATCATGCCGGCTGCAGCGCTGGAAAAACGCGCATTGCCTAACGCCCGCCACTTTGCTTCCCGCGTGCTAACGATCAGCAATAGCCCATGGCTGGATGAGGCAAGCTTTTCCTATATCTGCGCCAGCCTCGCTGCTATCTGCAAACCAGGCTAAGGCGGCGAATTTTCCATTACCGCCTGCAAACGCGTTACCAATCGTCGGTTCAAGGCTTGCTGTTGCTGCTGCCATTCCAGCAGTGTCGCAGCCGGAATGACCAGGGTCTGCTCATCACCGGCACTTAACCAGCGCTTCCATGCGCTGGGATGACGATACTCCGAAACATCACCGGTAATATCGCTGGCAATCAGCTGTCCTTGCAGCAGGTCTATCATTTGCATCAACTGCGCTTCCTGCAATTGCCCCTGATCCCAATTGGTACGCACCACTTCCGGACTGAAGGCATCCTTGTCGATCGACAAATAGGTATCTTCCCTATTCTCCGCCAGCATGCTGCAAACGGCTTCTGTCAACGTAGCCGCACTATCGAAGTTGCGAAAGGCCTGCTGCATCCCGAGCAGGCGCGACCAGCCGGTATCCACGCCTATGCTCCAATAACTCAGTTTCCCTGCCAACAGGGGCGTCAGGTAATTTTCCCATGCATGGCCACGACCGATATCAGCCGAAGTAATGCCAAGCACATGTACATGGCTGACGTTCGGCAACATCGCGACACGCCGTACCCAGGAGCCACAATGCACACCGAACAGATAACGCATATTGTCGGGATGATTGTCGACCACCAGCAAACGCAAGGGCCGTTGACGTTTTTCCGTCAGGCGTTTGACCAGGGGCAGGCTGAGATGATGGAAGTCACCGCTGCCCATCAATACGGTACCGTATTCTGGCGGCAGCAAGGTGTCGAGGTGACGCTCAAATGCACTCAACACACTACGCCCGCAACCAAAGCGCAAACGCGCTTGCCAATCCTGCAAAGCCAGGTGTATCGCGCCATCCGGGATACCGCTGGAGCCGTCAAGGTCCAGCACAATTGGCGGTTTAGACATGATGCTGTTCACTCCACTGGCGGTCACTCTCAAAATGGGCGGCAAAGCGACGCGCCAGCGCACGCAAAAACCGATTGCGAATATAGACTGCGTGCCGGGTGTAAGTGAAAGATGCCCCCAACTCCGCTTTTACCTGCGGATCAGTCCAGCCCGCCACATAATGCGTCAAGCCGCGCTCCAACGCATATTCAAGATTGACGAACCAACTGACAAAATAAAGATTGTTTTCACGCGCCTGCGGGTAACGGAGGCCGATGTATTTATCGATCAGGCGTCCCTCATGTTCGAAACAAAGGTTGTAACCGATTAACTCACCCGCATGCCGGTACTCAAAGCTGATCCCATTATTCTTCGGGTCACGCAGCATCGCGGCAAAAAATGCCGGCGTCAGCAAATCAAAATGCACTTCACTCTGTTTGTACACATCCAGGTACAGGGCGTAGTAAGTATCTACGATGTTGTCATCGTCAAAAACCGGACTGCCGGTATGAACACGATCAATTTGCAAGCCATCGCGCTTGCGTAATTTGCGACGCAGATTCTTGCGGCGGCTATTCGACAGACGCTGCAGGTAAGCATCTATGCTATCGAAATCAATTGCCACATAGGCCAAAGCCTGCCCCTCGACCAGCAAGAAACCTTGCTCCTGGCACACGGCGACAAACTGCTCTGCACGCGTATTGGCGTAAGCGGCTAACAAGGGCGAGCGCTGCGGAATGTCTTTAACGATGACGAGCTTATGCGCACGTCCGGCCTGGGCGCGCAAATCTTCCAAGAAGAAGCTGGCATCGCAATCCGGCAAGAGCGTGTATTCGGTAACGGTGGTACCGACGAAGGCCGTACGGATATGTAGCCAGGGTAACCAGCGACGCGCGAATGGCAGCGCATGGACACGCCGCCTCAGGGTTTCATCAGCAGTCGTCAATAAATCAAATGAAGCCACGAAAGCCGGGATGCCGCAAGCCGCAGTAAAAGGTACAAAGCCATGCGGCGGATGCGCGTCAAACAGGTTGACCAGCGCATCCGGCTCCAGCTGATTCAGGCGCGTACGGGACACGCCGTCGTGCATATCAGGCACGTTTGGCGCGGGTCAGGAGTTGATCCAGCAACACCATAGCTTCATCAATCTCGTCGCGGCTGATCATCAGCGACGGCGCGAAGGTAATGACGTTTTTGTAGTAACCGCCAACGTCCAGCACCAGGCCACGTTTCTGGCCTTTGTACTCGAGCGACCCTTCCAGTCCCATGTCGACCATCTTGTCGAGCAAGGCACGATTCGGCGTGAAGCCGTCGTCGGTACAAATTTCTGCGCGCAGGGCCAGGCCCAGGCCGTCGACATCACCGATTTCCTTATGACGCTTCTGCAAATCCTTCAAACCTTCAAGGAAGTAAGCACCGCTATCGCAAACCTGTTTACCGAAATCAACTTCATGCGTCATCTTCAACACTTCCAGTCCAATGGCGGTACCGAGTGGATTCGATGCAAAAGTCGAGTGGGTCGAACCCGGTGGGAAGATCGTCGGATTGATCAATTCTTCACGTGCCCACAAACCGCTGAGTGCGTTCAGGCCATTGGTCAGTGCTTTCGCGAATACCAGGACGTCAGGTTGCACGCCAAAGTTTTCAATCGACCACAACTTGCCGGTACGCCAGAAGCCCATCTGGATTTCATCCACGACCAGCAATACACCGTGATCGTCCAACACCTTCTTCATACCCTTAAAGTAGTTCGGTGGCGGAATCACATAGCCGCCGGTACCCTGGATAGGTTCGATGTAAAAAGCGGCGTACTCACACTGGTTGGTCTTTGGATCCCAGATCGCGTGATATTCATTTTCAAATTTACGGGCAAAATCCTTGACCAGCGACTCACCGTACTCTTCCGCAGTCATGCCCTTAGGGCGGCGGAATGGATAAGGGAACGGCAGGAAGTGCGCACGGTCACCGAAATGGCCGTAACGACGGCGATAACGATAGCTGGAAGTAATGCTGGAAGCACCCAGTGTACGGCCGTGATAACCACCTTCGAAGGCAAACATCAGGCTTTTGCCGTTACTCGCATTACGTACCACCTTCAGCGAATCTTCAATCGCTTGCGCGCCGCCGACGTTGAAGTGCACGCGACCTTCACGGCCCCACTTCTGTTCTGCATCCTGTGCAATCCATTTGGCCAATTCAATTTTGGTCGGATGCAGATACTGGCTCGCGATCTGTGGCAACACATCGAGCTGCTTCTTCATCGCGTCTTCCAGACGCTTGTTCTTATAGCCGAAATTGACGGCCGAATACCACATTTGCAAATCCAGGTAGCGCGTATCCTGCGCATCGATCATGTAGCTGCCTTCGCAGCCTGCGAAGATCTTCGGCGGATTAACGTAATGGACAGTGTCGCCGAAGGAACAATATTTTGCTTCGTCAGCCAGCAGGTTTGCGCTCATGCATACTCCAGATTGTGCGTTGAAAAGTCGCTGCAAACATTCAACGCAACGACAACTGGCTTCATTCTGGAATGACAATCTTTAGCGACTGTCGAGGAATTGTGTGGAATTTGTGGAGGAAAACAGGGAGTTTGTTTTCTTGCCGGCGCCAGATGGGCGCGGTGACACTTGATAACACGGGGAAAAGCGAGCGGAAATGAAAAAAGGAGCACTAAGCCCCTTTTTTTACACCTGATGTCTGCACTATCATGCAGTGAATCTGGAGCGGGAGAAGAGTCTCGAACTCTCGACCTCAACCTTGGCAAGGTTGCGCTCTACCAACTGAGCTACTCCCGCATAAACTTTTTACTACCAACTGCTAAAACCATCGAATGACTTTGTCGCTTGTCATTCCGCTTGTCTTCAATAAAAAAGGAAGCTTGTGCAGCTCCCCTTAAAAATCTTTGGAGCGGGAGAAGAGTCTCGAACTCTCGACCTCAACCTTGGCAAGGTTGCGCTCTACCAACTGAGCTACTCCCGCATCGACAGGTGCACATTATAGAGGAATGCCTTTGCATGTCAAGCATTCCACACAGCAAAAATTACAATAAATGTCCTGCGCTTTCTTTAATCAGTGGCCAGGCCTTGCGCAAATAATAAAACATTGACCATACAGTCAGTACCGCTGCGACCCATAACAGGATGTCACCCCAGAATTGCAGATTGATGCCCCAAATGGTTTCGTAATAAAGAAGCATCGGTATCGCCACCATTTGGGCGATCGTTTTGATCTTGCCGAGCGAGCTCACGGCGACCGATTTGGATGCACCGATTTGCGCCATCCATTCGCGTAATGCCGAAATCGTAATCTCGCGCCCGATGATGATGAAGGCAATCACTGCATTCACGCGATTAAGCTCTATCAGTACCAGCAAGGCACCGGCAACCATCAGTTTATCCGCTACCGGATCGAGGAAAGCACCAAAGGCCGAAGTTTGATTCCAGCGGCGCGCGAGGAAGCCATCTATCCAGTCGGTCAGCGCGGCAATGATAAAAATCAGGGTAGCAGCCAGGCCCTGGGTCTTATTAAACGAACCCAGCCAGGCATCCGGAATATACAACACGCCTACCATCAGCGGAATCAACGCGACGCGTAACCAGGTAAGAAGAATAGGAATATTGAAAGGCATATCAAACTTTACATTTTCATGAATGTGCACAGGCATTTGCATGCGCACCCGTAATCTAATGCAATTGCTTGTAAATGTCTTCAGCCAATTGCCTTGAAATGCCCTCGACCGAGGCTAAATCCTCGATACTGGCATCCACCACGCCCCGCAAGCCACCAAAACGCGCCAACAGCTTCTGTCGACGTTTGGCACCAATCCCTTCGATCTCTTCCAGCCGCGAGGTCTGGCGTGCCTTGGCACGCTTGGCACGCATGCCTGTGATGGCAAAGCGGTGCGCCTCGTCGCGGATCTGGGCAATCAGCATCAGCGCCCCCGATTCCTTGCCCAATTCCTGGGCCGGACGGCCATCGACGAAGACCAAAGTCTCCAGGCCCACCTTGCGCCCCTCACCTTTGGCCACCCCGACGATCAGGCTGATATCCAGCCCCAGTTCGACAAATACCTGCCGTGCCATTTCGACCTGGCCTTTACCACCGTCGATCAACACCACATCCGGCATCACGCCATCACCGTTCGCGACCTTTTCATAGCGCCGCAACAGCACTTGCCGCATCGCCGCGTAATCATCGCCCGGCGTAATATCGTTGATATTGTAGCGACGGTATTCGCCATTCTGCATCGCATGATGATGGAATACCACGCACGATGCCTGCGTCGCTTCACCCTGAGTATGACTGATATCGAAACACTCAACACGAAAGCTTTCCAGGTCCGGCACGTCTATCCCGAGTGCATCGACCAGCATACGCGTGCGTGCCTGTTGCGAGCCCTGCTCCGACAACAGGCGCGCCAGCGATATTTCAGCGCCCTTGTGCGCCATCTCCAGCCACTGGCGACGTTGCCCTTGCGGCTGGAACACCAGGTTGATCCGATGGCCGCATTGCTCCATCAGCGCCAGCATCAGCTCTGGCTCATCCAGCTCCGTATTCAGGATCAGCGTACCCGGAATGAATTTTTCTATGTAATGCTGTGCGAGGAAAGCCTTCATCACCTCGGTCGCGATCGATTCTTCCGCACTCGCCAGCGCATTGTCGACATGTGTCGGGAAGTAAGCACGATCACCCAGATGGCGGCCACCACGCACCATCGCCAGGTTGACGCAGGCACGACCACCCTGCACGATCACCGCGATGATATCGATATCTGCATCGCCACCGGTTTCCATGCTTTGCTGGTGCAGGACGCGCGATAAGGCATTGATCTGGTTACGTACCAGCGCCGCCTGTTCGAACTTCAATTCTTCGGCATAGGCCAGCATCTTGCCTTGCAGGGTTTCCAGCACTTCGCTCTGGCGACCACGCAGGAATTTGGCGGCATTTTCTACATCAAGTGCGTAATCGTCCTTGCTGATAAAGTTGACACAAGGTGCGCTGCAGCGATGGATCTGATGCAAGAGGCAAGGCCGCGTACGGTTCGCGAAAACCGAATCTTCACAAGTGCGCAGCAAGAAAACTTTTTGCAATATCTGCATCGATTCCTTGACCGCCCAGCCACTGGGAAAAGGACCAAAGTATTGATTCTTCTTGTCTACCGCGCCACGGTAGTAGGCCATACGCGGATATTCCTGCCCGGTGATTTTCAGGTAGGGATAGGATTTATCGTCGCGGAACAGGATGTTGTAACGCGGCTGCAAAGTCTTGATGAGATTGTTTTCCAGCAGCAAGGCTTCGGCCTCGCTACGTGTCACTGTCGTTTCCAGACGTGCGATGCGCTCCACCATCAACGCGGTGCGCGGACTCGCCAGGTTCTTCAGGAAGTAGCTGGAGACACGCTTTTTCAAGTCGCGCGCCTTACCGACATACAGCAGATTGTCTTCCGCATCGAAATAGCGATACACGCCGGGTAAATTCGGCAGCTTCGCAACCGTTTCCAGCACGATTGCCCGCGGATCTGGTGCGTCAGTCTCGGACATCTTTTTTACACGCTCGGTCAAGGCTTACACAAGTATCGCATTTAAGCCACAGCGAGCGCTTTTGCCGCTTTCTTTGCCGCGATATAACGCGCATCCTGCTGCAAGGCATCCCATGTGAGGGCCGGCGACTGTGGCGTCAATGCGGCGATGCGCACTGCGGACTCCTGTGTCGCCTTGTTATCCTTGAGCTGCAAGCCGGCCAGCAACTGATCGGCTTTATCCGGTGAATTGCAAATCAGCACCATGTCGCATCCCGCATGCAAGGCGGCATGCGCACCATCAATCACTGTACCTGCGACACTCGCGCCTTCCATACTGAGGTCATCGCTGAAGATCAAGCCATCAAAGCCAAAATCCTTGCGCAACATCGTCAGCCATTTGCGTGAAAAGCCGGCCGGATGTTTATCGACTTTCGGATAGATTACATGCGCCGGCATCACGCCTGCCAGGCTCAGGCCCAGCCAGTCGTATGGCGCCGCATCTTCGGCCAGGATTTGCTCCAGCTCGCGCTCATCGACCGGGATTTCCAGATGCGAATCCGCTTTGACAAAACCGTGGCCGGGAAAATGTTTACCGCAATTGAGCATACCCGCCAGCATCAGGCCATGGTTCAGGCTCTTGGCCAGCATCGTCACTACCCGTGCATCGCGATGAAAGGCGCGGTCACCGATTACCCCTGATTCGCCATAGTCCAGGTCGAGTACAGGTGTAAACGACAGGTCAACGCCGCAAGCGCGCAATTCTGCCGCCAATACATAGCCGACATCGGTCGCCGCCTTGGTCGCAGCCAATACATCCTTGTCCCATAAAGCACCCAGCTTGCGCATCGCCGGCAGATGGGTAAATCCATCTGTCTTGAAGCGTTGTACGCGACCACCTTCATGGTCGACCGCGATCACGATGCCCGGGCGTGCTGCATGGATAGCAGCCGTCAACGCTGTCAGTTGCGCGCGGTCGGTATAGTTGCGTGCAAACAGGATCACACCGCCGGTGAGCGGATGCTGGATACGGCGGATGTCATCTGCGCTCAGGGTGGTGCCTACGACGTCGAGCATCACCGGACCGAATTTCCCTGCTGAATCTGAAACTGCTGAATTTAAAACCGCTGCGTTCATTTTTTCTCCACAATCACAAAAGCGACCGCATATTCGACTTCATCCGTAATCGAAACCTGTGCGGTCAGACCGTTTTCCTGCATGAATTCTTCCAGCTTGCCGCTGGTTACCACGATAGGTTTGCCGCTCGGCGCATTCAGGATTTGCGCGGCGCGCCAGGTCATCGGCATGTGTATGCCCAAGCCTATCGCTTTGGAAAATGCTTCCTTGGCAGCGAAGCGCGTCGCCAGGAAGCGCAAGCCGCGTGCTTCCACCTTGGCTTTGCGCCGGTGATATTTCTCCAACTCTTCCTTGCCCAGGATGCGTTCGGCAAAACGATCACCGTGGCGACCAAGTGCCGCTGCTATGCGATCTATTTTGATGATGTCAGTACCGACGCCGTAGATCATTTTTTCATTCCAGCCAGACGCGCGGCTATCATGATCGCCTTCATTTCGCGCACCGCATTTTGCCAGCCAACGAATACCGCATGCGCAACGATGGCATGACCGATATTAAGCTCGGCGATATCCGGAATCGCTGCAATCGCCTGCACATTGGTGTAATGCAAACCGTGACCGGCATTCACCTTCAAGCCACGCGCCATGCCTGCTGCCACACCGCGCCGCACACGTTCTAATTCAACCTGCTGTTGCGCGGCGTCATGCGCATCCGCATAACGTCCGGTATGCAACTCAATCACTGGCGCACCCGCCTCAGCCGCCGCCTGGATTTGTTCGGCATCGGCATCAATGAAGAGGCTCACGCGTATACCTTCAGCTTGCAATTGCCGGATCGCAGCAGCAACCACATCGAAATATTTAACGATATCCAGTCCGCCTTCAGTCGTCACCTCTTCGCGTCGTTCCGGCACCAGGCAAACGTCTTGCGGTTTGATGCGGCAGGCGAAATCAACCATCTCGGTCGTCACAGCCGACTCGAGGTTCATGCGCGTCAACAACTCCGGACGGATCAATTCAACGTCGGCATCCTTGATATGCCGACGGTCTTCGCGCAAATGCAGCGTGATCGCATCGGCACCGGCTTCTTCCGCCAGCAAGGCGGCTTGCAGCGGGTCCGGATAGACGGTACCGCGTGCATTACGCAAGGTGGCAACGTGGTCGATATTAATGCCGAGGTCGATGATGGTTGAAGCCGGTTGAAGAAAGCTCATGAATGTTATTCCGTTAAAGCTGCAGCAAATCGATCAATATTTGACGCGTGTTCAGCGGTGCGCCGTTCAGATGATGCGCCAACAGGAAACGCATCAGGAATTTACTTTGCGTTTGCGTCTGCGCATCTGTGTAATCTTCATTTTCCATGTCCAGCAAGGTCTTGCCCGAGACCCGTGGCCAGACATCTGCCGGACGTGCGGGACGTGGCCCGCGTTCAGGATCCAGTACGTAAATTTGTTCCAGAACGATCGCCTTGCCACTTGCGGTACACACACGCCAGTCGCTGGCGACGCCGGTTTCCTTCAGCAGCGCGCGTTCGAATTTGCGCAATACGATAGCTGCCGGTTCATCATGCGCCAACTGATTCAGCGCGCTTACATAATGATCGAACAAGGCCGGATGCGGGTCATCCCGTGCCAGCAATTTCACCAGTAACTCATTCAGGTAAAAGCCACACAACAAGGCCGATTTTTCCAGCGGCAGCAAGCCACCAACCCACTCAGCTGCTGTCAGCGTGCGCACTTCCGCCTTGCCGCTCCAGCCTACGGACAAGGGCTGGAAGGTTTGCAATACACCGCGCAATTTGGAATGGGGACGCTTGGCACCTTTGGCGACCAGGGCAATACGACCGTGATCGCGCGAAAAAACATCGACGATCAGGCTGGTTTCTTTATATGGGTAACTGTGCAGCACAAAGCCGGGCTGATCGGCGATGCGGAATTCTTTTTCCGGGGTACGGGCGCGGCGTGGCGCCGCTTTGGTCGACTTTACGACTTTAGCAGCAGGTGCTTCTGCTGCGACTTCTTCTGCACGCACCGCCGTCTGTTCTTCGGATGAAGAATCGCTGGAAGAATTGACGTCGGCGATGAGTGCAGCCATTTAGGTAGATATTATTCGTATCCGTATGCGCGCAGACCAGCTTCATTATCAGCCCAGCCTGATTTGACCTTGACCCAGATTTCCAGATACACCGGGCCACCGAACAGGCGTTCCATATCAAGACGCGCCTGGGTGGAAATGTCTTTCAGACGGGCACCCTTGTTACCGATAACCATCGATTTATGGGTATCGCGCTCGACCAGGATCGCAGCGAACACGCGGCGCAGATTACCTTCGACTTCAAATTTCTCGATCAGTACGGTGCTGGTGTAAGGCAATTCATCACCGACGAAACGGAAAACTTTTTCCCGTACGATTTCAGCGGCGAGGAATTTTTCGCTGCGATCGGTAATGTCATCTTCGCCAAAGATAGGCGGGCCTTCAGGCAGGTATTTTTTGATTTCGCCCTGCAAGCCTTCAAGCTGGAAACGTAATTTGGCCGAGACCGGCACCACTGCGGTGAAATCACGCTTGGCGGCGATTTGCTGCGCAAACGGCAGCAAGACCGCCTTGTCCTTGACGCGATCCGACTTATTGATCACGAGGATGCAAGGAACGTTCTTTGGAATCAGGTCCAGTACCTGTTGATCGGCCTGCCCAAAAGTACCAGCCTCGATCACGTACAGGATCACATCCGCAGCTGTCAGCGTATTCGTGACGGTGCGATTCAGGGTTTTGTTCAGCGCATTCGAATGACGGGTCTGGAAGCCAGGCGTATCTACATACACAAACTGCGCATCTTCCACAGTCTGGATGCCGGTGATGCGATGGCGCGTAGTTTGCGCCTTGCGCGATGTAATGCTGACCTTGGCACCGATCAGCTCATTCATCAGGGTCGATTTACCGACGTTAGGGCGACCGACGATCGCGATATAACCGCATCGAAAGTGAGACAGTGCGGCAGATTCAGTCATGCAATTTTGGAATGGGAAGTGGTAGGAGTTTTTGTTGCTGCATCATCGGATGCGACATCAGTCGTTTTCGCGGCATCAGGCTCGGCGATCAAACTTTTTTGTCCATCGTTGACGGGTGTTTCAGTTGCTTCGGCGACGGCTTTTACTTCCGCCTTGGTATTTTTTGCATCAGCTTTACCCGGCGCTTTCGCAACAGCCTTGTCGGCGTCATCGAGCTGCACGGTTGCGATACCGGCCAGCTTCAATTGCGCGGTACGCGGCTTGGCTTTACGGCTGGCGGCCGGTGTTTTGACGAAAGCGGCCTGCACTGCTTCCAGTGCCAGCTTGGCTGCTGCCTGCTCACCGGCACGACGGCTGCCGCCCGTGCCAAACACCTGGATATCCAGTTTAGGAACCAGGCATTCGATTTCGAACTCCTGATTGTGGGCGGCACCGTGGGTCGCCACCACATTGTATTGCGGCAGTGCGATCTTTTTACCCTGCAGATATTCCTGCAACAGGGTCTTGGCATCCTTGCCCAAGGTCTTCGGATCCACACTATCGAGGATAGGAATGTACAAGGCACGGATCACATCACGTGCGGTGTCGAAACCGGCATCGAGGAAAATTGCACCGAACAATGCTTCCAGGGTATCCGCGAGAATCGATGGACGGCGGAAGCCGCCCGACTTCAATTCACCCTCGCCCAGGCGCAGGAAATGCGATAGTTCCAGGCGCTGCGCAATTTCGTACAGCGATTGCTGTTTGACCAGATTGGCGCGCAAACGTGACAGATCGCCTTCATCTATCTTGCTGTAACGATCGAACAGCAGCGATGCAACCACGCAATTCAAAATGGAATCGCCGAGGAACTCCAGGCGTTCGTTATGTACGCTTCCGTGGCTACGATGCGTCAAAGCCTGCTGCAATAAAACAGCATCCTTGAAAGTGTGGCCCAGCCGGTTTTGCAATAACGTTAAATCCATTTTTCTGTCGCTTATTTCTATCGCTTCATCGCCTTAAGGGATAACTTTCTTTGCCCTGCCATTGCTGGTCGAACCAGCGTAATCGATCAGCAAGCTGACCGGCCCGCCGAGCGGGATCACCTTTTGGTAGGCGAAACTGATTTCAGTGCCGTCACCATTCTGCACGATGTCCAAATCCTTACCGTCGATCGCATCGATATATCCGACTTCGGTCTGGCGATTAAACGCCGCGCGCATTTCCGGCACCGATCCACCGTTGGCCTTGACGCTGGCAATCGCTTTCTTGATCGAAAAATATTCGGTAACCGTAGGGGTTACTTTAAGCGCTAATACGGCAATTGCACCAATCACAGCCAGGACCAGAATCAGGCTCACCAAAGTGATGCCTTGTTGATAACGACTGCTCTGCAACGGGTATGCCATGTACGCGCTCCTGATTCAAATTACTGGAAATTACCGATACGACCCAGGTTGCTCGGGAAGTTGTTCAAATTCAACCAAATAAAAAATGCCTTTCCGACAATATTTTTATCCGGAACGAAACCCCAGTAGCGACTATCGAGGCTGTTATCCCGATTATCACCCATCATGAAATATTGTCCAGCAGGGACCTTACAGGTAAATCCCTCTACGTCGTAGTTACACAATTCCCGGTTCGGGAAGTCGTGCGGATTCGCCACATAGGATGGTGCACGCGGATTATTCAGGATTTGATGGGCGACGCCATTCAAATCTTCGCTCAAATGCTTGGAATAGCTCAGCGTCTCTTCATCCAGGTAGTCCGGCAAAGGTTTGTAGGACACCGGCTGGCCATTCACGATCAGGCGTTTGTTGCGGTAGGTCACAGTATCGCCCGGCACGCCGACGACACGTTTGATGTAATCCAGCGCCATGTTTTCCGGATACTTGAAGACCATGACGTCACCACGTTGCGGATTGCCGACATCAATGATTTTCTTGTTGATGATAGGCAGGCGTATGCCGTACTGGTATTTGTTCACCAGGATCAGGTCGCCGACTTGCAGCGTAGGCACCATCGAAGTCGATGGGATCTTGAACGGTTCGTACAGGAAGGAGCGCAGGAAAAACACCAGCGCGATCACCGGGAAGAAGCTGCCCGAGTATTCGATCCAGGCCGGTTGACGCAACAGGCTGGCTTCAAGTGCGGCACGACCGGTGTTATCCGCCTTGATACCCTCGCCTGCCAGTTTTGCATTGCGTGCGTCGAATTCAGCCAATACTGCATCTGCCTTGGCACGACGCTGTTTTTTCAGGTACAGCACATCGAGGAACCAGACGATACCGGTTCCTACCATCAGGATGAAAAGAATCAGCGAGAAATTGCCTAAGATGTCTTGGAACGTCATTTGTCATCCACTTGTAAAATTGCCAGGAACGCTTCTTGTGGAATCTCTACCGAGCCCACCTGTTTCATGCGTTTCTTACCGGCTTTTTGTTTCTCCAGCAGCTTGCGTTTACGGCTGATATCACCGCCATAGCATTTCGCCAAAACGTTTTTGCGCAAGGCCTTCACGTTTTCGCGCGAAATGATATTGGAGCCGATAGCTGCCTGGATTGCGACGTCAAACATCTGGCGTGGAATCAATTCACGCATCTTGGCCGCGACCGCACGACCGCGATACTGGCTGTTGGCACGATGCACGATAATCGCCAGCGCATCGACTTTCTCACTGTTAATCAGCATGTCGACCTTGACCACGTCGGACGAACGGTATTCCTTGAATTCGTAATCCATCGACGCATAGCCGCGCGAAGTGGATTTGAGCTTATCGAAGAAATCGAGCACGATCTCCGCCATCGGCATTTCATAGATCAGCTTGACCTGTTTACCGTGGTAGCTCATATCCATCTGGATACCGCGTTTTTGCGTACACAGCGTGATCACCGACCCCACATACTCTTGCGGCATGTAGAGGTTGACGGTAACGATAGGCTCGCGAATTTCTTCGATCTTCGACGGGTCCGGCATCTTCGACGGGTTATCCACCATCAGGATGGAACCGTCACCCAGGACCACTTCGTAAATAACGGTAGGCGCAGTCGTGATCAGGTCCATATCGAACTCGCGTTCGAGGCGCTCCTGCACGATTTCCATATGCAACAAACCGAGGAAGCCGCAACGGAAGCCGAAGCCCAGCGCCTGCGATACTTCCGGCTCGTACATCAGTGCTGCATCATTCAATTTCAATTTTTCCAGCGAGTCGCGCAAGGCGTCGTACTGGTTGGCCTCGACCGGGAACAAACCGGCAAACACTTGCGGCTGTACCTCCTTGAAGCCAGGCAAAGGTTCGGCGGCCGGACGGCTGACCAGGGTCACCGTATCGCCGACTTTTGCCGCTTTCAATTCCTTGATGCCGGCGATGATGAAGCCTACCTGCCCGGCTGTCAGCGAGTCGCGCGAAATCGATTTCGGCGTGAACACACCGACGCTTTCAACCAGATGCTGCGATTCGCTGGCCATCAGCAAAATTTTGTCTTTCGGACGCAAGGTACCGTTCATCACGCGTACCAGCATGACGACACCGACATAGTTATCGAACCATGAGTCAACGATCAAGGCCTGCAATGGCGCAGTCGCATCACCCTTAGGTGGCGGCACCTTGGTAATCAGTGATTCCAGCACGTCTTGCACGCCGAGGCCGGTTTTGGCCGAGCAATGCACCGCTTCACTGGCATCAATCCCGATCACTTCTTCAATTTCAGCAATCGCGTTGTCCGGATCGGCCGATGGCAAGTCAATCTTGTTCAGCACCGGCACCACTTCCACACCCAGATCCAGTGCGGTGTAGCAGTTCGCCACGGTTTGCGCTTCCACGCCTTGCGATGCATCCACTACCAACAGGGCGCCTTCGCAGGCGGACAGCGAACGGCTGACTTCATAGCTGAAATCGACGTGGCCCGGCGTATCGATCAGGTTCAGGTTGTACACCTGGCCGTCGCGCGCCTTGTACATCAGGGCCGCAGTCTGGGCCTTGATGGTAATGCCACGCTCACGTTCAATATCCATGGAATCAAGGACTTGCGCCTCCATTTCGCGATCAGACAAGCCGCCGCACAATTGAATAATGCGGTCGGCAAGGGTCGATTTACCGTGGTCGATATGGGCGATGATGGAAAAGTTGCGAATGTTGTTCATTAACCAAGTGACAATTACAAAAAAAGCGCTCCATGCTGGGATAATTTCCCCAAGCGAGCGCCTTGTTACAGAGGGATGACGGCCACGGCATTTTACCGGATTTCAGAGGGGAAATCCCGTAAATTCCCGGCTTCGGCATTTGCTGTGACAATTTCGTGCGAAATGGCATTCCCCGGGCGTATCAGCGTCATACAGTTTATTAATCAGCAATAAAGGCCCTGACCGCCGCCTCATCCAGGAAATAGTGGCAAATCTGCCGCGCCGCCTGCCCTTCCCTATGACCTACCAGCACCGGTACCAGTTCATCATATTGCGCCACCAATGCTTCATCGGCATCCACATCCAGCACATTGATCGGGTAGCTGTCCGGCCCGAGCAGCGCCTGCAAGGCGTGCAACATGTCATCGCACAAATGACAGTAGGTCCGGGAGTAAAGGGTGAACTTGATCAAAACAGGCTTTCGGCAGGCAAAAGAAAAGGCTGCAAGCTTTTCAGCAGGCAGCCTCGTCTTCGATTATCGGTTTATTGCGCCAGAGGCTTGATCGTCACGAACTGGGAAGAGTCGCCACGACGTACCAGCAGCAAAGTGGTTTTCTTCGTATCCAGCTTCGCCACCAGCCCGTTGAATTGGCGCGCATCCTTGATGTCCGTGTTATTCAAACGCAAGATGATGTCACCGGCACGCAAACCGGCACGTGCTGCCGCACCTTCCGTTGCTTCGATCAGGATGCCACCATCGATCTTCAGCTCTTTCAGCTGCGCCGCATTGAGGTCACTGACGATCATGCCAAGTGCATTCGCCACCTGCTCAGCCTTCGGTTTCTTGTCCGCCTTCTTCACGACATTGTCTGCTTCCAGCTCAGTCACGACCAGGTTCAGGTCGCGCATTGCACCTTTACGCCAGACCGTCATGACCGAACGCGTACCCGGCTTGGTGCTACCCACCAGCCGTGGCAAATCGCTCGAACGTTCGATACCGACGCCATTGAATTTCAGGATCACGTCACCGGCTTCCACGCCGCCTTTTTCCGCCGGGCCGCCTGGTTCAACACGTTGTACCAGTGCACCTTGCGGACGGCTCAAGCCGAGTGACTCCGCAACATCTTTCGTTACTTCACCGATCTGCACGCCGACCCGGCCACGTGTGACCTTACCGCTAGCGCGCAACTGATCCGACACGCGCATCGCTTCATCGATAGGCACGGCAAACGAGATACCCATGTAACCGCCGGAGCGGCTATAGATTTGTGAATTGATGCCGATCACTTCACCGCGCATATTGATCAGCGGGCCGCCCGAATTACCCGGGTTCACAGCGACGTCAGTTTGAATCAATGGCAGGTAATCACCGGTATCGCGCGCCTTCGCCGACACGATGCCGGCGGTCACGGAATTATCCAGGCCGAATGGCGAACCGATTGCAATCACCCATTCACCGACACGTATCTTGTTCGAATCGCCCATCGTCAGGCGTGGCAAATTGCTGCCCTCAATCTTGACCAGCGCCACATCGGTACGCGTATCGGCACCGATGATCTTCGCCTTGTATTCACGCTTGTCCGTCAAGGTGACATACACCTCGTCGGCACCGTTCACCACGTGCGCATTCGTCATCACATAACCGTCGGCAGAAATGATGAAACCCGAACCGACACCACGCGGCACTTCCTCTTCCCCATCAGGTGCCGCCTTGCCGCGTCCGCGCGGTGCAGGTTGCTGCTGGCGCGGCGGAATCGGTGCGCCGAAGAAACGGCGGAAAAATTCCTGCATTTCCTCATCGTCTGTCGCTGCATTACCTTGCTGGACTTTGGCTTTTTCCGTGGTACGGATATTCACCACGGCCGGACCGGTTTTTTCAACCAGATCGGTAAAGTCGGGCAAGCCTGCCACGGACGGTGCCGCTATCGCTGGTGCGATGCCTGTAACTGCCGGGATAAAGAAGGCACTCGCAACACCGAATAAAACTACGGAGAGCTTTTTGTGCACGAGGGGAATTGTTTTCATAAATTCAAAGATATCTTATTTAGACTTGAACTCTATCGAATTGGCGACTTGCTTGATCGCTGCAGCCGGCACTTCACCCACCACCGTCAACCAGTAATCGCCCTGGCGCTTGCCAACGATGTTCATTGCGCCCTGCTGCATCGAACCTTCGGTCCGGCTTTGCGTACCCGACTCGATAAAGACCGAAATTGCGGCCAGGCCATCCGAATAAACAATTTGCGAAACTTCACGTTGCGTAGGCGGAGTATTTTCCGCTGCGTTCGCAGGTGCCGTATCAGTGATCAGGCGTTTCATTTCGCGTATCTTTTTGAAGCCGGGTGGAATGTCTTTTACCGTCCAGCCGGACAAATTGGTTTCGCTCATGACCGCATTTTCAACGCGCCATCCCTGGGTATTCGGGAAGCTCGATTTCACACGGCTGGGATCGACATGGCCGATCGATAATTGCGTGAAGGCAATCTGCTCGACCACATCATTCTTCTCATTCACGGTTTGCGCCTTGAGCAAGAGGCCGGTCGACTTTTCCGCCCACAGCTTGTAGCCGTAACGCAGCTTGTCTTTCGGTTCCAATATGATGGCCTGGCAGTCATAACCGGCGACACGACCGGTTTCGCCCTTCTTCAGATTGTAGTGCTCGGCCAAATCGGCCGGGCTGGCACCCAGGATGGCCGGGAATACATCCTTCGTTACGCGCTTTTCTACACGTATCGATTTGTTTTCCGGCACATAGCAGGCAATCTCTTCATTATTGCGGATGTACTCGCGCGGCTTGCCGTCGAGGATTTCGAGTTTTTCAAGCTCGTTCTTGCCATTGAAGATATGCGTGATACGCGAAGTGCGGACCTGGCTGCCCTGCTGATACACAAAGGTGCCCGAGTAATTCAACTTCTGTGCTGAAGACTGTATCTTCTTCAGCCACACTTGCGTATCGTGCGCATCATGTTCATGGCTCGCGCCGACGTTTTCTGCCTGGGCTGTAAACGCAATGACGCTGGAAAAAAGCACAACGAATTTAAAAAAACCTAATGTCTGCCGCATATCTATTACTTGTCTGAGTCAACAGCGAACGTAGCTGCGCGCGCATATTGTGCACTGCTGTACACAGAAGGTGAAAAACGTTGGTGGGCCAACAGGTAATCGTCGATACGCGGATCACGCAGCACTTCGCCATCCTTGCTCGCCACGGTGATCGTTTCCGGCGCCACGGCGGCGGTGACCACCGGTGCGTTGGTCGTCATCATTTGCGGCACGGTCAGGAAAGCCGCTACCGCGACTGCAGCGGCCATACCGGCCGGCATCGCAAAGCGCCTGAAAGCAGCATCCTTGGCCACCGCTACACGCTTGTCTGCAGGCACCATGATGGTGGCTTCTGCATCCAGCAGTGCAAACATGCGGGTGTTGAAATCCGCACTCAATTGCGTATTCAAATCGTCAGAACGCAGGGCGTCGCCGATTTGATGATACATATTCCACGTATCGCGTCCTTCTTGCTGGCGCAATGCAGCCAAGGCGATATCGACATGCCCATCAGACAATTCGTTATCGGCAAAAGCTGATATTTGTTCCCGCGTCATATTCGTCGTATTCATCACTACCTCGAAAAAATTAAGGCTACCCCTATATTTGCAGCAAAAAGCGTTTCTTTATTTATTTTTCACCAACGTTTATCGAGTGCCGTATCCAGCAACGGCCTTAATTTTTCCGAAATGGCTTCACGCGCCCGGAAAATCCGGCTGCGTACCGTACCGATAGGGCAACCCATCGATTCAGCTATCTCGTCGTAACTCAGTCCTTCGATCTCTCGCAAGGTAATCGCCATACGTAACTCTTCCGGCAACTCTTCCATCGCCACATTCAAAGTCTGCGCGATTTGCTTGGTTGCCAACAAAGATTCCGGTGTATTGATATCTCTTAGGTGGTCTCCGTCGTCAAAAGTTTCTGCTTCTTCGACATCTGCTTCAGTTGATGTCGGAGCACGACGGCCCTGGGTGACCAAATAGTTCTTCGCGGTGTTGATGCCGATACGATATAACCAGGTATAAAACGCCGAATCGCCGCGAAATTGCGGCAATGCGCGATACGCCTTGATGAATGCTTCCTGTACTACGTCCTCGGCCTCAGCCTGGTCGCGGACAAGCCGCGACACCAGTCGCATCAATTTCCGTTGGTACTTGATCACTAATAGCTCGAAAGCTTTTTTGTCGCCACGTTGTACACGCTCGACAAGCTGCTGATCAATATCGCGTTCTGTCGTCAATCCATTCCCTTGTTATTCTGCAACACGCACGCGGCTCGCCTAATTGACTGGACGAAACTTGTTTGGTTCAAAAAATTCGTAACTAATTCCCGCTGAAACGCCGCTTATCGGCATCCGCATGTCGCATAACGATCCAGCGACAAGCGACCAATAAGGCCCTGAAACCCTCTGCTGAAACCGAATCCGGCAGTATGACCACATTATGCGTCTGCCGCTGCTCATTTTGTAGACGTAAGAGTAACAAACCTGGCCATAAAGTCGAGTCCGGCAGCAATTCAACCAATTCACCTTCATCAAGCGCCCCGGCCTCGGTTTCAGGCCGGACTGCGAGGCGGATCTGACCGCTGCCCGATACGTGAATCTTATATATTTTTCTACTCTTTAGAGTCCGGAAAAACACATAAGATCCAAATGCGAAACATGCCACCGCCAGCAAGCTCCTGGCACCAATAGACAACTCTCCGACCTGCGCAAACAGCAGCAACCCGGCAATCCAAAGCAATCCCGCACACATGAGCATCAGCAGCCCGGACAACAATCTGGACTGCTGGACGACGGTAGATACCGCGATAGACATACGGGGGTGGAAGTAAAAAATCCGATTACCCTTACGGGATAATCGGATTTTGATCAGACTTTACCAAAAATCAAGGTACCGTTCGTACCGCCAAAACCGAAGTTATTTTTCATGGCGTACTGAATCGGAATCTCGCGCGCTGTGTTGGCGCAGTAGTCGAGATCACATTCCGGATCCTGATTGAAGATATTGATCGTAGGCGGCGAAATCTGATGATGCAGCGCAAGCACGGTAAATACCGACTCAAGTCCGCCGGCACCACCGAGCAAGTGACCTGTCATCGATTTTGTCGAGTTGACTGTCAACTTCTTCGCCTGTGCGCCGAATGCGGCTTTCACTGCATCTGTTTCGTTTTTATCGCCCAATGGGGTCGACGTGCCATGCGCATTCAGGTACTGCACTTGATCGGCGGCGATTTCCGCGCTCTTCAATGCATTCGTCATGCTGCGACGTGGGCCATCCATGTTTGGAGCAGTGATGTGATAAGCATCGCCACTCATGCCGAAACCAACCAGCTCAGCATAGATTTTTGCACCGCGTGCTTTCGCATGCTCGTACTCTTCCAGCACCATCACACCGGCACCCTCGCCCAGGACGAAACCGTCACGGTCTTTATCCCATGGACGGGAAGCCGTAGCAGGATCATCGTTGCGCGACGACAAGGCACGTGCGGAAGCGAAACCACCCAGGCCCAGCGGCGAAATCGTCGATTCAGCACCACCGGCAATCATGACATCCGCATCACCGTATTCGATCATGCGACCGGCAGCGCCGATCGAATGCAAACCGGTGGTACAGGCTGTCACTATCGCCAGATTCGGTCCTTTCAGACCGTAAATGATCGACAGGTGACCCGAAATCATGTTGATGATGGACGCAGGCACAAAGAACGGGCTGATGCGACGCGGGCCACGATTGGTCAATTCAGCGTGGGTATCTTCGATCAGTGGCAAGCCACCGATACCGGAACCGACGATGACGCCAATACGTTCGGCATTCTCTTCCGTCACAACCAAGCCGCTGTCTCGCATTGCCTGCATGCCAGCTGCCACGCCGTAGTGGATGAATGTATCCATGTGGCGCGCTTCTTTAGCGGGGATGTAGTCCTCGATATTGAAGTTTTTTACTTCTCCAGCAAAATGTGTGCTGAAGGGTGACGCATCAAACTTGGTGATGGTTGCAATGCCAGATTGCCCTGCAAGAAGCGAATTCCATGCGTCTGCGACAGTGTTGCCGACGGGAGAAATACAACCAAGACCAGTGACGACGACACGACGTTTACTAGAGCGGCTCAAGCAATTCTCCTAGAGTCGTTCAAAACAACTTACGCTTTTACGTGTGCCTTGGCGTAATCAATCGCCTGCTGCACTGTAGTGATTTTTTCAGCTTGTTCGTCAGGGATTTCCATTTCGAATTCGTCTTCGAGTGCCATTACGAGTTCAACGGTATCCAGCGAGTCAGCGCCCAGATCGTCAACGAAGGACGATTCGATTTTGATGTCTGCTTCAGCGACGCCCAGTTGTTCAGCGACGATTTTCTTAACGCGTTGTTCGATATCCGACATGTTTTAACTCCAATGGGTGGTTACAGAAAGTGCGCGCATTTTAGCAGGTTTGCGCACCGAAAATTCATTTTTAGCTTTTGTCATCAAGAAACCTGAAACTTCGGCTAAAAGTGACTAATTACAAATTTAGTTCATATACATACCGCCGTTGACGTGCAACGTGGTACCAGTAATGTAACTCGCCTGAGGCGATGCAAGGAAACTCACTGCAGCAGCGATGTCTTCCGGCACGCCCAGACGTCCTAACGGAACCTGTTGCAGCAAGGCAGCAATTTGCTGCTCGCTCAGGGTTTTCGTCATATCCGTATCAATAAAACCAGGTGCGATGCAATTGACGGTAATGTTGCGGCTACCGATCTCACGTGCCAGAGCACGACTCATGCCAGCCACACCAGCCTTGGCCGCAGCATAATTCATTTGCCCGGCATTGCCGGACGAACCGACAACTGATGTTATGTTGATAATACGACCGGTTTTAGCCTTCATCATGCCGCGCAATACCGCACGCGACAAGCGTCCTACCGCAGTCAGGTTGGTCGCAATGACGCTATCCCACTCTTCGTCCTTCATCCGCATCGCCAATTGATCCTGGGTGATGCCGGCATTATTGACGAGGATGCTGACTGCGCCGAATTCCTTTTGGATTTCATCGATCAGGGCGACCGAGCGCGCGGCGTCATTGACGTCCAGCACGACACCCTTGCCGCCATTGCCCAGGTATTCGGAAATCGCTGCAGCGCCGGATTCCGACGTCGCGGTACCAATTACCTTGGCGCCCAGCTTAGCCAGTTCCTGTGCAATCGCACGACCGATACCACGCGAAGCGCCGGTTACCAGGGCGACCTGGCCACTCAAATCAACTGTAGTCATTATTTCAAAAGCTCCAAAACCGCGTCCAGCGACGCTTGATCGACAATCGCGTGTCCGGTCAACTCACCGTTGATACGCTTGGTCAAACCGGCCAATACCTTGCCTGGACCGCATTCGACGACATCGGTAACACCTTCAGCCGCCATTTTTTGCACCGACTCAACCCAGCGTACCGGATTCGCAGCCTGGCGCACCAGTGCGTCCTTGATACCGTCCACATCGCTGACAATCGCGACATCGACGTTATTGATCAATGGAATCTGTGGCGCATTGAAAGTCAGTGTTGCCATATATTCGCGCAAACGATCCGATGCAGGCTTCAGCAAGGACGAATGGAAAGGTGCGGACACCGGCAGCGACAATGCGCGTTTTGCGCCCTTCGCCTTGGCCGCTTCGCATGCACGTTCGATCGCAGCCTTGTGACCGGCAATCACGACTTGTGCCGGTGCATTGAAGTTGACGGCTTCGACCACATCGCCTTGCGCCGCTTCTGCACACACAGCCAATACATCGGCATCCGACAAGCCCAGGATCGCAGCCATACCGCCCTGCCCGACCGGAACCGCTTCCTGCATCGCTTTGGCGCGGAAACGCACCAGTGGCACTGCATCCTTGAATGCGATCACGCCTGCGGCAACCAGCGCCGAGTATTCACCAAGGCTATGGCCGGCCACCAGTGCCGGTGTCTTGCCGCCGGCGGCAATCCATGCGCGATACATCGCGACGGCTGCGGTCAGCATCACAGGTTGGGTATTGGTCGTCAGGTCCAGCTCTTCCTTCGGACCTTCGGAAATCAGTTTGGCCAGGTCGAACTGCAATGCGTCCGATGCTTCTGCCAGTGTTTGCTGCACCACTGCGTTGTCAGCGAAACCATTGAGCATACCGATCGCTTGCGATCCTTGCCCTGGAAATACGAATGCGAATTTGCTCATGCTTGTTTTCTAGTTTTAATCAAAAAAACGATTGGTGTCCCTATCCCCCGGGATCACATCCGTGCCAGCACCGCGCCCCAGGTAAAGCCGCCGCCCACGCCTTCCATCATGACGTTCTGGCCCGGCTTGATACGACCATCGCGTACGCCAACGTCGAGCGCCATAGGAATCGAGGCAGCCGAAGTATTACCGTGCTGGTCAACGGTCACGATCATCTTGTCCATGCCGAGGCCGAGCTTCTTGGCCGTGCTTTGCATGATGCGGATGTTTGCCTGGTGCGGAATGATCCAGTCGACTTCGGAAGATTGCATGCCGGCGATTTCCAGCGCTTCGTGCGCGACTTTATCCAGCACCGATACTGCCAGTTTGAATACTGCAGGACCATCCATGTACAGGAAAGCACTGCCTTCGACCACACCCTTGCTGACCTTGCCAGGCAGGCACAGGATATCGCCGTAATTACCATTCGCGTGCAATTTGGTCGCCAGTACGCCCGGCTCTTGCGACGCGGTCATCAGCACTGCGCCCGCGCCGTCGCCGAACAGGACGCAAGTAGTGCGATCTTCAAAATCGATAATGCGCGAAAACACTTCCGCGCCAATTACCAGAACGTTCTTGTGTGTACCGGCTTTGATAAAGTTATCGGCAATCGATACCGCGTAAACGAAACCGCTGCATACCGCTTGCACGTCCACCGCAGCGCAATCATTGGTGATGCCGAGCTTGCGTTGCACCACGCAGGCAGTGCTTGGAAAACCGCCGAAGAAATCCGGTGTCGAGGTAGCGAGGATGATCAGGTCGACATCGTCAACGCCGAGCTTGGCCATCTCGAGCGCGCGCTTGGCCGCTTCCACTGCCAGGTCACTCGATTGCACACCCGCATCTGCGTAATGGCGTGCCGAAATACCGCTGCGCGACACTATCCATTCATCCGAGGTTTCTATGCCATTGCTGGCTAGTTGCGCGGTCAATTCCTGGTTGGTCACACGGTTAGGTGGCAGATAGCTGCCTGTACCGATAATTTTGCTGTAAATAGTCATGCGATTTTTCTATTCTATGGTTCTATTGTTGCATTAGGTATTGCACCAGCGGAATCTTCCGGCGTCGCTGCAGACTGCGGCATCAGATCGGCAATCTTGGTCGAAATGCGCGTCAATACATCGTACTTGGCGGCGTCAAACGCACGCTTGATGGCCCACTGATAACCATAGGCATCAGCCCCGCCATGGCTCTTGAATACCAGGCCACGCAGGCCCAGCAAGCTGCCGCCATTGTAGCGAGAAGGATTCATTCTTTGGGAAATTGCTTTCAGGGCACCGCGCGCAATCAAGGCGCCCAGCATATTCAGCGGACTGCTTTTGAATTCGGTGGTCAGCACGCTCTTGACGAAGCGCCCGAGACCTTCGGAAGCCTTCAGCGTGACATTGCCGACGAAACCATCGCAGACAACGATGTCGGTCGTACCCTTGAAGATGTCATTACCTTCCACGTTGCCGTAGAAATTCAAGCGGCCCAATTCATGGTCGGCGCGCAGCAGGACTGCGGTTTGCTTGACCACTTCATTACCCTTGATATCTTCTTCGCCGACATTCAGCAAACCGACAGTAGGACGCGGATTGCCTTCCATCGCCGACACCAGCGCAGAACCCATCAATGCGAATTGATGCAAATGCTGCGGCTCGCAATCGACATTGGCGCCGAGGTCGAGCATATAGGTAGGGCCGTCTTTTTGATTCGGCAGGATGCTGCAAATAGCGGGACGATTCACACCGGGCAAGGTCTTGAGCACATAACGCGAGATCGCCATCAGGGCGCCCGTGTTACCGGCCGAGACGCAGGCGTCGGCATTGCCCTGCTTGACGAGATTGATCGCGACGCGCATCGAAGAATCCTTCTTGCGGCGCAAGGCAATTTCGAGGGGGTCGTCCATCGTCACGACCTCGGTCGCATTCACGATCGATAGACGCGGATGTTCGCTGGCCTTGTGTTTTTTCAGTTCGGCCAAAAGCGTTTCTTCCAGCCCGACTAAAATAAGCTCGGCGTCTGGCTCGCTCTCGACAAACGAAATAGCGGCGGGAATGGTGACTGAGGGGCCGTGATCGCCACCCATACAGTCGATAGATATTTTAATTGTCATTGGATTGACTCAGGGCGTCACTCTAACCGCATTATGGGCCAGATTCAGCTTGATTCAAAATGACGGAATGTGCTGTTTTAGCATATTAAAAAACGGCGCAAAGTCATGAACTTACAGCGCCGCTTTCTTTGCCTGAAAGACGAATGATTATTCGTCGTTTTTGGTTTTCAGGACTTTACGGCCACGATAAAAGCCGTTAGGGCTGATATGGTGACGCATGTGTGTTTCACCGGTGGTTGGCTCAACGCTCAGTTGCGGAGCAACCAGGAAGTCGTGCGAACGGTGCATACCGCGTTTCGACGGTGTCTTTTTGTTTTGTTGAACAGCCATGATAACTCCTAAACCTTAAGTTCTAAAATTCTAACACATCCGTTTTGCAAACTCACGGCAAAACCGATAATCCTTACTACAAAATCTCAATATGCCCGCTTAAGGCCTCACAGCTGCAGCGAATCTATTGCTTCATACCTTTCAGCACGTCGAAGGGCGATGGCTTTCTTGCACTCATCGCACTTTCAACTGCTGCATTGTCGGGACACACATCGTGCTTAGGCGCCAGAGGAATCGCCAACAAAGCCTCATCCTCAATCAGATCGCTGACATTCAATGTCTTCGATCCGACAATCACGTCTATGGTGTCGTCTGCCAGCAACGCGTCTATCTCATCAGCGTGCTCATCGTTTTTCGCAAGAATCAGCACTGATTCCGATGCAATATCGAGTTTCAGTGGCGTCATGCAACGCTGGCACATCAAATGAATTGAGCCGGATACCGACATAATCAGTTGCGGGTGGCCCAGTCCATCAGTACCACCATGCAAAGACCAATGCAGCGATGCAGGCATATTTACGGATTCTGCAGCAAGCCGCGGCAAATCAGCGATTACAACGTCGCCTTCACGCTGCTCTCTATGCCGACTGAACTCGAAGGCGTCAATTACAAAAGCATTCATAGGCTTAGCCGAACCCGGAAAACCTGCGATAATAACAGGCTTTTCCTTTATTCGTCAAAGCCTTAGCGCACTTTTTTTGAGCGCTCATTCAAATAAACGTCAAATAAATGCCCTCTTTATCCCCGCCAGCACGCCTGATCCTCGGTTCCAGCTCGGTTTACCGCAAGGAATTGCTATCCCGGCTGGGCCTGCCCTTCGAGGTCATGTCGCCGGATATCGATGAAACTGCGCTGCCGGGCGAGACTCCGGCCGCCACGGCGTTGCGATTAGCACAACAAAAAGCCACGGCGATTGCCGCCAAGGCACCGGATGCGCTGGTCATCGGGTCGGACCAGGTCGCCACGCTGGACGGCGCACAGATAGGCAAACCGGGCAATCACGCGAATGCCTTGCAGCAATTACAAACTATGCGCGGCCGCGAAGTGATCTTCCATACCGCGCTATGCCTGTTCGATGGCCGCAGCGGTATCTCATCGCCGCAGATCCAGCTGGACAATATCCAGACCTTCGTCACTTTCCGCGACTTGCCGGATGCCGAACTGGATGCCTACCTGCGCATAGAACAGCCCTACGATTGTGCCGGCAGCGCCAAGAACGAAGGTTTGGGCATCGCCATCCTGGAAAAAATCAGCAGCAGCGACCCGACCGCCCTCACCGGCCTGCCGCTGATTGCCTTGACCGGCATGCTGCGTCGCGCCAACATCAGCTTCTTCAACAATTAAAACCGGCCGGCGCCTGCAGCGCCGCCTTCACGACAGATAAAACATGCCAGGCATTCTCTACCTCATACCAAATACGCTGG
Organism: Herminiimonas glaciei; assembly: GCF_042664955.1. Taxonomy (NCBI): domain Bacteria; kingdom Pseudomonadati; phylum Pseudomonadota; class Betaproteobacteria; order Burkholderiales; family Oxalobacteraceae; genus Herminiimonas; species Herminiimonas glaciei. The sequence continues at coordinate 1,625,200 of NZ_JBHTBU010000001.1, forward strand.
GCGAGACCCAGGTCGCCGACACTGATCCGCTGGCCCACATCATTCCGCAAGACGTACAAAACATCACCGCCAGGCTGGATTACTTCGTCGCGGAAAACGCCAAGACCACGCGCGCCTTCCTCAAACTGATAGGTACCAGGAACACACTGGCCAAACCGATACAGGAAATACGCATCGCCGAACTCAACGTCAATACCGAAGCGAAAGCACTGCCTGCGCTGCTCGAACCCTTGCTGGCGGGGCAAGATGCTGGCCTGATATCGGAAGCCGGCGTGCCGGCAGTTGCCGATCCGGGCGCGAACCTGGTGCGACTCGCGCATGCGCGCGGCATCCAGGTCAAACCATTGGTTGGCCCGTCTTCCTTATTGCTGGCCGTGATGGCGAGCGGCCTGAGCGGACAGAACTTTGCCTTCAACGGCTACTTGCCCATAGATGCAGCGGCACGCGGCAAGCGCATCAAGCAACTGGAAGATCGCTCGCGCCAGGAAAAACAAACACAGTTCTTTATCGAAACACCGTATCGCAATGCCGGCTTGCTGGAAACGCTAGTCAACACCTGCAATCCGAATACGCTGATCAGCGTCGCCACCAATCTCACCCTGCCGTCGGAAACGATCAAAACGCAAACCGCCACGCGCTGGAAAGCCGAACTGGCATCCGGCAAGACGCCTGACTTCCATAAAAAACCTACGGTGTTTTTATTGCTCGCAGATAGCTGAGCAGAAATGCAAAACGGCGATGTTTCATCGCCGTTTTGCCTGTCTCCGAAGGAGACATTAGGAGAGGTCGAAGACCTTCATTTTTCCAGCATAGACACGCTACCGAAATGCGAGCGGATGCCCCTTAGCAGTTGCAGACGTTGTTGCATTCACATCTCCAGATGCTGATAGCGCATTTCCAATATAGACAAGCGCAAACAGATTTCAAGCTCGGTTACATTCTTGCAGCAACGCACTACTGTCTGCTTTGCTGCACTGCGCATTTCTTGATTTAATACGCAGTGCAGCAATTTTCAATACGGAATTACTTCAGGACAGGCGCTGCACTCTCAGTGATCGCCTTGATGGCCGAAGCACCCGCTGCGGCACCAAACTTGCGCAGTACACGATCCGACAAACCTTCGCGCTGTGTGTAGTCGACGATATTCGTCGATTTGAATTCATCACGCGCCACACTCTCCACCGTACCGAAGCCGTCGGCCAGGCCCAGCTCTATCGATTTGGCACCAGTCCAGACCAGGCCGGAGAATGTTTCCGGTGTTTCTTTCAGGCGCTTGCCACGGCCCTTGCGCACCACGTCGATGAATTGCTGATGGATTTCATTCAACATGTCTTGCGCATAGTGTTTTTGCGTTTCGGTTTGCGGGCTGAACGGGTCCATAAAACCTTTATTACTACCCGCGGTCAGCATGCGACGTTCGACGCCGAGCTTTTCCATCGTGCCGGTAAAGCCGAAACCATCCATCAACACACCAATCGAACCGATCAGGCTGGCCTTGTTGACATAGATACGATCGGCCGCCACCGCGATGTAATAACCACCGGATGCGCACATTTCATTGACCACGACATACAAGGGTTTTTGCGGATACTTTTTACGCAGGCGCGTGATTTCATCATTGATGATGCCAGCCTGCACCGGGCTGCCACCCGGGCTATTGATTTGCAAAATCAAACCGACCGAGCCGGGATCTGCATATGCTTTGGTCAATGCAGAAATGACCGAATCGGCATCGCCGGCACCCTTCGCCTCTATCGTGCCGTCGATCTTGATCAGCGCGGTATGCGGACCGACGTTTTCCATATCGCCGACCGATGGGCCAAAGCTCATCCATAGTGCGAAAGCAATCAGCGCGACTGTGACGAATTTAAAGAAAATGCCCCAACGCCGACGTGCCCTTTGCTCCTTGAGCGTAGCAAAGGCCAGCTTTTCCAACACCTCGCGCTCCCAGCCTTCCTTCTTTGGCGCTGGTGCGGCAGATGCCTGCCATGCGGATGACTGATTCAAATTGTCGTTATCGTTGCTCATGATGTAGTGTGTTTTGTTCCGCGCTGCTTATGCGCGCGCGGGTCTTACGAATTCGTCTGCCTGCCAGAATACCTGATTATCTTTTTCGGTGACGACAATTGTGCGCAAGCGCCCGCCGCGACAGGGCCCTCCTGCGCAGCGACCGGTTTCCGGCAGGTAAATCGCGCCATGCGTGGAGCAAATAAGGTAACGCCCTTCCGTCTCGAAAAATTCGCCGTTATTCCAGTCCAGTTCAATCGGGATATGTGCGCAACGGTTCAGGTAACCATAGACCACACCGTTATAGCGCACCACAAAACCGGTCGCATCTTCGCCGCCCGCCGTCAGCGGGAAACGTACTCCCGTACCGCCGTCTTCCAGGGCCGCCGAGTCACAGATCAGGATGTCGGTAGTCAATCTCGCTTATCCGTTTTCATTGAGCCAGGTGTGCAACTCCGCCACCGAAGTTGCTGAATACAAGGGATTGAGCGCCTGCAACTCGGCCGGGGTATGCGCGCCGTAATGCACGGCCACACCGGCCGCACCGGCATTTTGCGCCAGTAACAAATCGTGCGTGGTATCGCCCACCATCACGGTACGCTTCATATCCTGCCCCAATTCGCGCGTCAGTTCCTGCAACATCGCCGGATGCGGCTTGGAAAAGGTTTCGTCGGCACAACGGGTCGCATCGAACAAGGACAGCAGCTTGGAAACATCCAGCGCGCGATTCAGGCCGACCCGGCTTTTACCGGTTGCCACCGCCAGGAAATAGCCCTGCTGTGACAAATCTTCCAGCATCTCGCGCACGCCCTTGAACAGGGTCAGCCCGCCATCCTGATTTAAATAGTGATAGCGGTAACGCTCGACCATGCGTGGGTAATATTTTGGATCGATGCCCGGCAACGCCGCTTCCATCGCTTTTTGCAAACTCAGGCCTATCACATGCGCGGCGGCTTTTTCGCCCGGGATCGGTAATCCCAGGTCTTTGGCTGCTGCTTGTATACAGTTGACGATGACCGCGGTGCTATCCATCAAAGTGCCATCCCAATCGAAAACGATGAGATCAAATTGCTTTCTTGCCATGTAACCTGACAGCGCGCTGCCAGCTCCTTTAACTATATATACGGGAATTCTGCGCTGCCTGGCGGCGGCAACGCAGCATCAATTAATTAGCGGTCTTCTTCAAACTTTTCAGGAAGCGCTCGCATTCCGGCGGCAAAGGCGCGTTCAGGGTCACAGGCTTGCCGCTTTCCGGATGGATGAATGTAATCTGATGTGCGTGCAAAAACATGCGTTTCAAGGCCACGCGCTCGCCATCGGCTTTTTGCAAATCACGGTTCAGCGCGAAATCGCCATATTTATCATCGCCGGCAATCGCAAAACCGCTGGACGCCAGATGCACGCGAATCTGGTGTGTGCGGCCGGTTTTCAATTCAGCCTCCAGCAGCGAAAACGGACCATAGCGCTGGATCAGGTTGAACACCGTATGCGATTCCATGCCGTCGGCCTGCACGCGTACGCGGCGCTCGCCTTCCGGCGTCGTGTATTTATGCAAGGGAAGTTTAATGTGCTGACGTGCATTCTTCCAGTCGCCATGCACCAGCACCAGATAACGCTTGTCAGGTTCGCCGCCGCGGATTTGTTCATGCAAATTTGTCAACGCCGAGCGTTTCTTCGCCAACACCAGGACACCCGAGGTATCCCGATCCAGCCGGTGTACCAGTTCGAGGAACTTGGCGTCCGGACGCGCCGCCCGCAATTGTTCGATCACGCCATAGCTGACACCGGAGCCGCCATGCACGGCAACGCCGGCCGGTTTATCGATGACGAGCAAATGATTGTCTTCAAGCAATATTTTGAATTCGGCACCCGGCGCAGTGGATGGCGCTTTTTCGGCAATCCGGATGGGCGGGATGCGCACGATATCGCCTTCGACCAGACGATAGGTTTGATCTATGCGACCTTTATTAACGCGCACCTCTCCGGAGCGCAGCACGCGATAAATATGGCTTTTTGGCACGCCTTTACAAATACGCAACAAAAAGTTATCTATCCGCTGCCCAGCGTCTTCATCATTGATCGTGACAAGCTGGACTTGTGCCGGAACTTGAGAATGGACCTGTGATGACCGGGAGGGCGATAGGGTTTGAGCCTCTTTCCCAGAAAATATCGCTAAGTCCTTCATTTTGAATATATAATCAATTCGCAATGGTTACCAAACCATTGCAGGTGTAAGAATAAAAAGCACATTCTACACAGGGGCGTCTCCATCGGCCTCGCCAATTTGCAAATTCGATGGAAAAGATGTGTATGCACCGCCCCTGTGCGAGTCAAGGTTGCACCGTTGTTGTAATCGGATAACGCGCAAGGGTGTTGGTCAAGAATGTTTGGATTGTTAGGATAAGTCCGGCAAGCTCACTATATTTAATAGCGAGCTTGCTGGTTGATAAAGTTGAAACTGTTTGCCGATTCTGCCCATGCTTTGTATGGCTCAACCAATTTGCTCACCACTCGCGATTGTGTTCGTTGCGCTCGATTCATTCGACGCGCACGATGCGGATCAAGTGCGCATTCGGCATCCGATTCACTTTATCCGCGCCCCGTTGTGACTACAGCGCGTTTGCGCTAAGTATCACACACCAAGGCAATTCCCTCCCCAAACCTTCCTGCCCCGCGTACATCCCTGTACTGTTGCTGTAGATGGCGCATATCGCCGTTGATGCCACATGGAAACGCACTGTAGCCTGCAGTTTGCTGCGAATTTCCCCGATAGCCGAGCTATCGCCGCTATTCGCTTCACGCAGTCCGCATGTTCGCGATTCGCTTGTGCACCAATGTAAATATGTAGCGCTACCGCACATAAAAAAACGGCCTTAGAGCCACGGAGCACTTACATGAAACGCATGTTATTTAATGCAACACAGCAAGAAGAATTGCGTGTTGCCATTGTCAATGGGCAAAAACTCATAGACATTGATATCGAAACAACCGGACGCGAACAACGCAAGTCCAACATCTACAAAGGCGTCATCACCCGTATCGAGCCTTCGCTCGAAGCCTGCTTTGTCAGCTACGGTGAAGATCGCCACGGCTTCTTGCCATTCAAGGAAGTCGCCCGCACCTACTTCAAGGAAGGCGTCGATGTCCGTAACGCTTCCATTAAAGATGCGTTGCGCGAAGGCCAGGAAATCATGGTCCAGGTCGAAAAGGAAGAACGCGGCAATAAAGGCGCTGCGCTGACCTCCTTCATTTCGCTGGCCGGTCGTTACCTGGTCCTGATGCCGAACAACCCGCGCGGCGGCGGTGTATCGCGTCGCGTCGAAGGTGAAGATCGCCAGGAACTGCGCGAAACCATGGACAAGCTGGACTTGCCGCAAGGCATGTCGGTCATCGCCCGTACCGCTGGTATCGGCCGCAATGTCGATGAATTGCAATGGGATTTGAATTACCTGATGCAATTGTGGCGTGCGATTGAAGGTGCCGGTCAATCCGGTGGCGGCGCATTCCTGATTTACCAGGAATCCTCGCTGGTCATCCGCGCAATCCGCGACTACTTCCAGCCGGATATCGGCGAAATCCTGATCGATACCGACGAAATCTACGAACAAGCGCAGCAGTTCATGAGCCACGTGATGCCCGACATGGTGCACCGTGTGAAGCGCTATCGTGACGACGTGCCGCTGTTCTCGCGTTTCCAGATCGAACACCAGATCGAAACCGCCTACTCGCGTACCGTGCCCTTGCCATCCGGCGGCGCCATCGTCATCGATCACACCGAAGCCCTGGTATCAGTCGACGTCAACTCGGCCCGTGCCACCCGCGGCAGCGACATCGAAACCACTGCATTCCATACCAACTGTGAAGCGGCCGAAGAAGTTGCCCGCCAATTGCGCTTGCGCGATCTGGGCGGCCTGATCGTCATCGACTTCATCGACATGGAAAACGCGAAGAATCAGCGCGAAGTCGAAACCCGCCTGAAAGACGCACTGCACTACGATCGTGCCCGCGTCCAAATGGGCAAGATTTCACGTTTCGGCCTGATGGAGTTGTCGCGCCAGCGCCTGCGTCCGTCGCTGTCCGAAGGCAGCCATGTGACCTGCCCGCGTTGCAACGGCACCGGCCATATCCGCGATACCGAATCGTCCGCATTGCAAGTCCTGCGCATCATCCAGGAAGAAGCAATGAAGGAAAACTCGGCTTCCATCCACGTCCAGGCACCAGTCGACGTTGCAGCTTTCCTGCTCAACGAAAAACGTGGCGAAATCCTGAAGATCGAAACACGCCACCGCGTTTCCGTCATCCTGATCCCGAACAAGCACCTGGAAACACCGCACTACAAGCTGGAACGCATCAAGCATGACGATCCACGCCTGGAAGAAACACAAGCCAGCTATGCGATGACGGAAGAAGCAGATACCGACATCAGCTATGGCAAGCGCCAAAAAGAAGAAGGCAAGCCACGTCAGGAAGCCATGGTCAAAGGCATTACGCCGGATCAGCCAGCTCCTATCGTCGAACGCAAACCAGTCGAAGCAGCCAAGGCAGCACCGGTCGAAGCCAAGGGCTTCTTCCAGAAACTGTTTGCTTTCCTGGGCGGCGGTGCTGAACAGCCAAAAGCGGCAGCAGCCCAACCGGCAGCGGAAGAAAAACAATCGCGCAACCGCGAACGCGGTGAACGCAATGCGAATGGTGGTCGCAACCAACGCAACCGCAGCCGTGGTGGCCGTGGTCGCGAACGTGAAGAACGTGACGAAACAGCCAAACCTGCACAAGCACCGGCTGCAACCGAAACGCAAGCAGCACGTCCGCCACGCCCACCGCGTGAGCCACGCGAGCCGCGTGAACCACGTGAAAACAATGCAGAAGGCCAAGGTCGTCGTGAACGTACACCGCGTCCACCACGCGAAGAACGCAAGGAAGTCGTGGCGGAAGATCCGGCCTTGTTGCAAGGCGCAGCGATTGCTGCCAGCGTCGCTCCAGCCCGCAATGCGGTTCCGGCCGGCGAAGCAGGTGAAGCGATCGTGGTACTGGATGCAAACGGTATTCCGGTTCCAGCCGCAGAAGGCGAAGAACAACCACGTCGCCGTCGTCGTCGCGGTGGCCGCAACCGTAATCGCCGTGATCGTGACAATGCAGAAGCAGGCACTGAAAACGAAGGCAATGAAGATGGTGTAAATGCAGCGCAAGAACAGCAGGATGATGGCGAACAAACCGCCGCCGCGCCACAAGTTCAGCCACGCGAAGTCGCTCCTGCCGCAGTGAACGCAGCAGTCGCAACGGAAGCACCTGTCAGCGCCCTCACCGCCGCCATCGCAGCACCGCTGGTGCCACAGGAAGTAGCACGTGAAGAAGTCGCCGTACCTGCAGTCGTGTTTACCCACGAACCAGTCGCAGAGGCAGTCGAAGCTGCCCCAGCACCGGTAGTTGCAGCCGCGCCGGTAGCAGAAGCCGCTGTAGCGGAACCAGCAGCAGTAGTTGAAGTTGCTGCAGTTGAAGTCGCCGCAGTGGTGGTAGAAGCTGCACCGGCACCAGTCGTTGCCGCAGCAGTGCAGGAAGCGCCAGTCGCGGCTCCGGCTGCTGCACCAGCACCAGTTGCTCCAGCCCCGGCACCAGCAGCACCAGTCGCTGCGGCACCGACGTCAGACAACCTGACAGCAGTCTTGCAGGCAGCAGGCCTGGTACTGGCATCGACCAATCCTGAAAAGCTGCGCGCAGCCCAGGAAGAAGCTGCCAAGTATGTAGCGCCAGCACGTGTACCACGTGAACGCAAACCACTGCCGCCGCAATCGACGGAACCATTGATTCAAATGGAAACAAAACGGTAAGCAGCACATGCATCCCTTACGGATGCATAGCCGCAAAAAAGGGAGCCTCGGCTCCCTTTTTTATTTGCTGTACCAACCAGACGCATCGGAACGACGAGGCGCGGCCTCATCGCTCATGGATAGACATCAGGCAGCAATACGTTCCTGCGTCAGTGCTTCGATCTTTTGCAAGCGCGCAATGGTATCGGCGCAAGCGTGTGCGGCTTCCTTGCCCTTGACCAGGAAGTGCTGGAAGAAGAAGTTTTGATGTTCGTCGTGCGAATGGAAATGATGCGGGGTCAGCACGGCTGAAATCACCGGCACTTCCGTTTCCAGTTGCGCCTGCATCAAGCCGCTGATGACAGCCTGCGACACGAATTCATGGCGATACACGCCGCCATCGACCACCAGGCCGGTACCGACGACAGCGGCGTAACGACCGCTCTTGGCCAGCACTTTGGCGTGCAAGGGGATTTCAAAGGCTCCGGCTACTTCAAAGAAGTCGATACTGTCTTCCGTATAACCACGCTCGGCCATCTCGGCGATGAATGCGATGCGGCATTGGTCAACAATTTCCTTGTGCCAGCTGGCTTGTATAAAAGCGATACGACGTACTGCAGATTTGGTTTTGATATCAATCGGATGTTGCATGCGAAGCTCCTGTTTACAAATAAAATACAGGGCGTACAGGAATGGCAAAGCGCACCTTACAGTGCGTGGAAAGTCATTCCGTTCTCTATCATCCGGACTATGACCGTCGGCCCCGGGATCACACCGGGTCTGCTGACCTTGTCGAAGATGCCTGCAGAAAGCAGGCAGAGAACTTCGCCAAGCGCTCGCGGGCTATACGCCTAAACGTAATTACCGCCGGTGGGGAATCGCACCCCGCCCCGAGAACGTTAAACTGATGAAATGAATGCATCGGTGAAGCTATACATTCATTGCATCAGGTGTCGACAATTTATCATGATTTAAAAAAGGCTGCTGACGAGCACCGGATTTGCCTATTCCTTGTCGTCCAGCAGGTCACCCAGAGGCAGGTCGACACCGAGCAATTGCTGCGCCGTTTCACTCGGCAATGCTTCCACCGATTTGAGTTTGCGTGTCATCTGGCGGCTGCGTGTTTCAGCCTGTTCGATATTCTTTGCAGCACGCTCCAGCGTGGCCTTGGTCGCGGCGAGCACATCACCAAACTTGCCGAACTCAGTCTTGACCGCACCCAGCACCTGCCAGACTTCGGATGAGCGTTTTTCCAGCGCCAGCGTGCGGAAGCCCATCTGCAAGCTATTCAGCAATGCCGACAAGGTCGAAGGTCCGGCAATGCTGACGCGGTGCGTGCGCTGCAAATCGTCGGCGAGGCCGGGACGCCGCATGACTTCGGCATACAAGCCCTCGGTCGGCAGGAACAGGATCGCGAAGTCAGTCGTCAATGGTGGCGATAAATATTTCTCGGCAATCTTCTTCGCTTCAAACCGCACGACGCGCTCCAGTTCGCGTCCGGCCAACGACACACCATCGGCATCAGCACGATCCGCCGCTTCCGCCAGGCGCTCGTATTGTTCTTTTGGAAATTTCGCATCGATAGGCATCCAGATCGGTGTCTGCCCGTCATCGGTACCCGGCAACTTGATCGCGAACTCGACGCGTTCACCGGTGCCGGGAACGGTTTCCACATTCTTCGCATACTGATCAGGCGTCAACACCTGTTCCAGTAACATCTCCAGTTGCACTTCGCCCCAGGTGCCGCGTGTCTTCACATTCGTCAACACGCGTTTGAGGTCGCCGACGCCGATTGCCAGCTGCTGCATCTCACCCAGGCCTTGATGCACTTTTTCCAGGCGGTCCGACACCAGTTTGAAGGATTCACCGAGGCGCTGTTCCAGCGTCGCATGCAGCTTCTCATCAACCGTCTTGCGCATCTCTTCCAGGCGCGTGCCGTTATCGGTTTGCAAGTCCTTGATCTTGGCTTCCAGCGTCGCCCGCACTTCCGCCATGCGCTGCGCATTCGATTCGGTCAACGTGGTCAATGTCTGGTTCAGCGTATCGCCAAAATGCTTGAGCGCAGTCGCCTGCTCTTCGCGCCCCGCTTGCGCCTGTGCGCCGATGGCGAGACGCATCGCTTCCAGTTGCTGGGCATTGGCTTCATTGAGTTTCGCCAATTGCTGCGCAAAGGAATCGATCTGATTGTTTTGCAGCGTCGCGACACTGGTCATTTGAGTCGACAATGCCTGTTGAAACTGCGTAAAGTTGCTACCCAATTCCTGCCGCGTGGATTGTGCCGTCGATTGCACCTGCTCACGCAGTTCACGCTCTATGCGCTCGCTGCCTTGTTGCTGGTGCGCTTGTACTTCATTCTGCAATTGCTTTAATTGCGGCGCGAGTTGTGCTGCGAGGTCCGTGCCGCGTGCGCGCAAGAGGAGCACTACCTGCAAGCCAATGATGACTACAGCAAGCACTGCCAGGATGATGAAATGCAGTTGAGTCATGGTTGGACTTTATCCGGGTGAAACGCGTTAGGGAAAGACTGAGACTGCTTAGCCATGCGTGTTGCGCATCCAGTCAGCGGTGTCATAAAAAGCCTGTTGCAAGCGCTTTTGTATCCGCTCTTCTATGCCGACATCCTGCATCGCCGTTTCCATGCAGCGCAACCACTGGTCACGTTCATCAGTGGCTATCGCGTAAGGCAAATGGCGTGCACGCAGGCGCGGGTGGCCGAAGCGTTCGACGAACATATTCGGACCGCCGGTCCAGCCGGAGAGGAACCAGTAAAGTTTGTCGCGTGAACCTTCCAGTGTGGTCGGATGCATCGCGCGAATGCCGGCAAAGGCCGGCTCCAGGTCCATCAAGTCATAAAACCGGTCGACCAGTTCGCGTACTTTGGCATCGCCACCTATCAATTCATAGATGCTTGCAGGCTGTGTTTCTTGTTCAGTAGTCATAGCCTGCATGATACCGCATCGCTATTCGATACGGCATCCCGCCGCGCGAAATCAGGCTTCGCGCAGGGTCTGCAACGGAGGTTGCTTGAGGACATGGCGCAAGCCTACCCAGCCGCCGATAAAGGCACAGGCCGCGCCAATTCCAAGGCCTGCCAGCCATACGACAGGGCTGAATATCCACTCGAAATCAAAGACGAAATGCGCGAGGCTCCAGCCGACTGCAGTGGCTCCGGTTGCCGCCAACAAACCGGCCAGGCCACCCACCAGCGCAAATTCTATCCATTGCGATTGCGACAACTGCTTGCGGGTCGCCCCCAATGCGCGCAACAGACCTGCCTCACGCGTCCGCTGATCCTGCGAGCTGGCCAATGCGGCATACAAGACCAGCATGCCAGAAGCCAAGGTGAACAGGAACAGGAATTCAACCGCTGTCACTACCTGGTCAACCACATCCTGGATCTGCTTCACCACGCTGCCGATATCGACCACCGTCAGGTTCGGGAAATCACGTGTTAACTGATTTTCCAATCCGGTATTTGTTTGCGGTAAATGGAAGGCGGTAATCCAGGTTTGTGGCATATCCTTCATCGCAGCCGGATTGATGATCACGAAGAAATTCACCCGCATCGAACCCCACTCCAGCTTGCGCAAACTGGTGATAGGTACATCAACTGTTTCACCGGCGATATCGAATTTCAAATGATCACCAAGCTTCAGGTTCAGGGTCTTGGCCAGTCCCTCTTCCACCGATGCTTCCGGCTTGCTGTTGTCATACCAGCGGCCGGCGGTAATTTCATTTTGTTCCGGAATCTGCGTCATCGTCGACAGATTGAATTCCCGGTCAACCAGGCGCTTGGCGCGGTCTTCGATGAATGTTTCGCCGGTAATTTCCTTGCCGTTAATCGCCAGCAAACGACCACGTATCATCGGATACAGATCGGCGCCGACAATATCGTTTTGTTTCAGGCGCGCTTCGATTTGCGCTTTTTGTTCCGGCTGGATATTGATCACGAAGCGATTTGGCGCATCCGGCGGCGTCGCACTACGCCAGGCGGCAACCAGATCACCGCGTATCACTGTCAGCAACAGTAAAGCCATCAAACCCAGGGCCAGGGCCACCACCTGCACCACTGTCGCGCCGGGACGCCGCTGCAAAGCGGTCACGGCAAAACGCCAGCTCGGATGATTGATCATGCCGCGCAAGGATTGCAGCGATTTCAAGGCAAACCAGCTAATGACTGCGAATCCGGCCAGACCACCGAGGAAACCGGCTGCAGTCAGCAAACCGAGTTTCACATTCCCCGCCTGCCACAAGAGCAAGCCGACAAAGGTAGCCAAACCCAGCGCATACGTCGCGATGGTGATCGGCTGCGGCATATCCTGCTCACGGCGAATCACGCGGTTATGCGGCACATTGCGCAATTGCAGGATAGGCGGCACGGCAAAACCGATCAACAAGAGCAAGCCGGTGGCGATGCCCTGCAATGCCGGCAGGAAGGACGCGGCAGGCAAGACATTCGTCACCAGCCGGCCCAGCCATTCGATCAGGACGAAATGCGCGGCAAAACCGATCGCGGCACCAAGCGCACTACCCAGCAAGCCGACGATCAGGAATTCAATCAGGTACAAACTCGTCACCTGGTTTTGCGTCATGCCGAGGCAACGCAGCATCGCACAGGCATCCACATGGCGCAGCATGAAGCGACGTGCCGCCATTGCCACTGCGACGGCGGCCAGCATCGCCGACAGCAAGCCAACCAGTGACAGGAATTGCTCGGCGCGCTCCAGTGTGGCGCGCATTTCCGGGCGGCCCGACTCCAGCGATTCTGTACGCAGGCCCTTCAGGTTTTGTTTCTCTATCTGCTCCTGCACCTGTTTATCGAAGGCGCTGACGTCCGCCTGCTTGCCGGCCAGCAGCAAGCGATAGCTGACGCGCGAACCGTTCTGTACCAGGTTGGTGGCAGCGAGGTCGCTTTGCGCCAGCATCACGCGTGGCGCGAAGTTCATGAAGCCGGCACCGCGATCCGGTTCAAAATTCAGTACCTTGGCAATCGTGAACGTCTTGTCACCCAGTTTCAGCGGACTGCCGACTGCGACATTCAGACTTTCCAGGATGCCCGGATCCACCCATACCGTGCCGGCCGCAGGAATCGTATCGGTCACCTCGCCCTCGCCGACCAGGGTCTCCGATACCTTCAGCTTGCCGCGCAGCGGATAACCGGTGGTAACAGCCTTGATCGAAGCTAGCTTGGAGACGGCCTGCTCCCCTTCACCGGCAATCGCCATGCTCGGGAACACCGTGGTATCGGCCAGTTGCAAGCCGCGCTGTTGCGCTTCCTTGCGCATGGCAGCGGCAATCGGTTCATCGGCACGTATCACCAGGTCCGCACCCAGCAATTGATGGGCATCGCGATTCAAACCGGCGCGCATGCGATCGACAAAGAAACCGACCGAGGACAAAGCAGCTACCGCGACTATCAGTGACACCAGCAGGAAGCGCAACTCACCGGCGCGCCAATCGCGCTGCGTCATACGTAGGGATTGCAGGAACATGGATACAGATGCTTTCTAAAAACGGGTACGCCAGCCGCGACGCAGATGCCGGTCGGCAAATCCACGCTGCTCATGAATTCTGCTGGGAAAGAAATAAGCCAGGTTGCGTAAGACTAACTGAAAAACGCCGGTCTTGTGGCAGACGCCTGAAACAGCGATGTTGATAGTCGGCAAATGGAATTTTTGCCAGGCGGCAGAGTCGGTACTATATTAAGCATTGAAGCGTAACAAGACGAGTAGCCGCCAGGAAATTCGTCCGCCCACCTCGTAGAGGAAAGGATAGCGCATGACTGTCAGTAAAAATAAATTCGGGGTACCGCAATATCCGCTGGATGATGCACGCAGGCTATTCGTGCTGGCTTCCGCCATTGATTTGCTGGAACGCCCTACCCCTACCGCTATCGACGACCTGACCGGCATCGACAAAAGCTCTATCGATGAACAGGTCGACAAACTGCGCGAGCAATACGGCATGGTGATACACAAGTTCGGCGATATCTACCGTATCGAATCGTGGGGCGATGTCTTGAACAAGGAAAGCGTGGCAAAAGCCATGCGGCAGGATGCCTGATCTGGGGCAAGCACTACCAGGCATAACGCAGGCCAGCAGTCACTGTATGCGCCGTGTCGCGTTTGGCAACGGTTGCATCGTAACTAAGGTAGACATGCATATTCGCGCTATTGGCATAAATCAGGTTCATACCCAATAGTGCCGCATCGCGCCACGCTTCCGCACCCTTGATAGTGAAAGTCTGGCCGGTCACATCACCGGCAAAAGCCGCCTGGAATTGTGCTGTGCGATCGGCAAACTCGTGCAACCAGCGCGCCTTGCCTTCTACCGTCAACACGCCGCCACTAACTGCAAAATCCTTAATCAAGGCCGCACCCAGCCCGGAGCGAACACTTTGCGTCGTCGCGCTCTGTCCATTCAAGCCTATCTCGCCGGCACCGTTTTCACTGAAACCCGGTTCACGTTGCCGCACATAGCCCAGGGATGCCAGGGGCTTGAGGACCAGTTGCCCTGACAATGGCAGCTTATAGCCGGTCTCTAAATAGAGATTCACATGCTGGCCGGTGTAGGCGGCATTGGCACGTGCATTCGTACCGGCGAAACTGATATTGCGATCGACGGTATTCTTTTGCCGCCCGGCGCTAAGAATGCCATCCACATAAAAATCATCGCGTTGATAACTGCTGTACACACCAAGCTGGTAAGCATCGGTTTTCGCATGCGCATCATAAGACGAAAAATTGCCGTGCAGCTGCGATATATCAATACCCGCACCCAGCAACCATTCCGGATTGACCCAGCGATCCATACCGGCAGCCACCCCACTGATGCGGTAATCCGCGTCAGCCACGACATCGCTACGGACGCGACCGTCGCTGTAATAAGGTCGAACCCACAGCCCGCTATCGCGCGTCATGTCACGCGGCAAGGGACCCGACAAGCGTTGCGTCAAGGCGCGTGCAAACATGCCACTCTGGCGCATATTCAAACCGGCCAGCGTGGCGTGCACATCACCGCCACCCAGACTATTGAAAGCACTTTGCGCCTGCGCGGCTGACATCACCACCAATTGATTAACAATACTCGTCATGCCACCGGCATTCGCGTTTGCATCGAGCGAAGCAGCCAGGGCCTTGTCGTTTTCGGTAGTCGCTACATCGGCGAAATCGACATCGTTACGCTGATAGCCTATGAATACACTGTTGTTACCCACACCGTTGAATACGGTGGTATCGACAAATGCAGAAGGCGTATATGCGGTGAAGCTGCCGGTCACGCAATTGCCGGTGCAATGTATGATTTCCTGCTGCTGGAAGGCGTCATAGTTACCTGGCTTGAAATTCGCCGTCACCTGTCCGCCTTGCAGATTCACGTTACCTGTCACGTTCAGCTTGCCAGCAGAGGTGGGCGTGAGATCGATCGCCAGTGTGCCGGAACTCAGATTGGCGTAATTGCCGTTGATCGTCAGCGCACCAGTACCGTCGCCTGCCCCTGGGTGCACGGTACCGCCATTCACCAGATTGCCTGCCACACTCCCTGTGCCGGACAACACACCAACCACGGTGCCGGGCGCAGCGCCTGCCGCACTGCCGGCCACTGTGGTGGTCCCGCCTGTGGTCGCCAGCGTTCCTGCGGTATCGATATACACCGGGCTGGTCAATACACTGTCCAGCGTCAGGGTGCCGGTCTGGATCGTGGTGTTATTGAAAGTCGCATCGGTAGTCCAGTTCCACGCCGTACCGCGCATCGTCAATGTATTGAAATTACGGAATGCGCTATCAACCAGGCCGTTGCCTTCCAGGTAAACATTGCTGTTGCCACGCCCGCCGTCGGCCGCACCGACAATCTGTGAACCGGTGCGCAAGATCAGTGAATTATTGACGCTGTTACCGAGGATGATGGCGGTATCACCGGCTGCCCCGCCATGCCCTTCCAGATAACCGGAATTGATCACCGTATCACTGCCGTTGAGGCCCCGAATCGCATACGAATTCGCGCTGGTGATACTGCCATTATTCGTGATACTCGATGTGAAAGTCGAGCTCACCGTATTCATGAAAACGCCATCGGAACCATTGCCCACCACATTGATGGTACCGTTATTGGTAAAGCTGTTGGCATTGCCCTGTGCGTACACAGCTGTCGACGAAGAACCGCTGGTGCTGATCGTGCCGTCGTTCGTGATCGTATTATTACCACCCACCACATGGATCGCATCGGAGCCGCTATTGAGCGTAGTGATCTGGCTGCCTGCGCTGTTGACGATCGTGTTGCCGACACCGCCACCACCGGCGGCCGAAGTACCGATGGAAATCCCATAAATACTCGGTCCGGTGACCGCAATCACGCCATTATTGATGATCGTATTATTGTTGGTCAGCGCCGAGATCGCCGCCTTCAAGCCACTGCCCGAACCGGCAGCCGTCGTAATGGTGCCGTTATTGGTAACGTTGCTGCCACCAACCACTTGTATGCCCATGCGCGCAAATGAAATGGCGCCTGAGGAATTGACGGTAACGCCGGTGCTGCCCGGCACGGCAATCACGCTGGTGGCGGTGCCAACCGAAGCGGTACAAGTGACAGTGTTGCCGGACGTTGGCGCGGTATTGTCGCAATCGGCCCAGGCACTTGTTGCGAACAAGACACTGATACCGAAAGCAAGGTGATAGCCAATCCGATGCGGATGGCCCGGAGTAAGGATGGCGGATGGCAGCGTGACTAAAAATATTCTCAATATTTTCTCACCGGCAAGAGCAATTCTGATTGCTTCTCTTCAATCCCTGTTTGTGCGCTCCAGTATAGATAAACAAAAACAATATTGTCTATGTTTCATCTAAAAAACGACAAACTGTCAGCAGACGTTAACGACGGACTGCCTTTACCTTGGCTTGCGGCGTACCGGACCATGACAGCTCATACACCTGTCCACGCCGTACATTCCCTACCAGTGCCGGACGGAAGCAAGCCAGGTTGGTGCCCCCAGCGTGGCGTACGCTGGGATAAATAATCCCCAACGAACCCGCTTCCAATAATTGCACCGCCAGCTTTTGCGAAGCAATATAACTATCCGGTGCCAGGCATTTGGCATAGCGTGTCGCACCGCGCAAATCATGGAATTCATTATTGAAATCTGCGAGTAAAACCTGGTAACGGACGGTATCGTCAAAACGGTCAATCTCGACATACTCGACGGTCTTGTGAAAAATGATTTCATCGAGTGCCGTCTGCACGTCAAAGGCGCAATACCAAGCACCGCGCTCATCGGTATTGAAACGACTGCCTTCGGGCCGGGCATAGGTATAGGCCGCATTAATCATGCGAAAGTTGGGTACGCCGAAGACCAGTTCATCCACACCTATGCCGGTCGCACGACCATGTTCGGCGATCAGGCGAGCATTGGTAGCATTATCCAGTTCAAAGATATCGGCCAGATGCTTCGCATCTTCCGACAGCGGCACCAATACCGAATCTTCCTTATCGACAAAACGTGATGGAATCAAACGACAGGTATCAAACTGACGCAACTGCACAAGCGGAGGTGCAGCCATTACAGCCCTCCGCGCCGGGCATCCAGCAACTTGCGCACGACTTGCATCGCCAGCAAACCACCGGCCTGCATATAAGCAAGCGGCGACAAACCGGAAAAGATCGCATTTTTATTTGGCAAACCAACCCACTCGTTTGCCAGCTTCTCGCCATACAGGATGTGCAAAGCCTTATAGATCCCGATCAGGTAAGAAATACGTGTGATGCGATCGACCTCGAGCAGGCGGTCAGGGTTCTTCTTCCATTCATAGAAAGCACTGCTGGATAAACCACCCAGCAATTCACGCGCATCTTCATCGCGCAAGTTCCAGGCATCTGCCAGCAAGAAAAAACCTTTGAGCGCGGAACGGGACAAGCGCTCCCTTTCCGACTTCGCATTCAGGTCCACCAGCGCGGCCGGTTCAAAACGACTCTTGGGATAAGCGTATGCTGCACTCATGATTTCCTCCGTATATGGATATAATATACTCCACATTTGGAATTTCAAGTTTAAGCCGGAAGGATACAAACGTAGAAAAAGACATGCAATACACGAATGACTAATTATCCATGCATAAATGGTTATTGCTTTGATCGTGTTTATGCGCATATGTATAGTCGGCACATGACTATTGGAAACCGCCTGGATCAGGCCATGAAGGCCGCAAGGATCAAATCGCAAAGCGAACTCGCGCGTACTTCGGGCGTGCCGCAAGCGACGATCAGCCGCATCCTGAAAGGCGTGGGCAGCAAAGGGCCGGAAACAGAAACCGTCAAGAAATTGGCGAAGGCTTGCCGCGTTTCTTTCTCATGGCTCAATGAAGGCAGCGCTGACGATAGCGAGCATCCAGGCTCACAAGAAGCCGGTAAAGACAGCTATCCTGCGATGGATAAACGCATAGCACATGCAGTCAAGCTGATGCAGCAAATGCCGGAATACAAACTGAATCAAACCATTAAAATCATCGACACCATTGCCGAACCGCTGCCGGATACAAGCCCGGACAAACCTGCCGACAACTGATTTTTCATTCAGCGCATACATCCCCAAGTCCCCTGCTTTACCGCCCCTTTTCAACCGTCCTTCACATCTTCCTGCACTACCTCTCAACTTCTTCCAGATGATTCCCGCTTAACTTTTCAGGAAAAACACGCATTATTCTATTCATTCACGAATAATTATCCGTCGGGATGCGATTTATACAAGGCCGGTGCAACAGTTTGAATAGTGTGACTACATCTGACCGGCATCATCAGGGAAAGTGACGCGCATGAAAAAAGCAGGCCATCAATATTCACCTCGTCCAGGCAGCAAGATTGCGGAAGCAATTGATGCAATCCGCAACGGCCCAATGACGCCAAGGGAATTGGCCAAGGTACTGCAACGAGATAGTTCCGCAATTAATACGTTATTGCTGCGTGCCTTAACGCATGCCGCCATCATCAAGGTCAAGGACCAGCGTGGCCGCCTCTACTTCGCTGCGCCGGATACGGTACTGGATCGCCAGTTCACCGTAGTAAGTAAAGACGACTCCGAAATCACGGTTGCAAACTCACGGTCGAAACAAAACATCTTGCGCTTGCAGCACACGCAAACTGGGGAAGGGGCGACATTGATCTCGTCGAACGTGCATCCGATCACCGGCCATGAACATGGTGGCAGGTATACGCCAGACCACAGTGACACTGAGGCAGTGGCGCCGATTCCCGTCAACTCAACGTCGACGCCTGTCATTGCAGGTTTATTTTCAGACGGCGAATTGACCATCTCGATAGGCGGCGAATGCCTGCAACTCGATACCGCACAACGCCAGCAGCTCTATGCGTATCTGCACAAAATCAGATACCTCGAATAACACCCGTCACCACTCCTGCCCTATCACCAATCCAAACAAGCATGTGAAGATTTCGATAAATAACTTGTAAAGCTCACATTAAAAGATGTGGGTCTTTCCCTAACTCCCGATATTTATCGCCAAAGTCGTCGCAATTACGCATCAAATCCTCTCAAAATCTCATATTTATGGGAGCGTTTATTTCCATAGCACATGGTAGCGTCATGAAAATTTCCTCATGGCATCAACCATGTTTGGGCCTTTGTATCCTTTTTCACAAACGCGTTTCGTACTAACCATCACTCAGCGAAGTATTTCAATGACGTAAATTGGGAGATAACGATGTTTGCAAATATGAAGGTAGGAAGCAAGCTAAGCCTCGGATTCGGCATCACCGCCCTGCTCACATTGCTGATCGCGGTATTTGCCTTGATGCGAATAAACCAGATCGACGGCGTCATCGCTACCCAGAACGAAATCCGTACCCAACAGCTCGAGCGTCTTTATACGGCACGCGAAGCGCTCGGACAAACCGGTCTGGCGGCACGTAACGCGTACATCTTTACGAACAAGACAGACGCCCTGAGAGAGCTGGATATCCTGGATGAGCAAAAGGCCATCTACCTGGATGCGCTGGCCCAGATGACACCGTTCTTCAAAGGTGACGCCAACTTCGAGAAAGTCAGCAAAGGCTTGCTGGCCATGGCGGAAGAGCTCAAACGTCCGCGCCAGTTCCGCGATGCCGATCAAATGGAAGCCTTCGGCAAATTCCTGGTCAATGAATGCAGCCCGCTGCGTCGGCAAATCGTTGCTGATATCGGCACCGTCGTCACTTCGATGCAAAAAGTGGTAGATGCAAAAAGTGCTGAAGCCGACCTCGCAGCGAGACAATCGATCACTATCATCATTGCGATCTCCGCAGTGGCGCTACTACTCAGCATAGGCCTAGGCATCATCATCAGCCGCTCGATTACACGTCCGCTGAACGAGGCAGTGCTGGTGGCACAAACGGTTGCCAGCGGCGACCTGACCAGCCAGATCAACGTCAAATCCAAAGATGAAACCGGCCAGTTGCTGCAGGCACTCAAGGATATGAATCAAAGCCTGATCGGTATCGTCGACGAAGTACGCAGCGGTACCGCCACCATGGCGACCGCTTCGAACCAGATCGCCAGTGGCAATATGGATCTCTCTTCACGCACCGAAGAACAAGCCAGCTCGCTGGAAGAAACCGCATCGTCGATGGAAGAACTGACCTCCACCGTCAAACAAAATGCAGACAACGCGCGCCAGGCCAACAGCCTGTCATTGTCAGCCTCGGAAATCGCGGTCAAGGGTGGCCAGGTTGTCAGCGAAGTCGTCGTCACGATGAATGGCATCAATGACTCGGCGAAGAAAATCACCGACATCATCGGCGTCATCGACGGCATCGCCTTCCAGACCAATATCCTGGCATTGAACGCGGCAGTCGAAGCAGCCCGCGCCGGTGAACAGGGTCGTGGCTTTGCGGTAGTCGCCAGCGAAGTACGCAACCTGGCGCAGCGCTCGGCGGCAGCGGCGAAAGAAATCAAGGCATTGATTGATGATTCGGTAGGTCGCGTCGATACCGGCAGCAAGCTGGTAGTACAGGCAGGCTCCACCATGACCGAGGTTGTCGACAGCGTGAAACGCGTGACTGACATCATGGCGGAAATCATGGCGGCCAGCCAGGAGCAAAGCGCCGGCATCGAGCAAGTCAATCAGGCAATTGCGCAAATGGATCACGTCACGCAGCAAAACGCTGCATTGGTAGAGGAAGCTGCCGCAGCCGCCGGTTCGCTCAAAGACCAGGCGGTCAAACTGGAACAAACCGTCAGCGTCTTCAAGATCGACGCCAGCGCACCACAACAAGTCGAGCAGCAGGAAACATCCGTACGCTCCACTCCTGTTCGCCCGGCACTCGCCTCCAAACTATCCAGCATCAAACGCGCGGTAACGCCACCGCGTCGCCTGGCTGTCGTCGCATCGGCAACCGGTATCGATTGAACACAATTCAAATCGGTTTCGGATTAACAAGAGCGGCCAGGGTCATCACCTGACCAGGCCGTACAAATAGCTATAAAGCATTTCCCGCCTTGAGTGATCTTGGCGGGATTTTTTTTAATAGAAAGGTAGCAGGCATCCATGAAAAGCATGACCGCCTAAACATCTACCTCTGGATAGATCTCGTGAAAGACATCCCCACGCACATAATCGCAATAAGCACGCCAGCATGTAACGATTATTCCAAGTATAAAAGCGGCGTAGCAAAGATAGTCAATGGCGTCATGAAGAAATTGTCCGGCAGGATAAGAAACGCCACCTCCGCATGGACATGTAACACTTGATAAGGAATATAAAAAATGGGGAATTTCCGTATCAAACCTGTATAGGAAACTGGAAATTTCCGTATCAAACTTGTTATACGCAATGACCAGAACAAATGCCGGGAAAGAAACGCAGATGAGCGGATAGAGAAATCGAATACGCAGCTTGAGTACTGAAAATTTGTGGTGTGACATGGCCAATCAATGACAAGTCAGCATGAGCGTTGCAGCCAGTTGGCGGAAGCGGTGAGATTCGAACTCACGAACGGGATAAACCGTCGCCAGTTTTCAAGACTGGTGCCTTCAACCACTCGGCCACACTTCCGTTTTGGGATATTGACGAATGAACCACATTCATCCGGTTTACTGCGCATTGCACGAGCGTGCAATTAACCGGCGAAGCAGTCCATCAACTTCCAAGAGGTCGCATTATACCTAACTCCCCTGGAATTGCCGACTGTCCGACGATTATTTGTTTCAATCCGCCAGAAACATTTCCTGCAAATCATTCAGGAAACGCTGGCCCAGCACTGTCGGCTTAATCGTTTTATGGTCGCGGTAGAGCAAACCCTTGGCTTCAGCCTCGTTTAGCGCCCGCTCCACTGCATTCAGCGGCATGCCGGTGCGTTCGGCGAACATATTGACCTCCACGCCTTCCACCAGGCGCATCGCGTTCAGCATGAATTCAAAGCCTAGTTCGTCGCGCGTGATTTCCTTTTCTTCCTGGATAGGGTTGCCCAGGCGCATTTGCTCCATATAGCTCTTGGGCTGCTTGTAACGCGCCTGCCGGATCACGCGATGCGGAAATGACAGTTTGGTGTGCGCCCCTGCGCCTATGCCGAGGTAGTCGCCGAACTGCCAATAGTTGAGGTTATGCCGCGCCTGACGCTTAGGCTGCGCGTAGGCTGAGACCTCGTAGTGCTGGTAACCGGCGGCACTGGTTTCCTGCTCGATCATATCTTGCATATCGGCACTCGCATCGTCGTCGGGCACTGCCGGCGGGTACTTGGCGAAGACCGTGTTCGGCTCCATCGTCAGGTGGTATAGCGACAGATGCGGCGGTGCATAGGCAATCGCGGTCTGCACATCGAGGCGCGCTTCGTCCAGCGTTTGTGACGGCAAGGCATACATCAAATCAAGATTGAAGTTATCGAAGTTGCTGGCGGCGATATCGACCGCGCGCTGTGCCTCATCGCCGTTGTGGATGCGACCCAGTGCATCCAGGTGACGTGAGTTGAAACTCTGTATGCCTATCGACAAACGATTGATGCCGCTGGCACGATAAGACTTGAATTTCTCGGCTTCGAAGGTACCGGGATTGGCCTCCATCGTAATCTCGACTGCGCCATCCAGCGGCAACAAGGTACGGATGTCGGACAGCAAACGATCCAGTCCGGCTGCAGACAACAGGCTGGGTGTACCGCCACCGATGAAGATCGTATAAATCTTGCGCCCCCAGATCAGCGGCAAAGCCATCTCGAGGTCGGCACGCAAGGCGGACAGGTATTCATCTTCCGGGAAACCGCCAGTCGCTTCATGCGAGTTGAAATCGCAATAAGGACACTTCTTCACGCACCACGGGAAATGCACATACAGCGACAGCGGCGGCAATGCAGTCAGGCTTAACGCACCTGGCTTCAGATAGGTCGTGGCAACGCGTGCCGGTCCCGAGTGATCGAGCGCAGCAGCGACATCGGCGCTGATCGGTTTAATCGGGATCATCGCAATTTTTCTATCAACGCACGCAAGGCCTGGCCGCGATGCGACAGGCGATTTTTTTCTTCAGCTGTTAATTCTGCCGCAGTTTTTTGCTGCTCGGGCAGCCAGAAGTAGGCATCGTAACCAAAGCCGCCCTGCCCGCGTGGTTCTGCCAGCATTTCGCCATTCCAGCGTCCTTCTGCAATCACAGGTTGCGGATCGTCCGCATGACGCACAAAGACCAGCACGCAATAGTAGTAAGCGGATTTATCCGCGTATGCCGCGAGATCAGTGATGAGCTTTTCATTGTTACGTTGATCTGATTTAGGCTCACCGGCATAGCGCGCCGAGTACACACCCGGCGCACCACCCAATGCATTGACGCAGACGCCAGAGTCGTCGGCCAGTGCCGGCTTGCCGGTCAGGCGTGCCGCGTGACGCGCCTTGGCGATCGCGTTTTCCACGAAGGTGACATGCGGCTCTTCCGCTTCAGGTACGTTGAATTCGCCCTGTGCATGCACATCAAAATTGATGGACGACAGCAAGGCACCGAATTCTTTCAATTTACCGGCATTATTGGAGGCAAGGATAAGGGTACGCGACATGATGATCCGAAAATAAAAACGATAAAAAACCCGGCCTCAAAAACAGCCGGGTGATTTGCAACTATCCGCTGGGGCCAGGCGCTGCGACATTTACATAAAAGCAAGTCTGCGCAGTGCAGGCTCTATTTTACGCAGCTATTGCCAAGGCCTGTTTTTGCAGCACGATCAGGTCACTGATGCCGTCTTGCGCCAGGTCCAGCAATTTATCCATGGTCGCACGATCAAATGCCGCACCTTCCGCCGTGCCCTGCACTTCAATGAAGTGGCCGGCATCGGTCATGACGATATTCATATCGGTATCGCAATCCGAATCTTCGTCGTAATCAAGATCCAGTACCGGCTGGCCTTTGTACACGCCGACCGAGATCGCCGCGACAAAATGCTTGAGCGGGATCGCCGGGATGACGTTTTGCGCGACCAGCTTGCTGAACGCATCGTAGGCGGCAACCATGGTGCCGGTAATCGCTGCGGTACGGGTGCCACCGTCGGCCTGGATAACGTCGCAATCCAGGTGCAAGGTACGCTCACCGAAAGCCTGCAAATCGAAGGCGGCGCGCAGCGAGCGACCGATCAGGCGCTGGATTTCCTGCGTACGGCCGGATTGCTTACCGCGTGCGGCTTCGCGATCCATACGGGTGTGGGTCGAACGCGGCAGCATGCCGTATTCGGCCGTCAACCAACCCTGACCTTTGCCCTTGAGGAAGCCGGGGACGCGGTCTTCGATGCTGGCGGTGCAGATGACTTTGGTGTCGCCGCACTCGATCAGGACCGAACCTTCGGCATGCTTGGTGTAGTTACGGGTCAGTTTGATGGCGCGCAAGGCGTCAGCGGCGCGTCCGCTGGGACGATTTTCATACGACATGTGGCTTTAATTCCTGGAAGTGATACGTGATGATTTATCGATCGCGTTGCGGATTTCCTCAATCGCTTTTTCGATTTCTGAATCGTTATAGGTGTCGGCATTCTCCAGATCGAGGTGCCGTGGTGCCTGGATCGTGGTAGTGACACTGCCTATCGGCAAGGTATGCGTGGTGATGGTGCTATTGCCATGCAGGTTTTCGCTGCTTTCCCACATCATCGCCAAAGCGGTGACATTATCCCCTGTTTTGCCGGCAATGCCAGTAGCGGTGGTCAGTAATTCCGGTACCGCCCGCACGATGGTGTTGTTGTGCAGGCGTTGCGCCAGCTCATGGTCCGGCAGCACCGACCACAAGCCATCCGAGCACAAGAGCATGATATCGCCGGCCTGCAGGCTGGCGCGGCGCGAGATTTCTACGATGGGCATATTCGGCGCACCGAGGCAGTTGAACAGCTTGTTGCGTTCCGGATGCGTGTCGCGCTCAGACGGATCGACCTTGCCTTGCGCAATCAGGGTTTCTATCCGCGAGTGGTCGCGGGTGCGCGCCAGGATCTGGCCATTGCGCATCCAGTACAAACGCGAATCGCCGCAATGCGCCCACATCGCACTATTGTGCTGGATCAGGCAGGCAACAATGGTGGTACGCGGCGTTTCCGGCAAATTATTGATGGCGCGGTAACGGTGGATCTCGCGGTGCGCGGCGAAGAAGCTGTCTTCGAGGAAGCGCTCCGGTTTCTTGACGTAAGGGGTGGCGTTTTCCTGGAACAGTGAAGCAATGGTTTGCATCGCGATCTGCGCCGCCATCTCACCCATGATGTGACCGCCCATACCATCCGCCACCAGCAACAACAGAGCGTCGCGGGTGAAGCTATAGCCCATGCGGTCCTGGTTATTTTTGCGACCGCCTATATGGCTTTCTTGGTAAACAGAGAATCGCATGGCTGCTTTGGATAGGGATGGTTAAGGATAAGTTTAACGCGTATGTTCTTGTATCGTGGTCGATACATTTGCCGAGCGCTTACCCATATTGTTGAATATATTTTTGATCTTGCGTGCCACCTGCTGCAGCCTGGCATCGCCCTGCTGTTCCTGGATCGGTTCACGCAAGGCTTTTTGCAAGGCAAACACGCTTTGCGGGCGTTCCAGCGGATCAACCATCAGGCTCCAGCGGATCACCTTGATCAGGTCGGACGAATACACGCCTTCCAGTTTGTTGAAATGACCGTCCATCTTGTCATTCAGCTTGCGCTGGTCTGCCGGTTGCGGCGGCGCTCCGACCATGCAGGCAAACATCGACGCGCCTATGCTGTAGATATCTGTCCACGGCCCCAGGCTGCCATTCTTCACATACAGTTCCGGCGCGGCAAAGCCCGGCGTGTACATCGGGTAGAGCTTGGGCATATCGGATTGCAATGTCTGGCGTGCCGCACCGAAATCCAGCAGGATGGGTGTACCGTCCACGCGCAGGTAAATATTCGCCGGCTTCAGGTCCAGGTGCAGTAGTTTATTCGTGTGGACTTCACGCAAGCCGTTCATCACATGGCTGAACATCTTGCGGATGAAACGCTCGGACACCAGCGGCTTTTCGCCCTTGTCACGACGGCGCAGGATGTGGTCCTGCAGCGAACGGCCGGACTCGTAACCCATCACCATATAAACGGTTTCATTGGCACGGAAGAAGTTGGTCACGCTCACCACATTCGGATGGGCAATGCGTGCCAGTGCACGGCCTTCTTCAAAGAAGCATTTCAGGCCGATACGGAAGACCGGCAGGTTTTCCGGCGAAATAGCCGGTACCAGTTCGCCCGGCTGGCGCAGTGCCAGCGAGCTCGGCAGGTATTCCTTGATGGCGACTGCATTACCATCTTCATCGTAGGCCAGATAGACAATACTGAACCCGCCAGACGCAATCTTCTTTACAATGCGATATCCAGCGATTTCCAATCCATCCGGCAACGGGGCATTGTTTTGCGCAGCCATGTCGTCCTATAAATAATGTCCAGCGAGCTTGGGAAATACAGCACGGCAAAAGCGAGACGGCAGCAAGGCCAGCCTCTTTTACGGCTGCCTGAATCCGGCAACCTTGTTCGTTCTGGATTGTGTGGACAAATCGCCGCTTTGTAAAGAAAAACGAGGAACTCATTTTGACAATCTGCAGCATGACCGGCTATGCCGTCACCAC
Source organism: Herminiimonas glaciei (assembly GCF_042664955.1). Taxonomy (NCBI): domain Bacteria; kingdom Pseudomonadati; phylum Pseudomonadota; class Betaproteobacteria; order Burkholderiales; family Oxalobacteraceae; genus Herminiimonas; species Herminiimonas glaciei. The sequence continues at coordinate 1,652,063 of NZ_JBHTBU010000001.1, forward strand.
CCATGAGACCAGCAGCGGCACCTTGACCATAGAGGTCAAAAGCGTCAACTCGCGTTTCCTTGATTTGCAATTCCGCATTAACGACGATTTACGCGCGCTGGAACCGGTGTTGCGCGAAGCCATCATGGCCCGCATCACGCGCGGCAAAGTCGAATGCCGCCTCAGTTTCGGCCGCAAGGTTGCCGGTGGCACCACCCAGGCGCTGAATTCGGGGGCATTGGACGCGCTGGCCACCCTGCAAGCGGAAATCCGCCGCTACTTTGCCGATGCGGCACCGCTGTCAGTCAATGAACTATTGCGCTGGCCGGGCATCATCGAAGAAGCTGAAATGAGCCAGGAAACCCTGCAGGCGGATGTCGCCGCCGCGATGCAAACCACCATGAATGCATTCGTCGACAGCCGTGAACGCGAAGGCAATGCGCTGCAAACCATGTTGTTGTCCCGTGTCGACGATATGGAAGCCATCGTGCTGCGGATTACGCCATTGATCCCGCAAGTCGTCGCGCAATTCCAGCAAAAAGCCACCGAACGCATGCAGGAAGCACTGGGCCTCGCTGCCGGCAATGGCAGTGGCGCCGCACAAGCCAGCGTGACACGCGAAGAAGCATTGGATCGCATCCGCCAGGAAGTCACGCTGTACGGCATACGCGTCGATGTCGCGGAAGAATTGACCCGCCTCGGCGCCCATTTGAGCGAAACCCGCGCCATCCTGAAAAAAGGCGGCCAGGTCGGCAAGCGCCTGGATTTCATGATGCAGGAGCTCAATCGCGAAGCCAATACGGTCGGCTCCAAGGCCGCCGTCAAGGAATTGTCGGATGCGTCGATGGCGATGAAACTGCTGATCGAGCAAATGCGCGAACAAGTACAAAATCTGGAGTAAATCCGGCGCTACAATCACTGAGCACCGATTGCCACTTTAATATTCAACCATTCATCAAGGACACCGATGTCTGAGCAAGCCCATTCTTCCGGCAGCCTGTTTTTAGTCGTAGCGCCGTCCGGCGCCGGCAAATCCAGCCTGGTCAACGCCCTGTTGCAACAGGAACCAAGCATCAAGCTGTCGATTTCCTACACCACGCGTCCACCGCGCCCGGGTGAACAACATGGCCGCGAATATTTCTTTACCTCGCCAGATGACTTCCTGGCACGCCGCCAGAGCAATGAATTCCTCGAATCGGCTGAGGTTTTTGGCAACTATTACGGTACTTCACGGATACAAATCGCCGACCAGATGGCGGCCGGCACCGATGTTTTGCTCGAAATAGACTGGCAAGGCGCGCAGCAGGTGAAAAAGCAATTCCCGCATGCAGTCGGCATTTTCATCCTGCCACCGTCGATTGCCGCACTGGAAGAACGCCTGAAAAAGCGCGGACAGGACGAAGATCACGTCATTACCCGCCGTATCCTGGCTGCCGGCGGTGAAATCGCCCACGCTTCCGAGTTCGAATATGTTATTATCAATCAAGAGTTTACAGTTGCTTTAGCTGAGTTGAGCGCGATCGTAAAAGCCACTCGTTGTCGGTTTGCACAACAATCAACTCGGAACGCATCCCTGTTCGCCCAATTGGGCATTCATGCCAATTTAAGCTGATATCGAATTTTTAGGAGTACGTATGGCCCGCATTACTATCGAAGATTGCCTGAAACAAATCCCAAATCGCTTTCAATTGACCTTGTCCGCTACCTATCGCGCACGTCAGTTGCTGCAAGGCCACACGCCTAAAGTCGATGCGAAAGACAAACCAACCGTGATCGCACTGCGCGAAATCGCTGCCGGCCATGTCGGCATTGAAATGTTGAAAAAAGTCCCAAGCTAATAATCTCTGGCTAACCGCGATGCGGCTGATAGACTATCAGTATGAACCTGACACCTACAGATTCAACAGCATCCATCGCTTCAACTAACCGAGCGGTTCCTGACCGCTCGGCCAAAATGCCCCAGAAAAAAACCGCATCTGCTGCCTCAACGCCCGCCCCAGTCGCAGGCGTTGCATCGGTCACGCAACTCACGACCAAGCTCGCCGAATACCTGACACCTTCCGAACTGAAGAAGGTCAAGGAAGCCTATCGCTTCTCGGACGAGGCACATCTGGGCCAGATGCGCATGTCGGGCGAACCATACATCTCGCATCCTATCGCTGTCGCCGAAATCTGCGCCGACTGGAAGCTGGACGCGCAAGCCATCATGGCCGCGCTGTTGCACGATGTCATGGAAGACCAGGATGTCCGCAAGGATGAGCTGATCGAACGCTTCGGCGCACCGGTCGCAAACCTGGTCGACGGCTTGTCCAAGCTGGAAAAAATCGAATTCCAAAGCCAAGTCGAAGCACAGGCGGAAAACTTCCGCAAAATGCTGCTCGCCATGGCACGTGACGTCCGCGTCATCCTCGTCAAGCTGGCCGACCGCCTGCACAATATGCGCACGCTCGGTTCGATGGCACCGGCCAAAAAGCGCCGGATCGCACGCGAAACGATGGAAGTCTATGTGCCGATTGCGCATCGTCTCGGCTTAAACAATATTTATCGCGAGCTGCAGGACCTCGCCTTTTCCCATCTTTACCCTATGCGTTACAAAACGCTGGGCAAAGCAGTCAAGGCGGCACGCGGCAATCGCCGCGAAGTGGTCAGCAAGATACTCGAGTCAGTCAATAACACGCTGGACGCAACCGGCATCCCGGCGCAAGTCTACGGCCGTGAAAAGACGCTGTACGGCATTTACACCAAGATGCTGAACAAGCGCCTGTCCTTCTCGCAAGTGCTGGATATTTACGGCTTCCGCGTGGTGGTCGACAGCTTTGCGAATTGCTACGTCGCGCTCGGTACCCTGCATGCGCTGTTCAAGCCTATGCCCGGCAAGTTCAAGGATTACATCGCCATTCCCAAACTGAATGGCTATCAATCGCTGCACACAACATTGATCGGCCCTTACGGCACCCCGATTGAATTCCAGATCCGTACCCAGGACATGCACCGTGTCGCCGAATCCGGCGTCGCCGCACACTGGTTGTACAAGGATGACGAAGGCAGCCTGTCAGACCTGCAGCAACGTACGCATGCCTGGCTGCAATCGCTGCTCGATATCCAGAAACAGACCGGCGACTCGGCCGAGTTCCTCGAACACGTCAAGGTCGACCTGTTCCCCGACTCGGTCTATGTGTTCACGCCGAAGTCCAAGATCATTGCATTGCCACGCGGCGCAACTGCGCTCGACTTCGCCTACACCATCCATACCGATATCGGCGACCAGACCATCGCTGTCAAGATCAACCTGGAACAGGTACCGCTGCGCACTGAATTGCGCAACGGCGATATCGTTGAAATCATTACCTCGCCAAGTTCACGCCCGAATCCGAACTGGCTGGGCTTTGTCCGTACCGGTAAAGCACGTTCGGCAATCCGCCATCACCTGCGTACCATCAACCTGACGGAATCGATAGAACTGGGACGCCGCCTGCTGTCGCAAGCGCTGGTAACCCTGAACCTCGATCCTGAATTGCCTGCACCGGTAGCGGAGCGCCTGCTGAATGAATCGAGCGCAAAATCGCTGGACGATTTGTATGCGGATATCGGCGTCGGTAAACGCATGGCGGCACTCGTCGCGCGCCACATCCTCGGCATGGTCGAGAACGATCAACTGGTACCACGTCCGCAGATCGATGTGAACGGCGAAGTCCTGCCGAAGAAAATCGATCCGGTTGTCATCTACGGCAGCGAAGGCGTGTCGGTACAACTGGCATCCTGTTGCCAGCCTATCCCGGGTGACGCCATCATCGGCCAGATGAAACGCGACCAGGGCCTGACCATACACACGCATGATTGCGACGTCGCCAGAAGGCAGCATTCGAAAGAACCGGATCGCTGGATAGATGTGGTCTGGGGTTCAGACATCGATCGTCGCTTCGATTGCAGCATCACGCTGCTGGCACGCAATGAAAAAGGCATCCTCGCGCGCGTCGCTGCAGAGATCGGTGAGTCCGACTCGAACATTACGCATGTCGGCATGGATGAAGACAAGGATCACATGATCACTTACCTGCACTTCACGGTACAGGTCGAGGATCGCGTGCATCTGGCGCGCCTGATGCGCAACCTGCGCAGCATCCCGGGCGTCACCCGCCTGCTGCGCGACAAAGGCTGATCAGCCCTGCTGTCCGGCCTCATTGCGGGGCCGGATAACTCACTTCCAGTATCAATAGTTCTTCCAGACCACCTGGCGTTTTCAGGATCACGGTATCGCCTTCACGCGCCTTGGTCAGTGCACGCGCCACCGGTGAAATCCAGCTGATCTTGCCATTCAGCGGATCCAGCTCATCAATACCCAGTATCGTGACCGTGTGTTCATCACCGGCCTGCGTTTCATAGCGCACAGTCGCGCCAAAGAAAATCTGGTCGCTGCCATGGTGGATGCTCGGGTCCACCACTTCCGCCAGGTCCAGCCGTTTGGTGAGAAAACGTATACGCCCGTCAATCTGGCGCAAACGGCGCTTGCCATAAATGTAGTCACCGTTTTCAGAGCGATCACCATTCGATGCCGCCCACGAAACGATTTGCACCACTTCCGGCCGCTCGACATCGATGAGCTTCAACAACTCGGTTTTCATGCGCAAATGTCCCTGCGGCGTCATATAATTTTTTGAGCCGGCAGGAATCGGCGGCGCACTGTTGTCGCCGTCTTCATCGTCGTTGTCGTTGGAATTTGCTTGATTCGTCATGTCGCTATTCTAACGTCATGCGCGACTGTGGGCAGCTATGCATGACACTTGTTTAGCGAATGATGCAGGGATTGCGGGAGGAGGGATTAGTTTGAAGCAGCAGCTACTCAAACCACGCCAGATACATTGTTGCTCCATTCAAACGCTGCCAATTGCAAGGCATACAGGTCTTCTATCGACAACTGTAACTTCTGCAAGGTAGGAATCAATAAAGCACCGGTCTTTTCAATCTGCTCTATGTATTCGGCCAGTTTCAGCAAATCACCGTAGAAGCCCTTGCGATACAGCAGGGCATCGGTCACCTCTTCCACTACCGACACCTGCTCAAGGATTTCTTCCATCGATTGGCTGAACAGCGTATCCATCAGCGACATGATGCCCACGGTAAAAGCGGTGTCTGCCATAGCCCGGTTATCCGGACGCAGTTTTTCGGTGATCAATTCCAGCAATTTGCCGCGCGTCGTCGCCAGTTGCAGCAAGGGTGAAGTGAAATGGCTGCCCTTGTTGTGTTCCGCGTACAGGATGATTTGCAACCAGCGCTGCAGTTGACGCCGTCCGAGTACCGTCAGGGCCTGGCCCAGCGAATCTATTCTTTGCGTAACGCCGACACCAGGCGTATTCGCCAGACGCAGCAAAGTCAGCACCAGCGAAGCGTCCTTTTTGATATTGCGTTCGATTTCGGCGGTATCCGCATCAGCCATGATGAGCGCCATCAACTGCATGATCGCGAGTTGCGACGGCGCGAGCTTCTTGCCGGAAAGGATGACCGGCCGCGCAAAATAATAACCCTGGAAATAATGGAAGCCGAGCTTCATGCATGTTTCGAATTGCTCAAGGGTCTCGACTTTTTCAGCCAGCAAGAGCTTGCCTTCGAGGCGGAAGTGGTCCGCCAGCTTACCCAGCTCAATTGTGTTCATCCCGGTGATATCGATCTTGATGATCTTGATCAGCGGCAGCAAGTCTTTCAATGCATCAGAATGCGAAATAACGTCGTCAAGTGCGAAGGTAAAACCTTGCGCAACCAGTGCCGAAACACGCTCCACCAATTCATGCGTGATCTCGACCGTTTCGAGGATTTCCAGCACCACTTTGTCGCTCGGCAGGAAGTTCACAAAATCGCACATCAGCACTGCTGCATCGACGTTGAAGAAACCCAGCGAATTGCCTATGACGTTACCTATCCCCAGCTCCGATGCGTGCGCAATGACTGAGGCGGTTGCGGCCAGGTCATCGACTACATTGGCAGGGCCCGACGAAGCGCGGCGGAACAATAGCTCATACGCGACCAGGTCCTGGTCGTTGTTCAATATAGGTTGTCGCGCCAGGAAGAACTCCTTCACGCGGGGATGGTCATCAGGCAAATGCTGATTGAGGTTGGTGATCATCAAGATTGTTGTCTCTGTCTATTAAGCAGAACGCGTAGATCAACCAAGGCACGTCCCTGTCAAATCTTGAAAAATACCTGCCATGCACAGGCATCGCAGCATACACATTCGATCAAACATTCGGTACATCCTGACAGCATCTTCATTGTTATTCATTAGACGATACTGCATGGATAGATGGTGTCTCACCACAGACTGCAAGTCACGCTCACTAACGGACCGACAATTTGTAGCTGCTGCTGCAAATCAATTCAGGCCATTATTCCGTTAATATTTCTATGACGCAAGTGTTCCAGTTCCCTTGTGTTTTCAATATTAAAAAAACGGAATTGTCTGTGGTTTTTCGGTACAACAATCGTTTCTGACTATCCCCTGCCCTTATACTCGCCGCGTTCCGGTATTGGTCGCGACAGTCTGGCCGCTTTCCAGCGTAAAGCCGGCGCCTTCATCGCCGCCCAAAGTCTTCACCAGGTAAGGCATTAACTCGCGCAACATCGGCTCCAGCGTCCACGGCGGGTTATGTACAAACATCCCGCTGCTATGCAAACCAAAGCCATCCGGTGACGGCGTGGTCACCGACAATGTGACATTCAGCCAGCCATTCGCCGGCAGGCGCTTCAATTTATCCGGCATCTGGCGTGATTCCAGGCGATTCAGCACCGGATACCAGACGGCATAGGTGCCGGTCGCGAAACGGGTCAAGGCATCCGATACGGTCTGCACCACGGTGCGGTAATCAGTCTTGTCTTCGTACGGCGGATCGATCAGCACCAGGCCGCGCCGCGATGGTGGCGGCAGCAAAGCCCTCAAGCCCTGGAAGCCGTTCCCGCGTTCTATCATGATGCGCTTGCCGCGCACGGTCGGACGCTTGCCCTGCTCGGCGGCATGCGCTTCCAGTTTGCGGAAATTATCGGCCAGCAGCTTGCTGTCGGCCGGATGCAATTCAAACAGGCGCAATCTATCCTGCTCGCGCATGACGGCATCGGCGCAATACGGTGAACCCGGGTAATAGCGTAGCTTGCCGCTCGGGTTCAGGGCCTTGATGACCTGCACATATTCAGCCAGCGGTGCCGGCAAATCCTTGCGATCCCACAGTTTGGAAATCCCGGTTTCGAATTCGGCGTTCTTGGCGGCGTAATTGCCGTCGAGCGCATATACACCGGCACCGGAGTGCGTGTCGATATACATATACGGCGTGTCTTTTTGATTCAGGTACTTCAGCAACTGAATCTGGACCAGATGCTTGAGTACATCGGCGTGATTGCCTGCATGGAAGGCATGACGGTAACTCAACATAGGGAATGTCTATCTTGGCAAGAAAAAAGGAAGGAAAGTCGCGCGGCACAAGCGGCGCAGCTCGGTAATACGCCATTCTAACAATTACCGGCTTGAATACATACGATTACCGCGTATCCGGGGCTGGCGAGGCCGGTTTAAGCTCCTGCCGTCGCCCATAAGAAAAAACGGGTACAAGGCCGACGCCCTGTACCCGTTTTACCAGGTCAACAGCTGTTTATGCCGCCTGTTCCTGCTGCGCGACTTCCTCACGCAGTGTGCGTGCGGCCAGCACCATATTTTCCAGTGCCGTAGTGGTTTCCGGCCAGCCACGGGTTTTCAGGCCGCAATCCGGGTTCACCCACAGGCGCTGGTCAGGAATCACACCACGCGCCTTGCGCAACAGGCGCTGCATTTCTTCCACTTTAGGTACGCGTGGTGAATGGATATCGTAGACGCCCGGGCCAATGTCGTTAGGATATTCAAACTCGCCAAAACCATCGAGTAATTCCATATCCGAACGCGAAGTTTCTATCGTGATCACATCAGCATCCATCGCGGCTATCCACGGCAGGATGTCGTTGAATTCCGAATAGCACATATGCGTATGAATCTGCGTATCGTCCTGTACGCCGCAGGCACTGATGCGGAAAGCCTTTACCGCCCAATCCAGGTAATGCGGCCAGTCGACGGCTTTCAACGGCAAGCCTTCACGGAAGGCCGGCTCATCGATCTGGATCATGCCGATGCCGGCTTTTTCCAGGTCCACCACTTCATCCCGCAAAGCCAGCGCGATTTGCAAGGCGGTCTGCTCGCGCGGCTGGTCGTCGCGCACAAAAGACCATTGCAGCATCGTGACAGGGCCGGTCAGCATGCCCTTCATCGGCTTGCTGGTCAGGCTTTGCGCAAATTGGCTCCAGCCGACTGTCATCGCTTCCGGGCGATACACATCACCGTAAATGAATGGCGGCTTGACGCAGCGTGAGCCATAACTTTGTACCCAGCCGTTGGCGGTGAAGGCATAACCCCACAGTTGTTCGCCAAAGTACTCGACCATATCGTTACGTTCCGGCTCGCCATGCACCAGCACATCGAGGCCGATTTCTTCCTGCTTTTGCACCACCAGGCGCACTTCTTCGCGCATGCGGTTCAGATAATCCAGATGGCCGATTTCGCCGCGTTTGTATTGTGCGCGGGTCTGGCGGATATCGGCGGTTTGCGGGAAGGAGCCGATATTGGTGGTCGGGAAAGCCGGCAATTTGAACCGCGCCTGTTGCTTGACGATACGCTCGGCAAATACATTGTTGCGCGTCGCCGGAATCAGATCGATCTGGCGCAAGCGTTTTTGCACCAATGGATTGTGGATGCGCGGCGAAATCTTGCGTGCGGCAACTGCCAGTGCAGCGGCTGTGAATTGCGCTTCGACTGCTTTTGCTTCGCCGTTCAACGCCCGTTTGAGCGCGGTGATTTCCGCCACCTTCTGTGTGGCGAAGGCCAGCCAGCCCTTGAGCTCTGCATCCAGCTTGTTTTCATGCGCCAGGTCCACCGGCACATGCAACAGCGAGCAGCTTGCGCTGATCCACAGGCGCTCACCGAGGCTGGCCTGCAATGGTTGGAGCAAGGTCAGTGCGCTATCCAGGTCGGTGCGCCAGATATTGCGTCCATCCACCACGCCAGCCGACAGCACGCGCTCTGAAGGCCAGTCTTGCAGGAATCCAGGCAACTGGCCGGCACCGCGCACAAGGTCCAGATGCACACCCGCCACCGGCAAGCTGCGCAGCAAGACACTGTGTTCACGCACCTGATCGAAGTAAGTCGCCAACAAGAGCTTGGGTGCGCCAACTGACAAGGCCTGGTAAGTCGGCTCGAACGCTGCACGCCATGCGGCATCCAGTTCCAGCGCCAGGATGGGTTCATCGATCTGCACCCATTCGACGCCTGCATCCTGCAAGCGCTGCAGCACTTTTTGATAGCCGGCGATGACCTTGGGCAGGATATCCAGTTTGTTCGCGATGCCGGATTTGATCTTGCCGAGGTAGAGCAGGCTCAATGGCCCGACCAGCGTCACCTTGGTCGCATGGCCCAGCGCGACTGCTTCTGCATTTTCTTCAAACAGCCAGTCGACGCCGCCGTCAAAGCTGATATCAGCAGTAAATTCAGGCACCAGATAGTGGTAATTGGTATCGAACCATTTGGTCATTTCCATCGCAAAATGCTCAGGATTGCCGCGCGCCAGCGTGAAGTAATCAGCCAGCGTCAGCCTTTCAGGATCGAATTTGAAGCGGGTCGGCACCGCACCCAACAAAGCCAGTGTGTTCAAAACCTGGTCATACCAGGCGAAATCACCAACTGCAACATAATCCAGCCCGGCTTCAGCCTGGATTGCCCAATGGCGTTGGCGCAGGGTTTTGCCGGTTTCCTGCAATGCTGCAAGTCCGGTGTCGCCACGCCAGAAGGATTCCACCGCGAACTTCAATTCGCGCTGTGCTCCGATGCGGGGAAACCCCAAGATATGCGCCTTTGCCATGCCCTGCTCCAATATAGATTTTCGAAGCTTGCCATCTTGCGCGAGGATGGACTATGATTCAAACGATAAATATTCAGATTCATCATGAGTAAAATTCATAATGCAATCCATCCTTGAATTACGCCACCTGAAAACCCTGCTGGCCCTGCGCGAAGCAGGCAACCTGCTGCGCGCGGCCGCCCTGCTGAATGTCACCCAATCCGCTTTATCCCATCAAATCAAGCAGTTGGAAGACCATCACGGCACGCCGCTGTTTGAACGCAAGTCGACGCCGGTACGCTTCACCCCGGCCGGCGAACGCCTGCTGAAGCTGGCCGATACCGTCTTGCCGCAAGTCGCCGAGACCGAGCGCGACCTGGTGCGACTGGCGCAAGGTGTAGCCGGACAGTTGCGCATCGCCGTCGAATGCCATACCTGCTTCGACTGGCTGATGCCGGCAATGGATGTATTCCGCGGCCGCTGGCCGGAAGTCGAACTGGATATCGTCTCCGGTTTCCAGGCCGATCCGGTCGGCCTGCTTTATGAACACCGGGCCGACGTCGCCATCGTGGCTGAAGTCGACCCGGATGAAAAAGTCGATTACCACGCGCTGTTTCGTTTTGAAATCGTCGCCCTGGTCGCACATGACCACCCGCTCGCCAACAAGGAGTTCCTGACGGCGGAAGATTTCATAGGCGATACGCTGATCACCTATCCGGTACCGGACGACATGCTGGATGTCGTGCGCCAGGTATTGAAACCGGCAGGTGTGCAGGTGGCACGTCGCACCACCGAACTGACGGTCGCCATGCTGCAGCTGGTGGCGAGCCGACGCGGCATCGCCACCCTGCCGGTCTGGGCCGCGCAAAATTACCTGAATCGTGACTACGTCAAAGCCAAACGCATCACGCGCGAAGGCTTGACCGGACGCCTGTACGCCGCCTGCCTGCCGGAAACGTCCGTGAAGCCCTATCTGGCCGACTTTGTCACGACCACCCGGGAAAGCTGTTATTTGAATCTCGATAGCGTGGAATTGCTTTAATCGTTTCGCCCCAGGCTGTATGCTGGCAATACAGGATGAATCATTTTATGGTGCATCAAACTATGCGTCCCGACAGCGATCCTGCTCCAAGTTCCGCGGCAAGCAATGCCCTGCCCTTCGCCGCACTCGCGGCTGAAGTATCCGTTACCGCCACTCCCCTGCACCAAGCCGTCAGCACTGCCTGTCGGCAGGATGAAGCCACCGCGGTACAGCACTTGCTGGCGCACATTAAAGTCGATCGCGCTTTGCAGGACGCGAGCCAGGCGCTGGCACGGCAACTGGTGGAAACCGTGCGCACCAAACGCAGCCGCGCGTCTGGCGTCGATGCCTTGATGCATGAGTTTTCACTATCGTCGGAAGAAGGCATCGCCCTGATGTGCCTGGCCGAAGCACTCTTACGTATTCCCGACCACCAAACCGCAGATCGCCTGATTGCGAACAAAATCAGCAAAGGCGACTGGCAACGCCATCTGGGTGAGTCACCATCGCTATTCGTGAATGCTGCGAGCTGGGGCTTGCTCGTCACCGGTAAATTACTGCATAGCGCGAGTGAAGATGGCTTGGGCGCCGCACTGACTCGCCTCATCAGCAAGGGTGGTGAGCCACTGATACGCAAAGGCGTAGACCTCGCAATGCGCATGCTGGGCAGCCAGTTTGTCGCCGGCCAGACCATAGCCGAAGCTTTGGAAAGAAGCTCTGTACATGAGCCGCATGGCTATCGCTACTCCTACGATATGCTGGGCGAAGCCGCAATGACTGCGGCCGATGCTGATGCGTACTATCAGTCCTATACCACCGCGATCCACGCAATAGGCCGGGCCGGTGCACAACGCGGTATACGCAATGGCCCGGGCATTTCGGTCAAACTATCGGCCTTGCATCCACGCTATGCACGTGCACAGCGCACGCGCGTGATGCAGGAATTGCTGCCACGCCTGAAGCAATTGCTGCTACTTGCAAGGCAATACGATATCGGCCTCAATGTCGATGCCGAAGAAGCGGACCGTCTGGAACTGTCGCTGGACCTGATGGAAGTGTTGGCCTTCGATGCGGAGCTGGCTGGTTTCGACGGCATGGGCTTCGTGGTGCAGGCGTATCAAAAGCGCTGCCCGTATGTCATAGACTACCTGATCGACCTTGCACATCGCAGCGGCAGGAAATTCATGCTGCGCCTGGTCAAAGGCGCGTACTGGGATAGTGAAATCAAGCGAGCACAAGTCGACGGCCTGTCCGGTTACCCCGTTTACACACGCAAAGCCTATACCGACCTCTCCTATCTGTTCTGTGCGCAAAAGCTGTTGGCCGCCAACGATGTGATCTACCCGCAATTCGCCACCCACAATGCACTGACCGTCGCTACGATCTACCAGCAGGCGCAAGCCATGCAAGTGACCGATTATGAATTCCAGTGCCTGCACGGTATGGGTGAAACCCTGTACGACCAGATCATCGGCCCGGAACATTTGAATGTGCCATGCCGCATTTATGCACCGGTCGGCTCACATGAAACCCTGCTCGCCTATCTGGTACGCCGCCTGCTGGAGAACGGCGCAAACTCTTCTTTCGTCAATCAAATCGTCGATGACAAAATCAGCACGGAAGATTTGCTGCAAGACCCTGTCGCGCTGGCCGCAAAGTTCGGCGGCGTACCGCATCCTGCGCTGGCTTTACCAAAAGATTTATACCAGCCGGAACGTGCCAATTCTTGCGGCATGGATTTGAGCGATGAAATTACATTACATGAACTCGGCAAAGATTTAAGAACATATGCTCAACGGCAATGGCATGCGCTGCCTTCATACCTGCAAGCCGCGCCTCTCACCACTATCGACATACACAATCCTGCCGATCATAGTGAGCTCGTCGGCACCGTGCAGCAGGCGAATGCCGCCATGCTCGAACTGGCTTTGCAGCATGCCACATCAGGCATCAATACATGGCAAGCAAAACCCATAACAGAACGCGCCGCCATCCTGTTGCAAGCGGCAGATATATTCCAGCAATATGCGGCTGAATTGATCGCCCTGCTGGTCCGTGAGGCCGGCAAGACCCTGCCGAATGCGATAGGCGAATTACGTGAAGCGATCGACTTCCTGCGTTACTACAGCGCACAAGCCATCGCCTCTGATGCGAACCAGCCCCTGGGCCTGGTGGTTTGTATCAGTCCATGGAATTTTCCCCTGTCCATCTTCACCGGCCAGCTGGCTGCTGCGCTGGCCGCGGGCAATGTCGTGGTGGCGAAGCCGGCCGAACAAACACCTTTGATCGCCTGCCGCGCCGTGCAGCTCTTGCACCAGGCCGGTGTACCGGAACACGCTTTGCTGTTCCTGCCCGGAAGCGGCGAAACCATAGGCGCGCAACTGGTCGCTGATCCGCGCGTGTCGGCAGTCGTCTTCACCGGTTCGACACAAGTCGCGCAAAGCATCCAGCGCAAACTGGTACAACGCAGCATCGCCGAAGAGAAAGACATTCCACTGATCGCAGAAACCGGCGGACAAAATGCAATGATTGTCGATTCATCTGCACTGTGTGAGCAAGTCGTGCGCGACGTCATCAGTTCCGCTTTCGACAGCGCAGGCCAGCGTTGCTCGGCCTTGCGCGTGCTGTGCCTGCAAGACGATATTGCGGAACAAACCCTGCACATGTTGCACGGTGCGATGACAGAACTGCGGATAGGCAATCCGGACCGGCTGGCAACTGATGTCGGCCCGGTGATCGATACCGAAGCACAGGAACATTTGCAGGCTTACGTCCGGCGCTCGGAAGCCGCAGGCAAGAAAGTGCAACAGCTGCCCCTGCCCACCGGCAAGGGCAGCTTCGTCGCGCCCTGCACCATAGAGATCAGCAATATCTCTGAACTGCAACGCGAAGTATTCGGCCCGGTTTTACATGTGATGCGCTATCGTCGCGATGACTTGCCGCAACTGCTCAGGGATATCAATGCAACCGGTTTCGGACTGACGCTGGGCATACACTCCCGGATTGATGAAACCATAGACTACATAGTCCGGCATGCACACGTCGGCAATATCTATGTCAACCGGAATATCGTCGGCGCCGTGGTCGGGGTCCAGCCTTTCGGTGGTGAAGGTTTGTCCGGCACCGGACCTAAAGCCGGCGGCCCCTTATATCTGAAACGCCTGCAACGAGTAAGCACCAGCCTGACTGGGATAGCTGTAAAGGGCGATGAAGATGCAGATGAAACCAAGCAGATGCAAAGCACCCTGACTGAATTCCTGTTGTGGAGCATGAAGCACAAGCAGCAGGAGCTCAGCAAATTGATCGCCGACTATGCGCATACCAGCCTGTACGGCAAGACCACCCAATTACAGGGTGTCACCGGCGAATTAAACACCCTGCACTTCAGCGCCCGCGGTGCAGTGCTATGCGTCGCCGAATCGACGCAAGCCTTGCTGCATCAATTGGTCGCGGTCTACGCCACCGGCAATCAAGTCGTCTTATTGCAAAATACCGCACTCCTGTTGCCTGCCGATTTCCCCACACTGCTACGCGCCGGCATGATTGTTATTGAACAGCAGCACGAAGCCAGCGAACTGCGACTCGCCTTGCTGGAACAGGGACAGCACAAGCCTGATTTGCGCACGGCACTGGCAGCACGCAAGGGTGCCATCGTATCTATCGTCTACACTGCGTTTCCGCACACCATCCCGCTCTGGCGTCTCGTGACCGAACGTGCGCTCTGCGTCAACACGACTGCGGCTGGTGGCAACGCTAGTTTAATGACCATTGCACCTTAAACAATAAGCAAAGTATCCTGTGCGAGCTTTATTGAGTCTCGAATTTATAAATGTAAAACATACCGGGCAATTTCTTCCCACTCCTGACCGCGCGCTATCAATGCTTAAATATATCTTACCCATCATTGCAACAGGGCTGCTTGCCGGCTGCGCAATGCACGAATCAGTTATTCCCAAAGAGTACACCGGGCCGACTGCGCTTATCAGCGAACATGGCTTCACTGAAGAACCGGCAAAAGCACAGATCTTCTATATCGAATCGATCGATGATAAGAAAATACGATCGAGTTATGACTTGACCCAACTCTCGACGATTAGCTCAGGATTATCTTTTTCAGGATTTTCACCTTCAGGATTTTCACTTTCGCTACAATTTGTCAGCCATCAGGTGCCCGCACAGCCTATGAAATTGAAAATCATAGGAAGGCATATATCAGCGACACCTATCCACGAACTGGCAAGCAAGTCGATGGGAACATTTTTCTATGTTGAAAATGAAATCATCTTCACACCGGAAAAAAATAAACACTATTTTGTAACCGGGAAACTATTGAAGGAAGGTTCAGATGTGTGGATTGCCGACGCTCTCACAGAACAACGTGTATCTGAGCCGTGGTCCATGAAATAAAGCAGGGAAATAAAGAAGAAAAATAACTACAGGCTATGTGCACGCCTGTAAATTTCCTCCCCCACGAATGTGGGAGAGGAAATCAGGAAGAACAATTACGGTTTCCGTGCGAACACCAGCTCGCCGTCTTGCACGTCGAGCGAGATCACATCCTTCGGTCCAAACTTCCCTTCGAGGATAGCCTTGGATAAAGGATTTTCGATCTGATGCTGGATGGCACGTTTCAAAGGGCGTGCGCCATACACTGGATCGAAACCGGCTTCTGCAATTTTTTGCAGTGCATCTTCCGATACGTCCATCGACATATCCATACGCGCCAGGCGATTTTCCAGAACCTGCAACTGGATTTTCGCGATCGAACCAATGTTCTTTTCATCCAGTGCATGGAACACGACGATTTCATCAATACGGTTGATGAACTCCGGCCGGAAGTGACCCTGCACTTCAGCCATCACCGCCATCTTGATCAGCGCCGGTTCATTGCCTTCCATCGACTGGATCTTGTGCGAGCCAAGGTTCGAAGTCATCACGATCACGGTATTCTTGAAGTCCACCGTACGTCCCTGACCATCCGTCATGCGACCATCGTCCAGCACTTGCAGTAAGACGTTGAACACATCCGGATGCGCCTTTTCGATTTCATCGAGCAGGATCACGCAATATGGCTTGCGCCGCACCGCTTCGGTCAGGTAACCGCCCTCTTCGTAACCGACATAACCCGGTGGTGCGCCGATCAGACGCGCGACCGAATGCTTCTCCATAAACTCACTCATATCGATACGAATCAATGAATCCTCGGTATCGAACATGAAGGAAGCCAGCGCCTTGCACAACTCAGTCTTACCGACACCGGTAGGTCCGAGGAACATGAAGGAACCATATGGCCGATCAGGGTCGCCCAAACCGGCACGCGAACGACGGATCGCATCCGACACTGCAACGATCGCTTCATGCTGGCCGACCACGCGCTTATGCAGTGCATCTTCCATCTGCAATAATTTCTCGCGTTCACCGGTCATCATGCGCGAAACCGGAATACCGGTAGCACGCGATACGACTTCGGCAATTTCTTCAGCACCGACCTGGGTCCGCACCAATTGCGGCTTGCCAGCCGACACTTCACCTTTGACCGCATTTTTCAGTTGTGCTTCCAGTTGCGGCAAGGTGCTGTACTGCAGTTCGGAGACACGCTGCCAATCGCTCTTGCGCGTTGCTTCTTCCATCTGCAGTCGGACTTTTTCAATTTCTTCCTTGATGTGCTGGCTGCCCTGCGCCGATGATTTCTCGGCTTTCCAGATTTCTTCCAGATCCGCATACTCGCGACCGAGACGTTCTATCTCTTCCTCGATCAGGGCCAGGCGTTTTTGTGAAGCTTCATCTTTTTCTTTCTTGATGGCTTCACGTTCAATCTTCAACTGGATGACGCGACGATCCAGCTTGTCCATCACTTCCGGTTTGGAGTCGAGCTCGATCTTGATCTTGGATGCAGCTTCATCAATCAGGTCGATCGCCTTATCCGGCAGGAAGCGGTCAGTAATGTAGCGATGCGACAATTCAGCCGCTGCGACAATAGCCGGATCGGTAATATCGACGCCATGATGCAGCTCATACTTTTCCTGCAAACCACGCAGGATGGCGATCGTTGCTTCCACCGTTGGTTCAGCCACGATAATTTTCTGGAAGCGACGTTCGAGCGCGGCATCTTTTTCAATGTACTTGCGATACTCATCCAGGGTGGTGGCGCCGACGCAGTGCAGCTCACCGCGTGCCAATGCCGGTTTGAGCATATTGCCGGCATCCATCGCGCCTTCAGCCTTGCCGGCACCTACCAGCGTATGCATTTCATCGATGAAGACGATAGTCTGGCCTTCATCCTCGGCCAGTTCGGTCAGTACCGCTTTCAGGCGTTCTTCAAATTCACCGCGATACTTGGCACCGGCCAACAGCGACGCCATATCCAGCGATAGCACGCGTTTGCCTTTCAGGCTGTCCGGTACTTCGCCGTTGACGATGCGTTGCGCCAGGCCTTCGACGATGGCGGTTTTACCGACACCCGGCTCACCGATCAGGACCGGATTGTTTTTCGAACGACGCTGCAATACCTGGATCGCGCGACGAATCTCATCGTCACGGCCGATGACAGGGTCCAGCTTGCCGATACGGGCGCGCTCGGTCAGGTCCAGCGTGTATTTTTTCAGGGCTTCGCGCTGGCCTTCGCCATCCGCCGAATCCACTTTTGAACTGCCGCGCACAGCCTTGATCGCAGCTTCCAGCGCTTTGCGCGTCAAGCCGTTTTCACGTGCAATCTTGCCGGCTTCGGATTTGTCTTCGGTCAGGGCCAGCAAGACCATTTCGGTAGCGATGAACTGGTCGCCATGGATTTGGGATTCTTTATCTGCCAGATTCAGCAACGAGCTGAGGTCGCGCCCGATCTGGACTTCGCCGCCGTTGCCGGAGACCTTGGGCAGGCGATCCAGTGCGCTCCGTAGCGCCGTGGTCATGCCGTTGATGTTGGCACCGGCGCGTTGCAGCAGCGAACGCGTGCTGCTGTCATCCTGGCTTAACAGGGCGACCAGCACGTGTACCGGTTCTATATATTGATTATCGTTGCCGACTGCATGGCTTTGCGCATCAGCGAGCGCTTCCTGCAGCTTGGTGGTTAGTTTATCGAGACGCATTGCATACTCTCCAAAGAAGAATTCATTAATGGAAAGAAAATTGGGTCAAGCAACTACTTTTCAAGCGGGAGATGCCGGAATAGCTGTAATAAGCCCGCAGTATGGCCCCAAATGGGCAAAAATCGGGGGAAAAGATGCGATATCAGGTGATACAGGTATTACAGGTGTTATCAGACTCCTGGCCAGCCTAAACGCGGCTGGCAGCGTCCATAGTAGTCTATGCAGCGAATGCGCGATAGGTGGCAAAGCCGGCAATACAGCACGCGATCGAACCGACCAGGTGCAACACGGTATGCGTCAGCGCCCACACATAGTCGCCACGCTGTAGCAGCATGACGGCTTCAGCCGAGAAGGTAGAGAAAGTGGTCAGGCCACCGAGGAAACCGGTAATAGCGAACAAGCGCCATTCGGGAGGCACGCCCGGATGACCGCTAAAGAAGGCAACCGCCAGCCCGACCAGATAACCACCGATCAGATTGGCCGCCAGCGTACCTATAGGTACGAAATTATTTACCGCATTGAACCAGAGGCCCAGCCCCCACCGCAGCCAGGCACCCAGTGCTGCACCGAGGCCAACTGCGAGCCAGCTCACTTGGCTGCTCCTGGTTGCTTCCACTTGGCCAGCGCGGTGTCGTCAGTGGTACGGGCGTCGACCCAGCGCGCACCTTGCGGTGTCTGTTCTTTCTTCCAGAAAGGCGCGTCGGTTTTAAGATAATCGATGATGAATTCGCAGGCGGAGAAAGCTTCGCCGCGATGCGCGGAAGTGACGGCAACCAGCACAATTTGCTCGAGTGGCAGCAAAGGCCCGATGCGATGGATCACCAATGCATCAAAAATAGGCCAGCGTGCCTTCGCCTGCTCAACGATGTTTTGCAGGGCCTTTTCGGTCATGCCGGGATAATGCTCCAGCTCCATCTCGGCCACGCTGGAGCCATCGTTCATGTCACGTACGGTACCGATAAAGGTTACGACTGCACCGACCTGCGGGCTATGCGCACGCAAGGCAGCGACTTCATGGCTGACATCAAAATCTTCGGCTTGTACACGTACTGGCATTTACTCTGCTCCGTCTGATCAGCCGCCGGTTACCGGAGGGAAGAAAGCGACTTCACTGCCCTCTTCGATTGCGGTGTCAGCACCTGTCATTTCCTGATTGTAAGCCATGCGCAAGGGACGGCCGTCCGCCAGTGCCTCGGCCCAAACGCCACCGCGCTCACGCAGGAAGGCACGCACATCGCCTACGGTTTTGACATTCGCCGGTACGGTGACCGACTCCTGGGTTACCTTCAGCGCTTCACGTACGCTGGCAAAAAAACGAAGTTCAATATTCATATCACTATCAGTACATCAAATCGCTGAATGAAATAAAGCGCACGGTATCACCGGCCGCTATGGTCTTGCCCGACGGATGATCAATCAGGCCGTCGCCCCACACGGTAGAGGTCAACACACCCGAACTCTGGTTAGGGAATAAATCGAGGCCGCCCTGCTCATTGATCTTAGCGCGCAGGAATTCGTTGCGCTTGTCGGCCTTGTTCAGATTGAAATCGGCGCGCATCGGATAGGCCTTGGGCGCTACATTTTCCACACCTTGCAGGCGCAGGATGAATGGGCGCACAAACAGCATGAAGGTGACGAAACTCGATACCGGATTACCCGGCAAACCGAGGAAGTAAGCGGTGCCATCCTTGGCACTGCGATTCACTTCACCGAACGCCAGCGGCTTGCCCGGCTTGACGGCGATCTGCCACATATTCAAATGGCCTTCGGCTTCGACCGCAGGTTTGATGTGGTCTTCTTCACCGACCGAAACGCCACCGGAAGTAATGATCAGGTCGTTTTCAGCGGCGGCACGGCGCAAGGTATCGCGGGTAGCTGCCAGCGTATCCGGCACGATGCCGAAATCGCTGATTTCGCAACCGAGGTTTTCCAGCAGGCCACGCAATGTGAAGCGATTCGAATTGTAGATAGCGCCCAGTTTCAGCACTTCGCCCGGCATCGCCAGTTCGTCACCGGTAAAGAAGACCGCAACGCGCAACTTGCGCACGACTGGCAATTGCGCCAGGCCGACCGAAGCGGCCAGACCCAGCTCCTGAGCGCGCAAGCGTTGGCCTGCGGTCAGTATGGTACTGCCGGCACGGATATCCTCACCGGCACGACGTATCCATTCGCCGGAGGCCGGGCTGTGTTTGACCGTGACCAGGTCGCCGTCCGCACCTTTGGAGGCGACGCAGACTTCCTGCATGACAACGGCATCTGCACCTTGCGGGATCATGGCGCCGGTAAAAATACGCGCGGCACAACCAGCCTCCAATGGCTGGCCGACATGCCCGGCCGGTATGCGCTGGCTGACGCGCAAGACCGCTTCACCACTGGCGCAATCAGCAGCACGCACGGCGTAGCCATCCATAGACGTGTTATCGACTGGCGGCACATTCAGTTGCGACTCCTGTGCAACGGCCAGGACGCGACCATTCGCATCCAGCGTAGCCAGGGTTTCTGTCTCGGTAATTTTTTTTGCGGAAGTAAGCAGGAAGTCGAGGGCTTCGGCCACACTCAACATCGGTTTAGGTTCACTCATGCTGGGCTCGATAATGGATCATGGAACGATAGTAAGCGGAAACATGGTATTCCGCTTGCCCTGTCGATTGCCGCACGCAGGCGGCAATCACGGTATTACAAACCTGTATGCTTGGCGATGAAGTTCTTCATCTTGTTAACATCCGCAGGCATCACTTCAAAGCGCTGCGGCAAGTCTTCAATATTTTCAAAGCCGGCCGGACGGTCAGCATCACGTCCCAGCGCTTCGCGTATGGTTTCGTTGAACTTGGCCGGCAATGCCGTTTCCAGCACGATCATGGTAACACCAGGGGTCAGGTGTTCACGCGCGACCTTGACGCCATCCGCAGTGTGCGTGTCTATCATCAGGTCGTACTTGTTTTGCAAGTCACGGATGGTAGCGACACGGTCGCTATGTGTCGATTTACCGGAAACGAAACCGAACTTCGCAATGTCCTTGAACTCATCGCCATCGCTGCCCGGTTTGCCGGACAAATCGAAGCCGCCATGCGTTTCCACTTTCTGGAACAAGGCACGGACACGGTCGCCGTCACGATTGAGCAAATCGAAAACGAAGCGCTCAAAGTTGGAAGCCTTGCTGATGTCCATGCTCGGGCTGGTGGTGTGATAAGTCTCGGCCGATTTACGGACCCGATACACACCGGTGCGAAAGAATTCATCCAGCACATCGTTTTCATTGGTAGCCGCTACCAGCTTATCGATAGGCAAGCCCATCATGCGTGCGATATGGCCGGCGCAGATATTGCCGAAGTTACCGGATGGCACGGTGAACGAGACTTTTTGTTCGTTGCTGGTGGTCGCGCTGAGGTAACCACGGAAGTAGTAGATCACTTGCGCCACGACACGCGCCCAGTTGATCGAATTCACGGTACCGATTTTTTGCTGTTGCTTGAAGCTGTGATCGTTCGAAACCGCCTTGACCATATCCTGGCAATCATCGAACACGCCTTCCACCGCGATATTGAAAATATTCGGGTCCTGCAGGCTGAACATTTGTGCAGTCTGGAACGCGCTCATCTTCTTGTGTGGCGACAGCATGAAGACACGTATGCCCTTTTTGCCGCGCATGGCGTATTCCGCCGCACTACCGGTGTCGCCGGAAGTTGCACCGAAAATATTCAGCTCCGCATGATTCTTGGCCAGTGTGTATTCGAACAGATTGCCGAGCAATTGCATCGCCATATCCTTGAAGGCCAGCGTCGGGCCGTTCGACAAGGCTTGCAGGACCAGCTTGCTGCCGTTTTTCTCTTCCACTGTACGCAAAGGTGTGATGCGTGCGGCTTCTTCGCCGTGGCGCACATTGCGGTAAACGTCTGCGGTATAAGTTTTATGGACCAGCGCCTTGAGGTCGGCATCCGGGATATCGGTCGCGAACTTGCGCAGCACTTCGTAAGCCAGGTCGGCGTAGGACAAGGTGCGCCATGCATCGAGTTCGGCATCGCTGACCTGTGGGTAAGCCTCAGGCAGATACAGGCCACCGTCAGGCGCCAAACCGCCCAGCAAAATTTCAGAAAACGATAGTGCCGGCGCCAGGCCGCGAGTGGAAATGTATTGCATAGAGTAATAGATTTGGTTGGTGGCCGGCTTGCTCAGGAAACAGGATGATTCAGGCATGGCGACGCATTACATACAGACTCGTATTATAGCGTCGGGAGCGGGACAAACGGCAGTTGCCGGATCGTGCAGGCCAGTTTCGTCGAAATCGGCCTTGAATTCAGCATAAAAACGGTGAAGTCCGGCCTGAACCGGCTTCACCGCATATGACTGCAAGATCAGCTCAGGTGTTCCAGGCGGATCTTGGTTACTTTGCCGACAACTGTGGTCAAAGCTTCTATTTTCTTGATCGCAGCTTCGACGTTTTTCTCTTGCGTCTGGTGCGTCAACATGATGATGTCGGTCTGCGTTTCGCCGAGTGCAGGTTCTTTTTGCAACATGGCATCGATCGAAATCGTCGAATCCGCCAGGATGCTGGTGACATTTGCCAACACACCCAGTTTGTCCGCCACGTGCATGCGCAGGTAGTAGCTGGTGGTGACTTCCGAGATCGGCAGGATAGGCGTATCGGCCATTGCATTTGGCTGGAACGCCAGGTGCGGCACACGATGCGCCGGATCTGCATCGGCCAGGCGGGCGATATCGACCAGGTCGGCAATCACGGCCGATGCGGTTGGCTCAGCGCCCGCACCCTTGCCATAATACAGTGTGGCGCCGACCGCGTCGCCCTGCACCAGCACCGCATTCATCGCACCTTCTACGTTCGCGATCAGGCGCTTGGCCGGGATCAGCGTTGGATGCACACGCAATTCGATACCCTGCGAGGTGCGCTTGGCAATGCCGAGCAATTTGATACGGTAGCCGAGTTGTTCCGCGTAACGGATATCAACCGCTTCCAGCTTGGTGATGCCTTCCACGTGCGCCTTGTCGAACTGCACCGGGATGCCGAATGCAATCGCTGCCATCAGCGTTGCCTTGTGTGCTGCATCCACACCTTCGATATCGAAGGTCGGATCAGCCTCGGCATAACCCAGGCGTTGCGCTTCTTTCAGAACGGTATCGAAATCCAGGCCCTTGTCCCGCATTTCGGACAGGATGAAGTTGGTGGTGCCGTTGATGATGCCGGCGATCCATTCGATGCGGTTTGCAGTCAGGCCTTCACGCAAAGCCTTGATGATAGGAATGCCGCCGGCGACTGCCGCTTCATACGCGACCATCACGCCCTTGTTTTGTGCGGCCTGGAAAATCTCGTCGCCGTGGGTTGCCAGCAAAGCCTTGTTCGCTGTCACTACGTGCTTGCCGTTGGCAATCGCTTTCAGCACCAGGTCTTTGGCAATGCCGTAACCACCGATCAGCTCGACTACGATATCAATCTCGGGATTGGAAACGACCAGGTTGCCGTCGCTCACCACTTCACAATGCGTACCAACCAATTCCTTGGCGCGTGCGACGTCCAGGTCAGCCACCATCACAATTTCAATACCATGACCGGCGCGGCGGGAAATTTCTTCCTGGTTACGCTTCAGAACATTGAATGTACCCGCACCGACGGTGCCGATTCCTAACAAGCCAACTTTGATGGTTTTCATAATCTCTGAGTAAATAATGTCACATGAAAAACAGCGCTCTCCAAGGCGGAGAGCGTGGTGACTGAAATAGAGTCCGGGACTTAGCCCAGGCGCTTGCGATAGCCTTCAAGGAAATGCGCGATGCGTCCGACCGCAACCGTCAGATCATCCGAATTCGGCAAGAATACTACCCTGAAATGGTCTGTTGTCGGGCAATTGAAGCCCGTGCCCTGCACGATCAATACGCTTTCCTCTACCAGCAATTGCTGTGCGAAGTCCTGGTCGTCCTTGATCGGATACATTTTCGGATCAAGGCGCGGAAACATGTACAAGGCCGATTTAGGCTTGACGCAAGTCACGCCCGGGATCTCGGTCAGCAATTTGTGCGCAAGGTCACGCTGGCGCAACAAGCGACCGCCCGGCGCCACCAGGTCATTGATGCTCTGGTAGCCACCGAGTGCGGTCTGGATCGCGTATTGCCCCGGCACGTTGGCGCACAGGCGCATCGAAGCCAGCATGTTCAGGCCTTCGATGTAATCGCGCGCATGACGCTTCTCACCGGACACTACCATCCAGCCGGCGCGATAACCGCAGGAACGATAATTCTTCGACAAGCCATTGAAAGTGATGAACAGCACGTCATCGGCCAGCGAAGCCAGCGAGGTATGCGTGTTGCCGTCGTACAGCACCTTGTCGTAGATTTCATCTGCAAACACGATCAGTTGATGCTGGCGTGCAACTTCAACGATCTGCTCCAGCAGCTCTACCGGATACAAGGCACCGGTCGGATTGTTCGGGTTGATGACGACAATCGCCTTGGTATTCGAATTGATCTTGCTCTTGATATCTTCGATATCCGGGAACCAGTCGGCCTGCTCGTCACAGACGTAATGCACCGGCTTGCCGCCTGACAGGCTGACCGCCGCCGTCCACAGCGGGTAGTCGGGCGAAGGCACCAGCACTTCATCTCCGGTATTGAGCAAGGCATTCATGCTCATCACGATCAGTTCGGAAGCACCGTTACCGAGGTAGATGTCATCTATGGTCACGCCGGTGATTTTCTTTTCCTGCGTGTAATGCATGATCGCCTTGCGTGGCGCAAACAAACCTTTGGAATCGGTGTAGCCGGAGGCGTTCGACATATTGCGGATCATGTCTTGCACGATCTCGTCTGGCGCATCGAAACCGAATACGGCGAGGTTGCCGATATTCAGCTTGATAATCTTGTGACCGTCTTCTTCCATTTGCCGCGCTTTTTCGAGCACGGGGCCGCGAATGTCGTAGCAAACATCATCCAGTTTTTTCGATTTTTGAATCGGTCGCACAGCTACTGTTCCTTGTGATTTTCAGAACTTGTCTTTACGAAGCTCTAATTGAAACGCCTGTTCCCCACATCCATGGCCGGAGCGCAAAGGCCTAAGGGCAAGCGAAAAATGACGGCCGCAATGTTGCACCGCGAAAGAGATCCATTTTGCCGAAAGGAAGCGATTTTATCAATCGATAAAGGCTGCTTTAAAGCTGAAAACGTTACAATAAGGGTTCTTTACCTTCCAATTAATCGGAAAGGCGCGAAAACACGCTCCCCTGTCCGACAGCTACAGCCATGAAGCTACACAGCACCGCTACCCAGCAATACCAGACCGTCACCGCCTATGATGAAAATGGCATTGAAATCAATTTGATTCCATTTGATTACAGCCTGGTCGTTTTACCGGAAATCAAGCCGGCACCATGGCCAGTGACGTCCTTCGATGCACTGACAGCGGAGAATTTCGAGCAAATCAATGCGATAGAGCCGGATGTCGTGATCCTCGGCACCGGCGCTACCCAGCGCTTCGTGCACCCGCGCCTGACTGCCTCGCTCACCTCACGCCGCATCGGCGTCGAATGCATGGATAACCAGGCCGCCTGCCGCACCTACAACATCCTCATGGCCGAAGGCCGCAAGGTAGCACTGGCACTGATCCTGTAAGCCAGTAGCAAGCTGCGCAGGCTAAGCTGATGCTTGCCTGCAGCTGAACCAAGTTAAAAAATTATTGTCTTTTCAATAGCTCCCTGCTCGTCTGCAAGCGGCGTTAAAAGTTGCGAAATAAATTAATTTCGTTGCTTGAAGGATAAAAACTCGCCCCCATCTTCAAGCTCGGCCGTATTGTTTATCCTCGCGTACGCCGAACTGGTAGCAAATCGATCGACCATCAGCCGCTGCGCCGGCAGCGCCGCACTATCGGCAGAGAAAGTGAGATAAATGGATCAAGGCACTCCCGTAGCAGAACGCCCTTCTGCACTGAATAAAATCGTACCGGACTTTTCCGCGCCCATGACTGGCGAGCAAACCTTTCAACTCGCTGATTACAAAGGGAAAAAGATCGTCCTTTATTTCTATCCGAAGGACAACACGCCCGGCTGCACCACCGAAGGCATCCATTTCCGTGACCTGCATGCGCAGTTCCGGCAAGCCAATGCAGAAATTTTCGGCGTCAGCCGCGACAGCCTGCGTTCGCACGAAGGTTTCAAGGCCAAACTGGACCTGCCTTTCGAACTGATCTCCGACCCGGACGAAACGCTGTGCACCATGTTCGATGTCATGAAGATGAAAAATATGTATGGCAAGAAAGTACGCGGTATCGAACGCTCTACTTTTATTATTGACGAGTCAGGTAAATTGGTGAAAGAATGGCGTGGAGTGAAAGTGCCTGGACACATCGATGAAGTACTGGAGTTTGTGAAGGCTCTTGCTTAGGTTTGCAAAACCCATTGAATTCAAAAGAATTTTTCTCTAAGAAAGCCGTTTGCGGATTAGGCCATGAGCCTTCCCAAACGGCTTTTTTACTTTTTGATTTGCACACCCTCCTCCCGTCGGCATTTTCTTTTGCTGTCCTACAACGATTTTTCGCGTCTGCATCACCGTTAGCACCTGTTGTAAATGTTCTCAAACTTTCTAGATCGAGGTCCTGATGCCCCTGCCTAAATTACCGACCAAGCCTGCCGCATTGCTGTCACCGCAAGATTATCCGAAGGCGGATAAGGACAAGATTGTCAAATCGCTGACCCTGATTGAACCGGTAGCACGCAAAACTGCAGTAGCAACTCCAGTCGCCCCAGCCCCGGCCCCTGTCCGCGCCAAGATCGCCGACAAGACGCCCGCCACCAAACCGCGCGCCGCATCCTCTGCACAAACCGTCGCGCTGGCACCAAAATCCGGCGCCCGCCGCCCGACTGACAAGTCCGGCGTCACCAAACTGTTTGTGCTCGACACCAATGTCCTGATGCACGATCCGACTTCGCTGTTCCGCTTCGAGGAACACGACGTCTATCTGCCGATGATGACGCTGGAAGAACTCGACGATCACAAGAAAGGCATGTCCGAAGTTGCGCGCAGCGCACGCCAGGTATCGCGCTCGCTGGATGCGCTGGTAAGCGGTGTCGAAGAAAATGCAATAGACGAAGGCATCCCGCTGTCCAAGCTGGGCAACAAGGATGCCAAGGGTCGTTTGTTCTTCCAGACCAAGCTGCAAAACGTCACGCTGCCGGAAGGCCTGCCCATGGGCAAAGCCGACAACCAGATCCTCGGCGTGGTACGCGCACTGGAAGCCCAATATCCGGGCCGTGCCATCGTATTGGTATCGAAAGATATCAATATGCGCATCAAGGCGCGTGCAATGGGCTTGCCGGCGGAAGAGTACCTCAATGACCACGTACTGGAAGATACCGACCTGCTGTATTCCGGCATCATGCAATTGCCGGACGACTTCTGGATCAAGCATGCGAAAGGCATGGAATCCTGGCAGGAAAACAAGCACGGCACCGGCTACACCTTCTACCGCCTGAGCGGCCCGGTCGTCCCTTCGATGCTGGTGAACCAGTTTGTCTACATGGAACCGCAAAACGGCGAAGCGTCGTTCTACGGCCAGGTACGACAAATCAACGGCAAGACGGCGGTCATCCAGACCTTGCGTGACTATGCACACACCAAGAACAGCGTATGGGGCGTCACTGCCCGCAACCGTGAACAAAACTTTGCGCTGAACCTGTTGATGGATCCGGAATGCGATTTCGTCACCCTGCTGGGTCAGGCCGGTACCGGTAAAACCTTGCTGGCACTTGCTGCCGGCCTGGCACAGGTACTGGAAACCAAGCTCTACAGCGAAATCATCGTGACCCGCGTCACGGTGCCGGTCGGTGAAGACATCGGCTTCCTGCCTGGTACCGAGGAAGAAAAGATGTCGCCTTGGATGGGTGCCTTCGACGATAACCTGGAAGTGCTGAACAAGTCCGACAACGATGCCGGCGAATGGGGTCGCGCTGCAACGCAAGACCTGATCCGCTCACGCATCAAGATCAAGTCGCTCAACTTCATGCGCGGCCGGACCTTCGTCAACAAATTCCTCATCATCGATGAAGCGCAAAACCTGACACCGAAACAAATGAAAACCCTGGTCACCCGTGCAGGTCCGGGCACCAAGATCATTTGCCTCGGTAACATCGCGCAAATCGATACGCCTTACCTGACCGAAGGTTCGAGCGGCCTGACCTATGTGGTCGATCGCTTCAAGGGTTGGGGCCATAGTGGTCATGTCACCCTGGCGCGTGGTGAGCGTTCACGGTTGGCGGATCACGCGAGCGAAGTATTGTAGTAACTCTGCCCCGTCAGAAACAAAAAAGCCTGCTGAATCAGCAGGCTTTTTTTATGCGCGGGAATGATTACAAAATCATCGTCCCCAACCACCATGCAATCGCTGCCATAAACGCCGCAGCAGGAATCGTGAAGATCCACGCCCAGACAATATTACCTGCCACACCCCAACGGACTGCCGACATTTTGCGCGAAGCACCAACGCCTACAATTGCACCGGTAATGGTATGCGTGGTCGATACGGGCACGCCCAAAGCTGTTGCCAGGAATAAGGTAATAGCACCACCGGTTTCGGCACAGAAGCCACCAACCGGTTTCAGCTTGGTGATTTTCTGCCCCATCGTTTTGACAATACGCCAGCCACCGAACAAAGTACCAAGGCTGATCGCAGTGTAGCAGCTGATGATGACCCACCATGGCAGCGGATCGGCAGCGGTTGATACACCAGCAGCGATCAACAGCATCCAGATAATCCCCATGGTCTTCTGCGCATCGTTACCGCCATGACCCAGGCTGTACATTGCCGCAGAAAATAATTGCAATCTTCTAAACCAACGATCGACATTGCGCGGTGTCGACCTGACGAACAGCCACGACACCAACACCATCATCAAGGAACCAAACAGGAAGCCGAGCAAAGGTGACAATACGATGAAGGCGATGATTTTAATCAAGCCGGAAGCGATCAGTGCGTCGGTACCGGCCTTGGCCACTGCTGCGCCAACCAGGCCACCGATCAATGCATGCGATGAGGACGACGGCAAACCGAAATACCAAGTCACCACATTCCAGACAATCGCACCCACCAATGCGCCAAATACAACGTAGTGATCAATCACTATGGGATCAATCGTGCCTGTACCTATCGTCATTGCCACTTTAAGGTGGAAAACGCCGATTGCGATGAAGTTGAAAAATGCTGCCATCATCACGGCGGTTTGCGGCTTCAATACGCCGGTTGATACAACCGTCGCAATTGCATTTGCCGCGTCATGAAAGCCATTCATGAAATCGAATATCAAAGCCAATATGATCAAAAAGGCCAGGACATAAAGGCTCATGTGGAGAGTTTGCATGGATATTTATTCTTTGTTCAATCTGCGTATGTCACCGACAACTACGTCAGTAACCGCGAAACTTACAAGACAGCCCTGCACATCATTTAAAAGATAATGGCAAGGCGCACCAACGATACGCTCAATGAATCAAGCGTTCTCGACAATGATGCCTTCGATGATATTGGCTACGTCCTCGCAACGATCCGTCACGGTTTCCAGCAATTCATAAATGGCTTTGAGTTTGATCAGGTTACGGACATCCGGCTCTTCACGGAACAGCTTGGACATCGCCGCGCGCATTACATGGTCGGCATCCGATTCCAGACGATCGATTTCCTGGCAGATCGAGAGGATCTCGCGCGAGTTATCCATATTGTGCAAGAGTCCGACCGCAGCCTTGACCTTTTCGGTACAGGCCAGGCACAGCTCGGCCAGGCGTTTGGCTTCAGGCGTGATCGCCTTGATGTCGTACAGGGAGATGGTTTGTGCGGCATCTTCGAGCAAGTCGAGGATGTCGTCCATACGGGTAATCAGTTGATGGATGTCATCACGATCCAGCGGCGTGATGAAGGTTTTATGCAGCGCATCCAGCGTTGCATGGGTCACCTTGTCTGCCTGTTTTTCGATGCCTTCAATGGCGTGTACGCGGATTTCCAGGTCGTCAAAATTGGTCATCAGCGCGACCATTTCGCGTGCACCCTTTACGCAAAATTCAGCGTGCTCATTGAAGAGGTCGAAAAATTTACCTTCTTTCGGCAGAAGTCGTCCAAACATGATTACTCTCTTTGAATATTAAAATGTTGAAATACTGTAGTGGCAAAGGCCGGGCCTTCACCGGAATTCTAAAAAACAAGAACAGGCAAACTGACACTAAAAGACATCAATCCCCTTGATACAGGGCGGCTGAGCCGGTGTAATTTTCGAACTTGGTGTACTGACCCAGGAAGGTCAGGCGTACCGCACCAATCGGGCCGTTACGCTGCTTACCAATAATGATCTCGGCAGTACCTTTATCCGGCGAATCGGGGTTATAGACTTCGTCGCGATAAATAAACAGGATCACGTCGGCATCCTGCTCAATCGCGCCGGATTCGCGCAGATCGGACATGACGGGACGTTTGTTCGGGCGTTGTTCCAGCGAGCGGTTCAGCTGCGAGAGTGCAATCACCGGGCAATTCAATTCCTTGGCCAGACCTTTCAGGCTACGCGAGATTTCCGAAATCTCGGTGGCGCGGTTTTCACCGGCGGAATTGGCCGACATCAGTTGCAGGTAATCGATGATGATCAGGCCCAGCTTGCCGCATTGACGCGACAGGCGACGCGAACGGGCGCGCAACTCGATCGAGTTCAGCGCCGGGGTTTCATCGATGTACAACTGTGCATCGTTCATTTTCTGGATCGCATGCGTCAGGCGCGGCCAATCCTCATCGGCCAGGCGACCGGTACGCAGGCGATGCTGATCGAGACGACCGACCGAACCCAGCATACGCATCGCCAGCTGGGCGCCGCCCATCTCCATCGAAAAGACCGCGACCGGCAAACCGCTTTCAATCGCCACGGTTTCACCGATATTGATCGAGAACGCGGTTTTACCCATCGATGGACGGCCGGCGACGATAATCAGGTCACCCGGCTGCAAGCCTGAAGTCATACGATCCAGGTCGGCAAAGCCGGTCGGCACACCGGTAATATCGCTGGTGCTGTCGCGGTTATACAGTTCATCGATACGTTCGACCACTTGCGTCAGCAAGGGCTGGATTTCCTGGAAGCCTTGCGCGCCACGCGCGCCCTCTTCCGCGATCGCAAAGATCTTGGATTCAGCTTCATCCAGCATCTGTTTGACTTCCTTGCCTTGCGGATTGAAGGCATTGCCGGAAATCTCGTCCGAGACGGTAATCAGTTTGCGCAGTACGCCGCGATCACGCACGATTTCGGCGTAGCGGCGAATATTGGCAGCGGAAGGTGTGTTTTGCGCCAATGCGTTGAGGTAGGCGACGCCGCCCACTTCTTCGGCCTTGCCGCTATTGGTCAGCGCTTCAAAGACGGTGATGACGTCTGCCGGACGCGCGTTATTGATCAGCTTGACGATGTGCTGGAAGATGATCCGGTGGTCGTAGCGATAGAAATCGTCGTGATTGACGAAATCGGCAATACGATCCCAGGCCGCATTGTCGAGCAGCAAGCCGCCAAGGACGGATTGCTCTGCTTCTATCGAATGCGGGGGAACGCGAAGGGACTCTAATTGCGGATCGGCACGGGTGTTCATGGCGCGAATTATACCTGTTGCGAGGCTTCCCTTTAAGAAATCAGGCAATAAAAAAGCCGGGAAAACCCGGCTTTTTCTGGGCAACTGGTGCCCGTGTTACTTTAATACGACTTAAGCGTGATCGCCGATAACGGTGATCGTTACTTCCACGACTACGTCGGTGTGCAATGCAACTGCAACAACGTGATCGCCGGCAACTTTCAACGGACCGGTTGGCAGGCGAACCTGGGCTTTTTCAACTGCAAAGCCTTGTTTCGTCAACGCTTCAGCGATATCGGAGTTGGTAACGGAACCGAACAAACGGCCGTCAACACCCGATTTTTGCGTGATTTGAACGGTTTGACCGGTCAATTTCTCGCCTTGAGCTTGCGAAGCTGCCAGTTTGTCTGCAGCGATTTTTTCCAGTTCTGCGCGCTTGACTTCGAATTCAGCGACTGCAGCAGCGGTAGCACGGCGTGCTTTACGTTGTGGGATCAGGAAGTTACGTGCGTAACCGTCTTTGACTTTTACAACTTCACCGAGGTTGCCGAGATTAACGACTTTTTCCAACAGAATGACTTGCATGTTTTTCTCCTATATCAAGTCGTTAATTACGCGTTGTGCAGATCGGTGTACGGCAACAGCGCGAGGTAACGTGCGCGTTTGATTGCTGTATCAACCTGACGTTGATAGATAGCCTTGGTACCGGTCAGGCGTGCTGGCATGATTTTGCCGTTTTCCTGAACGAAGTCTTTCAAGGTGTCTACGTCTTTGTAATCAACTTGTTCTACGTGTGCAGCGGTGAAGCGGCAGAATTTTTTACGCTTGAACAAAGGGTTTTGTTGTTTGCGTTTTTCTTTGAGTTTGTTCTTGTCGAATTTTTTACCGAATGCCATTTTGGGCTCCTGTATCTAAATGTGGTTCTCGAAATCTGTGAGATGGAAAACAAGGCTTTTGCTGTTACGGCTCTTGCGTGCCAGAAATCCAGTGAACTGATATGTCCCGCCTAATTCGGCTTGATTGAATCGACCTGAAATTTCACCCGCGGCAATCGCGGCAATTTCAAACTCAACCAATCGTGGAACACCTGCTTCTATTTGTTGCGAACTGTGCAGCAAAACTGCTGACACTATCGGTACGCCTGCCGGGGTGTAGCGCAAAATTTCACGCTCGGCAATGGTCGCAATAAACTGAAGCTGATTCACTCTCCGTCTGGTAACGTCAAAGGGCTATTAGGCAGCAGGTGCCTCGGCGCGATGGCTCTTGGCAGCATCTTCCTTCTGCACAGCCTTCATCATTGGCGATGGTGCGGTTTCAGCCTTCTTCATTTTCACTGTCAGATGACGCAGAACGGCATCGTTGAATTTGAAGCCGGTTTCGATTTCAGCCAGCGTTTCGCCGTCACATTCGATGTTCAGGCAGACGTAGTGCGCTTTTGCCAATTTCTGGATCATGTACGCCATTTGACGACGGCCCCAGTCTTCGACACGGTGGATAACGCCGCCGCGTGCGGTGACGATACCTTTGTAGCGCTCGATCATTGCAGGCACTTGCTCGCTTTGATCCGGATGAACGATAAATACGATTTCATAATGACGCATGTAAGCTCCTTTTGGACGGATTGAAAATCGCCCACCTCGGCGTCAAGACGAGTGTGGGAAGAGGAAAACCCGCAATCATACGCGCAGAAGCAGGAAAACTCAACGCTTTCAGGCATTTATCGGCGCAATACCGCATGAATACGTGGCAATTTCTGTCGAAACCACATAAATCAGCTTGCGTTTAGGCATGTACTGTATAAAAATACAGACTGTTCATACGAACAGTTTACGGTCGTCACATGTACGAACCACAACAAAACAGGCCAAGGCAATGATCAAACTGACAGCACGCCAGGAACAAATCCTGAATTTGATACGCGATGCGATCGAAAATACCGGTTTCCCGCCGACCCGTGCCGAAATTGCAACAGAACTCGGTTTCCGCTCGGCCAATGCGGCGGAAGAACATTTGCAGGCACTGGCACGCAAGGGCGCGATCGAAATTTCGCCCGGCACCTCGCGCGGCATCCGCCTGCGTGACATGGGCAATGGCGATGAACGCTTCCCGGGCCGCCAGATGGCATTGCCACACCCGGCACTGATGCAACTCAGCCTGCCGCTGGTCGGTCGCGTGGCCGCCGGCTCGCCTATCCTGGCGCAGGAACATATAGAAGCGACCTACGATGTGGATCGTTCGCTGTTCTCGGCCAAACCCGATTTCCTGCTGAAAGTGCGCGGCATGTCGATGCGCGACGCCGGCATCCTCGACGGTGACCTGCTGGCAGTCAAGAAAATCGATACCGCGAAAAACGGCCAGATCGTAGTCGCCCGCCTGGGTGAAGAAGTCACGGTCAAGCGCTACAAGAAATCCGGCTCATTGATTGAATTGCTGCCGGAGAACCCGGACTTCGAACCGATACGGGTCGACCTCGCACACGATGAGTTTGCGCTGGAAGGCCTGGCGGTCGGCCTGATGCGTACCTGGAACTGAGGCTAGCGCCTTAGTCCTTGTTCTTCTGCTCCAGTATCTGCTTGGCGATGCCACGCAGGATATTGACCTCTTCCGTTTCCAGCTGGGTACGGGAAAACAGGCGCTTCAAACGTGGCATCAGCTTCTTCGGATTATTCGCATCGAGGAAGTCGATTGCCACCAGCGCCTGCTCCAGATGCGCATACATGCCATCGATCTGCGCCATGCTCGCCGCCTCCCCCTGGAAGCCAATATCGGTGACGGCACGCGTTTCCCCTACCGCCGCCATGCGCGCTTCATAAGCCAATACCTGTACCGCTTGCGCCAGGTTCAGCGATGAATAGTCCGGATTCGCCGGGATATTGATCAGCACATTGCACTTTTCGACGATTTCATTCGGCAAGCCGAAACGTTCGTTGCCAAACACCACTGCTGCGCGCAAACCGCTCTCCTCCACCAGACGCGTCGCCAATGCACGTGGCGAAATCACCGGTGGGGAGAATTCGCGCAGGCGGGCCGTCACTGCTGCTGCGAAGTTGCAATCGAGCAGTGCCTCCTCTATCGAACTGACGATGCGGGCCGACTGCAGGATATCCTGCGCGCCACTGGCAAAGGCCACCGCTTCCTCTTGCAGCGCCGCATCCGGGAAGCGCGGATTCACCAGTACCAGTTCGGTAAAACCCATGTTTTTGATGGCGCGCGCCGTCGCCCCGATATTGCCGGGACGGCTGGTTTCCACCAGGACAAAACGAAGTCGATTGAAAAGAGGCGTGTCGGTTTGTGGCTGCATCATTTAAAATAGCGGCATTGCGCGGTAGGATTCATGTCAGAAATGGCAACTCTATACCGCATCGCTCATTAATTTCAATTTAGGTGGTTCTGCTCGCCCTGCGGCGTGAGGACCGCCATTTTAACGGAAACTCTATGCATCCCATGCTTAATACGGCGGTCAAAGCTGCTCGCCGCGGCGCTGCCATTATCAATCGCGCGTCCTTCGATCTGGACCGTATCAAGGTCACCGAAAAAAAGCCTAACGACTTTGTCACCGAAGTCGACCAGGCCGCCGAGCAGGCGATCATAGATGTTTTGAAATCCGCCTACCCCGACCACGCCATCCTCGCCGAAGAATCCGGCGCTTCGGCCAACCTGCACGACGAAAACGACAACGTCTGGATCATCGATCCACTCGACGGCACCACCAACTTCATCCATGGCTTCCCGCAATATTGCGTATCGATCGCGCTGCAACAACGTGGCCAGATCACGCAAGCGGTAGTCTACGATCCGACCCGCAATGACTTGTTCACCGCGACCAAAGGCGCAGGCGCTTACCTGAATGAAAAGCGTATCCGCGTCACCAAGCGCGACAAGATTTCCGACGCGCTGATCGGCACCGGCTTCCCGTTCCGCGCCGGCGACGACATCGATGAATACATGAAGATGTTCAAGATCATGACGCAAAGCTGCGCCGGCCTGCGTCGCCCTGGTTCCGCTGCACTGGACCTGGCTTATGTCGCTTGTGGTCGTCTGGATGGCTTCTTTGAAAAAGGTTTGCAGCCTTGGGATATGGCCGCCGGCTCCTTGCTGATCACTGAATCCGGCGGCATCATGGGTACCTTCGCCGGTGAATCCGATTACCTGTACAAGGGTGATGTACTGGCCGGCACACCAAAAGTATTCGCACAAATGGTTTCGCTGCTGAGCCCGTTCGCCAAGTAATTCCAGTCACACCACAAAGGGAAATATCCGCCTGCTGCATTGCAGGCAGATATTTCCCTTTTGTTTTTCAGCCTGGTCTCGCCAAGTAATCCCCGGCGCAAGAGCCACTGCTGTTATACTCGCTGCACACGGCATACCTCCAGTCACCTTGCCGCTGTCTCGCGACTTCCGCACCCCAATCCCCGTTTGCCTGCGACTGGCGCCCATTGCGGCGACAGGCCGATAATTTTCTATTGAGTATCCATGTCTTTTACTGACCTCGGCCTGGCCGAAGGAATTGTTCGCGCCGTTACCGAAAGCGGTTATACCAACCCTACCCCGATTCAGGCGCAAGCCATCCCTGCCGTATTGGCAGGCGGCGATCTGCTGGCCGGCGCACAAACCGGCACCGGCAAAACCGCCGGCTTCACGCTGCCGATTTTGCATCGCCTCGCAACCAGCGGCACGCCGCACGCGTCCGCTTCCGCGCAACGTCCTATCCGTGCACTGGTGTTGACACCGACCCGTGAACTGGCAGCGCAAGTCGAAGAAAGCGTACGCACTTACGGCAAATACCTGAACCTGAACTCGGCCGTGATCTTCGGCGGCGTCGGCATCAACCCGCAAATCAAAATGCTCAAGCATGGCGTGGATATCCTGGTCGCAACACCAGGCCGCCTGCTCGATCACATGCAACAAGGCACGGTCAACCTGAACCACATCCAGATCCTGGTATTGGATGAAGCTGATCGCATGCTGGATATGGGCTTCATCAAGGACATCCGCCGCGTGCTCGCAGCCTTGCCGAAGAATCGCCAAAACCTGCTGTTCTCCGCCACCTTCTCGAATGAAATCAAGGCGCTGGCAGATGGCTTGCTGAACTCGCCTGCGACCATAGAAGTCGCACGTCGCAATTCGACGGTGGAAATCATTGAACAAAAAATCCATCCGGTCGATCGCGACAAGAAACACCCGATGCTGGCGCACCTGATCAAGAGCAATAACTGGTCGCAAGTACTGGTCTTTACGCGCACCAAGCACGGCGCGAATAAACTGGTTGAGCAACTGGAAAAAGACGGCATCAGCGGCATGGCGATCCACGGCAACAAGAGCCAGTCGGCCCGTACCCGTGCCTTGAGCGAATTCAAGGATGGCAGCCTGCAGGTCCTGGTCGCCACCGATATCGCCGCACGTGGTATCGATATCGATCAATTGCCGCACGTCGTCAACTATGACTTGCCGAATGTGCCGGAAGATTATGTACACCGTATCGGCCGTACCGGTCGTGCCGGTGCTACCGGTGAAGCGGTGTCGCTGGTATGCGTCGATGAACTGGAAATGTTGAAGGACATTGAAAAGCTGATCAAGCGCAAATTGCCGTCGGAAGTGATTCCCGGCTTTGAGCCTGACCTGAATGCAAAGCCACAGCCTATCCAGCGCCGCAGCAACGATGCGCCAGGTCGTCGCCCGCAAGGCCAGGGCCGCAACGCCCCAGCTAAATCAGGCAAGGCACCGGCACCGAAACCGAACGGCCCGTCACGCGGCGGCTTCGGTGGCAACTCGAATGCACGTCCGGCTGCACCACACCGCTCGGGCGGGCGCGGACGTTAATCCGCCGTACTTCAGCCGGGATCCATCTTCTGCATGGGTTCCGGCAGTTTCTTCCTGCAGCATCCTGAACCACGCCCTTCCCTAAGCAGGCATGTCCCGCTTGCCGCCTGCGGCAATTTGCAGGATATCCAGCGTTTCCCTGAACACCTGATCAAGTAACTGCCCTTCGGCAATATCCGGCGCGAGCGCGGCCCAATCGGCCTGCACACCGGCCATCAAATCCGCAGTCTTCACTTGCTGGTCCGCGTCCAGTCGCTGGATCAGCAGGATGAGCAAATAGCGCATTGCCCCCAGTCGCGCTGCAAGGTCTGGTTCACTACGGCTTGTTGCATCCATTGCATACATCCTGCGGGAAAGTAAAACCCCATCATACCGAAAGCGGAAACACGCTTGTACGGCGCGGCTTTGCGTCCATCCAGTTGATTTTGACGCATTTAAAATTTATCATGTTTGCTCTTGCTCACGCCCTCCCGGGTTAATGCCACGCTGCTTCAGCGGATGCCCTGCAAGCAATCCCCAATTATCATCAGGAACAAATACGATGGATTACGCAATTGATTTCCCGCCAGTCACGACTTTACCCGTGAACGGGAGTGACAAGCCGTTCCCGGTCGGACGCATCTACTGCGTCGGTCGCAATTACGCCGAACACGCGCGTGAAATGGGCCATGACCCGGACCGTGAACCGCCGTTTTTCTTCATGAAGCCGGCCGATGCAATCGCCGCCAATCACGCCACCATTCCCTATCCGCAACTGACCCAGGACTTGCACCACGAGATCGAAATGATCGTCGCAATCGGTCGCGGCGGTGCCGACATCCCGGTCGAGCAAGCGCTCGATCACGTATTCGGCTATGGCGTAGGCCTCGACATGACACGCCGCGACATCCAGGGTGTAGCGAAAAAAATGGGCCGTCCATGGGAAATGGGCAAAGCCTTTGATAACTCCGCACCCTGCACCGGCATTACTCCGGTAACGCAAATTGGTCATCCGGACAAAGGCGCAGTCTGGCTCAAGATCAACGGCGAACTGAAACAAAAGGGCGACCTGGCCGACTTGATCTGGAATGTGCCGGAAACCATTTCCTACCTGTCGAACATGATCACACTGCGTGCCGGCGACCTGATCATGTCAGGTACGCCGGCCGGCGTCGGCCCGGTACAGCGCGGCGATAAACTGGTGGGCCATGTGGACGGACTGGAAGAACTTGTCATTACATACGTCTGAGCGAAACGATAAAACGGCTGGTCATTAACGACCGGCCGTTTTCCCTCGTGCGAAATCTCTCGATATCCCGGCGCAAACGCCGATATTCCCGATGTGCGCTGCCGCATTCTCGTACAATGATCAACCTGCGGAATTCAGGAAGTCTTGGCGCTACAGCTAGCCCGATACGCTCTTCAAAAGTTCCGGTGTTTGCATCACCAGCATCGGATCGCATTTACATGACAGCCAGCATATGAAAACCATCAAGCCTCAAACACCTGAGGGCAACGAAAAACATACTCCGATGATGCAGCAATACCTGCGCATCAAAGCCGAGTACCCGACCACCCTGGTGTTTTATCGGATGGGCGATTTTTACGAATTGTTTTTCGACGATGCGGAAAAAGCTTCGCGCCTGCTCGGCATCACGCTGACCCAGCGCGGTGCATCCAATGGCAACCCGATCAAAATGGCCGGCGTACCCTTCCATGCGGTAGATCAGTATTTAGCCAAACTGGTGAAGCTCGGTGAATCGATTGCCATCTGTGAACAGATAGGCGACCCGGCCACCAGCAAAGGCCCGGTTGAGCGCAAGGTGTTGCGCGTGATCACCCCCGGCACCCTGACCGATTCCGACCTGTTGCCGGAGAAATCCGAGCAGCCTTTGCTCGCACTCTACAGCACCACGCAACGCAAAACCGCCACCATCGGGCTGGCATGGCTATCGATGGCCAGCGGTGCCTTGAAGCTGATGGAATTTGCGACGGATGCGGAAAATACCGATGTACGCCTGAAACATGAACTGGAACGCATTGCGCCGGCCGAAATTTTATTGCCTGGCAGCGTCAACGATTTGTTCAGCGAATTTGCGCTGGCCAAAAACACGACCGTCCCCGACTGGCATTTCGATATCGCACACGGCACCAAGGCTTTGTACGAACAATTGAATGTCGGCACGCTGACCGGCTTTGGCGCAGAGAACCTTAGCGCAGCGATAGGTGCTGCCGGTGCCTTGTTGCGCTATGCACAGTCCACACAAGGCAAGGGCTTGCAACATGTGCGCACGCTGACCGTAGAAACCGAAAATGAATTCATCGGCCTCGATGCCGCCACCCGCCGCAACCTCGAACTGACCGAAACCATACGTGGGCAGGATGCGAATGCCGCGACCTTATTCTCGCTGCTCGATCACTGCCGCACCGCGATGGGCTCACGCCTGTTGCGTCACTGGCTGCACCATGCGCGACGCGATCAAAGCGTGGCGATGGCGCGTCATACCGCCATCAATGCCTTGATGCATGCCGATGCCTGCAGCGGGCTGGCGTCGACACTGGCATCGGTACCCGATGTCGAACGCATCACCACGCGCATCGCGCTGATGTCGGCGCGTCCACGCGACCTGGCCGGCATGCGCGGCGGCTTGCAACAACTGCCTTCGCTGCGCGCCTATGTATCGATGTGCAACGCCGATGCACCATTGCTGAAGACCATACACGAGGCGCTCGCAACACCCGGCGATTGCCTGGACCTGGTGGAACGCGCAATTGCGATGGAACCCGCTGCGATGGTGCGCGATGGCGGCGTGATTGCACGCGGCTTCGATGCCGAGCTGGATGAGCTGCGTGGCCTGTCGGAAAACGCCGGGCAATTCCTGATCGATCTGGAAACACGCGAGCGCGCGCGTACCGGCATCAACAACCTGCGCGTTGAATACAACAAGGTGCATGGCTTCTACATCGAAGTCACGCACGGCCAGACCGACAAGGTACCGGACGACTATCGTCGGCGCCAGACGCTGAAGAATGCCGAACGCTACATCACGCCGGAACTGAAAGCGTTTGAAGACAAGGCACTGTCAGCGCAAGAGCGCGCACTGACGCGGGAAAAATATTTGTATGAGCAGGTGCTGCAGCAAATGACGCAGCATATCCCTACACTGCAAAACATCGCCCATGCGCTGGCACAGCTGGATACCCTGGTTGCACTGACCGAACATGCATTGCGCCACAACTGGTGTGCTCCGCAATTGGTCAGCGAGCCGACGATCACGATAGAGCAAGGACGCCACCCGGTCGTCGAAAATCATATCGAACGCTTTATCGCCAACGATTGTCTGCTTTCCAGCGAATGCAAGCTCTTGCTGATCACCGGCCCGAACATGGGTGGTAAATCGACGTATATGCGTCAGGTGGCCCTGATCACCCTGCTTGCTTATGTCGGCAGCTTCGTGCCGGCCAGCAGCGCTGTAATTGGCCCTATTGATCGTATCTTCACGCGTATCGGCGCGGCCGATGACCTGGCCGGTGGCCGTTCGACCTTCATGGTCGAAATGACCGAGTCGGCCGCCATCCTGAATGGTGCGACCGAGAACTCTTTGGTACTGATGGATGAAGTCGGGCGCGGCACGTCCACCTTTGACGGCCTGGCGCTGGCGTGGGCGATCGCCAAGCACCTGATAGACAACACCAGGAGCTTTACGCTATTCGCCACCCACTATTTCGAACTGACACAGTTGCCGGAAATCCACCCTACTGCCGCCAACGTTCATTTGTCGGCAGTGGAACATAAAGACAGTATTGTGTTCTTACATGCAGTACAGGCCGGCCCGGCTTCGCAAAGCTACGGTTTGCAGGTGGCACAACTGGCAGGCGTACCACAACCGGTGATACGCGCAGCACGCAAACACCTGGCATTGCTGGAAGCCAATTCGATGCAGGCAACGCCACAGTTCGATTTGTTCGCCGGCGGCGGTAGCGCTACTACAGTTGAAAGCGCAGCTGAACCACAGCAGGCATCTGCAGTCGATGAAGCGATCGCCGCCATCAATCCGGACGCCTTGTCACCACGTGAAGCACTGGATGCACTGTATCGCCTGAAGGAACTGAGCAATCAGTAAATGAACGCATGAAAATCGTCGCATCAACTTTGCTGCTCGGCCTCGCGCTCATCCATAGCGGATGGGTGCAGGCAAATGACGCGACGCCGTTCAGCTTCGGTGTGATTGCAAAACCGGTCAAGGCCAATGACAGCGAAGCGGCATTACGCGAAGCCATTACGGAAAGCGATGCGGACAACCTCGCCTTCGTCGTCGCCAGCGGCCTCAAGGCTGCCGAAGAACCCTGCAGCGATGCGCTCTACCGCAACCGGAAAACCATACTTGATAGCGCGAAGAATGGCGTCGTGCTGGCAGTCAGTGGCGATGACTGGACGCGCTGCGTGAATACCAAGAATCGCCTGATCGCAAATGATCGGATGAACCGCCTGCGCGAGCTCTTGTTCACCGATGAGTTTTCCTTCGGTGACAGCAAGATCCCGGTGGTACGCCAGTCGATGATGTCGCAATTCCGCAGCTATGCCGAGAATATGCGCTGGCGTATCGGCGACGTGATGTTCGCGACTATCAATGTCCCGTCCAACAATAATAACTATCTGAACGCGGCCGGCCACAATACCGAATTTGAAGACCGCCAGACCGCCAACAGCGACTGGCTGAAACGGCTTTTCATTACGGCAAAAATCAGCAAGGTAGATGGGATCGTGATTTTTTGTGATGGCAATCCGCTGCTGCAGGCAGAACATTCATCGATGTTTTCTTCCGGCAAGCGTGAAGGTTACGCCGACCTCCGGCGCCAGATTCTGGCCTTCGCTGAAAAGTATCGCGGCAAGATCCTGATCGTACACAGCGACTACAATACGCGCCCGACCGCCTCGCCGAAAGGCATCAGCTGGCGCGGCAATATAGGTGCATTGCGGGTAGAACCGCCATGGCGCAAGATCCATGTCAATCCGACCGCCGGTGACTTGTTCACGCTGGTCAATCCGATTACGGTACAGGCTGCGCATCACTAAGCAGCAGGTCTGTGCACGTGCCGCGACAATAAAAAAAACGGATGCCCGCGAGCATCCGTTTTTATGTCTGACGTCCTTTTGACAGCGACGTCTATGCAGCTATCAGTGGATAGGATGGCTACGGAAGTGATCGCCTTCTTCGCCTTCATCATCGTCAGCACCGTGGTGATGGCCATGCGCACCATGGACATGCTCATGTGCAATTTCTTCTTCAGTCGCAGCGCGCACTTCGGTTACTTTCAGGTTGAAGCGCAATGCCATGCCGGCCAAAGGATGGTTGCCGTCCAGCACAACTTTGTCATCAGCGATATCGGTCACGGTGAAGATCAGTGGTTGCTCATCTTCATCTTCGGTTTCCGGCGAACCTTCGAACTGCATGCCTACTTCCAGTGGTTCCGGCAGGCGTGCGCGTGGCTCGATTTTGACCAGGTTAGGATCGTATTCACCGAAAGCATCTTCAGGCTCGACCTGGATCGTGTCTTCAAAGCCGGCTTCCTTGCCTTCCAGCGCTTCTTCGATCTTCGGCAGGGTATTTTCATAGCCGCCGTGCAGGTACACCATAGGCTCACGGCCTTCTTCAATCAAATCGCCTTGCGCGTCTGACAATTTGTATTCCACGGTCACGACCGTATTTTTGGCAATCTTCATGATGATCCTTTCATTTAAATATGGCCGCAATTATACCCGTGCACTTATCCCGTGACACGGCAAGTCTGCGCGCCGGGCAAATACGGCAAGCGATATAATGGCGCCATGAAAAAATTGACTCTTTTAGGCGGGCTCACCGCCGCAGAATTCCTGCGCGATTACTGGCACAAGAAACCCTTGTTGATCCGCCAGGCCATCCCCGACTTCAAGCCCCTGCTGTCACGCGATGAACTATTCAATATGGTCAAGAGCGAAGATGTGGAATCGCGCCTGATTACACATGTAAAGCGTGAGTGGAATATGGACAGCGGTCCCTTCGAGCAGTTGCCGCCCTTAAAGCAAAAAGACTGGACTTTGCTGGTACAAGGCGTCAATTTGCACGACGAAGCGGTCGATGCATTGATGCGCGAATTCAGCTTTATCCCTGACGCACGACTGGATGACCTGATGATCAGCTACGCCACCGAAACCGGCGGCGTAGGCGCA
The DNA here is from genome assembly GCF_042664955.1 of Herminiimonas glaciei. Lineage (NCBI taxonomy): Bacteria > Pseudomonadati > Pseudomonadota > Betaproteobacteria > Burkholderiales > Oxalobacteraceae > Herminiimonas > Herminiimonas glaciei. The sequence goes on from NZ_JBHTBU010000001.1 coordinate 1,695,635, forward strand.
CATTTCGACTCCTATGACGTCTTCCTGCTGCAGGCACACGGGCACCGCCGCTGGCGCATAGGCGCGCAAACCGACCTGACACTGGTCGACGGTATGCCATTGAAAATCCTGAAGAATTTCAAACCGGAAGAAGAATTCATCCTCGCCCCCGGAGATATGCTTTACCTGCCACCACAGTACGCCCATGAAGGGGTGGCGATGGATGAATGCATGACTTACTCGATCGGCTTCCGCGCACCGTCCTACCAGGAGCTGGGCGAAGCCTTCCTGGAATCGATGATCGATTCCATCGACTTGCCGGGCCGCTATGCCGACCCTGACTTGAAACCGGCCAAACACAGCGCAGAAATCAGCACGACGATGTTGTCGCGTATCACCGCCGAATTGAACAAGGTACGCTTCACGCAGGAAGACATTGCATTGTTTGTTGGCGAATATCTATCGGAACCGAAGGCACAAATCTATTTCGATGCGCCGGAAGAAAACCTGACGCGTGCCAAGTTCCTGCAAAACGCAAAGAAAAACGGTATCAAGCTTTCTCTCAAAAGCCAGATGCTGCATCGCAGCAATTACATCTTTATTAATGGCACTTCGTTTGAAGTCGGGGATGAAGATTTGTCAATTTTGACGGAGTTGGCGAACGCCCGGCAGCTCAGTGGAACGATTATCGCTTCTGCATCAGCCGATGTAATCGATGCTTTCCATACATGGCACAAAGATGGCTGGCTGCGACTGGGATAAAGCAAAATAAACGAAATTGCCCGGAGTAATGTGCATAAAGAATGAGGCGCAGGAAAAATTCGGGCAGTTCTCTTACATATTTTGTTACAAAGTCGCACTTACCAAAATGTAAAAGTGTTGTGTCACGGACAAAAAGAAGCGCTATAATTACCGGTTAGGAAGGTTTCGTTTCATCGCACCGCAGCATTATGGTTCGAAATACTACGAAGCACCCTATAGAGCGATAATTACCGGTAATTATTCATCGCAAATTAATATCAACCTAGTTATTGAAAGATAATCATGACAAAATCCTTGCTGATCGCATCCCTGTTGGCTATCGCTTTGACCGCTTGCAGCAAAAAAGAAGAAGCTCCTGCAACTCCAGCAGCAGTTGAAGCACCTGCAGCAGCACCAGCAGCAGAAGCTCCAGCAGCACCAGCAGCTGCTCCAGCAGCAGAAGCTCCAGCTGCTCCAGCAACTGAAGCTCCAGCAGCTCCTGCAGCAGCTCCAGCTGAAGCACCAGCAGCTAAGTAATTAATCCAGTTTCTGGATGAAAAAGCCGACCCTCGGGTCGGCTTTTTTACGTCTATACGTTTTAACTACATGATCGATTCAGGACGCCGCCACCGCGACCCAGTCGAAGCCTTCTTCCTGGCAGGCAATCAAGACTTCAGCACGATCTGCCACCACTTCCGTTAAAGCCGCTCGCGCCAGCTCCGGCGTATTGTTCTTCAGGCTCAGATGCGCACCGACTATCCGTTGCAAACGTGATTTATCAAGCGCCGCCAATATCTCCCCCGCCGCATGATTCGACAGGTGCCCGTACTCGCCGCCTATGCGCTGCTTGAGCGAAGGCGGATAAGTGGAATTGACCAGCATTTGCCGGTCGTGGTTACACTCCAGCATCAAGGCATCACAGCCGCCCAGGGCAGCGATCATATGCGCGGTGCCATGTCCTGCATCGGTCAGCACCCCAAGCCTGCGTGCGCCATCGCTGGCGACGTATTGCACCGGCTCGCGGGCGTCATGCGGCACCGTATATGGCAACAGCTCCAGGTCGCCGATTGCGAAGCGTTCGTTATCGCGGCAGAAATTCAGCTGTACGCCATCACACTTGTCGTGCACCGCCTGGTAAGTGCCGTAGCTAAGCCAGACCGGCAGCTTGTGTCGACGGGCGAACTTGAATACGCCGCCTACATGGTCCTGGTGTTCGTGGGTAACGATGATGCCGGAAAGATCCGTCGGGAGCATCTGCAATCTGGCCAGACGTCTTTCGGTTTCCTTGATGCCGAAGCCGCAATCCAGCATCAGCGTAGTACGCGTGCTGCCGGATTGGGTGGAAATGAGTAAGGCGTTTCCTTCACTGCCACTGCCGAGGCTGGCAAATTTCATGCGCAGGCCCCGTCAGCAGGCATTACAACAATTACTTCAGTTGCTCGTTCAACAGGCTCAGGATGCGTTCGCCTGTTTTCGACGATTCGAGCTTGCCGTCGCTGTTCAGGACAGTGATCTGGCTGGTGTCACCGGAGCTCTTGATGGCGACACGGTAGCGCGCTGCAGCTTTATCCTTATCAGCCTTGGAAGAACCGAAGGTGAACAGATTCGCGAAGAAACCTTTTTTCTCGGTATTTTTCGCATCGTCGCCCTGGTCTACATAGCGCACGAAGTACAGGCCCTGGCTGCGGTCACGATCTTCAACGGTGAAGCCGACGCGATCCAGCGCCAGGCCGACACGACGCCATGCACGTTCAAAGCTTTCGTCTACTTGTACGTAGCTGCCGCTAGGCGCCTTGACCAGCTTGGCGCGGGACGATTGTGCAACGACGTTGGCCACTGCTGCCTTGGCGCGCGTATCTTCAGCACCCAGCGAAACCATCAGGCGCGACAGGAATTCGGCTTCCAGATCCGGATCGGAGGCACGTGCGGTCCAGACCGTGGTTTCCTTGTCGGTACCGGTCAGGACTTCTTCGGCGCCGCGATGGCTGATATATACCTCGGTGGTACCGTTGGCACCGCGTTCGAGGCGGGTACGGAATTTGTCACGCTCACCGGTCGAGTACAGCGAGTCGAATACTTTGCCCAGTGTCGAGCGGATAAAGTCTTGCGGGATCTTGGCGCGGTTTTCTGCCCAGTCGGTTTCCATCACGCCGGATTGCGGTGCTTCCAGGTTGATCAGGAAGCCATTGTCTTGCCAGAAATCCTTGATCTTCGGCCACAACACTTCAGGCGTCTGGTTGATCACCAGCCAGCGCTGCGAGCCGTCACGTTCGACGCGGATATCGTTGAATGCCTTCGGTGCCACGGTGGCAGCCTGTTCGGTCGGACGCGCCACTTGCTGCGCATTGTACGAAGAAGCGGTAGCGGTGCCACGATTCGAGTCCGGCAAGGCGTAGCGATTTTCACGCTGCAACTGGGTCAGGTCGGGCGGGATTTCCAGCGTAGGTGTCTTTTTCACCTCGCTTTTGTAGTCGATGCGTCCCGGCTCGAGGATCGAATTGATGGAGCTGCATCCAGCCAGTCCACCAGTCAGCGCGAGCAGGTAAATCATTCCACGTTTTGCGAAGCTACTTTGAGCCATGTAAGAAATCTTCCGAGTAATAATGTTGAATACTTAAAAAGCTGGTTCAGCTGGCAACTTCGGCTGCGAACGCCACATCAGGGCTTGTTGAGCGGGCTTATTGTAATACACCCGATTCACGCAGCGCCGCGCGCAAGGTATCGTGGTATTCCGCAGCCAGCGGCACGATAGGCAAACGCATGCCGGATGCAATCAAACCCATCTCAACCATTGCCCATTTCACAGGCACCGGATTTGGTTCGATGAACAGCTTGGTGTGCAATGGGATCATTTTGTTGTTGATTTCGACCGCTTCCGCTACGCGCTGGTTCACCGCGGCATCACATAATTGATGCATGGCGCGTGGGGCAACGTTGGCAGTAACCGAAATATTGCCTTTGGCACCGCAGAACATCAGGGCCATTGCAGTTGCATCGTCACCCGAATATACGGCGAAATCTTTGCGGACCAGGCGCAGCAATTCAGTGCCGCGACCGATGTTACCGGTCGCATCCTTGACGCCGATAATGCCCGGCACTTTCGACAGGCGCACGATGGTGTCATTCGACATGTCGGCTACGGTACGGCCAGGGACGTTGTACAGGATCACAGGCAAATCAACCGCTTCGGCGATTTTCTTGAAGTGCTGGTACATGCCTTCCTGCGTCGGACGGTTGTAGTAAGGCACAACCTGCAAGGAAGCATCGGCACCCACGTCTTTGGCAAACTGGGTCAGTTCGATCGCTTCGGAAGTCGAGTTGCCGCCGGTACCGGCAATGACAGGGACGCGCTTGGCAGTGTGTTCTACCGCGACGCGGATCAGCTCGCAATGTTCATCAACAGAGACGGTTGGCGATTCGCCGGTGGTACCGACGATCACGATGCCGTCTGTACCTTCCGCGATATGCCAATCAATCAGTTTACGCAAACCCGGTAAATCGAGTGAACCGTCGGCGTGCATGGGAGTAACGATTGCGACTAAGCTGCCCTGAATCATAATAGTGTGTGAGCGAAAAAATTGGATAATATTAGATTGTAGCGGATCGCCCGCTTATGTGGTGTGCTCTTGCAAAGAATAGAAGCTCAATTTAAGCGCAGATTTGTGACAGGAATACCCTTACCAGGCTGATTATCGGCCTTAATCATGCAAATCCTTTGCACCATCGCCGGCTTCGGTTCGGCGATATACCCATCTTCATAGGCGATAACCTGCAAACCGTACTGACGGGCGACATCCAGCAATTCACCGTGCGCCAACAGGAAAGCGGGATTCGACGGCTTGCCAAATTGCTCATTTCCCAGTGCAAAGGTTTCATAGATCAGCACCCCATCGTTCGCCAGGCTGGCAACCATGCTGCCCCATAAAGGGCGATGCAGGTAATTGGTGACGACAATGCCGGCAAAGCGGGTTGCGGCAAACGGCCACGTTGCGACCGGATCTTCGGTTTCCAGATCGACTTGCAGGGTCTGGATGCCGGGACCGGCAGCCAAAGCCAGTGCTTCGGCATTCCGGTCAACTGCCAGAACCGCATGGTCCAGTTGCGCCAGCAAACGGCTATGGCGCCCTGCTCCGCAAGCCAGATCCATTACTTCCCCTGCGGGAATCAATGGCGCAAAGCGCGTGACCCAGGGTGAAGCCCGGTCCATAGCGTTGTGTGCGTTTGTGCCTGGAATCTGCATCATCTGTTGGCGCGACACGAAAACTCAGTTCAGTAAAAAAGTAAGGGGAGAAATCAATAACAGCAAACCGGTTTCGGCAATCGCCATCACCGGCATCATCCAGAAATGCAGCACCTTCAGGAAGACCAGCGCCAGCACGATAAAGAAACCATACGGCTCCAGTTGCGCAAATTTATACGCGTATTTATTCGGCAAGAGGCTGGTCATGATGCGGCCGCCATCCAGCGGCGGAATCGGGAACAGGTTAAACGCAAAAATCACCAGGTTGGTCAGGATGCCGGCCTGCGCCATGCGCATCAGGAATTCTTCAGTAGAACCGAAGGCATGCAGGAAGACCGCCAGCAACATCCACATCAATGCCATCACCAGGTTGGCCGCAGGACCGGCCAGCGCGACAAATGCCATCTGTTTCTTCGGATTGCGCAAATTGGCGAAATTGACCGGTACCGGTTTGGCGTAACCGAACAGGAAGGGGCTGCCGGCGAAATACAGCACGATAGGAATCAGCAAGGTACCGATAGGATCAATGTGCTTGAGCGGATTCAGGCTCATGCGCCCTTGCGCATAAGCAGTCGTATCGCCAAAGTACTTGGCGGCATAGGCATGCGCCGCTTCATGCAGCGTAATCGCGAAAACGATAGGCAATGCATAAACGGAAAAAGTTTGGATAAGATCGTTCATCGGCAGAATTTTATCAGAGGGGCTGCTGTCGTTCGCGATAACAGCCAAAGCAATCGGATATATACCCGCTCACAAGCACGGTGGCGGCATACAAGACACGCTTGCCGGCAACTGCCGACAAGCGCGATGGGAAAGGTTAGAACTCATTTCACCAATATTCGTGAGATGCGTTCTTACCAAAAGCGGTGCTGGCAAGACGTGCGACGCGTCGCATAGTGGCCTATGCGCAAGGAGCACAACGCGGCCAGCGCCGCTTTTGGTAAGAACCCGAAGGGAACGGGCTATTTGGGCGTACTGCTGCGTTGCGCCGCTTGCCAAGGGGACCACCCTTGGCGGCGCGACACGCCTTGCACTACCTCCCAAATAGCCGCGTTCGCACTCGCGGATATTGGTGAAATGAGTTCTCATTACAGGCCAAATAGCGAGGCATCGCCGCGCCCCTGGCGCTGCAGTACGGGCTCGCCGCTGGTCAGGTCAATCACGGTGGTCGGCTCAAAACTGCAGGCACCACCATCAATCACCAGGTCCACCACCTTGTTCAGGCGGTCGCGTACATCTTCCGGATCGGTCAGCGGCTCATCTTCACCCGGCAGGATCAGCGTGGTACCGAGCAAAGGCTGCGCCAATTCTTCCAGCAAGGCATGCACGATGCGATTTTCCGGGACGCGCAAACCGATGGTCTTGCGTGAAGGATGGCTCAGGCGGCGCGGCACTTCCTTGGTCGCTTCGAGGATGAAGGTATACGCGCCCGGCGTCGCCGCCTTCAGCATGCGGTATTGCTGGTTATCGACCTTGGCATACAAGGCGATTTCACTCAGGTCGCGGCATAGCAGCGTCAGGTGATGCTTGTCGTCGACATTACGGATACGGCGCAAACGTGCCACCGCATCCTTGTCATCGAGATGACATACCAGTGCATAACAGGAGTCGGTCGGCAAGGCGACGATGCCGCCGTCCCTGACAATTTGTACTGCCTGGCTGATCAAGCGCGCTTGCGGATTGTCAGGATGGATTTGAAAAAATTGACTCATAAAATAAGAGCGGCGGCAGCTATCAAGCCACCGCCGCCATGCGTTCCTTTTTTAAAGATTAGCGCAGGTTACGCAACGCAGCAATACGATCTTCGATAGGCGGATGGCTGGAGAACAAAGCAGCAAATCCAGGCTTATCGTTGATACCCAGCGAAGCCAGACCTTCCGGCAGGCTGGTCGGTTCAATACCGCCCAGTCGTGCCAATGCTTTCATCATCGGTTGCGGGCTGCCCAGCAATTTTGCAGCACCTGCATCCGCACGGAATTCGCGATGACGCGAGAACCATGCAACGATCACCGAAGCCGCAATACCGAATACGATTTGCGACACGATCACGGTAATCGTGTAACCGATACCCTGGCTGTTATTGTTGTCACGCGAAATCGCCCGATCAACAAAGTAACCAACTACACGCGACAGGAACACCACAAAGGTATTCACCACGCCTTGTACCAGCGTCATGGTGACCATATCGCCATTGGCAACGTGGGCCACTTCATGTGCGAGTACGGCTTCGACTTCATCTTTCGTCATGCTTTGCAGCAGGCCGGTCGACACCGCCACCAAAGCCGAGTCGCGGAAAGCACCGGTCGCGAATGCATTCGGTTCACCGTCGTAAACAGCAACTTCCGGCATCTTGATACCGGCGCGTTGTGCCAGCTTGCTGACGGTATCGATCAGCCACAGTTCGGTACTCGACGACGGCGCATCGATCACGCGCGCACCAGTCGACCACTTGGCCATCGGCTTGCTGATCAGCAGCGAGATGATGGAGCCGGTGAAACCAACCACCAGCGAGAACACCAGCAGCATAGGCAGGTTCAGGCCTGCCTGCGAGATGAAGCGGTCGACGCCCAATAGCGACAGGACCACGGACATCACCGCAATGACTGCAATATTCGTCGCGATGAACAGGAAAATACGTTTCATTCAATAGCCTCCAGAGGGGGGTTAAGAGCGATTCCTAAATAAGACCGCAATCGAAAATTTCAATAGTGTAACTCACTGTTTTTAACGAAATCTTCACAATAATTACCACCCCCAGTTATGCCACACCGGCTTTACACCCGGTGGTAATGGTGGCAAGCCTCCAAGGTCGACCCGCGACTCACCCGGGCCGTGGAAATCGGAACCGCGCGATGCAAGGAAATCATAATCCTTTGCGACCTTCGCATAAAAATCATATTGGTCGACCGTATGGCTACCTGTCGTCACTTCGATTCCGACACCGCCGAAGGATTTAAATTCATTAAACAAGGCATCAAATGCGAGATCGGTGAACTTATAACGGCCCGGATGCGCAATCACTGCAATTCCGCCCGCGGCACGTATCCACTCGACCGAGTTTTGCAAACTGGCCCAGCGATGCGGCACAAAGCCCGGCTTGCCCTCACCCAGGTAGTTGGCAAACACATCATGCAGGTTATCGCACAAGCCCAATTCAATGATGTAACGCGCAAAGTGGGTACGTGAAATCAGGTCAGGATTATCAACGAATTTGAGTGCGCCTTCATACGCACCTTTTACGCCTATTTTTTCCAGTTGTGCAGCTATTTCGCGCGCACGCGGTTCGCGTCCGCCGCGGGTGGTAGCCAAACCATTGACCAGGGTTTCATTCGTTTCGTCAATTTGCAAACCAACGATATGGACGGTCTGCCCGGACCAGGTAATCGAAATTTCGACGCCTGCCACAAACGGCAAATCCAGTGCGGCAGCAGCGGCACGTGCCTCGGCCAGCCCGCCAACCTCATCGTGGTCGGTCATTGCCCATACATCAACGCCATTCGCCTTGGCACGTGCAGCCAGGGTCGTCGGTGTCAGCGTACCGTCGGAAAAGTTGGAGTGGCAATGTAGGTCAGCGTTTAACATGCAAATTCTATAGTGATGCACCAGTAGTGGCGCATGTGGGGATTGTACGCGGGATAACCGTCATTTGCTGTACGGCAAAAACGATTAACCGCCTCAGGCCAGGAATTCCTCCATCGCCGCCGCAATCATTTCCGGCTGGTCATGCTGCAACATGTGCCCGGCGTCATCCACCAACAATATGGTGGCGTCGGCGATACATGCAATACGCGTATCAATCTCCGCCCGCGGATCAGCACCGAAACGTACCAGCAATTCACTCTGCCTGCCCTCTACCCATAATACCGGGGCCGAGATGGCACGCCAGCAAGCCAGCACCTCTTCGATCCGGTACAGATAGGGAGTCGACAAGCGATGCGCAGGATCGGCCTGGAGCTCCCAGCGCCCATCCTTATCGGGCGCTGCCCAATGGACAGATAAAAAGGCGGCGCGTTCATTACGCAGGCGTGGATTATTCTTTTGCAGCCTTCGTGCAACTTCTGCCGCGCTGCCATAGCTGCGTAGTACCGGCGGCTCACGCAACTCATCCAGCCAATTACCAAAGCGCGCCGGCGCATCCTGCGCTTGCGTGGCCGGCATACCGAAACCTTCCAGCATGATCAAACGCGCAATCCGCCCGGGCCGCACACCGGCATAGATCCCGGCGACATTCGCGCCGAGGCTGTGACCCAGCAGATGGACCGGCCGCGTCGGAGAATAATGCAGCAGGATCGCATCCAGGTCCGCCAGGTAATCCGGGAACCAGTAATTGCCGGCGGCATGGTCCGTCAGGCCAAAGCCGCGCCAATCCGGTGCAATCACATGCCAGCCATCTTTCAATGCGTCGACCAGGAACTGGAAGGAAGCCGAGACATCCATCCAGCCATGCAGCATGAACAGGACAGGCGCATCCGGCTCACCCCAATGCCGTATGTGGTATTGCAAACCGCGGATAGTGATCCATTCCGAACGTGAAGGCTTCATGCTGAATAAAGTAAAAACGTGAGTAAAAATTTCGCTGTAAAAATGCTGCAGCATCAGCCAAGCATTTTACATTCCAGCCCGTCCGGCGCTTCCCCCTGAGTTGCAAGCAAGTGCAAACACAGGCTGTAAACAACAAAGCGCGCCGCCAGTCAGGAACCGGCGGCGCGCTTCGCTGGGACAGCTTATTTGCTGGTACTGTCTTTCGCGGAGTCCTGCATTTTCACGCCGACTTCTTCCACTTTTTTGCCGGCTGCATCGGTCATATTGGCAGCGCCCTGACTGATGTCAGTCTTTGCCTTTTCAGCTTCGGCACTTACCTTGGCAGCGGCTTCATCGATTTTTTGTCCTGCAGCGGCAGCAGCCTGGTCTATCTTCTGACCGGTGGTTTCCGCCGGACCGCCGACTTCTTCTTTTTTCTGGCAGGCGGCCAGCCCCGCGATCAACACACTTGCTGCAAGGATCGAGAGTAGAGTTTTGCTTGAATTCATGATTTTCCCTTTTATGAAGTGATACGAAAAAGATGCATCAAACCAAAATACACTGGCGGAGAAACATCCCTACGCATTGCGATTATCTATACGACAATCTTTCCATCAGACTAAGAACGTCGAATCAAGTTTCCATTCATGCAGTAACAGGGTGTAACAAATGCAAACAACGGGTGCGGCAAAAACTTATTGCGCTTCACCTTGCAGTGCCTCCAGCTCCGGTTCACTGAAACCGGCTGCCCTACGAGCATCCAAATTAAATGGCCCGCGCAATACAGGTGCCTTGTAGTGTAAGGCCAAATCGGCGTAAGTTGTCAAGGGATCAAGCCCGCGCTCATCACACAGTACTTTGTACCAATGGTTGCCTATCGCGACGTGGCCTATCTCATCACGCAGGATGATATCGAGGATTTCGGCCGCTGCCTGGTCGCCCGCCTGTGCCAGTTTGGCCCGTGTCAATGGCGTGGCATCCAGCCCGCGCGCTTCCAGCGTGCGCGGCACCAGGGCCATGCGCGCCAAGATATCGCCGCTGGTCTTGTCCGCCATCTCCCACATGCTGTTATGCGCGGCAAAGTCACCATAGCGATGGCCAAGTACCTGTAAATGCCCGGCCAGCAATGAGTAATGCAAAGCCTCCTCGCCTGCGACCTGCAACCAGTCCGCATAGTAGGCCTGCGGCATGCCGGCATAACGCCAGATCGCATCCAGCGCCAAGTTGATCGCATTGAATTCGATATGGGTCAGAGCATGGATCAGCGCCGCCCGCCCCTCGTCGGTCCGCATCGAACGATGCTTGACGAACTTGGGCGAGATCAGCTCGGGCAAGGCGGGACGCCCGGGAATTGCCGTTTGCGCCTGCAAACCGGCAGCGGTATCCAGGCTGAGTTGTCCGGCATGCCAGGATTTTGCCAATTCGATCACGCCGGCCGCCTTGGCCGCTGCATCGGTCTGGCCGGCCCAGTACAGCGCCAGTGCGCGCAATTCATGCTGTGCGCCGGGCGCAGATTCGGGGATATTCATGTGAGTAACGTAAAATAGCGCTTTTATACCTGATTGCGCAGCCTGGACTGCCAATTCATGCGCTTTTCGGCCTTCCAATTCAGGAATGTGGCCCCATTTGTGGGGATTGATCCGGCTGCAGGCATGCAGCCCTGTCATCAAAGACGATTAAAGCCGTACCCGGGTACAGCCAACAAGCATCCATTTTACTGACAACATGGCCATCTACCAATTAGGCGAACACGCCCCGAACATTGCCGCTTCTGCTTACGTGACGGATAGCGCCACCGTCGTCGGCCGCGTCACCATCATGGATAATTCCAGTGTCTGGTTCCAGGTGGCGATACGCGGTGACAATGAAGACATCACCATCGGTCGCAACTGCAATTTGCAGGAAGGTGCCGTGCTGCATGCCGATCCCGGCTTCCCGCTGACACTGGCGGACAATGTCAGCGTCGGCCATCAGGCGATGATACACGGCTGCAGCATAGGCGAAGGCTCATTGGTCGGGATCCAGGCCATTATCCTGAATGGCGCAAAAATCGGTAAGAACTGCCTGGTCGGCGCGGGTGCGCTGGTCACCGAGGGCAAGGAATTCCCGGACAACTCACTGATCCTGGGCGCACCTGCCCGGGCCATACGGACATTGAACGAGGCGGATGTCGCCAATTTGCAGCGCATTGCAAACAGCTATGTAGAACGTGCGCGCGACTTTAAAAATACATTGAAACGGATAGGATAAGCATGACCGATACACTACAAAAATTCATGTTCGAAAACACTGCGGTACGCGGTGAACTGGTGGACGTCTCCGAAACATGGAAGCATGTGCAGGCACGACGCGACTATCCGGCTGCGGTGAAAACCATACTCGGCGAAATGCTGTCGGCTGCCGCCCTGCTATCGGCCAACCTGAAGTTCAATGGCGCCATCGTGATGCAAATCCATGGCGACGGTCCGCTGCGCCTGCTGGTAGTCGAATGCGACTCCGACCTGAATATGCGCGCTACCGCCAAGCTGGCGGAAACCGCAGTCATCGCCGATGACGCAACCCTGCCGCAACTGGTCAACCTGAATGGCGGCGGCCGCTTTGTCATCACGCTGGATCCGAAGGACAAGCTGCCGGGCCAGCAAGCCTACCAGGGCATCGTGCCGCTGGATGGCGAATCGGTGGCGACCGTGATCGAAAATTACATGATGCGCTCGGAGCAACTGGATACCCGCCTGTGGCTGGCAGCGGACGCGAATGTGTCGCGTGGCTTGCTGCTGCAAAAGCTGCCGCACGAAGGTGGTATCAAGGCGGTCAGCGGTGATGAGATGGAACCATGGGATCGTTCGGTGATGCTGGCTTCCACGCTGCGTACCGAAGAGCTGCTTTCAACCGATATCGAAACCGTGATGCGTCGCCTGTTCTGGGAAGAGGACATCCGCATTTTTGATCCGAAGCACCCGAACTTCCTGTGCAGCTGCACGCGCGAAAAAGTTGGCTCCATGCTGAAAATGCTGGGCCAGGCGGAAGTGGATTCTGCTTTGGAAGAAATGGGGAAACTGGCAATAGACTGCGACTTCTGTGGCCAGCATTACGAGTTTGACCCGGTCGATTGCGCCCAATTGTTCGTGACTGAAGCACCGGTGGAAACCCTGATCCCGGCCAGCCCGATCAAGCATTAAGCAAGATCAACGACGCGTGCCTGCATATGCAGCACGTGCATCGTTCAACGTTTTTCTTTGGGTTCTATGACAGGCGGGGGAATCGAAACGAAGGTGGACTTCTTGTTAGGATCAAGGATCTGCACGAAGACTTCGTTTTCCTTGACCATACCCAACTCGTAACGGGCACGTTCTTCAACGGCGCCGGTACCTTCCTTCAAATCCTGCACTTCCGAATTCAGCTTGGCGTTACGCGCCTTGAGTTCGTCATTCTTTTTCTGTGCTGCCACTACCTGGTGATCCAGGTCCCACACGCGCAGCCAGCCGCCCTTCCCCAGCCATAGCGGGAATTGGATCAGCACCACCAGCGCTGCAAGACAAAGAATAATGAGGCGCATCGGACATGTACAAGAAAAAACCGGTCATGCAGCATGGCTGTATGACCGGCGATCGATTACTTCAAATTGTAGAATGCGCCGCGGCCCGGGTAGCTCGCGATATCGCCCAAATCTTCTTCAATACGCAGCAACTGGTTGTACTTCGCCATACGATCCGAACGCGACATCGAGCCGGTTTTGATCTGCAGGGAATTGGTACCAACAGCGATATCGGCAATTGTCGAGTCTTCGGTTTCACCCGAACGATGCGAGATCACAGCGGTATAGCCGGCACGTTTCGCCATTTCAATCGCAGCGAAAGTTTCGGTCAGGGTACCGATCTGGTTGATCTTGATCAGGATCGAGTTGGCGATGTTCTTCTGGATGCCTTCGCGCAGGATCTTGGTGTTGGTAACAAACAGATCGTCGCCAACCAATTGCACTTTCTTGCCCAGTGCATTGGTCAGGGTCGCCCAGCCGTCCCAATCGTTTTCAGCCATACCGTCTTCGATCGAGATGATTGGATATTTGTCGCACCAGGTGCCCAGCAGGTTGGTGAAGTCAGCGCTCGACAAGGTCATGCCTTCGCCCGACAACTGATATTTACCATCCTTGTAGAATTCGCTGGCTGCGCAATCCAGGCCCAACGCGATTTGCGTACCCGGCTCGTAGCCGGCTTGTTCGATTGCTTGCAAGATCAGTTTGATTGCTGCTTCGTGGTTTTCCACCGAAGGAGCGAAACCGCCTTCATCGCCTACCGATGTCGGCAAGCCTTTGTCATTGATGATTTTTTTCAGGGTGTGGAATACTTCCGCACCGTAGCGGATTGCTTCGCGGAAGCTAGGCGCACCGACCGGGATAATCATGAATTCCTGCAAATCCAGATTGTTGTTCGCGTGAGCACCGCCGTTGATGACGTTCATCATCGGCACTGGCATTTGCATCGCGCCCGAACCGCCGAAATAGCGATACAGTGGCAAGCCGGACTCTTCAGCCGCAGCCTTCGCTACTGCCATCGACACTGCCAGCGTGGCGTTGGCGCCCAGGCGAGCCTTGTTTTCAGTACCGTCGAGGTCGATCAGGGTACGGTCGAGGAAAGCTTGTTCGTTCGCGTCCAGGCCCATGATCGCTTCGGAAATTTCAGTATTGATGTGTTCACATGCCTTCAACACACCTTTGCCGAAATAACGGCTCTTGTCGCCATCGCGCAATTCGATTGCTTCACGCGAACCGGTCGACGCGCCGGACGGCACGGCCGCACGGCCCATGACACCGGATTCCAGCAAGACATCGCATTCGACGGTCGGATTGCCGCGTGAATCAATTACTTCGCGGCCAATGATGTCAACAATTGCACTCATCTAATTCTCCTAAATTACAAATTCTTTTAACGTTTGTATGAATATGGAAGCTGCTTCGATACTCTTTGCTGCATTTAGCTTTGCTGCGTTTACTTCTTGGCCTGCCCTGCGTGTTTGTGAGCCAGCGCCGCCTTGATGAACGAGATGAACAACGGATGTCCGTCACGCGGGGTTGACTTGAACTCAGGGTGGTACTGCACGCCGACATACCAAGGGTGCACGGTACGCGGCAATTCCATGATTTCGCACAGGGATTCGGTCGGTGTGCGGGCCGAAACAATCAGGCCGGCATCTTCAACACGGCCAAGATAATGGTTATTTGCTTCGTAACGATGACGATGACGTTCGGTCACTTCGCTACCGTAGATTTCCGCTGCCAGCGTACCCGGCTTGACCGCGCAGGTTTGCGCACCCAGACGCATGGTGCCGCCCAGATCGGAATTGGCATCACGACGCTCAACCTTGCCGTCATGGTTTTGCCATTCATTGATCAGCGCCACTACCGGTTGTTCGGTATCGGCATCAAACTCGGTCGAATTGGCCTTGGTCAGGCCGGCCACATCACGCGCATATTCAATCAGCGCAACTTGCATGCCGAGGCAAATGCCGAGGTAAGGAATCTTGCTTTCACGAGCGAAACGGGCCGAAGCAATCTTGCCTTCGACGCCACGTTTGCCGAAACCACCAGGCACCAGGATCGCATCGTACTTGGCCAGGCATTGCGGCCCGGTGTTTTCGATTTCTTCCGAATCGAGGTATTCGATATTGACGCGGCTTTCGGTATGGATACCGGCGTGACGCAATGCTTCTGTCAGCGATTTGTACGACTCGGTCAGGTCGACGTATTTGCCGACCATACCGATGGTGACGCTGTCCTTTGGATTTTCCAGTGCATGCACCAGCTTGGTCCACATCGACAGGTCAGCCGGTTTCGGCGACAAGGCGAGTTTTTCGCAAACGATGCGATCCAGGCCCTGGTCGTGCAGCATTTGTGGAATCTTGTAAATCGTGTCAGCGTCCCAGACCGAGATCACCGCGTCTTCCTGCACGTTCGAGAACAGCGAAATCTTCGCGCGTTCATCATCAGGGATCTGGCGGTCGGCACGGCACAACAGCGCATCCGGTGAAATACCGATTTCACGCAGTTTTTGCACGCTATGCTGGGTCGGTTTGGTTTTCAACTCACCGGCGGACGCCAGGTAAGGAACCAATGTCAGGTGCACGAATGCGGCCGCATTACGGCCGGCACGCAGGCTCAACTGACGGGCAGCTTCGAGGAAAGGCAGCGATTCGATATCGCCGACGGTGCCGCCGATTTCCACCAGGGCAACATCAAAACCTTCGGCGCCACGATGGATGTAATCCTGGATCTCGTTGGTGATGTGCGGAATAACCTGCACCGTCTTGCCCAGATATTCACCGCGACGTTCCTTGCGGATCACGGATTCATAAATCTGGCCGGTCGTGAAGTTATTCACCTTGCGCATCTTCGCAGTGATGAAACGTTCGTAGTGACCAAGATCGAGATCGGTCTCGGCGCCGTCTTCAGTAACGAAGACTTCACCGTGCTGGAACGGACTCATCGTGCCGGGATCAACGTTGATATACGGATCGAGCTTGAGAAGAGTGACTTTGAGGCCGCGCGATTCGAGGATCGCAGCGAGAGAGGCGGCGGCTATCCCTTTACCCAGGGAAGACACAACGCCGCCAGTGACGAATACAAACTTGGTCATTACAGAAGGTGCCGAATGGCACGTGCGGGAAATTCAAATTATACCGCAAACCCGCCCGGTTCTTCGAGGTTTTCAGATGAATTTAACGCGAGCGAAACAAATTCCCGGGTTTCAATCCTGCCGCACGCCGGGCCAAATCGGCAAAGCCTTGCCGGACAAGGCTTTGCCGATTTGGTCGATCCGACCACGGACAATACAAAAATCGCAACGCCGTCGGCTAACGCCCATACCAGTAGCGTGCATGCTCGCTCCGATAATCACTTACCTGCATCTGCGCACCAAAGCGCAGGCTGACGGCACCGGTATCGTCGCTACGCAAACGTGAAATCCCCAGCGCCCCGTAACGGTCATAGACTTCCTGTTTCGGGTGACGGTAGCGATTGCGATAGCCGACCTGGAATATCGCGAACTGCGGATTAACCGCGCGCAGGAATGGCTCGGTCGATGAGGTACCACTACCGTGATGTGGCGCCAGCAATACATTCGCGCGCAAAATTTCCGGCTGGCTGGCGACCAGCGCGGCTTCCTGCCTTGCCTCTATATCACCCGGCAGCAGGATCGCGTACTCGCCCAATGTTATCTTCAACGTGCAGCTGCGCGCATTCGGTTTCCACTTGGCGCTTTCATACAGGTCCGACGGCGGATGCAGTACTTCAAAGCGCGCACCATCCCATTCCCATGCCTGCCCCGCCACGCAACGCTGGTGCGACGACCCGCTACCCACAATCGGATGATCGAGCGACAAGGAAGTCGACAGTTGTGCAACGTCGACTTCCTTGAGGATGGATAAAGCACCGCCGGAATGATCGTTATCGCTATGCGAGATCATCATGCCATCCAGCTTATTGATACCGCGTGCATGCAGGTAAGGCAGGATGACGCGATTGCCGCCGTCCGATTCAGGCGAATACACCGGGCCGGTATCGTAAAGGAGGCGATGTTTTTCCGTTTCAATCAGCAAGGCCATGCCCTGCCCGACATCGAATGCGGTCACCCACATTTCACCGGCACGCGGATGCGTCGCCGTATTCAGCAGCAAAGGCAGCCAGGCAAACAAACCAAGGTAACGCGCCGGCCAGCCACGTGGCGCCAGCATCCATACCGTGCCGAACAGAGCCAGCGCAAACATCCACCAGCTTGGAATCGGCACGGTCCAGACCGCCAGTTGCCAACTGCTCATCCAGGTCAACAGTTGCGCCAGCTCCTGCACCAGCCAGTGCGCAAATTGCAGGCACCAGCCGGACAAGGGTGCCGGCAAGACGCTACCGACCAATGCCAGTGGCGTCACGAAGAAACTGACCAGCGGGATCGCTATGGCATTGGCAAGCGGACTGACCAGTGAAGCCTGGCCAAACATGAGTACGGTCAGCGGCACCAGGCCGATGGTTACCGCATACTGCGTCATTCCTGCATTCCGCAAGGCAACACGCCAGCGTGACTGCCCAGCCTTCAGCGGAGCCCGTGCACGTCCGACGCTCACGTACAGGATCACCGCTACCGCACCGAAGGATAACCAGAAGCCCGGCCCCAGCACCGACCATGGATCCAGCAAGACCACGACACCCAAGGCCAGGCACAAGACATGGGAAACACTGGTAAGCCGCCCGTACCACAAGGCCAGTGCCACGACCGTCAACATATACAGCGTGCGTTGCGCCGGCACGCCGGAACCGGCCAGCAAGACATACACCAATGCCGCCAGGCCACCCGCCAGTGCCGCGGCCTTTTGTGCCGGCAAGCGCAAAGGCAGGCTGGCCGAAGTAAAGAAGGAGCGTCGCCACAATGCAAACACGAGGCCGGCGAACATGGCCGCAATCATCGTGATATGCAAACCCGAAATCGAAATCAGGTGCGAGACACCGGTCCGGTTGAATACCGCCCAATCCGGCTGGCTGATCGCACGCTGGTCACCCACCACCAGAGCCACGATCACACCGGCATAAGGCTGCCCCTCCAGCGTTTGCTCGATGCGGGTACGCAGCCAGCCGCGACTGCGTTCGACGACATTATTGAAACTGAATACAAACGGTGCCAGCCGTTCATTCTTGAATTCCGCCTTCTGGTCGGGACGCACATAGCCGGTCGCCCGTATATTCTGCTCCAGCAACCAGCGCTCATAATCGAAGCCATAGGGATTGGCATTGCCATGCGGACGACGCAGGCGCAAGGTCAGTTGCCAGCGCTCCCCTGCATGCATCTCGCCTATGCCCTGCGTGTCTTGCGGATTGAATGACGAATACCAGGACAAGGCCAGCTTGCGCGGAATACTCGGGGCGACGCCATCCAGCGGCAATACTTCTTCCACCGCAAAATTGAAACGTACGCCGCGCTCGAAATAATTGGGCAGGCTGGCAACGGTACCGATGACGGTGATGTCCTTGCCTTCCAGTTCTTTCGGTAATTCATGCGACAAATAATATTGTGCAAACAAAGCCGCCCACACGAAACCCAGCACTGCACCGAATAGTGCGAGCAAGGGCGTCTTGAATTTATGCAGGTTGGAATGACGGGCCAGCGCCACCAGTACACAGGCGGCAATCAGCAATAACAGGATGGAAAAATACTGCGGCAGCGTGGCCCGCGTTTGTAGCCACGCAGCACCGATAACAAAACCGATGATGGTGCTACGCATGCCGCTACCTAAATAAAGCTACCCAGCCGCGGCATCACGGCAAGGGCATTGGCAGTCGTCTGCCGGGCGACGGCATCCGGTGGCAATCCACGCAGTTCGGCCAGGACCTGGCCTATATTGGGTAATTCTTCCGGGCTGTTACGCTGCGGGTGCAACCAGGCCGGCGAAATATCCGGTGCGTCGGTTTCCAGCACGATGGCTTCCAGCGGTAAGGTGCTCGCCATGCGGCGGATCTGCAGCGCGCGGGTAAACGTCATCGCGCCGCCAAACCCCAATTTGAAGCCGAGTGAGATAAAGGTTTCCGCTTGCTGGAAGCTGCCGTTGAAAGCGTGGGCGATACCGCCGACCACCTTGATACGACGCAGGTACTTGAGGATGCTGTCTTGCGAACGCCGCACATGCAGCAAGACCGGCAACTCAAAATCACGCGCAATCTTGAGTTGTTCGGCGTAGAAGAACTCCTGCTTCTCACGCATCTCCGGCGTCGTCAACATAGGCACAAAGAAATCGAGGCCGATTTCACCCAGGGCGACGAAGCGCGTATCGTTCATGGCCGCAGTGACAGTCTCGCGTAGCAAGGCGAGATCGCTTTCCTGCGCCTGCGGTACATAGATAGGATGGATGCCCAGCGCATAACTGCAATTGCCATGCTTGCGCGCCAGCTCGGCCACCGTCACGAAGTTATCGCGCGCAACCGCCGGGATCACGATCATGCTGACCTGTTTCTGCGCAGCGCCCTCTGCGACGGCATCTTCGACGCCGGCAAACTCTGCTGCATCCAGATGACAGTGCGTATCGACCCACATGTCAGCAATGCGCAATCAGATGATGGAAGTACAAATCATCCATGACTATCCAGGAAAGAAACGTTAATCCGTATACGGGTGCAAACCATCATCCGACAAGCGCAGGATCCGGTCGCAGTGCGTGGCCAGCTCGACATCATGTGTGACGATAATAAATGCAGTCCCCAGCGTACGCGACAACTCCAGCATCAGGTCGAAGGTCTTTTGTGCAGTGGCCCGATCCAGGTTGCCGGTAGGCTCATCCGCCAGTACGCAAGCCGGCTGTGTCACCAGCGCCCGCGCTAATGCCACGCGTTGCCGCTCACCACCGGACAGCTCACCCGGCACGTGCGTGACGCGATGTTCAAGCCCGACCCGTGCCAGGATGGCACGCGCCTTTTCATGTGCTTCGGAACGCGGTACGCGCCGTATCATCAGCGGCATTGCCACATTATCCAGCGCCGAAAATTCCGGCAACAAATGATGGAACTGATAAACGAAGCCCAATGATTTATTACGCAAGTCGCCACGCTTCTTTTCATCCAGCGTTGCGAAGTCCTGTCCCAGCAAAGTAACCGAACCCGCGCTAGGCGTATCCAAACCGCCGAGCAAATGCAGCAATGTCGATTTGCCGGAACCGGAAGCGCCGACAATCGCGACGCGCTCGCCCTTGACGATATCCAGGCTGACATCCTTCAATACACTGACTGAGTACTTCCCTTGCGTGAAAGTCTTTGCCAGATTGCGGCACGCCAATACATGTTCACTCATAACGCAATGCCTCCGCAGGTTTTACGCGGGCAGCCCACCAGCTTGGGTACAGCGTCGCAACAAAAGAAAGTACTACCGCCACACTGCCTATGGTCCAGACATCGTTCCAGCGCAGATCGGATGGCAGCTCACTAATCAGGTAAATATCTTTAGGCAGGAATTGCACGTGCAACAGGCGTTCGATGAAAGGCACGATGACATCGATATTCGATGCAATCAATACCCCGCCACCGACGCCCAGCGCGGTTCCTATCAAACCCACCAAAGCGCCCTGGATCATGAAAATCTTCATGATGGAACGCGGCGAGGCACCGAGCGTACGCAGGATCGCGATATCAGCCTGCTTGTCAGTCACCGTCATCACCAGCGTCGATACCAGGTTGAATGCGGCCACTGCGATGATCAGGGTCAGGATGATGAACATCATGCGTTTTTCCGTCTGCACCGCGGCAAACCAGTTGCGGTTTTGCCGCGACCAGTCGCGTATCAACACATTGCCACTAATGACCTGCGTCAAATCCATCGCCACTTGCGGCGCGCGCTGCATATCGGCGATCTTCAGGCGCAAACCCGACGGCGCCGGCAACTTGAACATGGTCATCGCATCATTGATATGGATGAAGGCCAGCGTCGAATCGTATTCAAAATGACCGGAGTCGAAAATACCAACCACGGTGAATTGCTTGAGGCGCGGGATCACACCGGCCGGCGTCACCTGCCCTTGCGGCGCGATCATCGTGATCTTGTCGCCGAGTTGTGCACCCATGCCGCGCGCCAGCTCATTCCCGAGCACGATATTGAATTCACCGGGACGCAGATTATCGAGACTGCCCTGGCGTACCTGCGATGCCACATCCGACACCTTCGGCTCTTCCGCCGGCAACACGCCGCGGACTGCGACACCACGCAAAGTGTCATCACGCGTCATCATGGCCTGTGCATCGACGTACGGTGCTGCACCGCGCACTTCCTTGTTGGTGAATGCTTCGCGTGCGGTTTCCTGCCAGTTCGGCAGCGCACCTTGCGGTTCAAAGATTTCGATATGCGACAACACCGACAGCATGCGGTCACGCACCTCCTTCTGGAAGCCGTTCATGACCGACAGCACGATAATCAGTGCCGCCACGCCAAGTGCAATGCCCGCCATCGAAATCAGCGAGATAAATGAGATAAAGCTGTTACGACCACTACGTCGTCCGGCGCGCGTATAGCGTATGCCGACCAGCCATTCGAAAGATAGATTTTTTATGATGCTCAATGAAGGCTCCTGAATGCAGCACGCAGTTTGCCATACATTCTCCCGCACCAGCAAAGCAAGAGGATGAAAAGGCAAGCGTACCAGCCATTGACCCGGCCGCAGCCAATTCCGTTCCCCATGGCATCAAAGACAAGATAAGTATCAGATCGCGATCTTGATGGCGGCAAGGCGCGCAATTGCCCTACAATCGCGGCATGACTCAACTTGCACTCCTTTTACCGTTCGCGCTGCCGCAGAAAGAAATGGCACGCGACCTGCTGCGCGAGCTGAAAACGCCCGCACTCGCCACCCTGCTCGGACGCGGCGACCTGACAGAACACCAGGCATACGATGGCTTTGCCCGTGCACTACCGCATGAAACATGGCTGGCCCGCCAATCCGGCCTCGCCGTCAACGGCGACTCCAGCCCGGCTGCCGCCCGCAATGCGATGTCCGCTTTTGACCTGCCCGCTGATGATGGCGGCTGGTTTATCCTGCAGCCGGTGCATTTGCATATCGCGCGCGATCACCTGGTATTGACCGATACGCAGCAATTACAGTTATCCGAAGAAGATGCGCGCAGCCTGTTCGACATCGTACAGCCGCTGTTTGCCGAAACCGGGCAGACGCTGCTATATGGCGATGCCCATACCTGGTTCTTGCGCGCCGACGAATTACAAGCCTTGCAGACTTCAACGCCGAGCGCCGCCTGCGGCCACAACATCGATATCTGGATGCCGAAAGGCGAAAAAGCGCGCGACTGGCGCAGATTGCAAAACGAAGTACAAATGCACTGGCACGACCACCCGACCAACGAAGCCCGCGAAATGCGCGGCCTGAAACCTGTCAACTCGGTCTGGCTATGGGGCGGCACAAGCAATAACAATGCGGCTCCCGCGAATAAATTTGAAGAAACATTCAGTTTATCTTCCGGGCGCAATCCGCTTATGCTTGCGGGCCTCAGGCATCGCGCGGTCAGCTCGGCCGCCGAATTACTGGCGACCCACCCGCAACACGGCTTGCTCACGCTGGACAGCCTGATTGCACCATCCATGGCCGGCGACTGGTCGGAATGGTTGATGCGCCTGCAGGCTATGGAAGAAATCTGGTTCGCCCCCTTACTGGAAGCGATCAGGAATAATCAGCTCGATCAATTCAGCATCACCCTCAGCAATAACATCGCCTTGTCGACCATCACCAGCAGCAAATCATCGCTGCGCAAATTCTGGCGCAAAGCTTCACTCTCCCGTCTGGCACCATGACCCGCATCACGACCCGCCCCTACCCGTTCCGCGATGCCGAACGCATGCTGCAAAGCGGCGTGCATCCGGTCATGGCGCGCCTGTATGCAGCACGCGGCCTGCTCGACCTGAAAGAATTGAATAGCGAGCTGACGGCGTTGATCCCGCCACCCGGCCTGCTGAAGATAGATATTGCCGCCACCTTCCTGGCCGATGCGATTGCAGCCAAAAAGAAACTGGTTATCGTCGCCGACTATGACTGCGACGGTGCCACCGCCTGTGCGGTTGCGCTGCGCGGCTTGCGCGCCATGGGTGCGATCGTCGACTTCATCGTGCCGAACCGCTTTGAATATGGTTATGGACTGACACCGGAAATCGTCGAACTGGCCGTGCGTGAAAAATCGCCCGACATCATCGTCACCGTCGACAATGGCATCGCCAGCATAGACGGCGTCGCCGAAGCCAATCGGCGCGGCATAGACGTGGTCGTCACCGATCATCACTTGCCGGCCGATACCTTGCCGGCGGCGCGCGTGATCGTGAATCCAAACCAGCCTGATTGCGGCTTCCCGAGTAAAAACCTGGCCGGCGTCGGCGTCATGTTTTATGTATTGCTGGCACTGCGGGCCGAAATGCGCAAACGAGGCATCTTCGACGCACAGACACAACCCAAGCTGGATGCACTACTCGACCTGGTCGCACTCGGCACCGTGGCCGACGTCGTCAAACTCGACGCCAATAACCGCATCCTGGTCGCCCAAGGCTTGAAACGCATGCGCGCCGGTCGCATGCATGCCGGCGTCGCCGCCCTGTTCCGCGCCGCCGGACGCGAAGCACGCCGCGCCTCGCCGTTCGACCTCGGCTTTGCACTAGGGCCGCGCCTGAATGCTGCCGGCCGCCTGTCCGATATGTCGCTGGGCATAGAATGCCTGACCACCGACGACGAAGGTCGCGCCTGGGCCATCGCGCAGCAGCTGGATGAAATCAATCGCGAACGCCGCACCATCGAAGCGGATATGCAGGACACCGCCTTGCTCTTGCTGGAAAATTTCAACCCGCAAGACAAGACCACCATCAGCGTGTTCGACCCGAGCTGGCACCAGGGTGTGATCGGTATCGTCGCCTCACGCCTGAAAGACAAGTTTTACCGTCCGACGATTACCTTCGCCGATGCCGGAGACGGCTGGATCAAGGGGTCGGGGCGCTCCATCGCCGGCTTCCATCTGCGCGATGCACTGGACCTGGTATCCAAGCATGCGCCCAAGCTGATCGATAAATTCGGTGGCCATGCAATGGCGGCCGGTTTGACGATACGGGCAGATGCACTGGACGCATTCACCGAGGCATTTGAAGCGGTCGGCAAGGACTGGCTGGACCAGAACCAGCTGGAACGTGTGGTGGAAACCGACGGTCCGCTCGAATCGGCTTACTTCACGACGCAATTCATTGAATTAATGGAAGCCCAGGTCTGGGGCCAGGGCTTTGCGCCACCGCTGTTTTGCGATGAGTTCCGCGTCGTCAATCAACGCATCCTGAAAGAACGCCACCTCAAACTGACGCTGGAGAAAGACGGTGCCAGCTATGACGCCATCTGGTTCGGCCATATAGACTCACTGCCGAACCGCGCACGTGTGGCTTACCGCCTCGATGCAAATGAATTCAATGGCAGGACCCGTGTCCAGTTGCTGGTCGAGCATGCGGAAGCGGCTGACTAGATCGACACGCGTTAACGCACCGGCAGGAATTGCAGGAAAGAACCACCGATCAGGTTTTGCATATAGGTGATACCGGCGCGACGGTACTTTTCAGTGAGGAACTCGGCCATCAGGTCGAGCCGCCCGACCACCTTGCCGAATTCGCGTTCAAAGCTCAGGTTGCGCCCGTTCTCGCTAATATCGTCGGCCAATAACAAAACCTTGCCGCTACTATTGCGCCTGCTACCCAACAGCCACACTGCAATCTCGATATTGCGCGCCGCATTGTAGATATGCTGTGCATCCAGGCCATCGATCAGGAAGAATTCGGTTTTGCCATCATGCGCGGCAATGATCATATCCGCACTGCTGTAGATCAGCGCCGCCACCCGGTCACCGCCGAAGTCCGGCGTCAAGGCCAGCGACAACGCCTTGATATCGCGCTGCCCCTGCAAGCCGGGCCACGGCTGGCGCTGCTCGACCGCTTCGCGCACCCTTTTGATGCTTTCTTCGCGGCTGATGCCGGTTTTTTTCCACTCGGCCGGATTGCGCCGGTACAGCTTGTCCATCAGCAGGAACAAACTCTCCAGGTTGTCGCGCATGGCGATAGTTGCAATCCGGTTGGTATCCGATTGCGCCATTTCCTTGCCGCTGACTGACATCCCCTTGACTTCCCCACGTGGCGCCGGGGTCGTGGAACAGCCTGTCAGTACAGCACATGCGCAAAAAAATGCGCAAATGTGTCGCGACCGCTCCATATTTGTTACTCCCTTAATAATATTTATTAGAGATTAAAATATTGAAAAAACGATATGCCAAGCCAGTTTGCCCTAGAAACTGGCTTAAAAGCAAACACTAGCTCAGGTATAATTCACGGTTTGATTGCTGAAGAAATATCATGGAAGCTGAACGCTTAAATTCCCTCGAATCCCTGCTCGCCGATCTCACGACTCGCGCGGCCGAACTCCGGAGGTATCTTTGACTTCGATGTGAAGTCAGAGAAACTCGACCAGGTCAACGGTGAACTCGAAGACCCGGATGTCTGGAACGACCAGAAACGCGCCCAGGACCTGGGCAAAGAAAAGAAATCGCTGGAAGCGATCGTCCACACGCTGATCAAGATCGACTCCGAGCTCAACGACGCCCGCGATCTGTTTGAAATGGCACGTGAAGAAAAAGACGAAGACACCATCGTCGCCATCGAAAACGATGCACAGGAATTGCTGAAGCTGGTCGAAGGCATGGAATTCCGCCGCATGTTCAGCAATCCGATGGATGCCAACAACTGCTTTATCGATATCCAGGCCGGTGCCGGCGGTACCGAGGCCCAAGACTGGGCGTCGATGTTGCTGCGCCAGTACCTGCGCTATTGCGAACGCAAAGGCTTCAAGGTCGAAATCCTCGAGCAATCCGATGGCGAGGTTGCCGGTATCAAAACCGCGACCCTCAAAGTCGAAGGCGATTACGCTTATGGCTTCCTGCGCACCGAAACCGGCGTGCATCGCCTGGTGCGCAAATCGCCGTTCGATTCTGCCAACGGTCGTCACACGTCCTTCTCCAGCCTGTTCGTCTATCCTGAAGTCGACGATTCGATCGAGATTGACATCAATCCGGCCGATGTCCGCATCGATACCTATCGTGCGTCCGGTGCCGGTGGTCAGCACATCAATAAAACCGACTCTGCCGTGCGCCTGACACACGGTCCGTCCGGTATCGTCGTGCAATGCCAGAACGACCGTTCGCAGCATCGCAACAAAGCCGAGGCATGGGACATGCTGAAAGCCAAGCTGTATGAGCTGGAATTGCGCAATCGCATGAGCGAACAGCAAAAGCTGGAAGACTCCAAAACCGACGTCGGCTGGGGCCACCAGATTCGCTCCTACGTGCTGGATCAGTCCCGCATCAAGGATTTGCGCACCAACTTCGAAACCGGCAATACCAAAGCAGTACTCGACGGCGACCTGGATGAGTTCATCGCCGCATCGCTGAAGCAAGGCGTATAAAAATACTCCGTCCGTAATACACATTCATCGCCATTTACATACAGATTGTTGCCACCCATGACTACGCACAACGACGACGCTGCAGCAGCGCTACCGCAAGACGAAAACAAAATCATCGCTGAGCGTCGCGCCAAGCTGAGCGCCTTGCGTGAACAAGGCGTCGCTTTCCCGAACGACTTCCGTCCACAGCACAAGGCAGCCGACCTGCATGCGCAGTACGATGGCAAGACCCGTGAAGAACTGGAAGCGGAGCCGGTCACCGTGACGCTGGCAGGCCGCATGATGTTGAAACGCGAAGCCGGCAAAAAGGCTGCATTCGCGACCTTGCAGGATGCCTCCGGCCCGAAAGCGGATGGCCGTATCCAGATTTACGCCACACTGGACCTGACCGGTGAAGCGGCGATGGCTGCATTGCATCACTACGATCTGGGCGACATCCTGGGCGTGGCCGGTACCCTGTTCAAAACCAAGACCGATGAATTGACCATCAAGGTCACGGAACTGCGCCTGCTGACCAAGTCGCTGCGTCCATTGCCGGACAAATTCCACGGCCTGGCCGATCAGGAAACCAAGTATCGCCAGCGTTACGTCGACCTGATCATGAATGAAGAGACGCGCCGCACCTTCAAGGCACGTACCGCTGCCATTGCTTCAATCCGCCGCTTCATGGCCGAGCATGAGTTCATGGAAGTCGAAACGCCGATGTTGCACACAATCCCGGGCGGCGCTGCGGCCAAGCCTTTCGTGACGCATCACAATGCGCTCGACATGGAGATGTTCCTGCGTATCGCACCTGAGCTGTACCTCAAGCGCCTGGTGGTCGGTGGCTTTGATCGTGTATTCGAAATCAACCGCAACTTCCGGAATGAAGGCGTATCGATACGCCACAATCCGGAGTTTACGATGATGGAATTCTATGCGGCCTATACCGATTACAAATGGCTGATGGACTTCACCGAAGCCGTGATCCGCCAGGCTGCTATCGACGCACACGGTACTGCGACGCTGACCTACGGTGGTCGCGAGCTGGACCTGGCCAAGCCTTTCCATCGCCTGACCATCGTCGGTGCCATCAATAAATACGCACCGCAATACACGAACGAACAATTGCACGATGCCGAGTTCATCAAGGCCGAATTGAAAAAATTCGGTGTCAAGCCACATGCCCACTCCGGCCTCGGTGCCCTGCAACTAGCGCTGTTTGAAGAAACCGCAGAAGCGCAATTGTGGGAACCGACCTATATCATCGACTACCCGGTTGAAGTATCGCCATTGGCGCGCGCTTCGGACACGGTTGCCGGTATTACAGAACGTTTCGAGTTGTTCATGGTTGGCCGTGAAATCGCCAACGGCTTCTCCGAGCTGAACGATGCGGAAGACCAGGCCGCACGCTTCCAGGCACAGGTTGCCGCAAAAGACGCCGGTGACGAAGAAGCGATGTACTACGACGCCGATTACATCCGTGCACTGGAATACGGCATGCCTCCGACCGGTGGCTGCGGCATCGGCATTGATCGCCTGATGATGATCATCACCGACTCGCCAAACATCCGTGACGTGCTGCTGTTTCCGCACTTGCGTCGCGAAGATTAAGTTTCCATGCGAAAACAAAAAAGGACTGCCCCGGCAGTCCTTTTTTTATTGTGAGAAACTAAATGTTGTTTTCAGGTGCTTATCGTTACATAGGCTTACATTTGACACAGGTTTCGGCTTTTTATTTAACAGCTAGCGCGCAATACTGATGCTACTCGAACAATAACCACTAGCCTGAGGGAATCATGGAAACCAACAATAATTCAACAAGTCGCATACATCCGCTCATCGCTGCAGCTGCCGTCGCAGTATTGCTAGTCTGTCTGGTTGGTGTCGCCGCCATGACCGGCCTGTTGCCAAACTCAAATAGCTCCGGCTCACAAAAAGAAGCGATTGCAGCGCTGGAAAAAGAAGCTGCCGATAAAGCAGCGGAAGCCCAGGCCGCACAAGACCGCGCCGACCAGGCTCGTCTTGAAGCAGATGAACGCCAGGCCGCAGCCGCCAAGGCAGCAAAGCAGGCGCAAGCACGCGAAAATGCAAACAACAAAGTGGCACAAGCTGCTCCGGTCGCCCAGGTATGCAGCAACTGCGGTCGCATCGAATCGATACGCAGTGTGCAAACCGCAGCCAAGCCTAGCGGCGTCGGTATCGTAGGTGGTGCCGTAGTCGGCGGTTTGCTCGGCAACCAGATCGGTAACGGCAGCGGCCGTAGCCTGGCTACTGTGGCCGGTGCAGTCGGTGGCGGCTATGCCGGTAATGAAATCGAAAAACATACCCGCACCGCGACTACCTATGAAGTTCGCGTACGCATGGAAGACGGCCGCATCCGCACCTTCCCGTACAACAACCCGCCTAACTGGAATACCGGCGACCAGGTGCGTGTGGTAGACGGTTATCTGCGCGCACGTTAATCCTGCGCTGCAATAAAAAAGAGCGACCCGCGGGTCGCTCTTTTTTTGCCTGATTCAACAAGGCTGATTATTGTGCTTCTTCTATCCACGCCATCTGGATTGCTTCAAGGATCTTTTCACCGGAATGATCAGGTGCATCGTCAAAGCCATCGAGTTCACAGACCCAGCGATGCAGGTCGGTAAAACGTATCGTCAACGGATCGATATCAGGAAATTTGTCGTTCAGCTCTTCCGCGATGCGGATGGTATCAGTCCATTTCATCTCAGCTCTCCTCAGTGATTTTCGCTGGCATGATTAATTGTATAGCGTGGAATCTCAACCACCAGGTCCTCTTCCGCCACGATGGCCTGGCATGACAGGCGTGATGCAGCCTCGAGGCCCCATGCCTTGTCCAGCAAGTCTTCTTCCGTATCGCCTGCTTCATTGAGCGAAGCAAAACCCTCGCGCACAATAACGTGGCAAGTAGTGCAGGCGCAGGATTTTTCGCAAGCGTGTTCGATATCGATATCGTTTTCCAGCAAGACATCACAGATCGATTTGCCTGCAGGTGCTTCAATCACGGCGCCATCCGGGCACAGGGTGTGGTGGGGAAGAACAACTATTTGCGGCACTTGGTTTACCTCGAAAGTTTAAGTTTAATGCGCCGGACAAAAATTCGCTTGCCTGCCCCGGCGCCTAACGGCCCTTCAACCCGCAGGCTGAAGAGCGATGAATCAAATCTCGTCCAGTTTCTTGCCGGAAAGCGCAGTACGTACACTGCGATCCATACGACGTGCGGCGAATTCTTCAGTGCCTTGCGCCAAGGCCTCTACCGCCGCCTTGATCGCATGATGATCGTCACCCTTGCTGCTTTGCTGTACTGCCGCCAGCAGGCTGGTAACCGCACTACGCTCATCATCCGTCAACAACGCTCCATCCGCGTCCAGCGCCGATTGCGTCGCCAGTACAATGCGCTCCGCTTCCACCTGTTCTTCACGCAAGGCGCGCAAAGCCATGTCAACATCCGCCGACTTGAAGGAATCCTGCAACATTTGCGCGATCTGGTCGTCTTCCAAACCATAGGAAGGCTTGACGCTGATCGATGCTTCAACACCGGAACGCAGTTCACGGGCGGAAACCGACAGCAAGCCGTCTGCATCCACCTGATAAGTCACGCGTATACGTGCCGCCCCTGCCGCCATCGGCGGGATGCCGCGCAATTCAAAGCGCGCCAGCGAACGGCAATCGCTCACCAGTTCACGTTCGCCCTGCACGATATGAATCGCCATCGCGGTCTGGCCGTCTTTGAACGTGGTGAACTCTTGCGCACGGGCGCATGGGATCGTCGAATTGCGCGGAATGACTTTCTCTACCAGGCCGCCCATGGTTTCAATACCGAGCGACAAGGGAATCACGTCCAGCAAGAGCCAGTCGTCGCCCGCCGCACGGTTACCGGCCAGCAAATTGGCTTGTACCGCAGCACCCAGTGCCACGACTTTATCCGGATCGATATTCGCCAGCGGCGTCGCCTGGAAAAATTCACCGACGGCCTTGCGGATATGCGGCATGCGGGTTGCGCCACCCACCATCACCACGCCGTCGACATCATCAACCGTCAGGTCGGCATCGCGCAGCGCTTTCTTGGTCGGGGTAATGGTCTTCGCCACCAGGTG
Organism: Herminiimonas glaciei; assembly: GCF_042664955.1. Lineage (NCBI taxonomy): Bacteria > Pseudomonadati > Pseudomonadota > Betaproteobacteria > Burkholderiales > Oxalobacteraceae > Herminiimonas > Herminiimonas glaciei. The sequence goes on from NZ_JBHTBU010000001.1 coordinate 1,726,205, forward strand.
CTGCGTCATTTTCACGAAATCAGCCGCAGTGACGGTGAGATGCACTTCTTCGCCTGAACCCAGAGCCGCATCGATATGCGTTTCCGCCTTGGTCGACAGCAATTCCTTCGCTTCGCGCGACTTCACCATCAGGACGCTGAGGTCTTCATCCGACAATGGTGACAGCTTGGCTTGTTCGATGATCCAGCACAGCAGGCGATGATCGAAGTCGTCGCCGCCGAGTGCGGAGTCGCCGCCGGTGGACAGGACTTCAAACACGCCCTTGGTCAGTTTGAGTATGGATACGTCAAAAGTACCACCACCCAAATCGTAGACCGCAAACACGCCTTCAGAGCCGTTATCAAGGCCATAGGCAATCGCCGCTGCTGTCGGTTCATTCAGCAGGCGCAGGACATTCAGTCCGGCCAGCTTGGCGGCATCCTTGGTGGCCTGGCGTTGTGCGTCATCGAAGTAAGCCGGTACCGTAATCACCGCGCCGACCAGTTCATCACCCAGCGCATCTTCGGCCTGCTGACGCAAGGTAGCGAGTATCTCGGCTGAAATTTCCACCGGGCTTTTGACGCCGGCCACGGTTTTCAATTGCACCATGCCTGGTGTATCGAGGAAGTCGTAAGGCAGATTTTCGACGTAGGCGATATCTTTCAGGCCGCGCCCCATGAAGCGCTTGACTGAAGCGATCGTATTCTTGGGATCGGCATTTTGAGCCGCCAGCGCCTTGTAACCGATTTGCGCATGGCCGTTCTTCATGTAATGCACGACGGACGGCAGCAAGGCGCGCCCTTCCTCGTCGGTCAATACTTCCGGAATACTGTTGCGTACCGTGGCTACCAGTGAATTGGTGGTGCCGAGATCGATACCGACGGCCAGCCGATGCTGATGCGGCGCGGTGGACATGCCGGGTTCGGCGATTTGAAGGAGAGCCATATTCGTTTGTAACTTATCTCAAGATGAAATGATCGCCATGCAGCAGCCATCATTGTTAGCGCGTGTTTGCATCAAACATTAGCCGCGCATTAATCGGTTTTGCTATACATCGATACCGCCAAATCAGTCCGGCAAGGCATCCAGTGCATAAGACACTTCTTCAGAAAACTTTTCCAGGAACATCAACTGGCGTACCAATCCGGCCGCCTGCGTAAAATCATCTGCATCCAGCAAACCGCCGATCTCGGCCACCGTACTTTTGCGCGCGGCCCGGATCGCATTATCAAGTTCATCCAGCTCGTCGCGGCTTTTATGCGCGCGCGCATCGTCCAGCGCTTCACGCCATTCCATTTGCTGCATCAGGAATTCGACCGGCATCGCGGTATTCGATTCGACCTGCAAATCGACGCCATTCAATTCGCACAGGTAGGCGGCGCGCTTGAACGGGCTCTTCAGTGTCAGGTAGGCTTCATTGGCGCGCGTTGCCCATTGCATCGCGACGCGCTTCTCGGCATCCGATGCGTGTGCGAACTTGTCCGGATGGACCTGGTTTTGCACACTGTGGTAAGCACCGTCCAGTGCCTTCAGGTCTATGGCAAAGCGCTGCGACAGATGGAAGAGATCGAAGTGGTTTTGCATTCTTGTGCGCTGGCTATCGGCTGGCTTTTAGGGCGATGCAAGCATCATCGCATCATCGAATACTCAGGGAATATCCGGTTTATTCAATAAAAAAGCCTGCGCACATTCGACAGGCTCAATCAAAAAAGGTAGTCCGCCGGGCGCAAGCGCCCTGCAGTCAGCTATCAAATACGGAAGCTTTCACCGCAACCGCATTCATCCTTGACATTCGGATTGCGGAACTTGAAACCTTCATTCAAACCTTCGCGTGCAAAATCCAGCTCGGTGCCATCGATATACGGCAAGCTTTTCGGATCGACAAAGACCTTGATGCCATGCGATTCAAACACGCTATCTTCATTGGCGCTTTCGTCCACGTATTCCAGCTTGTAGGCCAGACCGGAACAGCCGGTCGTGCGCACGCCGAAACGAAGGCCGATACCCTTGCCGCGCCGTTCCATATTGCGAGTAATGTGCTTCGCTGCTTTTTCAGTCAGTGTAATTGCCATGATCTTTGCTCAAAAAGATTGTCTTTGGCTGTGCCGCGCATCCTTACGGACACGCTGCACAGACGCTTAACAAGCTTAAGCCGCTTCTTTCGATTCAGCTACGCCGTGCTTGGTTTTGTAATCCAGCACTGCAGCCTTGATGGCGTCTTCCGCCAGGATCGAACAGTGAATCTTGACCGGCGGCAAAGCCAGTTCTTCTGCGATTTGCGTGTTCTTGATCGACATGGCCTGGTCCAGTGTCTTGCCCTTGACCCATTCGGTCACCAGCGACGACGATGCAATCGCCGAGCCGCAGCCGTAGGTTTTGAACTTGGCATCCTGGATCACGCCGTCAGCGCCGACCTTGATCTGCAACTTCATCACGTCGCCGCAAGCCGGCGCACCAACCATGCCGGTACCGATGGTTTCATCACCCTTGTCGAAGGCACCCACGTTACGTGGATTTTCGTAGTGATCGAGAACTTTGTCTGAGTAAGCCATTTTGATACTCCTTGTTAAGCCTTATTCCCACCCTGCGGCAGGAACGAGAACGATATTAGTGTGCCGCCCATTGGATCGTGCTGATATCGATCCCGTCTTTATACATATCCCACAGCGGCGACAATTCGCGCAGCTTGTTGACTTTTTCCTTGATCAGCTTGATCGTGAAATCAACATCTTCTTCTGTCGTGAAGCGACCGAAGGTGAAGCGAATCGAGCTGTGCGCCAATTCATCGCTGCGACCCAGCGCCCTCAATACATAAGATGGTTCCAGACTGGCCGAAGTACAAGCCGAACCTGAAGAAACAGCCAGATCCTTGATTGCCATGATCAGCGACTCGCCTTCAACGTAGTTGAAGCTGACGTTGAGGTTGTGCGGTACGCGGTGATCCATATCGCCATTGATATAAACCTCTTCCATATCCATCAGGCCCTTGGCCAGACGATCGCGCAAGCCCTTGATACGGACGATTTCTTCATCCATCTCTTCGCGTGCAATACGGAAAGCCTCGCCCATGCCGACGATCTGGTGGGTTGCCAGCGTGCCGGAACGCAAGCCGCGTTCATGACCACCGCCGTGCATTTGCGCTTCGATACGGACGCGCGGTTTGCGACGTACATACAAGGCACCAATACCCTTAGGACCGTAGGTTTTGTGTGCGGTAAATGTCATCAGGTCGACTTTGGATTTTTCCAGGTCGATCTTCACCTTGCCGGTTGCCTGTGCTGCGTCGCAATGGAAAATGATGCCCTTGCTGCGGCACAATTCGCCGATTTCATCGATAGGCTGGATTACGCCGATTTCATTGTTGACCAGCATGACCGAGACCAGGATCGTATCCGGACGAATCGCTTCGGCCAGTTGTTCGATGGTGATCAGGCCATTGTCCTGCGGTTGCAAATAAGTTGCTTCAAAACCCTGGCGCTCCAGTTCACGCACGGTATCCAGCACAGCCTTGTGCTCGGTCTTGACCGTGATGATGTGCTTACCCTTGGTTTTATAGAATTGTGCGGCACCTTTAAGTGCCAGGTTGTTGCCTTCGGTTGCGCCCGAAGTCCAGATGATTTCGCGCGGGTCGGCATTCACCAGGGCCGCGACTTGTTCACGTGCATCTTCCACTGCCTTTTCAGCCGTCCAGCCATACATATGGCTACGCGAAGCCGGATTACCGAACTGCTCACGCAAGTAAGGAATCATCTTGTCGGCAACACGCGGATCGATAGGCGTAGTCGCCGAATAATCCATATAAATCGGGAAATGCGGCGCCTTGATCGTATCAATCAGGCTTTTGTCTAACGGGGCATTCATCTTTTTAGCTCCAATAATCAAACGGCTGCGTGGTTGCGATGCACGACCACCACACATTGTTCAGAAATCTTTTGTTTTTGCTGGTCTACCAAATCTTTCAGGGATACGGAATCCAGGTAATCCACCATCTTGGCATTCAGCGTTGCCCACAAGTCATGGGTCATGCAACGACCGCCATGTTCATGTTCCGGGCTGTGGCAGTTTTCCTTGCCGCCACATTGCGTCGCATCCAGCGGCTCGTCGACGGCAATAATAATGTCTGCCACCGTCACATCTTCTGCACGGCGTGCCAGGTTGTAACCACCACCCGGTCCGCGCACCGATTCAACGATTTCGTGACGGCGCAATTTGCCAAACAATTGCTCCAGATACGATAGCGAAATCTCTTGCCGCTGGCTGATTCCGGCGAGCGTGACAGGACCATTGTCCTGGCGCAATGCCAAGTCAATCATTGCTGTTACAGCAAAACGGCCTTTAGTCGTCAAACGCATGAATCTTGCCTCCAGTGACCAATGGGAATGAATAACCCGATTGGTTGATCGATTCACTCAAGTATAACAAACTTGACTGATTCTGTCAGGTACCCGCTTTTTCCTCTTTACCCATATCCAACAAGGCTCTCCGCGCAGCATTCCCAGCAGCATATTTTATAAGTTAATCAGTTTCCCGGTATTGACCGGCGTCACTAAGCCGGATATTGCATTGCAAGAAAATGCACTCTTTCGCCCGCATGGTGACAAGCAAATAAGGCCGGTCAAGCCGGATGCAAGCCAGGCCCAGGCGCCACAAAACCACCGTCCGAATCACCACATTTGACTTCCAAGAATCGATTTTCATTAAAATTTGAACGATCATTCAATCAATTTTCAATGAATTTCACGACTTGGATCCATTAATTTGAGAATAAACGGAGCCCAAACAGTATCCCCATTCATTCAAATATGACTTTGAACGAATATTCAATTTATAATTGACCCCTCGTTAATTAACTGAAACTTCGTTTCAATATCAGCAATGGCCACACGCATTTCCAAGACCCCGCAATCGCCTACCCAAAAAGCCGATAAGAAACGAATCGAAGTCCTCAAAGCCGCCGGCAAATGCTTCCGCAAAACCGGCTTCCACCAAACCTCCATGCAGCAGATCTGCGCAGAAACCGGCCTTGGCCCGGGTGCGGTCTATCGTTATTTCACCGGCAAGGAAGCGATCATTGAAGCGATGGTCGAAGACGAGCGCCGCCAGACCCGTGCCATGCTGATCCAGATGCGCGACGCGGAATCAATCCAGCAAGCACTCAGCAACACCACGCGCCTGTTCGCCGAACGCTATCGCGCCGGTGGCGATGCCAGCCTGATGACGGAAGTCTATGCAGAGGGAATGCGCAGCAAGCGCGTCGGGACGGTGTTACGCAAGATAGAAGCCGAATGGATCATGGGCCTGACCAATCTGTTACGGATTGCACAGGCACGCGGACAGATGGATGCATCGCTGGATGCGGCGCAGACCGCCTTGTTCCTGACCGGGATGTGGGATGGGATGGTGATACGCCAGCATTTCCATGCGCATGATGATCAACATGCACTGCCGGCCTTTTTTGAAATGATGATTGCACGCTTGCTGACACGTGAAAGCAAACCGGAAAAACCCGGCAAAGCCGCCGCTGCAACACAAGCAAATACCGCTGCTCCGGCCAATGAAGCCAGGGAGCCGGCTGAAGCGGCCGACCTGCGCCAGCTCAGCCTGATCTGAAACCCGGATCGAACGCTTATTTCTTCAGTAAATGCATGGCGCCGAACAGCTCCTGCATCACCGCATTGCCGATAAAACTCAGGTTGTACGGATGCTCTGAAACCTTCTTCGGAAAACGTGCACTCTCCGGCAAGGCTTCCAGTTGCACCGCAATCTTGCCCCACAAGACCAGTGTCGGCGCTGCCTTGCCAGCCTGCTGCGCATGATCAGCCAAAGCCGCCAATACCGTTTGCAGGAAAGGCAACCAGGCTTTGGCATCCTTCACCGGTGCCACATGCGCACGGAATACCAGCGACGCATTCAACAATAAAAATCCATGTTCAGTCAGCTTGTCTTGCAGCTCCGGCAAGGTTTGAATCACGCTGTCAGGAGCAGCTTGCGCCTTTTGCGAAACACAAGCCAGCGCATCACCGGTAGTTTGCTCTATCGATAGCTGCCCGTCCGCCACCAGCAGCATCTTCATGAAATTGCGCAGTGACGTGGCGCGATTGACCTGCTTCGACAAACCTTTGTCCGACCACAGCGAAGATACCGCGCCATCCATGAAACAAACCCCGGTCGCACTATCCGGCCGCGGATAAGGCCCCTCACCTACCAATACATAACGCACTGCGGCCAGTGGCTGGCTGAAAGCAGCAAACAGGCGACCAGCGTTGGGCAGGAAATCATCCACTGCCAGTACCGGCAGATAGTCCGGTGACGCTTTCTGGACCGCATTGAGACCGGCCAGCAAGACCGGACGCCAGGATGCATCGGCGGCATCCAGCATGGATATAAAGGAAGGGGGAATTGTTTGCGGCATAGCTTATAAACAGGCAGGCGAAAGCAGCGATTGTAGCCCTAACCCTGCCCGCCACAAACCCAACTGCAAATCGCCCGCGATTTAACTTGCCAGCGGTGTAGCGTTATCCGCTCCGGGCGCGCCGAAAAGCTGCTCTTTCAGGATGCGCAACTGATCGCGTACCTGTGCGGCTTTTTCGAACTCCAGGTTCTTCGCATGGCCCAGCATCAGTTTTTCCAGACGCTTGATTTCCTTGCTGACCTGCTTCTCGCTCATCGCCTCATACTTCGCATGCTCTTGCGCGACCTGCAGCTCCAGGCGTGCTTCCTGCGGACTGTAGACGCCGTCGATCAGCTCACGGATATGCTTCTTGATACCGATCGGCGTGATGTTGTTCGCCGTATTGAAAGCGATTTGCTTGGCGCGGCGACGCTCGGTTTCATCAATCGCACGACGCATCGAATCGGTAACCTTGTCACCGTACAGGATAGCCATACCGGTCAGATTACGCGCGGCACGGCCTATGGTCTGGATCAGGCTGCGCTCGGAACGCAGGAAGCCTTCCTTGTCCGCATCCAGGATCGCCACCAGCGACACCTCGGGCAAATCCAGGCCTTCGCGCAACAAGTTAATCCCGACCAGCACGTCGAAGGTACCGAGACGCAAATCGCGAATGATCTCGACCCGCTCCACCGTATCGATATCGCTGTGCAGGTAACGCACCTTGATACCGTTATCACTGAGGAATTCGGTCAATTGTTCGGCCATGCGCTTGGTCAGCGTGGTCACCAGCACGCGCTCATTCTTTTTCACGCGATCGGTGATTTCCGACATCAGGTCATCCACCTGGGTCGATGCCGGACGTACGCTGATCAATGGATCAACCAGGCCGGTCGGTCGCACCACCTGCTCGACCACCTGGTCGGCATGCGTGTTTTCATAATCGGCCGGGGTTGCCGAGACGAATACCATCTGCCGCATCTTGCCTTCGAACTCGTCAAAACGCAGCGGCCGGTTATCCAGCGCCGACGGCAGGCGGAAACCGTAATCAACCAGATTGGTTTTACGCGCCCTATCGCCGTTATACATACCGTTGAGCTGCCCCATCAGTACGTGCGACTCATCCATGAACATCAGCGCATCCGGCGGCAGGTAATCAACCAGGGTCGGCGGTGGATCGCCGGCCTTGGCCCCGCTCAGGTGGCGCGAATAGTTTTCGATGCCCTTGGTGAAGCCAATTTCCTGCATCATTTCCAGGTCGAAGCGGGTGCGTTGCTCAAGCCGCTGTTCTTCAACCAATTTGCTTTCCTTGCGGAAGAACTCCAGGCGTTCGCGCAACTCATCCTTGATCGTTTCTATCGCGCGCAGCACGGTAGCGCGCGGCGTCACATAGTGAGAACCCGGATAAACGGTGAAGCGCGGGATTTTTTGCTTGACGCGGCCGGTCAGCGGATCGAACAGCTGCAAACTCTCAATCTCGTCATCAAACATTTCCAGCCGGATCGCCAGTTCCGCATGTTCGGCCGGGAAAATATCTATCGTGTCGCCACGTACACGGAAGGTACCGCGGCCGAAATCGACCTCATTGCGCGTGTATTGCATCGCAATCAGGCGGGCAATCACATCGCGCTGGCTGACCTTGTCCTTGGCGCGCAGGGTCAGGATCATCTGGTGGTATTCGCTCGGGTTACCGATACCGTAAATCGCCGAAACCGTCGCAATAATCACCACGTCGCGCCGCTCCATCAGCGATTTGGTGCAGGACAGGCGCATCTGCTCGATATGCTCATTGATCGACGAATCTTTCTCAATGAACAAGTCGCGCTGCGGTACGTATGCTTCCGGCTGGTAATAATCGTAGTAGCTGACGAAGTATTCGACGGCGTTTTCCGGGAAAAACTCGCGAAATTCACTATATAGCTGCGCCGCCAGCGTCTTGTTTGGCGCAAACACAATGGCCGGGCGCCCCATGCGGGCGATGACGTTAGCAACTGTATAAGTTTTACCGGAGCCGGTTACACCCAGCAGCGTCTGGTAAAACAAGCCATCCTCGATCCCTTCGACCAATTTTGCGATTGCGGTCGGCTGATCCCCTGCCGGCGGGAAGGGCTGGTGCAGGCGAAACGGGGAGTTCGGGAAGGTAACGACTTTCGCTTCGTCAACGGAATTGGAAACCTGGGATAAATCAGCCATTTAAATCCGACCTTTGGTAAAATAGTGAGTCGCATTTTCCGCAAGACTTTTGGCCTTGCGCTTCATACAACCCGTCTGCAACACCACCGTTTGCAGCTAACTTTTGATGTTATCACGATGAACGCACCTCTTCCTGCTTCGCTCCTCAACGCCATCGAAATGGCGCCCCGTGACCCGATTCTTGGTATTACCGAAGCATTCAATGCAGACAAGAATCCAAACAAAATCAATCTTGGTGTCGGCGTCTACAACGACGACAACGGTAAGTTGCCACTGTTGGAATGCGTACGTAAAGCCGAAGTACTGCTGGCAGAAAAACTGTCGCCACGCGGCTACCTGCCTATCGACGGCCTGGCTGCTTACGATAAAGCAGTACAAGAACTCGTATTTGGTGCCGATAGCGCAGTAGTCAAGGAAAAACGTGCAGTGACCGCGCAGGCAATCGGCGGCACCGGCGCATTGAAACTGGGCGCTGACTTCCTGAAACGCTTCGCACCAAACGCCCAAGTCTGGATCAGCGATCCAAGCTGGGAAAACCACCGCGCGCTGTTTGAATCGGCTGGTTTCGTCGTTAACAACTACCCATACTACGACGCAGCAACCCGCGGCGTGAACTTCAGCGGCATGCTGGATACCCTGAATTCGATCCCAAGCGGCTCCATCGTTCTGCTGCACGCTTGCTGCCACAATCCGACCGGCGCAGACCTGACCGACGCGCAATGGGCGCAAGTCATTGAAGTCGTATTGAAACGCGGCCTGATTCCATTCCTCGACATGGCTTACCAGGGCTTTGGCGACGGCATCGAATCCGACGGCAAAGTGGTTCGTCAATTCGCAGAAGCCGGCGGCCCGGTATTCGTTTCGAACTCCTTCTCCAAATCGTTCTCGCTGTACGGCGAACGCGTAGGCGCATTGAGCATCGTTGCAGTCAGCGCAGAAGAAGCAGCACGCGTCCTGTCGCAATTGAAACGCGTTATCCGCACCAACTATTCGAACCCACCTATCCACGGCGGCCAAGTCGTTGCAACCGCACTGGCAACACCTGAACTGCGCGCATTGTGGGAACAAGAGCTGGCTGACATGCGCGTACGTATCCGTGACATGCGTCAAGCATTCGTACAGAAGTTGAAAGAGCAAGCACCAGCGCACAACTTCGACTTCGTTATTCAACAACGCGGCATGTTCTCGTACTCCGGCCTGACCAAAGAACAAGTCAATCGCCTGCGTGATGAATACTCGATCTACGCTATCGACACCGGCCGTATCTGCGTCGCAGCTTTGAACACACGCAACATCGATTACGTCGTTGGCGCAATCGCGAAAGTCATTTAATACGTAGTAGTAAAAGCGCGATAAATATTTTTGCAAAAAACAAAGAAATTTATCGCGAAAGCTTTGACAAGTGAGAGTTCTTGATACATAATCTCGCTTCTGTTCCCTGATAGCTCAGTCGGTAGAGCGACGGACTGTTAATCCGCAGGTCCCTGGTTCGAGTCCAGGTCGGGGAGCCACAGAATTAGTAGTAGGAAATCAAGGGGTTATCGATAAATTCGATAACCCCTTTTTCTTTGTACTATGAACCATTTCTCTTATCTCTTAACTTTTCTGACAGTGACAACACGAGATAATTCATTGTCTCTCGCGTTTCAGAATTGATTAAGCTGTAATGCTCAATCACCCCTTCCCCCGCATCAAAATCAATACGAACTAACTTAAAGGCTCTCTCCCTTTGGTCTTCTTTCCTAGTGGGTATTTCAAGATCAACATATCTAATACCCTTGTCACCTTCAAATTCCATGTTGTGATCGAAATCACCAGCATAGATTTTTGTCGGAATGCCGCGAGGAAAAGCTTTACACTTCTTTCGCCCTAGTTGGTAATAAACACTGGGAACGGGCCATGCATAACTCCAGGTGACCAAATCTCTATCGAATATTAAGAAACAGAGGACCAGTAAATGTATAACAAGAACTAATAGAAGAATTAATTCCTCATTTGTCACAGTTGATACGACTAAAAAAGTGCCATTGCAACTCAGTATGCTCGGTTCCAATTACATCGGCTAATGCCAGCCGATGTGTGTGCCCAAGGCTGCACTGGATCTTCTAGTGCTTTTTTCGCTTTTGGGATATGTGCGACCTCTGTTTATGATTCTCTATAATGTGCGCTAAACAGGGAGATCAATAAATGAAAAATCGAACCAAAGTAATCTTGGCAGTGTTGGGCGGCGCAGCGAGCCTTGCCACCATTTATGGAGCAGTCAAAACTCCATCCGAATCCATCAAACCCATAACGATCACCAACGAAGCGCATAGCACTGGCACTAATTCCCCTGCCATCAACCAGGCAGAAGGCAGCACGATAAATTTAAATTACTCCTCGCCTCCGGAAAAATAGCATGCGGACTCTGCTCATTTACCTGTGTCTATGCTCCCTTACCACCTCAACCTGGGCTCAGAACCTGGCAACATCATCGGGCGCTAATAGTCCCGCTATAAATGCAGCACCTGGTTCTAAGGTCGGCATTGAATACCTCACCCAAGTAACCAACTATTACATCAGTCCTGCTGAGAAAATTGGTGCCGCGACGAAGAATGAGAAAGATCCCTCGTTCATCAGGGCCAATCACTTTGTCAGTAAGGGCGATTACAAAAATGCTCTTAAAGAGCTGGAACGCTTTACAGCCAATAAAAACCACGCTGCTCGGAAACTGGCACTAGCGAAGTACATCGAAGCCCAGATTTACAGTTACAACGAACGATTTGACCGTGCTGACAAATCATTTAGTACCGCTTTGGATTTAGAGCCTAACAATTGCACATATCTGTTCAGCAAAGGCCACTCCCTGATGAACATCGGAAAACTATGGGAAGCGGAAAGACTTCTCTCAGATGAACAGGGTGGCACAGCATCCTGCTTGGCTTCAGGAACGCCAGCCGAGATAGCTAATCTGCACCTCGTTTCAGCAAGGATTCATTTGGAGCTACGAGATCGAGCGTCAACTTACGACGATATGGATAAGGCTTATCGCGCAATTAAACAGTCCAAAAACTACTCAGGATGGGCAGAACCTACATGCGTGCTATTCGATCTAATCAAAAGCGTACCAACAGTCGATCAATCGCGGTGGCCTGACTTACTGACCTCTTGTGTGAACAAGATGCAGCAGCAAACCAATAACAAGAACAGCCTGATCACGGAACGTGCGATCTTCTATGAAGCCTTACATCAAAATTCCCCAACAGCTTTAGGCATCGGGACGGCATTGAGGAGCGAATGGACAGATGCCGAGGCACTCGATATTGCGGGCGTGGATGTAGTTAAAAAACGTGCATTACGCGGGACGTTTCTGTCGGATTTAGGGATGCAAGCATTTTGGACTGGTGGCGATCCGGCTTCAGCTGGGGAATTGTATCGAGAAGCCTATAACGTCCTTGAGCCTTTAATCAGTTCTGGCCGGAATACAATTATCGCTGAAACAATGGGGCTTATGCTTCGCGTCATGCACCTGGACACGATGGCATCACCATACGTTTTTCCCGATGCAGCACCCCGATTTGCAAAAGCCATCAGGCTTTCAAGAAAGTACGCTTACCTTGATGGCTCTTTCCAATCGTGTTTCACACTTGATCTCATTAATCGTGCGTCACAAGGCATTCCCGAAATAGCGGCTTCGGCCTCAGATATAAGTCAGGCTGACGCCTGCTTTAAACGTGCACTTACGCCTGGGTCTTGGACGGCCGTTAAGAACAATTTTGATAACGTCTCCGAGTCGACGGCCAAAGATGTAACGGAAGCATCGCTCAGACAACGCATAGAGGCGCGAAAAGCCCTTTTCGGTTTTCCTAGCAATACTCGCATTTACGCCGATCAAGCAAGCGACCTAGTTTTGCTTGCGATAATGGTCAAACAATCGCTTGGTGCCAATTCCCCTGAATATGTGGATATAGCGAATCAGGCATTGCTTGAAGCAGCGAAAGAACCATCGCTTAAGCGATCTACATTTGTTATCAGTAAATTGGCAGCGGATTCTACTTTGCCGTTCCCTATACGAAATAACCTTGTACGGCTAGCTTTTGCGCAGGTGAACGAAAACTCGTCAAGGCCAGACAATGACATGCATCAATGCCACTTTGGGGGACGGTCCACCGAGATGACTGCCGAAATTTTGGCGTTTGCTATCAAGTACGATCAGACTGATCTCAGTGCTCCAGCATCAGTACTTTGGAAGAGAGGGATGAAAGTAATTGACCAGTGCCTCGAACAACCACCGAAATCAGAACGTTTGTCCGATCAGCATCACGATCATTTGCAAAAACTTCAGTTCGACTTCATTGTTACTCAAGTCTCGCTAGGTGCGCATGAAGCTAAAGTGGATCCGCTTTGCCAACTTCTACCCGTATGCAAATCCCTGAAGCAATTCCCCAACCAGAGAGAGTTGTTGCGATCAACAATAGGGAAATGAATAAATCCTTGAACCTAAAATTAAAAGAGATCTAGGGCGGAGCTGTCATAAGTTCGGTCGGGAAGAACGTCATAAAAAGTCGAAAGAATACGTTCACCAAACATTACTTTTCCACGTACATTGGTGTGGAATGTAAACCAGCAAGAGTCCATGCTAAATTGGCAGATTGCGATTTATAACAAGTAGGTACATAAAATAATGACTCTTTCTCTTGCTTGGATTCGAAAAGTTAACACCGTTGAAGAGCTTGTTATCGCCACCGATAGTCGGCTTCGCTTCGGGTGTGCATGGGACTGCTCACCGAAAATTTTCCCTCTATCGCGTGGTGACTGCGCTATTTGTTTCGCGGGGAACACGATGTATGCTTATCCCATCATGGAGCAGATACGTAACGCAATTACAATGTATCCGAAGGCAGATTCTAGAGCGCTTGATCTGTGTGATTTGAAAGGTCACCTTCTACGCGTTGTTAGAAATATGGAGTCATTGATTCACGACTTACCCAAAGGAAAAAAAGAGAAGGATATTCCTGATGCTTTGTTCATACTCGCTGGTTATTCGTGGGCAAAGGCAGAATTCAAGATCTGGATTCTCTACTACAACGCAGCGCACAAGCAATTTGAATTCAAACGCCCTTCAATGCTGCACGGGAATCGTATCGCAATCATCGGTGATGATGTAGGGGATGCACAACGCCAAATTCTGAACCTCGCCCGTGAGAGAGAAATTCCCAAAAAAAACGGCTTCAATATGGAGCCTTTTGAGGTTTTAAGGGATTTTTGCCGGGACCCAAAGCGCCATCACATCGGGGGGGCTCCGCAAGTCGTCAAAGTTTACAAGCATTTAAATTCGATGCCATATGCAGTGTATTGGCCTAACAAAGAAAGCAATGGTCGATCGCTAATGGGCCGACCTCTTCTAGAATACGAGATGGCCAACTATTTAATGCTTGATCCTGATTCGCTCAAAACTGAGGATTATGTACCGGCACCAGCTAAGTCACGGAAGTCTGGGCTAAATTTACAGGATGATGCCCTCTAAGAGGGAAAATCAAACTCTAGAGCCATTTTGGTCGACAATGGACATCAGAAAATAGTACTCGAACCATTATTTGCACTGACAAAATGGCGTGTTTTGATCAAGCTACCAGTCGCGCAGAGAGACGATTAGGTAATAAGACAACCAGACTGACAGGCGATCTGGTTCGTAGTAAGGAATGTTCAGAGAGCCACAGAATCTGAAGGGCCTAGTTGAAAAACTAGGCCCTTTTCTTTTGTACTATTTAGTTCAATAGCAAGCTCAATAGCACTTCTTCACTTCTGGTCATCCCCCCCCTCTTTTCTCGCTACGCGAATTTCATTTGTCAACGAGCGCAGGCATTGTTTCGAAAATCCGTTTTCATGACTAAGCAGTTTGTTCACATCACTACTCCAAACACATTAACCTGCTCCGCATTGATTTAGTCAGTGCATTTCACTATTGCGACAGGCATTCGCCATTTTGATCAGGATCGATTCGCGCTTACTTTAATTCTTTGCGCATCTTCAAGCAGCGTCCATCCATCAGTAAGAGTCATTTCACAATTGCGTTATTAAAACGCCGTACTACCACCCCAATTCCGCGAACGTCCGTCAACACAAAGAGCAACAAATTTTGTTCGACATGAGCATTGTTGGTCTTTGCCTTCATCGTTTTGAACACCACCTTTAGGCGCTCCGGACTATTGCCACCATCAGCCAATACCTGCAAAAGTATTCCATGCAGCTTTTCCATTGGAATGACCTGCTTTAATTAACCGAGAGCAGCTAATTAAAGCCCCTCCCAACACTGCGAATACCTTTTAATTGTATTTCCTGCAAGTAAGAGGTATGTTTTGGGTTTATGTACTTATAGTCCCCCGCGTTGCTTCAACGGGTATTCATTCCGCAGACCAATTAAAGGTCCGACAAGATCGGCCATCTCTTCATGAAGGAGAACATTATCAACAAACAGACTTGGATCGCTGTTTACGGACAAGTGCTCATTCAGGATGGGACCATAACTTTAGTCCCGGATTCTGAACAGATCGATTCTACGACAGCGTCGCTAGTAATAGATCAAAGCCCTTCACCCCCTCATGCTGTGGTCAAATCCAACATTGAGTTTGACCAAGGAACGATAACTTGGGAAGCCAACGTAGGAGGAGCGGACGCCCGCGCACAACTCCTGTTATCCGTCGAACCAGACGTTAATGATGCGTCTATAAACGGTGCTACTAACTCAACAGAGTTGGCAACGGGTCTAAACGTTCTCGGTACACCATATGGCTTTGCGCTTTTTAAAAACGGAAAATGGGAGGCGCTTGGAGGCACCGGACAGGGATCCACGCTGCCGACGGGAAAGTGGATTAAAATGAAATTGACTGCGCGCGGCTCTAATGTCGAGTTGTTCTGTGAAAACGTCAAAGTCGTTGATACAACAGTCACCTTGCGGAGAGCTCAGCTTGGAGTGCTTTTGCAGGGCAGCAGCGAGTCTTCAATTCGCAATGTAGTTGTTGATGTCGAAGCGCCAACTTGTTTTGCCATCATGCAGTTCACCGAAGAATTCGATATCCTGTATAGGGACGTAATTCGTCCCGTATGCGAATCCTACGGGTACAAAGTCATTCGAGGGGATGACTTCTACACTGGGGGACAAATTCTGGAAGACGTTACGCGCTCAATTCGTAATGCCGCATTGATCATCGCTGACGTGACACCAGAAAATGCAAACGTTTTTTACGAGGTCGGGTTTGCTCACGCCATTAATAAGCCGACGATATTGCTAAGCGATCGCAAGAGAGAAAAGCTGCCTTTTGATATCTCAGGATTCCGCACTTTGTTTTACGATAACACTATCGGAGGTAAGAGCTTGGTCGAGGAGAGATTAAAAAAACATCTTGATGCTCTTCGACCGAAATAGCGCTACCACGGCAACTCCTTCTTTATAGAAGAAGAGCGACTATCCATTGCCGAGTTTTGCGCGATTCGGGGAGCCGAAAAATGTAAAGAGCCTGGTCGAAAAACTAGGCTCTTTTCTTTGGTCTGACGCACTTAGACATAGGATACTGCCGAATATCCTTCCTTTGTGAGTTCAATTCAGCAATCCCAAGAATTCTGAATCATCCCAGTCAACGCACATCGAATCATCATGATGTAGACTCCCTCCCTTTGCAGTCGCAATCATCTTTCCAGCAAATCAAACGAAAGCCTTCATGGAAATCACGCCCCAAGAATTCACCAATAAAATAAATGCACTCGCTACAGACCCACAGTACCCAGGCAGCAACCCTGACTACGGCGTTGAGCTGGTACAAAAACCTTTTGGTTATGATCTGCAAGCTCTCGGCGATACAGACATGCAGTTCATCCGTGACTGCTACCGTGAGGTGTACAAGGGATTCCAGCCTAAACCGACGGTTTTGTTCCCCAAAGCATAGTCAAGATACACACCTGTAAATTCACACTCGTTTATAGCGCGTAGCTTCATACACGGCTTGCACGCTCCCAAGCAAAAGCAAGCCGCCACGACTCCCTCACCCACCGGCAGACACCAGCCACTACCTGGCAATAACATCCCAAGTATCGCCTCGCTTGACAGCTTACCTACTAGTATGTAGAGTGCTTGAAATGAAAACAAACAACACATCCGAAGAAATCATTAGTTGCGCCCGGTCGCTGATCGTTGCCGGGGGCTATAACGGCTTTAGCTATGCCGATATTTCCAAGGTAGTTGGGGTACGCAACGCGACCATACATCACCACTTCTCGACCAAATCCAATCTGGTGCGGACACTCATCGTTAATTACCGATGGGAAGTTCAGCTGGGCATGGCGGAATTGGAGCGTAACGTACCGGAGCCGGTTGAACAGTTGCGCGCCTACATTCAGTATTGGGAATCCTGTATCACCGACGGCACGGCCCCATTTTGCATATGCGCATTGCTCGCGACCCAATTGCCGGCCCTCCCCGAAGAAGTAGCGCTTGAAGTAAGTGCCCATTTCCGCACCCTCTCGGATTGGTTGACCCTGGTACTGGAACGTGGCGTGGCAAATGGCAGCATACGGCTGGCAGAACCAGCCAAGGACGAAGCGGAAGGCTTCATGGCCGCCGTACACGGCGCCATGCTCTCGGCGCGTGCTTACAAGGATGCGAAGGTCTTCGGAGTAATCACCCAAGCTTTGTTGCAGCGCTTACTGGAAGTCTGAAGCCCGGCAGTAGTTTGCCGGGTTAAATTTTAACCCCTTACCCTACCTACTAGTAGAGAGTTTATTTAAGTGAGTTAGTTTTTTAAACAGTTGCATCATTTGCTCAACATACGAAAGGAATCATCATGTTTGGAATATCACCGCTAGGCTGGTTACACACATTAGGCAGCCTGCCTGCCATACCGTTAGCCCTGTATATGTTTGTACGCTATGGCCGGATTACACCGCGTAATGGTGCGGGCATCGCCTACTTTATTTCGATGTTCATAGGCGCGACCACTGTCTTCCTCGTTGCACACCAGCCCGTGAGCTATGGCATTGCGCTTGCGACGCTCCTGTTTTTGCTGACCGGTTATGGCATAGCACGCGTCACTTCTATCGGCAAAGCCGCCATTTACATCGAAACGATTTGCCTTAGCCTTACTGCTTTCTTGCTGATGGTTCCTACCGTAAGCGAAACCTTGCGCCGCGTACCGGACGGACATCCATTCGTAACCGATCCACAGTCACCGATTCTGCTCGGCGCCCTCGGCGGCATCTTCGTCATTCTGATAGTCGGTGTGACTGCGCAAATAATATCGCTACGCAAAAAGGACAAGGCGGCTACAGCTGGATGATTCCTTTGGGTTTAAAAAGTACCGTGACCGCTGACGGCAAAAATCGATCACTTCATTGCGTGGCCCTGTTTTCGGTTCGCCAGTCGGAAGGCGTACGTGTTTCCCATAGCCGGAAGGCGCGGAAAAATGAGTTTTGATCTTCGTAACCCAACATATAGGCCACCTCGATGATAGAAAGATTCGTATCGGACAGGTATTCCAATGCCAACTGGTGCCGGGTACGACTGAGCAAGCCCTGGAAACTGACTCCCTCACTCGTCAAGCGTCGCTGCAAGGAACGCTCGCTCATCGCCAATTCACTGGCGACGGAACGAATGTCAGGACGGCCGGCGGTCAGTCGCCGGCGCAAAATCCATTGGATTTGCTCGCTCAGCGAGGCTTTGCTGGCGTGTTGTTCCAGCCTGGATGTGAGGGCCTGGTCCAGGATCTGCAGCAATTCAGTGTTGTAGTTGAGGAAGGGCATTTCAAGGTCGGACTTGCGTATCGTCATGCCATTGTGCGCAGCGTTGAATCGTACGTCGCATTCAAAATAGCGCTCGTACACCCGTTCGTCCTGCGGCTCGCGTGAGAACGAAACAGCCAGTGGCCTTATGTGCCCTCCGGTCCCATGCCTGCCCAGTTCCAGCAAGGAAGCCAGCGAAGCATCAACCAAGGAGTGTGGTAATTCCGTACTCTTGGCATGGTTCCAATGCAGCTGAATCTCACCACTATCCTTGCCCTCTTGAAAGAGGATTTCTTCCGGCGCGCACAAACGCTTGAAGCGGGCAACTCGCTGCAAAGCATCGCGATAGTCCCGCGCATGATAGGCAACCATAAAGGAAGGTGGCATCTGCCCCACCCTCAGCTCTGTCGCTATCCATAAACCGACGGTGGGGTCCGGACTGAGTTCCTCCATCGCATGCCACAAGGCAAAGAACTGTTTGGTCGATACCGGCGTATCTTCTTGCAACGTACGTAGTGGCAACTGCGCACGAGCGATCACCTCGTTGCGTGCGAGACCAACACGTTTCATACCGTCCCAAAGGGTTGGGGAAATTTTGAGGTGATCCATACCAGTCTCTTCTTTCT
This sequence comes from Herminiimonas glaciei, assembly GCF_042664955.1. Lineage (NCBI taxonomy): Bacteria > Pseudomonadati > Pseudomonadota > Betaproteobacteria > Burkholderiales > Oxalobacteraceae > Herminiimonas > Herminiimonas glaciei. The sequence goes on from NZ_JBHTBU010000001.1 coordinate 1,745,144, forward strand.
GCAATTTACTTGGCTTGGAAGCCGCCGTCGACATTCAGGATGTGACCGGTTACATAGCTGGACTCGGGTGATAACAGCCAGTAAATCGCATCTGCAATCTCTTCCGGCTTACCCAGACGATTCATCGGATGCATGGCGGCGATACTCTCCTCATTATAGTTTTCGTCGCTACCGTCCAGATGCCCGGCAATAATGTCGGTTCTTGTACCGCCGGGCGCTACGCCGTTGATGCGTATGCCTTGCGTCGCATGGTCGAGTGCGGACGACTTGGTCAGTCCCACCACTGCATGTTTGGTCGCTGCGTAAGTTCCAGTCCATGGCATGCCATTGAGCCCAGCGATGGAAGTGATATTCACAATCGCACCGTTACCTTGGGCGAGCATCTGCGTGACCTCGTATTTCATGCACAAATATACGCCCAAAACATTGGTATCCAGCACCGCACGGAAATTCCTGGTATCGGACTGGTCTATGGTGCAACTCTCATTGAAAATACCTGCATTGTTGACCGCCATATCCAGTCGGCCGAACTCGGCGACGATTTGCAGAATCATGGCTTTAACGGCTGTTTCATCCGCTACATCGTTTTGAATAAAACGGACTTTGGCACCGGCCTTTGCGCCAGCGGCGATTTCTTTGACGGCTGCCTGGCCGACGTCGAGGCGACGTCCGCTAATGACGACATGGATACCATGTGCGGCAAGTTTCAATGCAGTGGCTTTGCCGATGCCGGTGGCACCGCCGGTAATAAGGGCTACTTGTTGGGACATTTCAAACTCCTGGTAGATATTGGGTTCACTCCATGCAAAGACAGAAGAGCTATGCATGGAGGAACTTTAGGAGTTTTGAATTAGCCGTGATATGCGCATTCCGCCTACTTGTATGCGGAATACGCCAAGCGGTAAGCTTGAGCTGGAAAACCAGACCGGTGTTTCCTTATTTCCAGAACCCCTCATGCGCCTTGGCAGCCTCGTCCTCCAGCAAGGGTCCCACTACTTCGACCTGACGCTGGCCGCGTATGAATATTTCACGACACGGCAGTGAAAAAGTCGGGTTTTCCGGATGATCGCCGGTCAGGCCCAGCAAAGCATGTTCAGACAAGGCGTAAACCACGCGACCGATACCGGTCCAGTAGATCGCACCGGAACACATGCAGCACGGCTCGGCACTGGTGTAAAGCGTGCTTTTGGCAAGCTGCTCCGGACTTAGCTTCTGCGCGGCGCGTGCCGCAGCAACCAGCTCGGCATGCTGGGTCGGATCACCTTCCGGTGGCATCGAGTTATTGCCGGCGGTAACAATGACATTGCCATGTTCATCTGCCACCAGCGCCGCAAACGGATGACGGCCGCGTTGCTTCGACTCCTCAGATAAAGCAATCGATTGCCGCAATAGTTCCAGATCGCGGGTAGACAGATTGAAGGTTTCGGTTCTGCTGCCACTATTCATTATGTAGCCCTGATTAAAAATAGTTGATCCAGGTAGTGTTGTGTGGAGATTTTTCGACCTCAAACGCGGCTGACCCGATCAAGCTCATTGACGGAAACCCCGGCCTGCTCCAGCCAGCTCTTGCGGCGGGCAAACAAATCGGGCGCAGCATCGTTGACTTCGGTGATAAACGCGCCCAGGTCCGCATGTTTAAGCTTCCCGTTTTCGACCAGAATGCGACCTGCCACCATGGTCATGTCCACATCACCACCTTGTACTGCGTGCACCAGGTTGTGATGAAGATTGGCCAGCGAGCCACGCGTAATGAGAGGTGTCATCCGCGGCGTGTTGGTGCGTACAGCGATCATGTCGGCGGCCTTGCCGACTTCCAGCGAGCCGATCTGCCGCTCCATGCCCAGTGCACGCGCGCCGTCTATCGTCGCCATGCGGCATATCGACCAGGCATCCAGTGCGGCTGCATTCAGGTTGGCGAATTTGGCCAGCAGAGAGGAGACCTTCATCTCCTCGAACATATCCAGGTTGTTATTCTCTTTTTCACCATCGGTACCCAGGCCAACTGCGACGCCTGCTGCTAATAATTTTTCGACCGGAGCGGCACCGGATGCCAGTTTCATATTGCTGATCGGATTGTGTGCCACACCAATATTGCGTCTTGCCATCAGCGCGATCTCGTCATCGTCAACCCACACGCAATGGGCCAGAAGAACCTTGCTGACATCGAGCAAACCGAATTTTTCCAACGCCTGTACCGGGCGCATTCCATAACGCCGGAGGGTTTCTTCCACGTCAAAGCGACTTTCGTTACTGTGCGTATGGAAGCCGACTTGATTAGCTTTGCAGATATCCACAATACGTTTGTAGGCCTGCGGCACGGCATAGAACATATGCTCCAGCCCCACCCACACACTGATGCGGCCATGCGCCCCGCCATGCCAGCGCTCGATCAGGGCTTCGTTGCTGTCCAGCGTCTCGAAGTAATCATGGTCAGGGTGTTCGGCGACGTAGGGCACCAACACTGCGCGTATGCCCAGCTCATCGGCGGCCTCTGCACTACCGTGCATGTAGCGCCACATATCCACTACCGTAGTGGTGCCGGACAGCAGTGCTTCGCTGTAGCAAAGCATCGAAGACAAGCGTGCCTCGGCGGGTAGCAGTACCCGATGCATGGGGTCTATGTACTGCTGCAACCAATCCCATACCGGCAAGCCCTCTGCCGTGCCCCGGAGTATCCCGGAGTGGCAGTGGGTATTGACCAGTCCCGGCATCAACAAGCGCTCGGCAAAGTGGCGCACCGCAATCTGGGGATGGCGCGCCAGCAATTCCGACGCAGGGCCGACATCGGCAATCACACCGTCCTTTACCAATACTGCGCCATCTTCGATCACGGTGTTATGGGCGTCCATGGTGAGGACGAGATCGGCCCTGATGAGTTCACTAGTCATTTTATTCAATCCTTTTGTTGGTTATTTTTTCTTGTTCACTTATTCAGCTATCGCTCAGGGCCGCTGTGCGGGCGGCTACCACTTCGGCCTCGTCGGCCTTGCCGAGCCCGTTGAACAGAATGTTGAGTATGAGTGCGCTGCAAACACTCAGGACGATCCCGCTTTCGGTAAAGACCCGGCTCCAGTCAGGCAAATGATGAAAGTAACGCGGCGCAACCATGGGGATCATCCCTATGCCCACACTGGTGGCGACAATCAAAAGGTTGTAGCGTGAACGTTCGAAATCGACGGTAGACAGGATGCGTACGCCCATCAACATGACCATGCCGAACATGACCATGCCGGCGGCACCAAGTACATACTGCGGGGTGGAAGCGACGATGTAGGCCATCTTGGGGAAAAGTCCCAGGCCGATCAGGATCAACGCCCCGACCATGCACACATAGCGACTCTTGACACCGGTCATGGTCACCAGGCCGATGTTTTGCGAGAAAGATGTATAGGGAAAAGCATTGAAGACGCCGCCGAGCACCGCACCCAGGCCATCCGAACGCAGCCCGCGCACCAAACTTTCACGCGTGGTCGGACGATCTACCATCTTGCCCAATGCGAGGAACATCCCGGTCGATTCGACCATGGTGACCAGCATCACCAGGCACATGGAAACTATCGCGACGACATCGAATTTCGGCATGCCAAACGCGAACGGCGTAATCATCGAAAACCACGGCGTCTCGTGTATGCCATCAAGTACGATATCGCCACGAAAGTAGGCAATGAAAAAGCCAACCAGCACTCCCAGCAGCACCGCAATATTGGCAATGAATCCTTTTGCGTAGCGATTGATGCCCAGGATCAGGATCAGCTGTAAAAGGGAAATCACCAGGTAAACCGGATTGCCATAATCCGGATTGGGACTGCCATCGGCAAGCATCGGCTGGCCTCCGGCTGACCAGTCGATGCCGACACGCATCAGGCTGATACCGATAACCAAAAGCACGGTACCGGTCACCAGCGGCGGAAAAAAACGCAGCAAGCGCCCCATCACCGGGGCGAACAGAATACCGAACAGGCCGGAGACGATGATGGCACCGTACACGCCCTGCAAGCCCAGGTTCGGATTCACGCCTATGGCGATCATCGGCGTAACCGAAGCGAAGGTCACGCCCATCATGATAGGCAGTCGTATACCAAAGAAGCGATTCCCTACGCACTGCACGAGTGTCGCCAAACCTGCGGCGAACAGGTCGGCATTGATGATCAGGGTTAACTGGTCTTTGGGTAGCTGCAGTGCAGCACCTAGTATCAACGGTACGATGATGCAGGCTGAATACATCACCAGTACATGTTGCAAACCATAGGTGCCCAGCTGACCGAACGGCAGTACCTCATCCACAACATGAACGTCCTTGTCTTTGTTCATTTGCATCTCCTTTTTTCTTATAGATACGGCGCCCGGGCGGCAGCGATTGCCGATTCCGGTAGCGCCTGGCTATTTGCTCCTTCTGGCGGGAACAATTAGCAGCTCGGCCCCGGTGATCTGTTGTCAATATCCGGGGGCACGCCATCATCTATCGAAATGAATCGATAATAAAATCAGTTACTATCGCTTTGATCGATGAGTAAATCAGGGGAGACCATGCGATTTTCTTTAGAACAGCTTGAGACGTTTTTACTCGTAGCAGAAACCGGTTCCTTCTCCGCTACCGCGAGGAAACTGGGCAAAACACAGTCGACCGTGAGTGCGGCCATTGCGAATATCGAAATAGATATGAACCTGTCCCTGTTCGATCGCACCACGCGCAAACCCACGCTCACGGCCGCCGGACAAAAATTGCTGATTGAAGCGGAAGCGGTCATGGAGCGCTGTATCGCACTGGAGGCGCATGCAGACAGCCTGAGTGACAGCAATCCGGCTGAACTCACATTGGCAATCGAAATTCCGTACAACACGGTCATGCCGGTGCTCAGTGCGTTTGAATCCAGGTTCCCATTTATCGACCTGACTATCCGCAACCCGGTGTATGGCGACGTCAGTGAACTGGTAATCAAGGGAGAGGCGGAACTCGGCATTGCTTTTGCCCAACCGGGCTACCCTAGCGAACTGAACTTCACACAGTTGGGCAGGCTCGTCATGGTGCACATCACGCATCCGGACCACCCTCTGGCAAAAATGGAAAAGGTCAGCTTCAGCGACCTGCACACACACCGTCATCTCGCCTTCAGCGCGCATGCCAACAAACTCCCGACCACCGAATACCTGAGGGCCACGAAAGTGTGGCAAGCGGAAAGCTATCTGGCGCTGATCGAAATGGTACGTGCCTGCCTGGGCTGGGCGACACTACCGCGACAATTGATCCACCGGGAGCTGGAACAAGGTGAGCTGGTGGAGTTGCAACTGGAAGCCTATCCATTTACGGACTGGCTGGTCGGTGTAGATCTGCTCTGGCAAAAACGCCGGAACCCGTCCGAAGCAGAAAGATGGTTGCGAGGACAATTCCAGCAAAACAAGGTATTTGAATTCGACAACTTCGGACAAACCACCGCACGCTAGATGGCGGCACTACATCAATTTACTATCCGGTTTGATACAGCCAAAAACTTCCAAGAGCATTCCTTCCATCAATATAAAAAGCAAAGGCAAGCTTCATGAAAACTCATAAGATCGCAGTCATCGCCGGTGACGGCATCGGCAACGAAGTAATGCCGGAAGGTTTGCGCGTGCTGGAGGCCGCTGCGCGCAAATTCAATCTCGCCCTCGAATTCACGACCATGGAATGGGCCAACTGCGAGTACTACCTCAAGCATGGACAAATGATGCCGGATGACTGGCGTCAACGGCTGGAAGGTTTCGAGGCTATTTACTTCGGTGCGGCCGGTATGCCTGCTCTGGTTCCCGATCACATTTCGCTGTGGGGCTCCCTCATCAAGTTCCGGCGCGACTTCGACCAGTACGTCAACCTGCGCCCGGTGCGCCTGATGCCGGGCGTATCCTGTCCGCTCGCCAACCGCAAACCCGGCGATATTGATTTTTACGTGGTGCGCGAAAACACCGAAGGCGAATACTCGGCAGTGGGCGGCAAGAGTTTTGAAGGAACGGAATATGAATTCGTTTCACAAAATGCGATTTTTTCGCGGCATGGTACTGACCGTATCCTGAAGTATGCATTCGAACTGGCACAAAGCCGGCCAAAGAAACACCTGACATCCGCCACCAAATCAAATGGCATTTCAATCAGCATGCCGTACTGGGACAGTCGTGTCGAAGCGATGGCACCATCGTATGCGGATGTGCATTGGGACAAATATCACATCGATATCCTGTGCGCCCGTTTCGTACTGTCGCCGGAGCGCTTCGATGTGGTGGTCGCATCCAATCTGTTCGGCGACATCCTGTCCGACCTCGGCCCGGCCTGTACCGGCACCATCGGCATTGCGCCATCGGCCAACCTGAATCCGGAACGGAAATTTCCATCGCTGTTCGAACCGGTACACGGTTCGGCTCCCGATATCTTCGGTAAAAACATTGCCAACCCTATCGGCATGATCTGGTCAGGCGCGATGATGCTCGACTTCCTTGGTAATGGCGATGCAAATTACAAGGCGGCGCATGATGCCGTCATGCAGGCGATTGAAACAGTGCTGGTGCAAGGACCAAACACACCTGACCTCGGTGGCAATGGCAATACGACGGATGTCGGCAAGGCGATCACCGCAGCGATCTGATTGGCAATAACGGATTTAAAACGGACAGGCGCTGACGCCATGGAAGCGTGCACCGCTGAGCGGATGGTCGAATTCCAATGTAGTCGCATGCAAAAGCAAGCGCTCCGCCCCCTGCTCGCTCTCGGCTGTGCCATAGAGGTCGCAACCAAGGATGGGATGCCCGATGCCGGCACTGTGGATACGCAATTGATGCGTACGTCCTGTGTGCGGCGTGAACAGCACACGCGTGGTATCTGCATCCGCCTGCCTGTCCAGTACTTCGTAATGACTGCTGGCAGCCTTGCCGCTGGCAAGGCAGATCTTTAACTTCGGAAAACTGAGCGGGTCTTTGGCAATCGGCAATGTAATCTCGCCATGATCGGCAGCCAGCTGTCCGGCCAATACCGCCTGATACGTTTTAGCTACGGTACGCAACTGGAACTGCCGATTGATATTCGCTGCCACTGCCTTGTTCAAGGCCACCACCAGCAAACCCGAAGTGCCAAGATCCAGCCTGTGTATCATCAATGCCTGCGGGAATTGCCGTACCAACCGGTGATGCACCGAATCCAGGTTGAGTGGATTCTTGCCTGACAGCGTCAACAAGCCGCTGGGCTTATTGACCAGCAATATAGCTTCATCCTGGTAGATGATTTCTATTTCATCTACACAGGGTGGTGCCACAAAGGTATCGATACGGGTGCTCATGATTACCAGGCGTTCCTTGATCCGACAAAAGGCCGGCACCAGCCGACCAGAGTCACATCTTACAGAAAAGATCCGCCACCACTGCGATCCGCGCAGAAAAGTATCCATCCATACTGCAAATTTCCCGCAACAATCAGAAATCTACCGAAGCTGACAGCAATAAGGTACGTGGTGCACCGAGGGTAATGAAGCCGCGCGAAACCGAGTTCCAATAATTTTTATCAGTCACATTGATCACATTGCCACGAAAGGTAACTGCCTTGCCTGCCAGCTGCGTGACGTAGCGTGCACCTAGATCCAGCGTCTGCCAGCCGGGAATGCTTTGCGTATTGGCTGCATTCGCCTGTGCCCCGCTGAATGCATTGATGCGACCGGTGAGCGTGAAACCCTGTAGCGCTTCAATATCGTATTCACCATTCAACACCACGTTTACTTTGGGCACACCAATCGCGTCTTTGCCGTTATTGGTGCCATTTGCCGTTTTGGTTTGCACCGCATCGATCAACGTAATACCGCCGAGCAAACGAACGCCACGCAAGGGCTGGCCGAAAGTCGAAAGTTCCAGGCCACGGTTGCGTTGCTCGCCATCTGCGACGAAGAAACCGCTCGAGTTAGTGAAGGTATTCGGTTGCGATATCTGGAACACTGCTGCGGTAACACCAAATGTTCCGGCGTTGTACTTGACACCGCCTTCCACCTGCTTGGTGACAGCCGGCGGCAACAGCGCATTGGGGTTGCCGGTGACAGTTGCAGGTGCAGTTGCGCCTTGCGCCAGGCCTTCGCTGTAATTGGTATACAGCGAATAGTTACCGAGCTTCACCAGCAATGCAGCTGCAGGTGTGACTTTGCTTTCGTCATACGCCCTGGTTTTGACGCCAGAGGTAAAAATACCGCTGTACAAGTCTTGCTTGCGCAAGCCCAGGGTCAACAATACATTGTCGTTCATGAAGCCGAAGGTATTGACCAGGCCGATGCTGCTTAACTGCAAATCGCCATTCTGTGGAATAACCCCATAGTTCACGACTGGTGGCAAGCGATTGGGAACGTTATAAACATTGCCGGTATATTGGGCAGTCGCATTTACGGTAGCCCCATACGCCCTGCGGCTAAAGTCACTATAAGAAAGCGCATAGCTATTGGATACCTCGCCCAGCATAAATTTTCCGCGCAAACCGACGTCATAGGTATCCACTTCGTATGAACCACGATAGCCACCTGCACGCGCAGTGAAGTCACCGGCACTATTGATGAACTTGCGGCCTTGCGAGCCGGCATAGTAATACTCTTCATTGCCTTCGGATTTGCCGTAGTTGGCATACGCCGTGACAGCTGGACTGAATTCATATTCAGCATGCGCCATCCAGTACTTGGCCTTGGTTTTAATGTATTCCCAATTGTCTACATAGTTTTTATCAACCTGCGGTGGTTTGGGCAAAGCAAAACCAGAATCGTAAGTGATGTTCGCGGAGTAGCCATTCGTCAGGCGATCCTGATTTGCCACATCCAGGCTGGCTTTCAGCTTTTCGCCACGATAGTCCAGCGCCAGCGCGCCGTTTTTCATATGGTCATCCTGCCGATCGATAGGCGTATCACCATCCCGCTTCAGCACGTTCACCCGCACGCCCCAGGCATTGTCTTCCCCGAAGCGACGCCCCAGGTCCAGGTGCAAGCCAAACTGGCTGTCCGAGATATAGCTGCCGGTGACACGTGTCAAAGGTTTGTCGTCTGCACGTTTGCTGGTCAGGTTGATATTGCCACCGACCACACCAAACGGGCTGATGCCGTTCAGCATCGCAGCAGGTCCTTTCAGTACATCAATGCGCTCATAAAACTCCGGCGTAATGCGTCGGCTCTCGGTCATCCCATACAAGCCATTCACACCAACCTGGTTCACGAATACCGGAAAGCCGCGAATGAGATAAGTTTCGCTATCACCATACTCGGCCATCGCACTGCGTACTGAAGGATCAACTGAAATAATGTCGGCAACGCGGCGTGATTGCTGGTCCTGCACAAATTCCTCGGTATAACTTTGCGTGCTGAATGGCGTATCGAAGATATCCACATTCCCCAAGATGCCGACGCGGCTCCCCTTCGCCACTTGTCCACCGGCGAATGGTTTCGGCAACTCACCGGGCAGGACCACATCGCTGGTGACTGTCACCGCCGGCAGCGTCGAATCGGCAATCGGTGCCACGCGTAGTACATAGCTGCCGTTCGTTTGCATCAAGGCTTCCAGTCCGCTGCCGGCCAGCAGCCGCGTAATTGCTTCGGGTACCGATAAATTACCCTGCACACCCTGGCTATTCTTGCCATCGGTCAGCGCGCCATTGACAGAGACATAAGTCCCCGACTGTGCGGAGAAACGTGCAATCGCACTGCTCAACGGACCGGCCGGGACATTGAAGTTATACGTCGCGACTTTGGCTGCAGGCGGCTCGGCCGCAAATGAACTGGTCGGCAACACACTCAGGATCATTACGCCTGCAAACAAGGCATGCATAGCCAGCGCCACCGGCGTCATTTTAAATTCGGTGCGGGACGCGGCAATGCGGCGAGGGACATCATGTTTCATTATCTGATCTTTCGGAAAAAGTAAGGACAGGCAGCAGGCCTACACTCTGCTTTCCGTACGAGATCAGAAAAGGGGAACTGATTTTTTGAAATTATTTAAATATGGCTTATTCGCCGGCACGCACCGTGACCCACCACGGCAAGGTTTGATGCACCTTGACCGGCAAAGACGCTTCCAGCATCGCGAGTGCCTGATCCGGCTGATTGAGCGGGAAACCACCGACCACGCGCAAATCGGCGACTGCCGGATCGCAGGCAAGATAACCGGAGCGGTAACGCGCCAGCTCTTCAATGAAATTGCCCAAGGGCATATTGTCCGCCACCAGCAAACCCTGGCTCCACGCTTGCTGTGCCGGATCAGCAACGACCACTGCCATCACTGCGCTGCGATTGAAATCAACTTGCTGGCCGCTCTCTATAATTTTGCGTGTTTCAGGTGCATCCACCGGCGCGACTTCTACCCGGCCCTCAAATACGCTGAGCCGGGTTTTACCATCCAGCTGACGCACATTGAAGCGCGTCCCCAATGCACGCAAACTTCCTTCGGCGCTATAGACGATGAAGGGCCGCGCCGGTGACTGGCTATCAGGATGGGTGGCAATCAAAACCTCACCCTTGCGCAGGGTTACACGACGAATCCGCGCGTCATAATCCTGGTCCAGCGAACTATTGGTATTGAGCCAGATCTCGCTGCCATCGGCTAAAGTCAGAGTGCGTATTTCTCCCACCGCACTGCGGTAATCCGCATTCAAATCGGCCACGGCGGTCTGCACGGCTTTGTTGCTGCTGATGCCCCACCCGACCAGGCCGGTTACGGCAAACAGGGACAGCATCTTCAAGCTACGGCGACGCTGCAATATGGCCGCGCTCAATGCCGCAGTGGCGGCTTCCGGTGCCGCTTTGGGCAGTGCCAATCCATTGCTGATCGCTTCTACCCTTTGCCAGGCCAGGCGGTGCTCTGCCCGCAGGTCCAGCCAGGCATGCCACTGTTCCCGCTCTGCGTCACTGACCGCACCGGAACGCAGTACCGCAAACCACTCGGCGGCTTGTTCCAGTGTGGCAAATTCAAATTCTTGCGTAATGGATGACGGGGATACCGGCATCGCTGCGGTGCTCATGGCCATACTTAAACCATCGCTTCTTTAAATGCTGCGCCATTGAGCAGGCAATGCAGCATTGCTTGCGCCATATATTTTTTGACCATGCGTTCCGATACGTCCAAAGCCTTGGCGATTTCGGCATACGTCATGTCGTGCAAGTGTGCCAGCAATAATGCGCGCCGCGGCTTTTCCGGCAATTGCGCGAGCAGGCGATCGACTTCAACCAGGGTTTCGATAATGATGGCTTGATGTTCGGCCGACGGCACGACGGATTCAGGATGCGCTGCCAGTGTTGCCAGCCACGCGCGTTCGATTTCCTGGTGACGCCATAAATCGACGACCAAACCTTGCGCGATCCTGGTCAGGTAAGCGCGCGGATCGTAAGCACTATCGAGTTGCCGCGGTCTTACAATCAGGCGCAAGAAAGTGTCATGCGCCAAATCTTCTGCCTGGAATGCGCAACCGAGCTTCTTGCGTAACCAGCCATGCAACCAACCATGGTGGTTGCTATAAAGCGTATGCATTTGCTGCTGCAAAGCCGGTTCGAGGGAAGACATGGGGAAATTGAGTACGGACTGATGTTAATGAGAACTATTCTCATATTAACCCAAGCTCCTCGCCCTCTGCAATTCCTATTGCTGCGCTGTTGTTTTACAAGCCGGCTTCGTACTTCGTGCTACTTGATCTCCAGCGCCTGCTTCAGCTTCAATGCAATGCGCCTGGCATCTTTCTCGTCAACCACGTTGGCAAAACCCAGCAACAAACCCTGCTGTGGCTTCGCATTGACGTACCAGCGCGATAAGGGATGCAACGCCAAACCGGCTTCACGCGCCCGGTCCGCCAGCAAGACATCGTTCTCATGCTCGCCCAGCTTGGCTAACATGTGCAAACCGCCTGGACGCAGATCTATGCGCAGGCGCTCGCCCAATACGTCCTGGAAAACCTGCTGCGTCACCAAGCGACGCTCGGCGTATAAGGAACGCATTTTTTTCAAATGACGGGAGAAATGACCTTCTGCAATGAAATCGGCGACACTCGCCTGGAACAGGTAGGGGCAACCGGCATTGAGGTTATAAGAAACCGACTGGAAACGTGGCACGACGCTGACGGGTGCAACCACATAAGCCAGTCGCAGCCCGGGGAACATCACCTTACTGAAAGTACCGCTATAAATAACACGATCATTGCGGTCCAGGCTCTTCAATGCGGGCAGCGGCCGTCCCTGATAGCGGAATTCGCTATCGTAATCATCTTCGATAATCCAGCTCCCTGCCTCACTCGCCCACTCGAGCAAAGCCATGCGGCGCTCCAATGAAAGCGTCACGCCCAGCGGACTCTGGTGTGACGGCGTCACCATCGCAAACTTCGCATACGGACTGAGGCGCTTGCCTTCTTCGACGATCAGGCCATTGCCATCGACCGGTACCGGCACTACCTTCACTGCGGCATTCTGCAGGAAGGGACGCGCGAGGATGTAACCCGGATCTTCAAACCAGAATTCATCACCCGCGGTAGAAAGGCTGCTTAAGGTCAACTCCAGCGTATTGCGCAAACCAGTCGTAATAAAAACCTGTTCCGGCAAGCATGCGACGCCGCGCGATACGCCCAAATAGGTCGCAATCCGTTCACGTAAACGAGCGTAACCAGCCGGATCGGGATACCCCAGTCGCGCCGGCTCACTGCCGCGCAATCTGTGACCGACCAGGCGATTCCACACTTTGCGCGGAAAGGCGTCCAGCGCCGGCAAACCGAGTTGCAATGGCTTCGGCGCCTTGCCGTCATGATCAAGGAAGGCGGACACGGTCTGCCCGGGGATAGGCGCCAAAGGCTTGCTCGCTGCAGGTTGCGGCAAGGCAGGCGAAACAATCGTGCCGGCCGCGCCCCGCACCTGCAAATAGCCTTCATCAGTCAGGATGCGATAGGCCATTTCCACCGTGCCGCGCGCCAGGTTCATCTCTGTCGCCAGCGCCCGTACCGCCGGGACGCGATCACCGGCGTGCAAGTGTCCCTGCTCTATTGCGATCTTGAAACGCTGGCAAATCTGCAGGTACATGGGTAGTTCCAGCGTGCGGTCAACGCTGAGGTCCAGCACGGGTTTCGGTTTTTTCATGGACTAGTCCTTTTTGCATTTCTTGGCCCTTCTAACACGGCCATGATATTCGCATACTACACATCAAGGAAACGCCATTTTTTAACCGACTTACCCAAACAAGGAGCTGCACATGCAAACCCGCCTCGACTTCCTCGCTACCGATAAAGATGCCCTCCGCGCCATGATGGGTGTGGAAAACCACATCGCCAAAGGCACACTGGACATCCTGCTCAAGGAACTGGTACGCCTGCGTGCCTCACAAATCAACGGCTGTGCATTCTGCCTCGACATGCACTCGACCGACGCCCGTAAAGCCGGTGAAACCGAGCGCCGCCTGGCAACCGTGGCGGCATGGCGCGAAGCCCCTTTCTTTAGTGAAAAGGAGCGTGCCGCCCTCGAATGGACTGAATCGCTGACCCTGGTTGCCCAAACACATGTACCGGATGCAGTATGGGGAATCGTCCGCCCACACTTTACTGATGCGGAATTGGTGGAACTGACACTGTTGATTACATCCATCAATAGCTGGAATCGCTTCTCCATCGCTTTTCGCAAAATGCCAAGCTAATCGTCAGAACAACTGGCTAACAACTGAATACAAAGGTTTATATGAAAATCCTGGTAATCGGCGGCAGCGGCCTGATCGGCTCCAAAGTCGTCGCCAATTTGCGCCAGCTCGGCTATGAAGTCCTGGTCGGCTCGCCCAGCAATGGCATCAACACCATCACCGGTGCAGGCTTGAGCGAAGCGGTCAAAGGGGCGCAAGTTGTAATCGACCTGAGCAACTCCCCGTCCTTCGAAGACCAGGCCGTGCTCGACTTCTTTGAAACTTCCGGTCGCAATCTGTTGGCGGCGGAAGCGGCGGCAGGCGTCAAGCACCATATCGCCTTGTCGGTCGTCGGCACCGACCGCATGCTGGAAAGTGGCTACTTCCGCGCCAAGATGGCACAGGAGCAGCTGATCAAGCAATCCGGTGTGCCTTACACCATCGTGCGCGCCACCCAGTTCTTTGAATTCCTCGCCGGCATCGCGCAATTCGGCACAGTCGGCAACGAGATCCGCCTGTCGCCGGCCCATGTGCAACCTATCTCATCCGATGACATTGCAGCCATCGTGACGGATACGGCGCTGGAACAGCCGATCAATGGCAGCTTCGATGCCGCCGGCCCGGAAAAGCTTGGCCTCGCGGAATTGATGAAACGCTACCTGGATGCGCTCGGAGACCAACGTGTTGTCGTCGCCGATCCGCAAGCCTCCTATTACGGCGCACAAATCAACGATCAATCGCTGACACCGACAGGTGAAGCACGCATCGCCACCACCGGCTTTGCCGCATGGTTGAGCAAGTCGCAGGCGGTACAATAATTCTGGAGAAGTATATGCAAGCCGAGACAGAGATCAGGCATATTGAAACGGATGTCGAGCTGGCCGCATCGTTTCCGGTCATGCAGGAACTGCGGCCACATTTGACGGATAGCACCGCCTATGTAGAACAAATCAAACGCCAGCATGCGCAAGGCTATCGCTTGCTGGCGGCATGGCGTGATGACAGCATCGTCGGGCTCGCCGGTTACCGCGAAGTGGAAAGCACGATATACGGCCGTTTCGTATACGTTGATGATCTGGTGGTGACCGGTCAATTGCAACGCTCGGGCATAGGTGAATTGTTATTGCAATCAGCACGCCAACAAGCTGCACGACTGGACTGCAAAAATTTTGTGCTGGATACCGGCTTGCATATGCCGCTGGCACAACGCTTTTATTTTCGCCAGGGACTATTGGCTCGCGGCATGCACTTTGTCGAAACGCTTTAACAGGGATGACATGAATCGTATTTTGTTATTGAACTGCGGCCCGCACAGCGATGCCAGCCACGGCTATCGTCTCGCCAGGGAAACGCTGGCCGCGGCCGGCATCACGGATGCACACATAACCGAACGTGACCTGGTGCAGGCTCCGCTGCCACCGATAGGCCGCGACTACGCGTTGGCGATCACATCGAATACCGCACACGATGCCGACGGACTACAACAGTCGGAACAATTGATCGTCGAACTGGAACAGCACGATGTACTCTTCATCGTCACACCCATGCACAACTTTACGATTCCAGCCGCGCTGAAGCTCTGGCTCGATCATGTGATCCGCATCCATCGCAGCTTCGCCGCCACACCCCAAGGCAAGGTCGGCTTGATGAAAGATCGTCCTACCTTTGTGCTGGTCAGCTCGGGGGGCTTCTTTGCCGGCGAACGTGCGAAACAGCAGGACTTCCTGACGCCTTACCTGCGCTATGCACTCGCGTCGATAGGCATCAGCGACATCCACTTCTTCCCGCTGCAAGGTTTGGTGTTTGGTCCGGAAGCAGTGGCACAGGCAATTTCTGAAGTACGTTTGCCGATGTCTGAAAAATTATCGCGAGCACTTGCAATAAGCTAAGATAAGTAAGCATTTACGGCAATATCAATGATTCAGATAGCCAGGCAAGAGAACCTCGGCATCAATTAGCAGCCGTAAATCGAAGAAAAAGATGTCCTACATTATTTAAACTAATGTGAAAGGCACCAATGGCACTCGATGCAATTGCGGAAGTCGTTGTACGCGCCGTCGGCTGGCTGATAGTCGACGTTATATTGACGAATATATTTTATTGGCCGGGATGGCTGTTCTTAAAGGTTTTGACTTTGGGACGTTACCCACCATCCAGTTCCACCCCACATAAGCGTGAGTTCGTTGCCATATTCGGTTTTGCGGTGATCTTGGTCACAGTGTTAGTGCGGGTCCAGTGGTATTGAAGAACATCGTACACTGAGCTAACTCAGCGGGTGGCAGCAGCCTTCTCAGTTGCTTGCGTGTCTGCTTTCTGGGCACGCTCTGTACGCAGCCGTTCTTCGCGTCTGAACTGTGCAATCTCAAAATCCTGCTTTGACTGTATCGCTCTTTGTTCCTGCAACTTTTGCTGTTCCAGTCGCGCCTGTTCGGCCAATGCCAGTTGTTCAGCGCGCTCGGCTTCCGCCTCGGCTTTTTTTGCTTCCAATGCAGCGAGCTCTGCTTCTGCTTTATCCGCCTGCACTTGGTAGACGTAAAGGCACCCGACCACCAGCAACAGTGCCGCGACTATCTTCATCCATGGAAATGGCGAACTTTCGACGATAAGCTCCGCCACCCTGGTCTTATTTCTTAATTTCTCATCGTAAGCAGAACGGCGATTCGGGGACGAGAGGATGGCGTAGGCCTCGCGGACTACTTTCTCCCGGATATCCCGCTCTTCAGGGTTGAGCGTCGTAGCTCCGTTAGCCAGCGCTGCAAGGCCGGTTTTATATGCTTGCTCGATTTCAGGCGAACTCGCCTGTCCGCTTACTCCCAGCACCTGATACAGCGTTTTCATCCGTCAAATTTCTCGTGATTTTTGGTTCGTCACTTATAAGAGATTTGTTGCGATAAAACCATCCCATATATATGGCGTACCATCTGGGTCCCAGATATCACAAGAAAAAAGGTCTACGTATAACGCAAACCTTTTTCATTGAGTGGCAGCCGGTTCAATACCAGCCACTCCCATGCTTTAGAAGCGATAACCCACACCTACGCCCACCAGCCAGGGATCAACCTTCACAGCACTCAATTGACCAGCCGCAGTATTCACATCACTACGAATCTGTACTTTCTTCACGTCTAGGTTAATCGACCAGTTTTTATCGATTTTGAAATCAACACCAGCTTGCAAGGCCAGACCGAAGCTGCTTTTTTCCAAGGTCGCTGCGCCATTGAGCAAATCAACGCTGGAAATGCGAGTGTAGTTGATACCGGCACCGACATAAGGGCTGATGGTTTTTTCCGGTGTGAAGTGGTATTGCAGCGTCAAGGTAGGCGGCAAATGTTTGAAGGTACCGATCTGGGTACCGTCCAGCGATACTTTTTGTTTTTGCGGATAGGTCAGCACCAGCTCTGTCGCCCAGTTAGGCGTGAAGAAGTAGCTGATGTCGAGTTCCGGGATGACTTTGGAATTGATGGTGAGGCGATCTGATGCGCCAACGCCGCCTATCGGGTCGGACTTGTTCGCCGGGTCGAGGTTGACTGCGCGGACGCGAACCAGCCATGAACCTTCTTGTGTTTGCTGCGCAAATGCTTGCGAACTGAGGGCTGCCAAAGAGCACAGGGCGATAGCCAATACCGATTTTTTCATGATTACCTTCTTGGTTTAATGGGAACGTGTCTACGTTACCGCTACGCCATTTCGGGCATTTGATATCGATCAAGTATTGTGCGGATTATCGAAAAATGGCCGTCCCCCTTACCCTTTTTGCAAGGGGGCGGCCTGATGATGACTATCTGCTGCGCGCTTCCGCCGGTATGCCACTGGTCTTTTCCGCCTTGATGTCTTCCCAGGTTTGCCTGAACCATTCGGCAATCGCGACATTATGTTCCAGCAGCGAATACTTGCAGCCACCGCCATAGTCCGGCATGTCTATCATGTCGGTAGTGATCCAGCGCAGCGGACTATTGGGCTGGTCGCGGTGCTGCCGCAAAACACGGCGCACCACTTCCTTGCATGGCTCGACCCGATAGGCATGCCATGGCGAATGCCATTCACCCGGCCTGGGTTTAAAGAATGGATACTGGCAGGCGCGACCATAGGTGTCGCTGGGGTTCAGCTGCCATTGATTCCGCGGCCCATTCGGAGAGACCGGGCGGATTTGCAGCCATACGGTCATGTTTTGCGCAATCCAGTCGTCCAGCACATTACCCGGCTCATACGGATCGATGATGCAAAGGCCTTTTTCCACGTCTGCACGAATCCCGCTGACGTCCTGCTCTTCCAGGTTATCGACTTTCAACAGCACGTGACTGTGGTCGAGCACGAAGTTGAAAGGCACGCCGTGTGAGCGCACCATGTCGGCAACGCGTGTTACGCGGCGGAAATCTTCGGTCCACATATAGATGTGCACTTCGAAGCCAATCACGATGCCGATTTTTTCACCCAGGGCATAAGCATGCAGATAGAAATCGACCACTTCCTGATCTGTCACCACATGCCCTTGCGCATGCCGGGTGTAGAGCATGATGTTGTGGCACTCTGCGCCGGCCTCTTTACACAGGCGCAAATTCTTTTCGAGTACCGCTTCATCGCGGCCAGCGGTATATGACCATAAACCGGTGCGGATAGGCAGATCGTATTTATTCGCCGCATCTATGTATTCCCGTTCCAGCCCCGGTTGCGGCATGCGATCGAAGTGATCGAAAACACCGGTGCTTTTTATCAATCTGAATTGTTCATCCACGCTGACGACCTTGCCCGGGATGTGTTGTGCGCCGCGACCATTGCAGCCGATAGAAAATTCCATATCCTTGCCTCCGTTTTAATAATGTTGTTGGACGTGCTGACTACAACCTATCCTGCGACTTGCAGCTCTGCTCGCGTGATGGGTACATTGCTTTCTGCTGCAAGCTGTTCGGCAGCGATGCGCTTATCCACCATCTTGCGTATGCGTGCCGGCGCATTGTCAATTCCCAGACGTACGTACTCCCGCACGCCGGTTTCTTCCTGTGCCTGCTGCACGGCGGCGAGTATCGCCATGTCTTCTTCAAAGGTCAGCGTCATGAGTTTTGTAACGTCGGCATCGATATCCGGCTTACCGGTCTGGTAGTTACGCACATGCAGCCAGAAGTAATGGGTGGTGTTTTCTGTTTCGGGTGTCAGGAAGTTATAGGAGAAGGAACGCAGGCCACGATTTTTATTCTCTTCGTTGCGTTCGACCCCGGCATCCACCGTGCCGAAATCCACATATGAAATCGATGGCATGAGCAGGTAGTAGTACTGCCAGCGATCAGTCAGGCCTTTGAAGTCGCCCATTTTTTTTGCCAGCGGTATCGGCTCGGCATTTTCTATCCAGCGATATGCGAGCACATGCTGCTCGCCCTGCTCCACCTTGACTGTGACATTTTCGCCGGCGGCATTGCCTATGGTGTTTTTATGCACATAAGTGGTGTGTGCGGGATCGACAAGATTGTCTGTGATGTTCAGATAATTACTCTTGAAGTGCAGGTACTGACCGTCGATCAAGTCCCAGCCCGGCATCCGGTAACGCTCAACCTCGACTATATCGTCCGGGTTCGCCAACGCCTCTTCCCCCATCCAGATCCAGACTGCGTTGTAACGCTCTACCAGAGGGAAACTTTTGACCTGCGCTGCCGGTGGGATCTGCGGCTGGCCGGGTACGCGCACACAGGTGCCGCTGCAATCAAACTGCAAGCCGTGATAACCGCATTCAACGATATCGCCTTTGAGTTCGCCCAGTGACAGCGGTGCCAGCTTGTGCGGGCAGCGATCCAGCAGCGCGACCGGCGAGCCATCTTCCTTCCGATACATCAGTACCGGTTCGCCCAGGATGCGGCGCGTCAAATACTGACGCCCGACCTCCTTGCTCCACGCTGCCACATACCAGGCATTACGTATGAAAGTACCCATGCTTATGTCTCCTTGCTGGTTATAGGGAATATGGTGATTTGTCGACAGGCCGCTACTCAGAGGTCCAGTACCAGCCGTGGGGATTTGGCGCGCGATACGCAGATGCACATGACCTTGCCGCCAGCGCGTTCGTCGTCCGGCAGGTTGTAGTCGCGGTGCTCCGGAATACCTTCCAGTACCGCAGTGGCACACATCCCGCATTCGCCGCGCTTGCAGTCGTACATCAAGTCACAACCAGCTGCCAGGATGACGTCCAGGATCGACTTGTCGGCGGGTACCTGCAGTGTCTTGCCGGAAGCCCGCAATTCCACTTCGAATGCCGTATCGCCGCCCTGCACCGCAGGAGAATTGAATAATTCGAAATGCACATGATCATCAGCCCAGCCATGGTGTTTAGCCGTCGCGATCACCGCATCGATCAAGCCACGAGGACCACAGACATACACATGTTTGCCATCGGCAGGATGCGCCAACAAGCTTTCCAGTTGCAGGCCGCGCCGCGGATCGCCGCCGTCGAAGTACAGTACGACATTGCGGAATGTTTCCACCGCGTCGCGGAATGCCATCAAGTCGGGACTGCGCGTGCCGTAGTGAAATTCAAAAGAACGACCGCTCGCCTGCAACGCATAAGCCATAGCCAGGATGGGCGTAATGCCGATGCCACCAGCGATAAGTACACTGTGCGTGGCAGTTTCATCCAAAGGGAAATCATTTTGGGGGGGGCGTATGTTTAACTGTGAACCGACCTTCAAGCCATGCATAAAGGGCGAGCCACCTTTGCCATTGGCCTCCAGTTGCACCGCGATCCGGTAATGGCTCCTGCATTCACTGCCTACACTGTCGTCAATCAATGAGTAAGAACGCTCATCTGCATCTCCGCCCGGCAGAATGACTTGCACGCGTATGTGCGCACCGGCGGTATAAGCAGGTAGTGCTGCACCATCCGTGCTGTGCAGCACAAAGGCCTTGATCGTCGGCGTCAAAGTGCGGATCTCGCTGACCACGACATTAATCGGGATGCGCTGTTTTGCTGGGGGTGAATCCACCTGGCTACTCCTTCAGTTGAAGCTGACAGGCGCACATGCGCCTTTGCCTGGGAGTAGCTTCTCAGCCAGCCATTTATATGTAAATATAGATATACATATAAATTGATGAGGTAATCTCATGAATATAACGCTGCGGCAACTACGTGCTTTCGTCACCGTTGCTGAAACCGGCAAGTTCACGCTGGCTGCTGAATTGCTCGGCGTATCGCAGTCTTCACTCAGCCTGTTGGTACGCGACCTCGAAACCTTGCTGGGCCTGCGTTTGTTTGATCGTCACACGCGCCGCCTGGAACTCACCGATGCGGGGCATGACTTGCTGCCGGTCGCGCAAAAAACATTGATGGATTTGCTGTCGGTGGTGGAAAACTCGCGCGACCTGCTGGCGCTGAAGAAAGGACGCGTCACTATCGCTGCGGGTTCCCTGCATGCGGCGACTGTCATCCCGGATCTTTTGAAAAGCTTTAATCGTCGCTATCCGGGTATACGCGTGATCGTCGAGGACGTGGCCGAACGCCAGGTGCGCGAACTCATCGTCGCCGGTACCGTGGATATCGGCATCGGCATGACGCTGGAAGGAGATAGCAGCATGCTGGCGCAGGTCATCGGGCACGATAAGTATGCAGTGCTGATGCACAAGGAACATCCGCTGATGCGCAAGAAAACCATCACCTGGCAAGACATCGCAGCAACCCAGCCGATATTGCTGAAACCACCGAGCCTGATCCGTACCTATCTGGACCGGCACCTGGCACGTGTGGGCATCACATTGACACCGGCGTATGAAGTGGCCCTGCCCTGGACCATGACCGGCATGGTGCGCGCTGGTGTCGGCGTAGCCATCGTTACAACCGGCGTGTTGCCGGTAGCGGAACGTATGGGCCTGGAATTACGGACAGTCAGCGCGCCGGTGATAGAGCGTGAACTTGCGGTACTTACCCGCGCCGGATATCCGTTGTCACCGGCAGCGCAAAGCCTGCGTATGCATTTGATTGAGGAACTGCCCAAGGCGGTAGCCAGCTACCGCTAATCGTCAGAGCAAAGAAAAGCCGCATCCCGTAACAGGATGCGGCTTTTGTCGTTCAGGCCTGGCCCTAGGAAGCGGCGTAGATATCGCCGCGCGTCAATGGCACTGCAGGTTCCGCACCACCCGGCTTGGACGCCAGGATTTGATAGATGCCGGTGCCGCCGTACTCGAATTCAAGCGCGCATGCCGCCATATACAAACGCCAAACGCGATAGGCTGATTCACCGACGTATTGCAATGCCTCTTCGCGGTGATCCTCGAGCCGGCTGACCCATTGCCTGAGCGTCAGTGCGTAATGCGGACGCAAGGCTTCGACGTCGTGGATTTCAAAACCGGTCTGCTCCATGCGGCGCTGGATATTGCTGACAGTATCCAGCTCACCATCCGGGAACACATAACGGTTGATGAACTCGGTATCTATCGTGCGTTGCCAGCCTTCTTCATCATGTGTAATGCCGTGATTGAGGAAGAGCCCGCCCGGGCGCAGCACGCGTTTGATGGTGGCATTGTAGACCGGCAAATTCGCCAGCCCTACGTGTTCAAACATGCCTATGCTGGAAATCTTGTCGTAGACCGATTCACCTTCGAGGTCACGGTAATCGCGCAACTCGACTGTTACCAGATGGCTTAATCCTTCGGCCTGGATACGTGCCTGCGCATACTCATATTGTTTCTCGCTCAGCGTAATGCCATGTGCTTTCACGCCATAGTGACTTGCGGCCCAACACACCATCGCGCCCCAGCCGCAACCCACGTCAAGAAAACGTTCCCCCGGTTTGAGGCGCAATTTGCGGCAGATATGATCGAGCTTGTTTTTCTGCGCCTGTTCCAGCGTGTCTTCGAGGGAGTGGAAGTAAGCACAGGAATACACCATTTCCTTATCCAGCCATAATTTATAGAAGGAATTGGAGACATCGTAATGGAAGGAAATCGCCGCCTGGTCGCTGGTCTTCGAGTGCTTGTGTGCAAACTCGCCGGAACCGAAAGGTGTAGTCGGCAGGTTCTTGGGTTTCGACGGCAGACGCCAGGCATCACGCAATAATGCCCACCGCGTCGCCAGCGAGAAATCGAAGGATGCGAAATACTGTTTGAGGCCCAAAGCCGCATACAGGTCACCATCGATATCGATCAAGCCATTGATATAGGCGTCGGCCAGCGGCAAGGGGCTGCGCCCGAATACGAGTTTGCGCAACACGGCCGGATCACGCAGCAGCAGCGTGAACTTGGGTGTGGCAATTTCGATCTGGTCGAGCTTGTCGCCCAGGACGCGGAATGCGGTCGCACCGGGGAAGTTATGCAAGAGATGCTTCAGGATGCGCAGTGCCGCTTCTATCTGCGTACTACTGAAAGATTCAGCCATTAAAGTAGCTGGCGTGGTGAGATGGTTGTTTCGATCGTTCATCGCTTAAGCCCTATCTGAAAAATTCCTGACGGGACCGCACACGCTCGTGCGGCGGCAATAAGTATGGTGTAGACAAGAAACGTGGCCCGATGTTCATTGAGCCGGTGCAGAATAGCTGCGGGTATTTCGCAGGCTATGGTCGCCCTCCCGTCTGCGCAGGCAGAACGAGGCGGACTTAATCCAGGTAAGTGAACAGATTCCATGTAACGCTCCCCCTTAAGAACGCATTTCACGTATTTCTGTGAGACGCATTCGAATAAAAAGAAAAAACGATTACTTCGACCTAGTGCGGCACTCGGATGCGGTGCCTTTACATACAGATTAAATTGGAAACCTCACCACCATGCCGTGGAGATGGCAAGGTGGTAACCAGAGGCGATTATACGATCATGTTTGCAAGTGTGCATTGCGCAGCACTATGCCCACGATGCGGGTGTGGATATCAGGCGGAAAGGGACCGACTATTTACTACGGGCATCAATATCAGCCAGGCACTCCCGGCCTTTTTCCGTGATTTCGTACCCACCGTCTTTCGCTGCGATGTGGCCTTTTTTGCCGAGGAAAGTCTGCACATCGGATTTCAATACTGTTGCAGGATCGTTCGCAATGGCACGCAAGCCATTGATGCAACCCTTGATAAACAAGGTTTGCTTGCCTTTCTCGCTTAGGGCGAGCTGGCCGTTTTTCGCATATTCGATATATTTGAGGCCGAGCAGGCGCTTGGTATTTCTTGCTACGCAGGCGGATGGTCGTTCTCCGGCTTTGATACCGGCCACTATCTGCGCCAGCGCGTCGAACTCATCCGTCGTTAAATCACCACCCATTACTGCTTCCAATCTCAAATATATAAATCACCGGCGCCGGTTGGCGACAGTTCAAAATCGCGGCAAATCTGCCAATGTACGGCCCGGGACATCGTGGTCTATCGTATCGATGTCTTCGATACCGTGTTGATGTATCACGATGTGGACGCGCGGGCCCAGCACCATTTCATTACCTACCCGGAAGGCCGTCGCCACTTCGTCACCGAAGTGCAGTGCATCAACCACCAGACTGACGTCATGCTCTGTCGTCACTGCTTCCCAACCTGGAGAACCGTCACCTTTGCGGTGGCCGCGCCCCCATCTCACCATTTCCACCCTGTCGCCTGCATCGTTAAAACGTACTGCTTCAATCAAGTGAACTGACATTGATGTCTCCGTAAAAAATGTCATTGTTGTATGGCTTCATGGTACGCGTCCCATAGCCTGACAGCAAGACACAGATGCATGCAAATCATTGCGCACAAGATAAATATCCGCCCACATCGCACTACAACTTACAACTTGATGACCAACATAAGCGATCCCTCTTCAAAGCAGGCTTTTTCATTTCCTGCATGCTGTTCAACAGCGCAAAATCAATCCGGCTGCGGTTCAGCGGCCCGCAGCAGGCCTCATTTTCAGTAGTCTAAATGTCAATTGCGATACTAATTTATCAAGACTCATCGCGATTTCCCCCATGAAATTGTTAAATTTAAAATTAAAAGTATGTTTGATACCACAGGCCAAAAAGCCGCATTTTTCAGTTTTCCCTATGGGCAACATCCTGCCGAAAAGAAGAATGGTTTGCATTTGTTAATTAAGGTGTCAGGGCCACTTTTTCTCCCATATCTATGGGATAACAGCAATATTTCCGAATGACTACACTAGGTCGCTTTCCGGCACGATCCACTGAAAGCCGGCGTCGGAAAAGAATAAAAAAAGCAGAGATAAACCGCCACGGCACACATCAATGCCGGTACCAACCTTATGCAAAGAAGCTGACAGATATTTGAATATTTTTAGACCAGACCGTTAACCAGAAACGCAAGAAACGTTCTTCGACCTCCCGGACTGCCATTCGTCAGTCCCAAGAGCAAGCGTAGATCCGCATTCTTTCGCTATCGCTCGCTTACCTCGTCTCGTTTCCATCACAGAACATAACCTATGCTCGGTTGATTATTCTTATGCATGCGAAAAACCAAGGTGATTACCCGCGCGATAGTTCACCGAAAATCAGCTTTATCCAAAGGCATCTGCGCCTGGTGATTCTGTGGCCGCTCTCGGCCCTGCTGCTGATCGCCCTGTTGTGGGGTGTGGTTTATTCCAAGCTCGAAAACGATAAGAAAATCCTGCAGGAAAATGCAGCCAAACAAGCGGTCTCCATCTCCAAGGCCTATGCGCAATACCTGACCAGGAGCATAGAACAGCTCGACCAGTTGGCACAGCAAATCAAATACGGTTGGGAGCAATCGAAAGGTTATCTCGGCTTTGAAGAGATGATAGGTAAAGGCTTGTTGAACGTGCCGCAGTTTTCCTCGGTTGCGATTTACGATGTCGACGGACGCCCGCTCACTACCAGCGTGCCGGTGACGCAAATGTTCACCGTATCTGATCGCGAATATTTCAAATTCCATGCACACAATATGTCGACGGAATTACGCATCAGCACGCCAACCATAGGCCGTCTCAGCAAGGAACGCATTGTCCAGGTGACACGCCGCCTCGAGAATGAAGACGGCACTTTTGCCGGCGTACTGGTATTGGGCCTGGCGCCGGAATTTTTCACGCTGTTTGCCGACGATCCTATCCTCGGGCATGACGGCGTGCTGGCCTTCATCGGCAATGATGGTGTCGAACGCGTCGCGCAAATGCGGGGCCGTAAAAATGATGCACTCTCGCTGGTATCATTTCCACTCCGGCCCGAGCATAGCGCGAGCAATATCGTAAGCAATACCCGCCAATATGCGGATACCGATACCCACTTCATCGCGACCCAAAAACTGAAGGGCTATCCCTTCTTTGTCATGGTCGGCCTGAGCAAGGAAGACATCCTGCTGCCGTATGAAAACAATCTGGCCCTGTATCGCAAGATTGCCCTGTTCGGCAGCGCGCTCCTGCTATTGTTTGCCACTGCCGCGATGTGGATGTCGGTACGCTTGGCATGGCGCAAGCAGCAAGCAGATGCGATCCGCGAAACCTACCGCATCGCGACCGAAGGCGGCAATGAAGGCTTCTATATCCTGCTGCCGATGCGGGATCGCAATGAATTCATCACCGATTTCCAGGTCGTCGACTGCAATGAAAAAGGCGCATCCTTCTATAACATGAGCAAGGACAAGTTCACCGGCGTCAAGGTATCCGACTTTTATTCCGGCGAATACTTTGACAAGGTGATGCAAGCCTATCGCATCGCGATGGAAACCGGTTTCTTCGAAGATGACTATCAGGTGCCGGCCGACAGCCCTATCGATGCGGAATGGCTGAAGCGGAAATTCGTCCGCTCTGACAACGGCCTCGCCATCACCTTGCGCGATATCAGCGAACCCAAACGCCACGAACGTGAAATGTCACGCCTGGCGACTGAAGATGGCTTGACGGCGCTGCCGAACCGCCACTGGTTCATGAGCTATTTGCCCAAGGCTTTGGAAAACGCCAAGGCGAATGCAACGATGCTGGCGATACTCTTCATCGACCTTGATGACTTCAAGAACGTCAACGATACGCTTGGGCACTCCGCCGGTGACCAGTTGCTGTGCACGGTCGCCAAACGCCTGCGTTCGGTACTGCGACCGAGCGACAAAGTCATACGCATAGGCGGTGATGAATTCACAGTAATCCTGGAAGCAATCCATAGCGAAGAAGAAGCGGCGCATATTGCACATGCGATCAACCAGGTCTTGCGCGAACCTTTCGAAATCCCGCGCGACACGACATCGCAAAAGAACCGCATCGGCTGTTCTATCGGTATCAGCATCTTCCCGCGCGACGGGCAGGACGTGGAAACCCTCATCAAAAACGCCGACATCGCGATGTATGCGGCAAAAACCGGCAGCAAGGGGCAGTTCCGCTTCTACGACCATACGCTGTATGAAGACATCAAGATGCGGCTCAATACCGAGCAGGAATTGCAACAGGCGATCAAGGAAGACCAGTTCCTCATTTATTACCAGCCGCGCGTGCAAACCCAGACCGGTAAACTACTCGGTATAGAAGCATTGATACGCTGGCAGCATCCGACACGTGGCCTGGTCTTGCCGAATGACTTCATCAGCCTGGCCGAAGAAAGCGGCCTGATCAACCCGATTGGTGAACTGGTGGTCGACAAGGTCTGCGCACAGCTGGCGAGCTGGCGCAAACAAGGTGTGGAAGTGGTGCCGGTATCGGTCAATGTGTCGCCGCATCAATTCAATGAAGGCAAGGTCAAGAAATCAATCGCGGCCAGTCTTGCCAAGCATGGCATCCCCGCGTCTCTGCTGGAAATCGAACTGACGGAATCCGCCATGATGCGCAATATCGGCGACATCTTTGATGAACTGACCGCGATCAATGAAATGGGTATCAAGGTCCATGTCGATGATTTCGGTACCGGCTATTCATCATTGTCGCTGCTGCAAAGGCTGGACATGGACATCCTCAAGATCGACCAGGCCTTCACCTCACAACTCGGGCGCGGCAAGGATGGCGAAATCTTCTTTACCGCCATTGTCTCGATGGCCAAGGCCCTCGGCATGCGCGTCGTGGCCGAGGGCGTCGAGACGCTGGAACAGTTGCATATCCTGCAAACCCTGTCCTGCGACGAAGTCCAGGGCTATTACGTCGCGTGGCCGCTGCCGGCGGACAATATTGCAGACATCATCCGCAAGCAAAACCTTTTTCCCTGAGCCCCCCCACCCAGACCCGGAAACCAAGCCCGGATCAAGGTTCCAACTCCCGGTCACGGCTATAATGGCGGACGCAACGCGTCGTCTGGCGAGCTAGTTCCGTTCAATACTTGCGCCAACCATTTTTTCTCAGGCCGACTTCCAAAGAAGCCGCCATGTTTAAAGAGTCAATCAGCACAATGAATACTTCCAGTTCCCGCCCTGTCGTCCTCTGTCTTTCCGGCCACGATCCCAGCGGTGGTGCCGGCCTGCAAGCCGATATCGAAGCACTGATGGCACAGGGCTGCCACGCTGCTCCTACCGTCACCGCACTGACTGTACAAAACTCGGTTGATGTCTCCGATTTCCGCGTACTGGATTCGGCCTGGGTCCTCGCACAGGCCGAAGCCGTGATCACCGACTTGCCTATCGCCGGCGTCAAGCTCGGCATGCTGGGCTCGGTTGAAATGGTGGATACCGTGGCCAGCATCCTGCAGCGCCTGCCGAACGTGCCGGTAGTGTGCGATCCGGTCTTGCGTGCCGGCGGCGGTGGCGCACTGGGTAAAGATGAAGTCGGTTACGCGATGCGGGAACGCCTGTTGCCATTGGCAACCGTGGTCACCCCCAACTTGCCGGAAGCACGCATCCTGGCGGAATTGCCAAATGGCACCGCAGATGAATGCGCAGCCAAGTTACTGCCCTTCTGCCAACACTTGTTGATCACCGGCGGGCACGGTGACGAGCAGGAAGTACACAACCGCTTGTATTCACGTGATGGCAGCTCGCATACCTTTACCTGCGATCGTCTGCCGGGCAGCTATCATGGCTCCGGCTGCACATTGGCCAGTACGCTCGCCGGTCGCCTCGCTTTGGGTGAGGCCACGGTAGAAGCGGTAGAGAATGCCTTGGCATACACCTGGCGCACACTGCGTGACGCAGATCGATCCGGTAAAGGACAACATTTCCCGCGTCGCTTGCCGCTGGATTTTTGTGATTAAGTAGAAACTGCTCGCCCCAAACAAAAAAGCCTGACGAGAAATCATCAGGCTTTTTTATTACCCACAAACTTCACGCAAAAGCGCTTACCAGCGATAGGTCGCAGTGCTGATCACCTTACGCGGCTCTCCATAGAAACAACCAGTGGTACAGCTGCCGATATAAGTTTTATCGGTCAGGTTATTGATATTCAACGCGAACCTCCATGGCCCCGCGGTGTAGCTGACCATCGCATCAAATAGCGTAAAGGATGGCACCTCAAAAGTGCCAACGTTAGGCTTGGTCTCATCCTGATAACGCATACCACCGCCTACTTTCAGTGTCGGCAATCCGAAGTTGCCAAAGCTGTAGTCAGCCCAGATAGAGAACTGGTTATACGGAATACCCGGTGAGCGCTGCCCCACCTGCGACGGTTGCAAGGGGCTGGCTTTGGTAGTGCGTGCATCGGTGTATCCGTATGCGGCAATAAGATTGGTGTTACGGCCTATACGCGTACGCGCCTCCAATTCAAAGCCGCGCGAACGTATTTCACCGATCTGCGCCTCATAGGTCGGATTAACCGGATCAGCGACCGAAACATTTTGTTTGGTCAATTCGTATATCGCAGCCGAGATCAGGGTATCGCTATCCTTCGGTTGATACCTCAAGCCTATTTCGTATTGTTTACCGGTGCTTGGATCGAAACGCTTACCCAAACGATCGCGGCCGGTAGTCGGTTCAAACGATTCACTGAAACTGATGAATGGAGCCAGCCCATTGTCGGCAAGGTAAACCAAACCCGCACGACCGGTGAATGCGTGATTCTTTTCCTTATCTATATCCTTGGCTCCAGTGAACAGATTGCTCTGGTCATAACTGACCTGATCGTAACGACCGCCCAACAAAACTACCCACTTGTCCACTATCTTGATTTGATCTTGCGCATACACGCCGAGCTGCCTGCTGTCCGAGTTATATGACCACCAGTTGTCCGGCGTCGGTGTACCGAGTGCGCCGCCATAGACAGGATTGTAGTAATCAAGGCTGCCGGCCGTCCTGTCATAGCGCTTGGATTGATTTTTTTGCCGCGTATAGTCCATACCAAGCAACAAGGTCTGCTTCACATTGCCATGATTCAGCTGATACTCCAAAGACGTATCAGAAACAACGGACGATGAACGTTCCCAACGCAAGGTACCGCCACGGAATGCCGTCGTACGCTGATCTGCAGCCAGGCCGGATACCCACACTTGCGGGAAGTCACTCGTCGAGTGGAAATAACGCAAGCTGTTCCTGAGCTTGAGTTGATCATTGAAAGCATGCTCGAACAGGTATCCGATCGAATAGCGGCTAGCGTCGAATTTGCTATAACCGGGTTCGCCGGTAAAACGATTGCGTGGAATCGGGCCAAAGACATTGGGTAGTACCGTGCCTTGCGCAGGCAACCAGTAAACATAATTGGTCTTGTCCTTCTGATAGTCGGTCAGCAAGGTCAAGGACGTGGCGGCATTCGGTTGCCACTTGATCGCAGGCGCGATGAAGGTACGATCATCGGCGACGTAATCAATAAAGGTATCGCTCCTGCGCTCCAGGAAGGTCAGTCGGTACGACCATACACCGTCATCATCCAACGCACCGCCAAAATCACCTGAAATCTGTTTGCGATTGAAACTTCCCAGCTCCACATTCAATTCTCGCAAAGGCGTAGTCGTCGGCCGCTTACTCACCATATTAATGATGCCACCCGGCCCGGCTGAACCATACAGGACCGAAGCCGCACCTTTCAACAACTCGATACGCTCCATGCCATAGATTTCCTGTTTGCCGTTGAAGGCATTGACGGTGTACTTGCTACCGTCGCGATAAATGCTGCCGGTACTGGCTTGCGCCTGGAAACCGCGCAGGTATATCGTATCCTGCACGCGCGACAAAGCCTCGAAGCGACTCACGCCCGCCGCGTAACCGAGCGCATCTTGTATGCTCTGCGACTTCAATGTTTCTATCTCTTCCGCACCGATCACCGTGATCGATTGCGGTGTCTCTATGATAGGCGTGTCGGTCTTGGTGCCGGATGCCGTGCGCTTGGCGACATATCCTTTTACCGGCCCCCAGGCATCTTCCTTGTCCGCCGAACCGGACACATGCACCAGCGGCAAGGTCACTTCACCGGATGACGGCAATTTACGCAAGACGTAACTACCGTTAGATTGCACCACCGCTTCCAGTCCGGTGCCGGCCAATATCTTGTTAAGAGCCTGTTGTACGGTAAGCGTGCCCTGTACGCCGGCACTGCGTTCACCACTTGTGAGGCTGCCATCGGCCGATAGAAAAATCCCCGACTCGCCGGCAAATCGATTCAACACCCCGGCCAGCGGACCGGCCGGAATGCTGTAGCTTCTGGTCACGCTGCTGGCCGCGGGTTCTGCTGCTTGCGCATACGGTGTCACGACAACCGGGGCAAGCAACAAGACTGCACTGGCAACCGCAATCACCAGCGGCCGTAATGTACCGACAGGGCTGCTGAGCTTGGCGGACGGAAATGAAGTGGATGCCAACATGTTTTTACCTTCTTGAAATGTGGATGACAGAGAGTGATGTCCTGTCTGCCGAACCAGATTCAAAAAGGGGAACTGAAACCTGAAAATATTTTTATACGCGCGCTTGTATGCTGACCCACCACAGGAAAGTGGTCTTGACCGTTACAGGCAATGCGGTCTCCAGCATCGCGAAGGTTTTATTCATATCGTGTAGCGGATAAGCCCCGACCACTCGCAAATCGGCGACCTCAGGCGCACATGCCAGATAGCCTTTGTGATAACGGGATAGCTCGGCGACAAAGTCAGCCAGCGTCAGTTGATCGGCGAATAGCACACCTTTAGCCCATGCCTGATTGGCCGGATCGACCACAGCAGGCGTCTCTATCTGCTCCGCGCTAAACAGGGCTTGTTGACCCGCAGCGATAATCTGCGGCGGCGCCGATGAATTGACAGGCGTGATCTCTACCGCGCCGGCATAGACACTCAGCCTGGTCATACCATCCAGCTGACGCACGGTGAACCGTGTACCCAAAGCACGCATGCGTCCTTGTGCACTGTCAACCACAAACGGTCGCGCTGGCCGTTCCGGGTCTTGTGCAGTCTCTATCAATATCTCGCCACCCAGCAAAACCAGACGACGCAAGTCTGGCTGGAAGCGGGCATTCAATGCAGACGCCGTGTTCAGCCACACTTGTGTACCGTCAGCCAGCAGCACGTCCTTGGTCTCTCCCACTGCAGTGGAGTAGTCGGAAGAAAACGCCAGCCAGGTCCGTTGTACCGGATCCAGCCGGGCTGCCATCCAGCCGACACCACCTGCGGAACACAACAAGGTAAGCATCTTCAATGCGCGGCGACGTTGTTTGCGCAAACGACTCGAAGCATCCAGAGCATTAACCGCAGCGCTCTGTTCCGGTTCCGGTGTAAACGTTTCAAATTGCTGGCTGACCGCTTCCACCCTGGCCCAGGCACGGCGATGTTCAGCATTCGCGCCCAGCCATTTTTGCCAGCCGATGCGATCACTGTCGCTGATGCTGTCCGAACGCAACAGGGCAAACCATTCGGCCGCCTGTTGCAGCGTACCGAAAGCAATCGCATCCGCGTCCAGCCGATTAGTCATGCGCGATATCCAGGGCAATGCAGGCCAGCATGGCTTGCGCCATATATTTTTTTACCATGCGCTCGGATACCTGGAGTTCGGTCGCAATTTGCTGATAGGTATAGCCATGGATTTGCGCCAACAGGAAAGCACGCCTGGTTTTATCCGACAGGTTTTCCAGCATGCGATCAACCTGCAATAGCGCTTCCAGTATCAGCGCACGATATTCAGCTGATGGCGTGATCGGTTCAGGCTGGCTCGCCAGCGCTTCCAGCCACGCGCGCTCAAGTTCCTGGCGGCGCCAGTGATCGATTAGCAAACCATTTGCAATCGTCGTCAGGTAGGCCCGGGGTTCGCGCAATGCCTGGTGATCGCAACGAATCAGCATGCGCACGAAGGTGTCTTGCGCCAGGTCGGCCGCATGATGGGTACAGCCGAGCTTTTTGCGCAGCCAGCCATGCAGCCAGCCGTGGTGGCTGTTATACAGGAGGGCGACGGAGTCTGAATGCGGGTTCACGATGCGCAGGACACTTCCAGATGACGTGGTTGGACACAGCTGGCTGGCATCTATCGGAAGAGGCACTGGCTAGGCTTTATTTGAGAATCGTTCTCATTCTTGCATTGGCGCTTAGTCGCGTCAATATCTGCCGCGCCCTTCGTTGCGCCAAGCAGACGCAAGCACCCGAGCCTCGAGGCAAGGAAGATCTGGGAGTAAAAGGGGGAAATTAAACAGCCGCCGAAGAGCGGCCTTGCAGGAAAACTTTGGTGGGAAGTACAAGTTTCGAACTTGTGACCTATCGCGTGTGAGGCGATCGCTCTACCCCTGAGCTAACCTCCCGAGGTGGCGCAAATTATCTCATAAAAGCATATGCCCTTCAATTTGCCTCGAGCTTGCGCCAGACCGACTGCCCCTTCACTTGCTTGTCCAGGCTTTCCACCATCGCAGCATGTGCAGCCAGCTCTTCTTCGGTCGCTGCCAGCAACTGTACCGGTGCAATCGCCACTACCTCCAGCACTTGTCCGTCACTACCGACATCCGATGCACCGAGATCCATGCTGAGGCTGTTCTGGCCACGCGTCATCGCCAGGTAGACTTCGGCCAGCAACTCCGCATCCAGCAACGCACCGTGCAAGGCACGATGTGCATTCGAGATACCGTAGCGATCGCATAAGGCGTCCAGCGAATTGCGTTTGCCCGGATGCATTTCCTTGGCCTGCACCAGGGTATCGATCACTTCACCGACATGTTCCTTGAAGCTCGGTGTATTGACGCGTTTCAACTCGGCATCGAGGAAGCCGATATCGAAAGGTGCGTTGTGGATGATGACATCGGCACCGCTGATGTAGTCGCGGAACTCGGCGGCGATTTCTGCAAACTTTGGTTTGTCGCTGAGGAATTCAGTAGTCAATCCGTGCACTGCCAGCGCGCCCTCTTCCGAGTCACGTTCAGGATTGATGTAGTGATGGAAGTTGTTACCGGTCAGGCGTCGGTTAACCAGCTCGACGCAACCTATTTCAATGATGCGATCACCGGAGCGCGGATTCAGGCCGGTCGTTTCGGTATCGAGAACAATTTGTCGCATGCTTACTCAGTATTCAAAAGGGTGAAGAAAAGACGGCAAGTATCGAAACCAGCATTAAGCTGCAACTTCGACACCGCGATTGGCCAGCGCATCGGCGCGCTCATTGCCGGCATGGCCGTTATGACCACGTACCCAGCGCCATTCTATTTTGTGGCGCGCCTGCGCCGCATCCAGCGCTTGCCACAAGTCTACATTCTTGACCGGTGCCTTGGCAGCGGTTTTCCAGCCGCGCGCTTTCCAGCCGTGTATCCATTCACTGATGCCCTTTTGTACGTATTGGCTATCGGTATGTACAACGACTTCGCAGGGACGCGTCAACAGGTTGAGCGCTTCAATCACTGCTTTCAATTCCATACGGTTATTGGTGGTGTCCAGCTCGCCACCGAATATTTCTTTTTCACGTTCGCCCATCACCAGCAACGCACCCCAGCCACCACGGCCGGGATTGCCCTTGCATGCGCCATCGCTATATATATCTATCTTGTCCATGCTGCTTTCTTTTCTCTCTGCTACTTGTGTGACTTATGTATTTTATTGGTCGCCGGTACACCTTGTGGCGCAGTGGCTTTTTGTGTTTTCCAGGCCGGGCCTATCAGGTGCATGCCGCGCACGCGCTTGACCGCCTGCACCACATATACCGCGCCGAGATAAGGCCACCAGCGCTCGCCGACATTTTCCAGGAAATTAAAGCGATCCAGCCACTTCTGCGTTTCACACGGCGGCGCATAACAACCGAAGTAACCGCCGCTGACTTCCATATTCAATAGCTTCAACCAATCCTTCACACGCGGCAGGCTGATGAATTCGCCTTGCTGCGGCAGGAAATACGATTCACTGAGACGCCCGATAATTTGTCGCGCCCCCCAGAAACTGTAAGGGTTGAAACCGCAAATGATGACCTGCCCTTCCGGTATCAGCACCCGTTCAACTTCGCGCAGGACCTGATGCGGCTCTTTCGCAAACTCCAGCGCATGCGGCAGGATCACCAGGTCGATGCTGGCCGATGCATACGGCAATTCTTCAAAATCCTGCACCACCACCAGCGGATGCGCTTCATTGTCGTGCCCCTTGGGCGGGAAGCCGGTATCGGTCAGCCAGGTGTGCGGCATGCGATTGGCGCGCAAGGCATCGATTTGCGGCAAGCCGATCTGGGTTGCGTTGAAGCCAAAGATGTCTACAGTCAACTCATCCAGACGCGCGTGTTCCCAATCCCGCACGTAATTGCCGGTTGGTGTCTCAAGCCAGGGCCCGAGGGATATAATGGATTTTTCTGTAGAAGATGTTTCCATGCGTATGTTGAGTGTACTGACTGTTCCTGCTTTTAACGACAATTACCTGTGGATTATCCACGATGGCGTTCATGCCGCCGTGGTTGATCCGGGCGATGCCAAACCGATACTTGCCGCGCTGGAAGCGCATAAACTTTCCCTGGTCGCTATTCTACTGACTCATCACCATAGTGACCATGTCGGCGGTGTATCTACTTTGCTGCAACATTTCAAGGTGCCGGTATTTGCACCGCGCAAAGATCCTATCGCGAATGTCACGCAACCGCTGGATGAAGGCGATGTTGTCACGATTCCCGAGCTCGGCCTGAAATTATCGGTGCTGCATGTGCCCGGCCATACGCTGGGCCACATTGCCTACGTCGCCAAAGAACAAGGCTGGCTGTTCTGCGGCGATACTTTGTTTGCCGGCGGTTGCGGCCGCCTGTTCGAAGGCACACCGACGCAGATGCTGGCTTCGCTGGATAAGCTGGCGGCACTGCCGGATGACACAAAAGTCTATTGTGCGCATGAGTACACGATCTCCAACCTGCGCTTTGCACTGGCGGCAGAACCGGCGAATACCGCGCTGGCAAGCCGCTTTGAGGCGGAGCAGGCGAAGCGTAAACAGAATATTCCTACCGTACCGTCGAATATCGGCCTGGAAAAATCGACCAATCCTTTCCTGCGTGCCCGTGAACCTGCCATCGCCAGACAGATGGTCGCCGAGGGCCGTGCCAAGAACGCCGACCCGGTCACTGTTTTTGCCGCACTGCGTGAGTGGAAGAACAACTTTTGAGCCGGGATTGCCTCCCGCCTCTGATATAAAACCCTGCCCGCCCGTCGCCTGAAGTTTTGCGCACGGGCAATATCCACCCAAAGAGCGCCGATTTCCTGTTGAAAATATTGTCTTTTTTGCATCTACCTTTAGTGCAAAAACAGGCGATAAACACTAGCTGTTGTGTAAATTGTCTTGACTAGCAAAATGCGCATTACTTACACTCGGCCATTATCCTTTTCAACCGGCTGCTCATGGGTCGGTCATTTTTGCGAGATCCCATGCCTACATCCGATTTTAAAGTGCCATACAAAACCATTTCTGCCGCCGTCCTGCTAAGCTTCGCCGGCCTCTCCCACGCCAGCGATCTCTCGCTACCGCCCTACAACTGGGTACAAGACGCAGCCCTGCAAGACAATCCCAGCCTCGCCAATGATCCTTTAAGCGAATTCGTCGTCACCAGCGATGCCGATGTCTGGGCCCGCATACGCAAAGGTTTCGCGATCCCGGACCTGACTGACAACCAGTTGGTCATCAACCAGACCATCTGGTACAGCTCGCGCCCCGACTATATCGGCCGCACTACCAAACGCGCCTCGCTGTATCTGTACCACGTGGTTGAAGAACTGGAAAAACGCGGGATGCCGACCGAACTGGCCTTGCTGCCTTTCATCGAATCCGCGTTCAACCCGCAAGCCTATTCCACTGCCAAGGCAGCCGGCATGTGGCAATTCATTCCTTCCACCGGCCGCGACTTCAACCTGAAACAGAATATGTTCAAGGATGAGCGCCGCAGTGTACTGGCCTCGACCGATGCCGCCCTGACTTACCTGCAAAAACTATATGGCATGTTCGGCGACTGGCAATTGGCACTGGCTGCGTATAACTGGGGTGAAGGCTCGGTCCAGCGTGCCATCAAGAAAGCAGAAGCAGCAGGCGTAGGCACCGACTTCAACAGCCTGTCCGCCTACATGCCGGCAGAAACCCGCAACTATGTACCGAAGCTGCAGGCGGTCAAAAACATCATCGCTTCGCCGGATGCTTATGGCATCACGCTGCTGAAGGTCGATAATCAGCCTTACTTCGTCAGCATCGCCAAGACCCGTGACATCGACGTCAAGCTGGCGGCGCAACTGGCAGAATTGCCGATGGATGAATTCAAGGCCTTGAATCCGCAATTCAATCGCCCTGTCATTACCGGCAGCAGCAACACGCAAATCCTGCTACCGCAAAGCAATGCCGAGAAATTCAAGGCCAACCTGGCGAAATGGAGCCATGCGCTGTCGTCATGGACGGCACACAAGGTAACGAATGCGCGTGAACGCATAGAAACCATCGCCGCGAAATTCCACACCACGCCGCAAGTCATACGCGAAGTGAACAATATCCCGCCGAAGATGTTGTTGAAGGCCGGTTCGACGGTACTGGTGCCACGCACCGACGAAAGCGCACAGAAAGACATTACCCAGGAAGTCGCCGACAATGCGACGCTGGCGATGACGCCGGATGTACCGGATACCAAACGCATCAATGTGGTCGTCAAGAAGAAAGACACCATCAATACGCTGGCAAGCCGCTATAAAGTCAGCATCGCGCAAATCAAGTCCTGGAATAACCTGAGCCATGACAAACTGGCGAGCGGTCAGAAACTGGAACTGCACGTACCATACAAAGCAGCAGTCGCAAGCAACAACAAATCCAAAGCGACCACCACCAAGGCTGTAGCGAAATCCACCAAGCAGGCGAGCCGTGCGCCGGCCAAGAGCAACAAGGCAAAAACCACAGTCGCGTCCAAGTCTGGCAACAAGGCACCAGCCAAAATCAGCGTTGCATCCGCCAGCGGCAAAATTAATCTGAAGTAAGCAAGTTCAAGTAAGCGTCGTCATCGACGCTTACACCGCCACTCCATCAGGGCGTGCGTAAACTGAAGCAGCCAACAGGCGCTGCGTATATGCTTCAGTTGGTTTGGACAATACCGTTTGCGTCAGGCCCTGCTCCACCACCTTGCCATCCTTCATCACCATCACGCGGTGCGCCATCGCGCGTATGACGGCCAGGTCGTGGCTGATGAAGATATAAGCCATCCCGTATTTTTTCTGCAGGTCGGCCAGCAGCAATAGCACCTGGTGTTGCACCGATACGTCCAGCGACGAAGTCGGCTCATCCAGCAAAATCAAATCCGGTTTCAAGACCAGTGCCCGCGCAATCGCAATCCGCTGGCGCTGGCCGCCGGAGAATTCATGCGGATAACGCGTCATCATGTCCGCCGACAAACCCACTTCCTGCAAACCGTCTGCCACCGCCTTGCGTATGCCATGCGGCCCGAGCTGCGGCTGATGCAAGGCCAGGCCTTCACCGACGATCTGCTCTACCGTACGGCGTGGCGACAGTGAAGCAAACGGATCCTGGAACACGATCTGCATGCGCGCACGCAAAGGACGCAGGGCATCGCGGCTCTTATTAGTGATCGACTGCCCTTCGAAACTGATCTCACCCTTTACATGCGCACTCGACAGACGCAGCAATGCCAGGCCCAGCGTCGATTTACCGGAGCCGGACTCGCCGACTATGCCCAGCGTCTCGCCCGGCCTGACCTGCACGTCGACCTGATCGACAGCGACGAAAGGAAGTTTCTTGAACCAGCCTTTTTTGATATCAAAGGTACAGCTTATTTGCTCCGCTTTCAGCAACGGTGCCGCCGCTTCACTGACGACATTGACCAATTGATGCGGCTGGCTGGCCAGCAGTTTCTTCGTATAGGCTTCACGCGGCGCGGCAAATAATTGTTCGGTCGTCGCCACTTCCAGCAGGCGCCCTTTTTCCATCACGCCGACGCGATCCGCAAAATGACGCACCAGGTTCAGGTCATGCGTAATCATCAGCACGGCCATATTCTCTTCGCGCTGCAACTGATTCAGCAACTCGACGATTTGCACCTGTATCGTCACATCAAGTGCCGTGGTCGGTTCATCGGCAATCAGCAGCTTGGGCTTGCACGCCAGCGCCATCGCTATCATCGCGCGCTGGCGCTGTCCGCCTGACAATTCATGCGGATAAGACAAGGCCCGTCGTTGCGGCTCAGGAATACCAGTCTTGTCCAGCAACTCTACCGTGCGCAAGGCGGCGGCTTTCGCGCTGATGCCTTCATGCAGCATCAGCACTTCGGCGATCTGGTTACCTATCGTGAACAAGGGATTGAGTGCCGTCATCGGCTCCTGGAAAATCATCGCGATGTCATTGCCGCGCACCGAGCGCATCGCCGCTTCCGTCTTTTGCAGGATGTCCTGGCCTTCAAACAATATCTTGCCGCCGTATGTCGCATCCTGGTTCAGGCGCAGCAGGGACAACGCTGTCACCGTCTTGCCGGAACCGGACTCGCCGACCAGCGCAAACTTTTCACCGGCAGCAATGCTGAAGCTGACATCGTTGACGATCTTGCTGGTATCGAAGGACACCTGCAGGTTTTGTACATCGAGCAGGCTCATGCCTTCCTCCGCACATCCAGCGAGTTGCGCAAGGCATCGCCTATACTCGTCAGCAAGAGCAACATCATGGTCAGCACCACGAAGGTGGACAAGGCGATCCACCATGCATCCAGATTGTTTTTACCCTGCGCCAGCAACTCACCCAGGCTGGCGGTTGACGGCGGTACTCCCAGTCCGAGGAAGTCCAGGCTGGTCAACGCCAGGATCGCACCGCTCATGCGAAACGGTAAAAAAGTTACAACCGGTGTCAGGCTGTTGGGCAGGACGTGACGCCAGATGATTTGCCCATTCGACAAACCGAGCGCACGCGCGGCTTGTACATATTCCAGGTTGCGATTGCGCAGGAAGTCGGCACGCACATAATCGGACAAACTCATCCAGCCAAACAGCGACAGCAAGACCAGCAGCAACCCTATGCTGGGCTGGAAGATGGATGCAAAGATAATCAGCAGGTACAGCTCCGGCATCGCGCCCCAGATTTCCATGAAGCGCTGGAAAAACAAATCCGTCTTGCCTGCGAAGTAGCCCTGGATAGCACCTGTAATCAAACCCAGCAACACGCCGGTGAAAGTCAGCGCCAGGCCAAACAGCACAGAAACGCGGAAACCGTATAACAAGCGCGCCACCACATCACGTCCCCTATCATCGGTGCCCAGCCAGTTCTCGGCAGAAGGCGGTGCCGGATTTGGCGATGAAGCAAAGTAGTTCAGCGTGTCGTAGTGGTAGCGGTTCAATGGATAGATGGCCCAGTTACCATCCTTCTCGAACTGCTCACGGATAAAGGGATCGAGGTAATCGGCAGGAGATTCAAAATCACCGCCGAATTTCTTTTCCGAATAGGTCTTCAGGATAGGGAATACCAGTTCGCCGTTGTACTTCGCGACCAAAGGCTTGTCATTCGACAGTACTTCGGCCAGCAAACTGATGACCACCAGGATGCTGAAAACGATCAGGCTCCAGTAGCCACGGCGATTCTTTTTAAAACGCAGCCAGACCCGGCGTCCCGGCGAAACCGGCGCTGCAGTAGCAAGTTCGTTCATGAATTCAGGCTTTCAAACTGCAGGCGCGGATCAGCCCAGACGTAACACAAGTCACCCAGCAACTTGACCACCAGCCCTATCAATGTGAACAGATACAGCGTACCCATCACCACCGGATAATCGCGTCGTATCACCGATTCATACGACAGCAAACCGAGGCCGTCGAGTGAGAACAGGGTTTCGATCAGCAAGCTGCCGGTGAAGAAGGCACCGATGAAAGCAGCCGGGAAACCCGTCACCAAAGGAATCAGCGCATTGCGGAAGACATGTTTGTACAAGACCTTGCTTTCGCTCAGTCCTTTGGCACGCGCAGTCAGCACATACTGTTTACGGATTTCTTCGAGGAAGGTGTTCTTGGTCAGCATCGTCATCACTGCGAAGGAGCCGGCTACCGATGCAGTCACCGGCAAGGCGATGTGCCACAGGTAATCGAGCACTTTGCCGATCAGCGACAACTGCTCCCAGTTATCCGAGGTCAGGCCGCGCAAAGGAAACCATTGCACAAAACTGCCACCACCAAACATCACCAGCAGGAATACCCCGAGGATAAAGCCCGGGATCGAATATCCGACCAGTACCACCATCGTCGTGAGTGAGTCAAAGCGGCTACCTTCGCGTACTGCCTTGGCGATGCCCAGCGGCAGCGAGATGAAGTAGGTCAGGAAAAAAGTCCACATCCCTATCGTGATCGATACCGGCAATTTGGAGACCACCAGATCCCACACATCCTTGTGGTGATAAAAGCTTTGCCCGAGGTCGAAGGTGGCAAAGCCCTTCAGCATTTGCCAGAAGCGTTCTACCGGCGGTTTGTCGAAACCGTACAGCGCCTTGATTTCAGCCACACGCTCAGCATCTATGCCCTGCCGTCCGCGATATTGTGACCCTCCGCCACCACCGGCTTCACCGCCGGCACCAAACTGCCCCTTCAATTCGACCAGTGCCTGTTCAACCGGCCCGCCGGGGACAAACTGGATCACTGCAAAGGTAATGGCGATCACGCCCAGCAAGGTGGGCAACATCAGCAATACGCGCTTGATTATGTAAGACCACAGGTTCATCGCGGCATCCTCATTTTGCTTTTTCCTGCCACCAGGTCCCAATCACATATGGATCAGGCTGGTAGTACAGCGGTAGTCTGCCAGGCATGCCGAAGCGCTGCCAGTACGCGATCCTGTGGCTGGATGAATACCAGTGCGGAATGACTATATATTTATTGAGCAGCACGCGATCCAGTGCGCGCGCCGCACCCTGCAATTCCGTGCGGCTATCCGCCGCAACCAGTGCTTCGACCAGACGATCAACCGCAGGATCTTTCAAACCCCAGAAGTTGCTCGAACCTTTTTCATCGGCGGCCTTGGAACCGAACATATCGAACATTTCATTGCCTGGTGTGCTGACATCCGGGAAGCGGATACTGGTCATATCGTAATCAAAGTCTTCCATGCGCTTTTGCAGCAAGGCATAGTCGGCCGTACGCTGCGTCACCTGGATCCCGAGCTTTTGCAGATTGCGCACATAAACGCTGATCACACGCGACATCGCCGACTGGTCATCCATGATTTCAAATGCAAACACTTCACCTTTTGCATTGCGCAAGGCGCCATCGCGATACTCCCAACCGGCCTGGCGGAACAATTCGACGGCTTGCAGTAAATTGGTACGCAGGGAACCGGGCGGATTGGTATCCGGCGGGATAGGGGCCGGCCCGAATACGGCAGGGTCCAGTTTTTTGCGCAGCGGTTCCAGCAATACCAGCTCTTCCGCCGACGGCAAACCGGTGGCGGCCATCGGGCTGTTATTGAAGAAGGAGTAAATCCGCTTATAGGAACCAAAGAATAACTGACGGTTCATCCACTCATAGTCGAGTGCCAGGCCCAGCGCCTGCCGCACGCGCACATCCTGGAATTGCGGACGGCGCAGATTCATCAGGAAGCCCTGCATGCCGGCGCCGTTCGAATGCGCGAGCTCGCGCTTGATGATGGTGCCGTTATTGAACTTGGGGCCCTTGTAACTACGTGCCCAGTTCTTTGCGCTGTTCTCGACCACCAGGTCGAACTCACCGGCCTTGAAAGCTTCCAGGCGCGCCACATCATCCTTATAGAAGCGGTAATTGATGCGCCCGAAGTTGTACATGCCTTTGCGCGCAGGAATGTCCCTGCCCCAGTAATCCGGATTCAGCTTGTAGCTGATCGAGCGTCCGGTATCGAAGCGGTCAATCAGGTAAGGGCCGGTGGTGATCGGCGGTGTCAGTTGTATCTTGTCGAAATCGGTGCCGGCCGCCCATTTGCGTGAAAACACCGGTACGCTGCCGACTATCAATGGCATTTCGCGATTCAACGTCTTGAAGTCAAAACGGACCGTGCGTTCGTTCAACACTACGCATTGCTTCACATTCGCAAGCAGGGATTTGATTTGCGGTGCGCTTTTAGCGACCAGCGTATCGAAGGAATATTTAACGTCGGCCGCCAGCACCGGATCGCCGTTATTGAAGCGCGCCTTGGCATTGAGGCGAAAAGTCATGGACATACGATCCGCCGACAATTCCATGTCCTCGGCCAGCAAACCGTACATGGTTGCCACTTCATCGGTAATGGCTTCACTACCACTGGAACTGGTGGCCAGGCTTTCAAACATCAGGTTGGTCAGCCCTGCCGCCGATACGCCTTTCATCGAGAAAGGATTGAATTTATCGAAACTGGTGCGACGGTCCGGATTGGCGAGGAATAACTCACCTCCCTTGGGCGCATCCGGATTCACGAAATCGAAATGCGTAAAACCGGGCGGATACTTGGGTGTGTCGTAAAGGGAAAATGCATGCGCGGCAAAGGCAGCGGCACTCTGGAAGGAAAGAAAACTGATCAGCAGGAAAGAAGGAAGTAATTTAGCCATGCGCCTGTCATTGGTCTGATCGCCATGCCGGACCTGCCCGTGGCATATATTGACGTTCTGGCTATTCTACAGAAACAGACCGCCACTGGCACAGCTGTTAGCGCGTCCCGGCCAAACTGTTAAAAACCGGAGAATCAAGACAAAAGTTGCCGTTGCGCCTGCTAGCCCCTACAATCTTGCCCATTCCGCACTTATTCGAGCACTGTCGAAAATCCACTGGAGTCGTTCATGGCATTCTTGCAAGGCAAAAAAATCCTCATCACCGGTTTATTATCGAACCGCTCCATCGCATACGGCATTGCCGCCGCTTGCAAGCGCGAAGGCGCTGAACTCGCATTTACCTATGTAGGCGAACGCTTCAAGGATCGCATCACCGAATTCGCCAAGGAATTCGACAGCTCGCTGGTATTCGATTGCGACGTCGGCAGCGATGAACAAATCACCGCCCTGTTTGCCGACCTCGGCAAATCCTGGGACCACCTCGACGGCCTGGTCCACGCAATCGGC
This sequence comes from Herminiimonas glaciei, assembly GCF_042664955.1. Lineage (NCBI taxonomy): Bacteria > Pseudomonadati > Pseudomonadota > Betaproteobacteria > Burkholderiales > Oxalobacteraceae > Herminiimonas > Herminiimonas glaciei. Next base: position 1,788,967 of record NZ_JBHTBU010000001.1, read on the forward strand.
TTTGCACCACGCGAAGCCATTGCCGGCGATTTCCTCGACGGTATCTCGCGTGAAGGCTTCAAGATCGCCCACGATATCTCGGCCTACAGCTTCCCGGCGATGGCGAAAGCAGCCTTGCCTATGTTGCGTCCAAACGCGGCGCTGCTGACCCTGACCTACCTCGGTTCGATGCGCGCACTGCCGAACTACAACACCATGGGCCTGGCCAAGGCATCGCTGGAAGCCAGCGTGCGCTATATGGCTGAATCGCTGGGACCAAAAGGCGTACGCGTCAACGGTATCTCGGCTGGCCCGATCAAGACGCTGGCAGCCAGCGGCATCAAGGACTTCAGCAAAATCCTCAACTTCGTCAAAACACATGCGCCATTGCGTCGCAATGTCACGATTGAAGATGTCGGCAATACCGCAGCCTTCTTGTTGTCCGACCTGTCGGGTGGTATCACCGGTGAAATTACATACGTTGACGGCGGCTTCTCGCACGTGGTCGGCGGCATGGGCGGCCTCGAGTAAATCCGGCACCGGCCCGTAGCAGACAGTAGTAAATCAAAGACGCGGCAGAGTTTTTTGCCGCGTTTTTTATTGGCAGACGCACAAGTGCGAGTATGTGTGCACTTCTGGTGCATATCTGCCCATTCCAGTACATGACTCGACAGCAGGGGCATTCTGTACTATAATGCGCGCTGTGCTTTGTTACAGACATCGCACTTTGCAGCATCGCGAACCGTTCGCATTAACGATAAAGCCCTCCCGCCTTCAGGTGTTGAATTCTATACACCGTCCCGGCGCAAAGCTTTTGTGCCGAAATCTCTCAGAGCTTTCTTAGCTGTTTCGTTGGTTGGCGTTGCATTTTTTGCGCACTCGCAGACATTCATCGTGGACACAATCCATGATGCGCGCTGTCGCGCTGATATATACGAAAGAAAAATAATGACTTTTGAATCACTAGGCCTCCACGCGTCCATCATCAAAGCACTGACCGAATCCGGCTACACAGCCCCAACTGGTGTGCAAGCTCAGGCGATCCCTGCAGCAATTGAAGGCCGCGACATGATGGTTTCGTCGCAAACAGGTTCCGGCAAGACAGCGGCATTCATGCTGCCTGCCCTGCATAAATTCGCCTCCGAAGGCGACCAGCCGCAAACTGGCAAAACCCCTAATCAAGAAGCGCAATCGGCACGTTCACGTGGCGATCGCCCTCGTTTCAAACCTGCACAACCGAAAATGCTGGTGTTGACCCCAACCCGCGAACTCGCACTGCAAGTTACTACTTCGACCGACAAATACGGCGCGTTCATGAAACGCGTCAAGGCTGTATCCATCCTCGGTGGTATGCCTTACCCGAAACAAATGCAATTGCTGGCCAAGAATCCAGAGATTCTGGTGGCAACCCCAGGCCGTCTGATCGACCACATGGAATCCGGCAAGATCGATTTCTCGCAACTGCAAATCCTGGTATTGGATGAAGCGGATCGCATGCTGGACATGGGCTTTATCGACGACATCGAAAAAATCGTGGCAGCGACACCTGAAGGTCGTCAAACCATGTTGTTCTCGGCAACGCTGGACGGCATGGTCGGCAATATGGCCAAGCGCATCACCAAGGATGCATTGATCATCCAGATCGCCGGTTCCGCTACCAAGCATGAAAACATCAAGCAATGCGTACACTTCGTCGACGACCTGTCGCACAAAAATCGCATGCTGGATCACCTGCTGCGTGACGAAACCATGGATCAGGCTGTTGTCTTCACCGCCACCAAACGTGATGCGGACACCATCGCTGACCGTCTGAACATCGCCGGTTTCGCGGCTGCCGCCCTGCATGGCGACATGCACCAAGGCGCACGTAACCGTACCCTGGACGGCTTGCGTCGTGGCCAAATCCGCGTATTGGTAGCAACTGACGTTGCTGCACGTGGTATCGACGTTCCGGGCATCACCCACGTCGTCAACTACGATTTGCCTAAATTCCCTGAAGACTACGTGCACCGTATCGGTCGTACCGGTCGTGCCGGTCGTAACGGTATCGCGGTTTCGCTGGTGAATCATGCAGAAAGCATGAACGTCAAACGTATCGAACGTTTCATCAAGCAATTGATCCCGGTCGAAGTCATCGAAGGCTTCGAACCAAAGCGCAGCGCTTCGGCACCGCGTTCGAACCACAAACCAGGTGGCTGGAAACCAGGCGACAACCGTGGCAACACGGCCAAGCCAGGTCAACGTACCTTCAGCAAACCAAATGCACCGCGTAAAGACGGCAGCAGCTTCAACAAAGGTCCACGTACCGGCGATGCAGGTGCAACCCGTCGTCCTTTCGGCGAGCGTTAATATCACTGAAGTCTTGCTGACTTCAAACTGAAAAGGCCGGGTCCACAAGACCCGGCCTTTTTTATTGTTGGTCTAACTCAGTCAATCATTTTATTGATACTGAATTTTCTTCGATCAAACTTGGTTTGCCGGGGGTAGCCCGGCGGCTACTCACTTTTCTTGCTTCGCCAAGAAAAGTAAGCAAAAGAAGGCGACCGCAGGAGTCGTTGCCCGCTACGCGGGTCCCCAAGTCAAGCAATCGCCAGCCGGCGTCGCAAACCAACTCGCTACGCTCAGACATGTTTGCGCCGTTGACCCCGTCTGACAATCGCTTGCCTTGGCAACGCCAGATGCGGACAAGTCAAAAGCAACGGCAACAGCCTTGATAAATTCAGGTCGGTCAGGTGAATCAAAGAGGCTGTGGTTGTTATCCGCTTTGACGCTGCCGTTTGTGCGGGACAGAAAATGGAAAAAGAAGGGGATGTTGTCTGAGCGAAGCGAGTTTCGTCCCCTTCCCATTTTTTGTCTTGCACAGACGGGAACCCCGTAGGGGCTGCGGCTTTGCGGTCGCCTTTCTTTGCTTACTTTCTTTGGCGAGACAAAGAAAGTGAGCGGCTGCCGGGCCGCCCCCGGCAAACCAAGTCTGATCGAAGAGAGAACAGCATCAATCACTCAAGCAACCATTAATACCCGAAATCAAACCCGTAACAATTGTAAGCAGATGAATACTTTGCTGAAATAATTACGGCAAAAGCTATATTGAAGCCATCACCACTTTTCATACAAGAATCATGAAACGAATCCTCCTCGCCCTGGCTGCCGTCGCTATCACCAGCAGCGTAGTCCTGCCCTTACAGGCATCCGCACAAGTCAGCGTCAATGTGAATATCGGCACTGCGCCGCCACCGCTACGCTATGAACGCGTACCGCCGCCACGCAATGGTTATGTCTGGGCGCCGGGTTACTGGAACTGGAACGGATATCAACATGTGTGGGCGCAAGGCCATTGGGTACGTGCCCGTCCCGGCTATGTTTACCATCGCCCGGAATGGCGCCAGGATCATGGTCGCTGGCAGTTGCAGCATGAAAGATGGCAGCCCAGCAGGCATGACCGCCACCATTACAAAGACAAGCACTACAAGGATAAACACCATCGCAATGACCACGGCTATCACTGCCCACCGGGCCAGGCTAAAAAAGGTCACTGCTAAGCCACTACAGGAAACCGGCTCCGTAACCAACTTACAAAGCGCAGGTGCGGAAGCCGGCCAGTAAGTCGCTGCGTTCGGGCAAATGGAAGTTACGGAATTTCGTTGAACGCATGCGCTGGCGCGTCGCAAATGATGCGCCCCGCAGTGTCTGGTGCGTCATGAAATACGGTTGCGAGTACTCGCGATACGCATCGGCGCTAAAGCCGGGATAAGGCTCAAACGGCGATGCCGTCCATTCCCACAGGTCACCCCAACGCATGGCCGGGTGCGCGGCCAAAGCTGCATATTCCCATTCCGCCTCCGTCGGCAAACGTCGCTGTGCCCACATGCAATACGCCTGCGCCTCATACAGATTGATATGCCGTACCGGCTCATGCGCCGCCAATATCAACAGATGCCCGAAACGTTCCGCACACCAGCGCTGGCCATCGCGCTGCCAGCTGTTCGGCGCTGAACGTTCCTGCCTCATCAGCCACGCCCGCCCGGACTTGCTCCAGTAGTCGGCCTTGTCGTAGCCGCCATCGGCGACGAACTCGGCAAACTGCGCATTCGATACCAGCGTGGAATCCATCGTGAACGAAGGCACATACATCGGGTGCGCATATTTTTCATTGTCGAAGACAAACTCATCCGCTTTTTCAGAGCCCATTTGTATGGTGCCGCCGGGGAAGCGTATCTCGCCCTGCGACCAGTTCGGGATCGCCGGCGATGCGAGTCGCGTCATCGGCATCACGCGCAAGGCCTGCATGTGGTTGAGCATGACTTCACCGCACATATCTTCATAGGCCAAAGCCAGCCGATACGGATACAAGGCGGCTTCGTCGTCGGGGACGCGTGTGAGTTTATCCAGTGCGCGATCCAGCACTTCATGGCAATAGGTTTTAAGCGCGCCGGTACGCGGCAAATCCAAAGTCCAGCGTCCACGATGCGGCAGTGTATTCGGATCGAACCAGTCATCACCCTTGGTCAGCAAGGAGGTACGTTTGGCAGCTGTCGGCGCGCTGGACTCGGCTTCGCGCAAGATATACCACTCGGCAAACCAGGCGATATGCCCGAGCAGCCACAAGGGTGGCGAGACATTCGATGACACCGGAACCTTGCCCGGCACATCCAGTCCTTCCGCAGAAAAACATTCAAAAAGCTGCAGCGTATAATCACGTGCATCCTGCAACGCGTTGCTCAGCTCTTCGGATGTGGCATTGCGGAAAGATGAAATCATCGGATGGATCAACATCTGTTGGGATTTCACATGATGCCACGGCTTGCCCTCATCTGCAGCCCACGAGTAACACTGCAATCCAACCTATAAAGAGGCATGTATGAATGCAGCAATCAAACTCACATCGTTTTCACACGGCGGCGGTTGCGGCTGCAAGATTGCGCCCGGCGTACTGGCCGATATCCTGAAAAACTCCAGTGGCTTCCCGGTGCCCAAGGAACTGATGGTCGGCATCGAAACTTCGGATGATGCAGCCGTCTACAAGCTCAATGATGAGCAGGCACTGATTGCAACCACTGATTTCTTCATGCCCATCGTCGACGACCCGTTCGATTTTGGCCGCATCGCCGCCACCAATGCCATCTCCGATGTCTATGCGATGGGCGGCACGCCCATCATGGCACTGGCACTGGTCGGCATGCCGATCAACCAGCTACCGCTGGAAACCATAGGCCAGATCATCAAGGGCGGTGAATCGATCTGCGCTGAAGCCGGCATACCGATTGCCGGCGGCCACACGATAGATTCGGTGGAACCGATCTACGGCCTGGTCGTACTCGGCCTCGTGCATCCATCGAAGGTCAAACGTAATGCCGACGCCAGGGCCGGCGACAAGCTGATCCTCGGCAAGCCGCTGGGCGTCGGCATCCTGTCCGCCGCCCTCAAGAAAAATGTGCTCAACGACGACGGCTACGCGGCAATGATTGCCAACACCACCAAGCTGAACAAACCCGGCATGGCCTTATCGAAGCTGGATGGCGTGCATGCCTTGACGGACGTCACCGGTTTCGGCCTGCTCGGTCATTTGCTGGAGCTGGCACGCGGTGCAAAACTGACGGCGAGATTGCAAATGCCGGCCATCCCGATGCTGCCAAACGTGCTGCAGCTGGCCGAACAAGGCTGCGTCACCGGTGCCTCCGGGCGTAACTGGGATGCCTATGGCCACGATGTGACATTGGCAACAGGTGTCAGCGCGGTACAAAAGGCATTACTGAGCGATCCGCAAACCTCGGGCGGCCTGCTGGTGGCCTGCGATCCGGCGTCCGTCGATGAAGTGCTGGCGCTGTTCCGGCAAGAAGGCTTCGCCCACGCCGCCGTGATAGGCGAAATGTCGGCAGGTGCTGCCAAAATCGAAGTCAGCACCTGAAAACGGCATTTCCTACAGGCAAAAGCCCCGGCAAAGCCATGCCTGGTGCGACATAGGCGCATTATCAAATCCACAACGCCAGCCACACCGGACTTGACAGCCCGGCCCTGCTTCACCTAAAGTTAGCTCTATGTTTTCTGCACACCACATTCCTTCCGCATCCAAGCACATCGCTGGCATCTCGCTATCGACGCTGCTATCGCTACTACTAGCTTAGTAGCGTACCCCCGTGTTGCCCGCAACACAGCAGTCATACCCGTCACAGTAAATGTAAGTGCAGTACAACCGAGTTATTCGTAACCATCATGCCTATCAAGCCGATTTCAGCAGTGCGCATCAATGGCGATTTGTTCGCCGGGATGAGCTTCGCTCGTTCATTGGCTTTGCTATTGCTACCGATCGGTTACCTGACCTAGCGCACGTGGCAGTCAGGTAGCCCTATCGCCACCCCTGACGCTTTCCCCGATTGAACGAATTTAAGGATTTATCATGATGTTGACTAACCCGGCTGCGAAATACCGCGCCTTCCCGCCCGTGCAACTCAAGGACCGTACCTGGCCGAACCGCGTCATCAGCACCCCGCCGATCTGGATGAGTACCGATTTGCGCGATGGCAACCAGGCTTTGATCGAACCGATGAACCATGAAAAGAAGCTGCGCTTCTTTGACATGCTGCTGAAAATCGGCCTCAAGGAAATTGAAGTCGCCTTCCCTTCCGCTTCGCAAACCGATTTCGATTTCGTCCGCAAGCTGATCGATGAAAAACGTATCCCCGACGATGTGACGATTGAAGTATTGACGCAGGCGCGCGAAGACCTGATCCGCCGTACCGTCGATTCCGTCATCGGTTCACGTCGCGCCATCGTGCATATGTATAACGCGACTGCACCTGCATTCCGTCGCATCGTCTTCAATATGTCGAAAGAGGAAGTGAAGGCACTTGCGGTGGCAGGTACCAAGCTGATCCGCGAATTGACCGATGCGCATCCGGAAACCGAATGGGTATTCCAGTATTCGCCGGAAACCTTCAGCATGACCGAACTCGACTTCGCGAAGGAAGTCTGCGACGCCGTCTCCGAAGCATGGCAACCGACGCCGGAACGCAAGATGATCATCAACCTGCCGGGCACGGTAGAAGCCAGCACGCCGAACGTCTATGCCGACCAGGTCGAATGGATGCATCGCAACCTGGCCCGCCGTGACTCCATCATCCTTAGCGTGCATCCGCACAACGACCGCGGTTGCGCCGTTGCGGCTGCGGAATTGGCGGTGATGGCCGGTGCCGACCGTATCGAAGGCTGTTTGTTCGGTAATGGCGAACGCACCGGTAACGTCGACCTCGTGACACTCGCCCTGAATCTTTACTCGCAAGGCATCCATCCCGGCCTCGACTTTTCCGACATCGATGAAATCCGCCAATGCGTGGAAGAATGCAACCAGATCCCGGTGCATCCGCGTCATCCCTATGTCGGCGACCTGGTCTATACCGCCTTCTCCGGTTCGCATCAGGACGCGATCAAGAAAGGCTTCGCCAAACAAAAACCGGATGAAATCTGGGAAGTACCGTATATGCCGGTCGACCCGGCCGACCTCGGTCGCAGCTACGACGCCGTGATCCGCGTCAACAGCCAGTCCGGTAAAGGCGGCATGACTTACTTGCTGGAACAGGAATACGGCCTGGTCTTGCCACGTCGGCTGCAAATCGAATTCAGCCGTGCCGTGCAACGCATCACCGATGAAACCGGTGGCGAAGTTGCAGCCAACGATATCCACACCATCTTCAACAGCGAATACCTGAATGCGGTCACGCCTTACCACTACCGCAACCACCACATCGACGACTCGAAAGACGGCGAAGTGCAAATCAAGGTTGAACTGGAAAAAGATGGCAAACCAGTCTCCATGCAAGGTAGCGGCAACGGTCCTATCGATGCCTTCATCAATGCGCTCGGCCTGAATATCAAGCTGATGGATTTCCATGAACACGCGATCGGTGCCGGTGCCAGCGCGAATGCAGCCAGCTACGTGGAACTGCGCGTCAACAACGGTGTGACCCGCTTCGGTGTCGGTATCGACGGCAACATCGTCACCGCATCCTTCCGTGCCGTATTGAGCGCCGTCAACCGCGACATCGCACTGGCCGGCTAAGCCTCTGCCCTGTCATAAAAAGCCGCTGCCCGTCAGCGGCTTTTTTACGCCCGTAAATTGACACCCCAGGCAAAATGCGGCAAGGTCACATACACCTTCCATTTCCAGGGTATGTCGCATGCGCCGACTTCTGCTCTTACCCGTCGTCATACTGATAGCCGCCTGCGGTACGCTGCTCAGCTCGCAACTGGATAGCCTGTATGGCCCGGCGGACCCGACGCGCTTTGATGTACCCATGGCACCGTCGGCCGACCTGTCCTACCTGCAAACTATCCAGCCTATATTGAATCAACGCTGCGTGGTGTGCCACGCCTGCTATGACGCGCCCTGCCAGCTCAAGACTACCAGCTGGGATGGCCTGGCACGCGGCGCGAATAAAACCACGGTTTATGATGCGTCGCGCCTGCTGGCAGCTGATCCCTCGCGCCTGTATATCGACGCACAAAAACCTTCAGAGTGGCGCCAGCGTGCTTTCTTCCCGGTACTGAACGAACACATGTCGACGCCGGAAGCGAATCGCGCGGTCGGCCTGATCCATCGCATGCTGGTCTTGAAGCAGCAGCATCCGTGGCCGTCCGAAGAAAGCAAAAACAACACCCTCGATATCTCCGCAGATCGCGTCAATATGTGCCCGGCCGATTTTGAAATGGCTGCTTACGAACGCAAACAACCGCTGGCAGGTATGCCCTTCGGCCTGCCCGGCCTGTCAGCGGAAGAACATCGCAAGATGACAGCGTGGCTGGAACAGGGTGCACCATACGAAGGCCAGCCGGCCTTGCCGACATCTGTCATCACCAGGGTCAAGTTGTGGGAAAACTTCCTGAACGGCGACTCGCTGAAAGAACAGCTGTTCGCACGTTATGCCTACGAGCACCTGTTCCTCGCGCATTTGTATTTCGGCGAGGACAAGCAACGCCACTACTTCAAACTGGTACGTTCGGCGACACCGCCCGGACAGCCGATCAAAATCATTTCCACAGCGCGTCCGGTCGACGACCCGAAAATCAGCCGCGTCTACTATCGCCTGACGGAAGAACGCGAAACCATAGTCGCAAAAACGCATATGCCGTATCGCCTTGATGCGAAACGCATGGCACGCTGGCGCAGCCTGTTTTTTGAAGTACCTTACCAGGTCGACAAGCTGCCGGGCTACAGCGAAGAAACCGCAGCCAATCCATTCGCCACCTTCGCGCAATTGCCGGTCGGTGCACGCTATCGCTTCATGCTGGATGAAGCCGAGTTCACGATCATGGGATTCATCAAAGGTCCGGTATGTCGCGGCCAGGTCGCCTTGAATGTGATCCAGGACCAATTCTGGGTTACCTTCCTCGCTCCTTCCGACAGCTATGACAAGGATGTCGACGCGCTGTTGCAACAAAGCGCGGAATTGGCCCGCCTGCCCACCGGTAGCCGCACTACCGGCTTGCTGGCACCATGGCTGGCCTACGGCAAACTGGAAAACGAATACCTTAAAGCACGTTCCGCCTTATTGGCCAAGTCCATCAAGAAACCGGCTGACGTCAGCCTCAATCTGATTTGGGACGGTGACGGCAACAACGATAACGCGGCATTAACCGTATTCCGTCATTTCGACAATGCGAGCGTGGTTAAAGGCTTTGTCGGCGACACGCCAAAAACCGCCTGGGTCATAGGCTACCCTTTGCTGGAACGCATCCACTACCTGCTGGTCGCCAACTACGATGTGTACGGCAATGTCGGCCACCAGCTCGCATCGCGCTTGTATATGGATTACTTGCGCGCTGAAGGCGAATCCACCTTCCTGATGCTGCTGCCCAAGGCGCAGCGCATCACGACACGCGACGACTGGTATCGCGGTGACAGCCAGTCAGTACGTGAGCAAGTATATGGCGGGCCAGCCAGCACGCTGGATGTCGATAGCGGCATACGCTATGTGAGCGATAATCCGAAAAAGGAATTACTCGAGTTGATGAGGAAGCGACTGGCGCCGGTCATTTCCACCACGCTGGATTGGACGAAACAGACACCTGCCGCGCTGCAAGCGCCACTGAAATCGCTGGCGGCAAGCAAAGGTATCGCCTTGCAATGGCTGCCGGAAACCGCGCTACTGGTGGTCGAAACGCCGGATGGCAAAGCCAGGTCATACAGCCTGATGCGCAATACCGCACATGCCAGCGTCTCGCATCTGCTGGGCGAACGCAAGGAACTGGTCCCGGCCGAAGATACCCTGACCCTTACGCCGGGCATTAATTTCAGTTATCCGAATGCCTTCTATCGTGTCAGCGCAGCGGAATTGCCGGCCATGGTTTCCGCGCTGCAGGGATTACGCTCGGAAAATGACTATGCCGCCTTCAGCAAACGCTGGGCGGTACGACGTGACAATCAGGATTTCTGGACTTTCAGCGATACCCTGCACAAACGCTACTTCACTGAACAGGCATTGGAAGCAGGCATACTCGATTACAACCGCCTCGAGTTCCGCTAGGCATTTGCTGCTCTATGCCTGGCGTGCGAGGCGGATGCCGGTGAATTGCCAGCGGGCAGATGACGGAAAGAAATTGCGGTAGCTGATGCGCGCATGTCCGTCGGGTGTGACGCAGGATGAACCGCGCAATACATATTGGTTCGCCATGAATTTGCCGTTGTACTCACCGAGTGCCCCGGCCGCCGCTTCATAGCCGGGATAAGCGGCATAACTGCTGCTGGTCCACTGCCAGCAAGTACCGAATAACTGGCTCAACTCTGCCGTCGTTTGCGCCGCATGTTCCCACTCCGCTTCGGTCGGCAGGCGCGCACCACTCCAGCGCGCATAAGCATCCGCTTCAAAATAGGAAATATGGGTCAACGCCGCATTCAAATCCAGCGGCCGCATGCCTTGCAGCGAAAAGGTATGCCAACCCCTGTCATGCTGCCAATACAGCGGATGCTGGATTTGCTGTGCCTGCACCCAGTCCCAGCCTTCGGACAACCATAAGGCCGGATTTTCATAGCCACCCGCTTCGACGAAGGCCAGGTATTCGCGATTCGTCACCAGTCGTGATGCCAACTCATACGCTTCGACAAATTGTCGGTGACGCGGCAATTCATTATCAAAGCAAAAGCCTGTGCCTTCATATCCGACTTGCACCACGCCACTGGCAAATGGAATCCATTCCAACGCAGGCGGTGCTTCCGCCAGTGAGTACAGGATATCGGCATAGGCCGGCTTGAGCGGATTGCGTGAAAACAGATGCAAGACATCCGTCATCATCAATTCCTGATGTTGCTGTTCGTGCTGCAAGCCGAGTTCCAGCAAACCCCTGATTTCCGTCAACAACTGTGGCGGCAATGGTTGTGACAACAAGGCTATTACACGTGCATCCACATCGCGACGGTAAGCCAGCACTTCATCGAAAGGAGGACGCGTCAATAAACCGCGCTGTGCACGCGCATGCTTGTCACCGACCCCGTTGTAATAGGAATTGAAAAGGACGCGAAAGGCCGGATGATGCGGCTGGAAGTTGCTTTCGAAACGTTCGAGGATGAAGGTTTCGAAAAACCAGGTGGTATGTGCCAGATGCCATTTAATCGGACTCGCATCCGGCATCGATTGCGCCGCGCAATCTTCTTCCGATAGCGGTGCGGCGAGCGCGAGAGAACGGCCACGCACTGAGAGGTAAGGCACAAGCTCTTGCTGCGGTGCCAGCAGATGGATGGTTTCTGTCTGTACGTTCATTGCAATCCGTCTTAAAAAATTACGGGATGCCGCTTCATTGAAGCTATTGCAGCAGTCTACTGCAATCCGCTTACCATCAGTTTACATGCGCATGACACACCATGAACCACTGCTGCGGATCGGTCCAGAACGATAACTTGCGGAAACCCGCCTGCTCCAGCAAATCCGTAAAGCTGCGCTGCGTGTACTTGTAACTGTTTTCAGTATGTATGCGCTCACCGCGTTCAAAGCGCCGTTCGCCTTGCGGCCAGCGCACGATTTGCCCTGATGCCGCTTCCAGGTGCATTTCAATCCGGCTGGCCTTGTCATTGAAAAATCCGCGATGGCGCCAGCCCTGCACATCAAAGTCGGTACCCACCAAATGATTCAGGTGCCGCAACAGGTTCAGGTTGAAGGCCGCGGTAACGCCCAGCGCATCATCGTAAGCCGCATCGAGGATGGCTTTATCCTTGACCAGGTCAACACCTATCAACAGGCCACCGTCTTCATCGCAGGCGGCACGTATGCGCTGCAGGAACGCCAGCGACTCTTCCGGTGTGAAATTACCGATGGAAGAACCGGGATAAAAGAACAGGCGCTTTTTATCCCGCACGCTATCCGGTAACAATAGCTCGCTGGAAAAATCCATGCCGATACCGGTCATGACGATGGAAGGGAATTGCTGCTGCAAACGCTGCAGCGACTCGCGCAGGAAGCTGACGGAAATATCGACCGGCACATATTGCACCGGCTGCAAGCCGGGAAACAGGCGCGCCGCCTTTGCGCAATTGCCGGCACCGAGGTCGATCAGCGTACTGCCGCTGCCTATTGCCTGCGCAATCGCCCTGCCATGTGTTTTGAAGATGAGGGCCTCGGTGCGGGTCGGGTAATACTCCGGCAACTCGCAGATCGCCTCGAATAATTTGGAACCCAGCGCATCGTACAGATACTTGGGTGATGTAAAAGCCTGTGCTGCGCTCAAGCCCGCGAGCAGTTCGTCACGGACACTCTGGTCATTCTGTTCGTTACACTGGATGAATTGCAGCAATCTGCTCCCCCGTGATGCGTGAATCTGAATGACCCTATTTCGGCGTGACAGTTCATTTACCGGGCAAAGATAGCGCTTGCCCTCCACCGGCTCGTCCCCATATTGCCTGAGAACAAAGCGTTTTCGGTATTTTTTACAAAAGTTGCAGGAAAAATAGCCGGCCCGGACTGGTGTTAAGCTAGCCCGGCATGCCAGTTGCGCAGCAGTATATTAAATTAGCGTTAAATCCCGGTGACAAGCAGCCAGCTGTTGGCATCAACTTTTATCAGCACATCAAAATACGGCATCCATGACCATCCAGACCTCCCGGGAATTACAAAAAGGCAGTATCGCGACACTGCGCGGCTTGCTGAAATTTTTGCTGCCCTACAAGAAGCAGTTTGTGCTGGCCGGCATTGCGCTGATCGTCGCCGCTGCCGCCACACTCGCCATTCCCTACGCCTTCCGTCAAATGATAGACCTCGGTTTCGGTGCGAATGGCATGCACGACACGTCCAGCATCAATACCTATTTCATCGCACTGTTTGGCGTCGCCTGCGTACTGGCGATTGCCACTGCGGCGCGCTTCTATATGGTGTCCTGGCTCGGTGAGCGCGTGACTGCCGATGTCCGCAATGCAGTGTATTCACACGTTGTCACGCAAAGCCCGCAATTCTTTGAAACCACGCAAAGCGGTGAAGTGCTGTCACGCATCACGACCGACACCACGCTGATCCAGACCCTGATCGGCACCAGTATTTCGATGGCGCTGCGCAATGCCTTGCTGTTCGCGGGTGGACTGGTGATGCTGTTCTTCACCAGCATCAAGCTCTCATCCATCATCCTGGTCACGCTGGCCTTCGTCGTATTGCCGATAGTCTGGTTCGGTCGTCGTGTACGGACCTTGTCGCGTGATTCGCAAGACCGCGTGGCGGATGCTTCCGCGCTCGCCGGTGAAATCCTGAATGCGATGCCGACCGTGCAAGCCTATACGCATGAAAAGATAGAAGCCAAGCGCTTCGGCCAGACCGTGGAAAACGCATTCAAAACCGCAATGCGCCGCATACGCGCACGCTCGCTGCTGACCATGATTGCGATCCTGCTGGTATTCGGCGCGATTGTCTTTGTGCTGTGGCTGGGTGCCCATGCGGTGATAGACGGCAGCATGAGTGGCGGCCAGCTCGGCCAGTTTATTTTGTATTCGGCAATCGTCGCCGGCGCCATCGGTGCCTTGTCTGAAGTACTGGGTGATGCGCAACGCGCCGCCGGTGCCACTGAACGTTTGCTCGAATTGCTATCGGTGCAATCACCTATCTCGTCACCTGCAACGCCACGCAGCCTGCCACCACGCCGCGCAAATGGCGCAGCGCTGACGCTGGACCTGGTGACCTTCCACTATCCGTCACGCCCGTTGACACCGGCCCTGTCAAATCTGTCGGTTTCTATCCAGGCGGGAGAAACCGTCGCCATCGTCGGCCCGTCCGGTGCCGGCAAGACTTCCTTATTCCAGTTGCTGCTGCGCTTTTACGATCCGCAAGAAGGTGTGATCGAACTGGACGGCATCGATATCCGCGAACTCGACTTGCATGCGCTACGCAATACCATAGGCATCGTGCCACAAGACACCGTGATCTTTTCCGCCAACGCGATGGAAAACATCCGCTATGGCCGACCTGAAGCGAGCGATGAGGAAGTGATAGCCGCAGCACGCCTGGCGGCCGCGCATGAATTCATAGAGCGCCTGCCGGAAGGCTATCTTTCCTTCCTCGGCGAACGCGGCGTGCGCCTGTCCGGTGGCCAGCGCCAGCGCATTGCGATTGCACGTGCTTTGCTGAAAAATCCACCGCTGCTGTTGCTGGATGAAGCCACCAGCGCACTGGATGCCGAATCCGAGCGCCTGGTGCAAGGCGCGCTGGAAGCGGCGATGGTCGGTCGGACCACACTGGTGATTGCCCACCGGCTGGCGACGGTGCAACGCGCCGACCGCATCATCGTGATGGAACATGGCAAGATCGTCGAAACCGGTACCCATGCATCGCTGGTCGCGGCCGGCGGCCTGTACGCCAGCCTCGCCGCCCTGCAATTTGGCCAGCACTGAAGCCGATCTGCTTGCCCATCGCCGTAACCCGTTAAAATAGCGAATTATCGGGAAATATCGGAATACCTATATTTCTGACAACTAAACTAAAAAAAACGGACTACGCATGAAACAGTATCTTGACCTGGTGCGCACAGTACTTGATACCGGCACCTGGCAGGAAAATCGGACCGGCATCCGCACCATCAGCATCCCCGGTGCCATGTTGCGCTTCGATCTGCAAAAAGACGGCTTCCCTGCGATTACCACCAAACGGCTCGCCTTCAAGTCGGTCATAGGCGAATTGATCGGTTTCCTGCGCGCGACACGCAGCGCTGCAGAGTTCCGCGAACTGGGTTGCAAGGTGTGGGATCAGAATGCCAATGAAAACACCGAGTGGCTGAACAATCCTTACCGAACCGGCCCGGACGACCTGGGCCCGGTATATGGCGTGCAATGGCGCCAGTGGCCGGCCTACAAGCTGCTCGACGCGGACCAGCAGGCACAAATAGCCGATGCGCAAAAACGCGGTTTCCGCGTGGTGTCGGCTGTCAACGATGAAGGCAAGGATAAGGTCTTGCTGTACAAGGCGATAGACCAGTTGCGCGATTGCCTGGATACCATCATCAAGAACCCGGGCAGCCGCCGCATCCTGTTCCACGGCTGGAACTGCGCCGACCTCGATGCAATTGCATTGCCGGCCTGCCACTTGCTGTACCAATTCATCCCGAACGCCACGACCAAAGAGATTTCGCTCTGCCTCTACATCCGCAGCAACGATATCGGCCTCGGCACCCCGTTCAACCTGGCCGAAGCCGCCGCACTGCTGCATGTGGTCGGCCGCCTGACCGGTTACACGCCGAAGTGGTTCACCTACTTCATCGGCGATGCACATATTTATGAAAACCATCTGGATATGCTGAACGAACAAATGACGCGCGAACCGCATCCGGCACCGAAACTGGTGCTGTCGGATCGCATCCCGGATTACGCAGTGACCGGCAAATACGAGCCGGAATGGCTGGAAAAACTGGAACCGGGCGATTTCAGCCTGGAAGGCTACCAACACCATGCGCCGCTGACCGCGCCTATGGCGGTTTAATCACACAAGATCAAAGACATGTCCGCACACCTGACCATCGTCGTCGCCACCGATTCCAATAACGGTATCGGTATCAATAACACCCTGCCCTGGCATTTGCCGGAAGACCTCGCGCACTTCAAGCGTACCACCTCGGGCCATCCGATCATCATGGGTCGCAAGACTTTCGACTCGATCGGCCGTCCGCTGCCGAATCGCCGCAATATTGTTATTACTCGTAATGCAGGGTGGCAACACGCAGGCGTGGAAGCCGTCACCTCGCTGGACGCCGCCAAGGCACTGGTGGGCGACAATCAGGCCTTCATCATCGGTGGCGCACAAATCTATGCCGATACCGTGGCGCAGGTGGATCGCCTGATCGTGACCAAGATAGACAAGTCCTTCGATTGCGACGCTTTTTTCCCTGCCATAGATCCGAAAACCTGGCAGGAAACGGCACGCGAACAGCATCATTCGGATGCGAATGGCTACGATTACGCGTACATCACTTACGAGCGTATCGGCTAGTCTGAACGTTTTTGTAACACTGGCGTCACAGTAGTGCCGCACTATGCCGCCAATCGCTTATTTGGCGGCTTTTTTCTCCCCAAATCGCACACATATCTGCGAAAATTCGCATTCTTTATCTGACGTACCAGATTAGCTGGTGCGCCGCACTTTTCGTCTTGTTGGAGACCTCATGAAATTTCGCTTCCCCATCGTCATCATCGATGAAGATTTCCGTTCCGAGAACACGTCCGGGCTCGGTATCCGCGCGCTGGCCGAAGCGATCGAAAAAGAAGGCATGGAAGTGCTGGGGGCGACCAGCTACGGCGACCTGTCGCAATTCGCGCAACAGCAATCGCGCGCTTCCGCGTTCATCCTGTCCATCGACGATGAAGAGTTCGGTGCCGGCTCGTTTGAAGAAACCGATTACGCACTGAAATCGCTGCGTGCCTTCGTCGAAGAAATCCGCCACAAGAACGCCGACATCCCGATTTACCTGTATGGCGAAACCCGCACTTCGCGTGATATCCCTAACGATATCCTGCGCGAATTGCACGGCTTCATCCATATGTTTGAAGACACGCCGGAATTCGTCGCCCGCCATATCATCCGTGAAGCGAAGTCGTATATGGATGGCCTGTCGCCACCCTTCTTCCGCGCACTGGTGCATTACGCGCAGGACGGTTCCTATTCATGGCACTGTCCGGGTCACTCCGGCGGCGTGGCTTTCCTGAAATCACCTATCGGCCAAATGTTCCACCAATTCTTTGGTGAAAACATGTTGCGCGCCGACGTCTGCAACGCGGTGGAAGAACTCGGCCAGTTGCTCGACCATACCGGTCCGGTTGCCGCTTCCGAACGCAATGCGGCGCGTATCTTCAATGCCGATCACTGCTACTTCGTCACCAACGGTACTTCGACTTCGAACAAAATGGTGTGGCACTCGACCGTCGCCCCCGGCGATATCGTCGTGGTCGACCGCAACTGCCACAAATCCATCCTGCACTCGATCATCATGTGCGGTGCGATCCCGGTCTTCCTGATGCCGACCCGCAATCACCTCGGCATCATCGGCCCGATTCCGCTGTCCGAGTTCTCGATGGAAAACATCCGTAAGAAAATCGAAGCGAATCCGTTTGCACGCGAAGCCGTCAACAAGAAGCCACGCATCCTGACGATCACGCAATCGACTTACGACGGCGTGATCTACAACGTCGAAACACTGAAGGACATGCTGGACGGCGAGATCGACACCCTGCACTTTGATGAAGCATGGTTGCCACACGCGACCTTCCACGATTTCTACAAAGACATGCACGCGATCGGCAAGGATCGTCCACGCGCCAAGGAATCGATGATTTTCTCGACGCAGTCGACGCACAAATTGCTGGCCGGCCTGTCGCAGGCCTCGCAAATCCTGGTGCGCGAATCACAAAGCGTGAAGCTGGACCAGGATGCCTTCAATGAAGCCTACCTGATGCACACTTCGACTTCGCCGCAATACTCGATCATCGCTTCCTGCGACGTCGCAGCGGCGATGATGGAAGCGCCGGGCGGTACCGCGCTGGTCGAAGAAAGCATCCTCGAAGCGCTGGACTTCCGTCGCGCCATGAAAAAGATCGACCAGGAATGGGGCCAGGATTGGTGGTTCCAGGTGTGGGGACCGGACAACTTCTCGGCCGACGGTATCGGCTCGCGCGAAGATTGGATGATACGCGCGGAAGACGACTGGCACGGCTTCGGCAACCTGGCTCCGGGCTTCAATATGCTGGACCCGATCAAGGCCACCATCGTCACCCCGGGCCTGTCGCTGGAAGGCAAGTTCGGCGAGTCCGGCATCCCGGCTTCCATCGTTACCAAATACCTGGCTGAGCACGGCGTCATCATTGAAAAATGCGGCCTCTACTCCTTCTTCATCATGTTCACCATCGGCATTACCAAGGGCCGCTGGAATACCTTGCTGACTGCGCTGCAGCAGTTCAAGGATGACTACGACAAGAACCAGCCTATGTGGCGCATCCTGCCGGAATTCGCCGCGGCGAATCCACGCTATGAACGCATCGGCCTGCGCGACCTGTGCCAGCAGATCCATGACTTCTACAAAGCCTATGACGTGGCACGCCTGACGACAGAGATGTACCTGTCCGACATGCAACCGGCGATGAAACCATCCGACGCATTTGCAAAAATGGCGCATCGCGAAATCGACCGCGTGCCTATCGATGAGCTGGAAGGTCGCGTGACATCCATCCTGTTGACGCCGTATCCACCGGGCATCCCTTTGCTGATCCCGGGCGAACGCTTCAACAAGACTATCGTCGATTACCTGCGCTTTGCACGTGACTTCAACGAGAAATTCCCAGGCTTCGAAACCGATGTCCACGGCCTGGTGACACGTGAAGTCGACGGTAAACGCGGTTACTTCGTCGATTGCGTACGTCAGTAACACTGCCTTGATTGAGGGAACATGAAATGAAGCCTCGTATCAGCGTCATCACCCTCGGCGTCGATGACCTGGAACGAGCGCTGCATTTCTATCGCGACGGGTTGGGATTGCAGACCGAAGGCATCATCGGCAAGGAATTCGAACACGGTGCAGTCGCTTTCTTCGATTTACAGGCGGGACTGAAGCTGGCCTTGTGGCCGCGTGCCAGCCTGGTACACGATAGCGGCGTCCCGCTCGCGCCGGCCAGCTCCAGCGAATTCAGCCTCGGGCACAACGTGTCATCGAAAACCGAAGTCGATGCCGTCATGCTGCAGGCCGAACAAGCCGGTGCACAAATCATCAAGGCCGCGCACGAGACCTTCTGGGGCGGCTATGCCGGCTACTTCAAGGATCCCGACCAACACCTGTGGGAAGTCGTCTGGAATCCGGCGTGGAATGCACCGGACTAATACTGGCCCTCACCGAGTCGTTTACGGCTGTCAAAGATACAAACCTCATGAATAAACTCGCCCTCTTCTGCATCACGCTCGCCTTCTCCGCCGCTGCCACGGCTGCCGACAATAACGGCCGCGTGATCAAATCCGCCCTGCACCCGCAAAGCAAAGGCATGGTAGTGGTAGCCGAAGGCGACTACGAACCACGCAGCATAGGCAGTTACACACTACGCATCTATGCAAAGAATGACCCGGCCTATCCTTACGATGAATTCGTCACCGGCGCCGTACGCCAGCGTAATGGCACGATAGAAAGCCTGAAGTTTGCCGACCTTGATCGCGATGGCGCACAAGAGATTATCGTCACGACACGCTATGTCGGCAGTGGGAACTACGTAACGGTGGATGCCTATCGTTTGCGCAAGAAAAACTTGCAACTGCTTACCTCGATTGCAGGCATGGATGCGAGCAAAGATGCGATACAGGCACTAAAACAAAAACTCGCCAAAACCCGCTAAGCGGTCAAACCAGGCCATTCCCGAGCAAAGCCACCAGGCTGCCTACCAGCAGCAGCCATAGCGGATGTATCCGCGTTTTCCATGCGAGCAGCGCGCTAAAAACGGTGATCGCTGTCAGCAGCCAGTTGGTATCCGACGCATGTGCAATTACCGCGGCGCTGGCGGCAACGATACCGGCCGTCACCGGCACCATGCCTGACTGTATATAGGCACGCCACGGTTTATCCTTGAAGCGTTCCCATGCATGCAGCGACATGATGGTCAGCAGCGATGAAGGACCGAACTTCGCAATCGCAGTCACCAGCATGCCAGCCCAGCCCGCCACTTGCCAGCCAACCAGGTTCACTATCATCATGTTTGGCCCCGGTGCCGCCTGGCTCAAGGCAAACAAGGCGCTGAATTCCTTCGCAGTCATCCATTGATGCACTTCGACCACCTGGCGCTGCATCTCCGGCAGGATGGCATTGCCGCCGCCAAAGGCCAGCAACGACAGCTGTGAAAAAATCAGGAATAAGGCGATCAGGGTCTGCGTCATTTTTTACTCCTTGCAGTTACCCAAATGCTCAGCGGCGTCATCACCAGCATCACCCATAGCAAAGGCCAGCGCAGCAAGGCAATTGCGATAAAACAAATCAGCGCTACCAGCGCCATCAAATACTTCTTGCGCAAGGGCAGCGCGATCTTGATCGCCATCGACACCAGCAAACCGGCTGCAGCCGCAGCCAGTCCGGCAAATACATGCGCGACCTGCGCATCGTTCTGGAAGCGTTCATACAACATGCCCAACATGATCAGCACCACCGATGGCATCGCGACCAAACCCATGATGGAAACGAAGGCGCCCTTCACGCCGCGAAAACGCATGCCGACTGCGACCGACAAATTAATCATATTGCCGCCGGGCAGGAACTGGCACAGTCCCAGCAATTCCGTGAACTCGGTTTCATCCAGCCAGCGTTTGTCTTCAACCAGCATCCGGTGCGCCAGCGGCAAGGCGCCGCCGAAGGCCATCATGCCCAGCCCCAGGAAACCAAAGAACAGTTGGCGCAAGCCGGGAGCCTGTACTGCCACCGCACCCTCCGGCGTTTCTGCTATTTGTGTACTGCTGTCCATCTTCTTGCTTCCGTCATAGCTATCGATATGCGAAAGCTTACGCGTGTAGCGTCATTCAGTCTAATATATGGAATCGTCACTAAGCATACTTAAAATATATGTCATCCATAGACCTGCGCCTGCTGCGCTACTTCGTCATCGTCGCGGAAGAAGGCCACCTGACCAAGGCCGCGCAACGCATAGGCATACAGCAACCGCCGCTGAGCCAGCAAATCCGCGCACTGGAAAAAGAACTGGGCGTAACCCTGTTCCGTCGTATGCCGCGCGGTATGGAATTGACCGAGAGCGGACAGGCATTGTTGATAGATGCACGCCTGATACTGGAGCAGGTCAATACGACCATAGAAGGCGTGCGCCGTATTTCGCTGGGCGAAAGCGGCCGCCTCGCAGTCGGCTTCACCGAGTCCGCCGCACTGCACCCTTTCATACCGGCGGTGATACGCGCATTCCGGCAAAAGTCGCCGGGCGTCATCATGGCAGTCGAAGAAAGCAATACCAACGAACTGGTCGAAGACTTGCGTCACAACCGGCTCGACGTAGCTTTCATACGTTCACCGATAGGCAGTGCTGCCGGTTTGAAGATGGAAACCATGCTGGTGGAAGAAATGATAGTCGCACTGCCGATCACGCACCGGCTGGCGCAGCGTCGCAAAAGCCTGCCACTGACGGCCCTGGCCGAAGACGACTTCATCCTGAACCGCCGTCCCAGCGGTCCCGGTCTCTATGACAGCGTGATCGCAGCCTGTCGTGCCGCCGGTTTCAGCCCGCAGGTAGTACAGGAAGCAAGGAAGAATTTATCGACGCTGAGCCTGGTCGCCGCCGGACTCGGCGTGTCCATCGTCCCGGCCTCGATGCGGCATGTACAACTGAAGGAAGTGGTTTACCTGAAGCTGGAGCAGGCACCCGACCTGCGGGCGCCGCTGCATCTGGCGTATCGTGATGAGCCGCAATCGGGTGCGGCGGAGAGAATGATTATCGAAGCGAGGAAACTGGCGCAGCGTTAAAGAAAGCTACTCTTCAAAGCTGCGATCATACAAAGCGCTCAACTCCTGTTCTGAGAGTTTGTTGTCGGCGCAAATGCAATAACCACTTCTCGAAACTATTTTGTATGGGATCAAACCCATGAAAGCCGGGACGAAATCATAATCATAGGAGTCGATCATGGTTTCGCTATGTCCCACGCCCTTGCACACCAGGGCAGCCTGTTCATTCCACATGGATTGTGCAGAAGCATAGTTTGGCAGCGGCCCCGCATTTGTCTGCACTTTGACGTAGTACAAACCGGGCTTGACCATACGAGTAGCCACACCACCTCCCCACGGGGCGCGCTCTCCCGCAGCAAGGTTGTAACTGGACGCGCAGCCTGTGAGCGCAAGGGACAAGCTCACGATAAGGAAATATCTATAGGACATCATGGCGAGAGTTATACCTTCTCTGAAGTACTTAAAACCTGCTCATGGAGATAGGCGCAGCGTTGATACTGCTAGCCGCGCACTTCTGTGTCTACTTCTTCCGGTTGCGTAGCGGGCTGACTTTCAGCTGGCGCTTGCCGCTTTACCTCTGGTTGCGCTTCCGTCTGCACAACAGGCTTGGCTGTATGCTTAGCTACTTGTACACCCGCAATAAATGTTTCCGCATCCTTGGCGAGGTCCTCTGCCACTGCGTCACCGCGATGCGACATGCTGATCATGAAGCCGACGCCGGGTACCGTAGGATGCTGGCAATACAGGGAATTAAATTGCAGCACCAGTTGCACGGTTTCAGTTGCTGAAGTGCTGCTCTTCGCCTTCAGGTCTTCGGTGACGCCAACATACCTGATGCACGGATAACCACGCTGTTCGGTATATTCATAATCGGCGGAGACCGGCTTGTAGCGCTCGGTCGGTGTATCCGCCAGCACGCCCTGTTTCACCAGCGCTTCAAATTCCGCGCGGTCTTTTAAATCAGGCAAGGCAAACAGGTTGACCTGGGCGACAAAGCTTTCATTCACCGCAGCACCGCTGCGGGCAAAGGCGAGCTCCGCCTGCGACGACTTGACTATCATCCAGTCACCGCTAAGCGGCGCGCGTACATCAAGGAAAGCATTGGAAAACATTTTACCGGCCGGCACCAGCGCTTGCGCATGCAGCAGCGCAGGAGCAAAGCACAGCAAAGCCGGCGCGAGCAGACACGCAAACTTTTTCATGGCAAATCCGGAAAGACGCATCAGGTTTTAGGCAGGGTCACACCGTGTTGACCTTGATATTTGCCGCCGCGATCCTTGTATGATGTTTCGCATACTTCATCGCTTTCAAAGAACAGCACCTGGGCACAACCTTCACCCGCATAAATCTTGGCCGGCAATGGTGTGGTGTTGGAAAACTCCAGCGTCACGTAACCTTCCCATTCAGGCTCGAACGGCGTTACGTTGACGATAATGCCGCAACGCGCATATGTCGATTTGCCGAGGCAGATCGTCAATACATTACGCGGGATGCGGAAGTATTCAATGGTGCGTGCCAGCGCGAACGAATTCGGCGGGATGATGCAGACATCGCTCTTGATATCGACGAAAGAATTTTCATCGAAATTCTTGGGATCGACGATGGTGCTGTTGATATTCGTGAAAATCTTGAATTCGTCAGCGCAGCGTATATCGTAACCGTAGGATGAAGTGCCGTAAGAGACGATCTTCTGGCCGTTGGACTGACGCACCTGACCCGGCTCGAACGGTTCGATCATGCCGGTTTGCTCTGCCATGCGGCGTATCCATTTATCGGATTTGATGGTCATATTCTTCGATTTAAGTGAGTGTTGTAAGGAATTTCCGCAATTTTACGCGAAATCAGCCGGCATTCGGCTTCAGGCCACGCGCTTAGGGCAGCTTAAACCTGAGAAATATCGCGATTGCGGCTGGAACACCGAATATCAACAGGAAAATCGGCAATTCTTCGCCGAAGGAATAACCAGCCTGGCTGATGCCGACCCACATATTGAAGGCCGATATGGCCAGCCATAGCGCAACAAACAAGCCTACCGCCCCACTGGTAGCGGCCGGATAATGCGCCGAGAACAGCCGCGCCAGCAAGAGCATGGCGGCCAGGATCAGGAAACCCGCAATCAAGAAACTGAGTGTACGCATATTGCCTCCCTAAGGTTTGCTGCTGCCTGCCTCTATCTGCTCTTCATAATCATTGAGCTTGCCGATGACAGCCGGGCGTCCGGCATATTTCTTTTTCAACTGTAACAGCCTGGCATCCGTGCCTCTGCATAGCTTATTCATATTCTTGAGCAGGAATTGCCGCCGCTCTTCGTCATACGCTTCCTCGCCGCGGAAATGATCGCAACCATCGCGTTTTTCGACAAAGCGCGCAACATCAGCCGGCAACTTTGCCTGTGCCCATAAAGGCACAAAGGTACTCGTAACGAGCAACAGGCAAAGGAATGTCATGCGCATGACAGATATGGCTGACCGCGCCTATGAGGAAGCCGGTACGCGCAAGGCGCGCATATACGCATCCTTGGTTGCTTTATTAAAGAATGATGGCTGATACAGCACGACCGCCGGGCTGTCTTTCGCCTTGATCGTGAACTTGAACAGGAAAGTTGAATTGCCACTGCTATACAACCATGGCGACGCTTCCCTGGTCGCTGCGACCGGGTTGGTCTTGCCTATCCAGCTCTGGCTTTTCAGGACAGGCGCGTCGTCCTGCAACACCAGTTGCAAACGACCGTCGGCAGGATCTACTTGTTCTATGCGTACGGATTCCAGTGTCGGACTCTTTTTAACGAAGAAAGAAAAACTCTGCCGTATTTCGGACTGCCCGGCATCACCCGGTTTCAGGCTGGCGATATAGCCGGCAACCTCTATCTTGTAATCTTCATTTTCCGCCGGCAAGGCACCGCCGCGCACCATAGGCAAACTGATGGTCTTGCCACCATCTACCTTAAACTGCGCTTGCTGCACAATTTGTCCATGATGCGTGGCGCAACCAGCCAATAGCGCAGCGCCCAAGGCTGCAGACAACAAATATTTCATTTCCATTCTTCCTTTACTGATATCCATTCGACACAAGCATCCTAGCGCTGCATCGACTCCCACACTTTTTGCAAACGTTTGACTGACACCGGCATCGGTGTACGCAATTCCTGCGCAAACAGGGACACCCGCAACTCTTCCAGCAACCAGCGGAACTCGGTCATCTTCGGATCGCCATGGCGTTCCTTCAACGCCCGTTGCCACGGCGCGGCCGCCTGCTGCCATTCGGCCATCGCCCGTGCATCCCGCGCCGGATCGGCACGCAATTTATCGATACGTACATTGATGGCTTTCAGGTAGCGCGGGAAATGCGTGAGGTTGGTGTAATCGTTGTCCGCGATAAAACGTTTACCCACCAGGCCCTGCAACTGCGCCTGCATATCGTTCACAGCCTGCGTATGTGCTTTCACCGTTTGCAGCTTCTTCGGCAAGGCATGGTACTCGGTCAGCACCAGGCCCACCAGGCGGGCAATCTCATTCACCAGCAAGCCCAGCCTTGATTTGCCTTCATCCTTGCGCGCATTGAACTGCTCTGCGGTTTTCGGCAAAGGCTCTTGCAGGCAGGCGCGTTCCAGTCCGGCATGGATGATCTGCTCACGCAATTCTTCCTGCGAACCCAGCGCCATGAATTGCATGCCCATTTGCTGCAAACCGGGAATATTCTTTTCCAGGTACTTCAGCTGTTCTTTCAACTGCAAGGCCAGCAAGCGGCGCAACCCGATCCGGTGCACACGCGCCGCTTCATTCGGATCGTCAAACACTTCCAGGTCGCAATACGCACCCTTGTCGACCAGGGCCGGGAAGCCGATCAACGTTTGCTTGCCCTGCTGGATTTCCAGCAACTCCGGCAATTCGCCAAAGGTCCAGCTCGTCAGGTTTTGATGTATGCCGGTTGCCGCCGCCGTTGATGATGTGGCCTTGTTGTTCGTTGCAGGTGTAGCCGCTTTACCAGGCACTTGCACTTGTGCCGCCTGCGCCATCGGTGCAGCCGTTTTTTCCGCAATGCGCTGGAAGCTCTCGCGCGCCTGCCCGCCAAACTCGTTGCGCAAGGAAGCGAGGTTGCGTCCCATTTCCAGCTGGCGACCATGCTCATCAATCACTTTGAAATTCATGAATTGATGCGCGGACAAGGTTTCCAGTTTGTAGTCGGTGGTCTTGGTGGCGATACCGGTTTTCTCGCGCACATCAGCGATGACCGCATCCAGCAAACTGCCTTTGCCAAAGGCGTGCGCATCCTGCACGCGATCACAGAAGCCTGCGGCATAATCCGGCAAGGGCACGCAATGGCGACGCAGCTTTTGCGGCAAGGACTTCAGCAGCAAATGTACCTTTTCCTTCAACATGCCGGGCACCAGCCATTCGCACCTGTCCGCCGAGACCTGGTTCAAGGCATACAAGGGCACGGCCAAAGTGACGCCGTCGCGCGGGGTACCGGGTTCAAAGTGATAGGACAAAGCCATATCGACGCCGGCCACATTCATCACCTTCGGGAATAACTCGGTCGTCACACCCGCCGCTTCATGCCGCATCAAATCATCGCGGTTCAGGTAAAGCAGCTTGGGTTCTTTCGCCGTCGCATCCTTATGCCATTTCTCGAAGCTGATGCCGTTGTGGATATCGGCAGGAATCAGCTTGTCGTAGAAAGCGGCAATCAAATCATCATCGACCAATACATCGAGGCGACGCGATTTGTGTTCGAGGTTTTCGATTTCGCGCACCAGCTTGTGGTTATGCGCAAAGAAAGGTGCGCGCGTTTCAAAGTCACCACCGACCAATGCATCGCGTATGAATATCTCACGTGCATCGGCCGGATTGATCAAGCCATACTGGATACGACGCTGGCTATACACCACCAGGCCATACAGGGTTGCGCGCTCATAAGCGGACACCTGTGCCGTGCGTTTTTCCCAGCGTGGTTCGCCATAGGATTTCTTCAACAAATGACCGGCCACACGTTCCAGCCATTCCGGCTGTATCTGTGCGATGCAACGTGCATACAGGCGCGTGGTATCGACCAGCTCGGCCGCCATCACCCATTTGCCGGCTTTCTTGATCAGGCTGGAACCCGGCCAGATATGGAATTTGATACCTCGGGCACCAAGGTAATGCGGCTCATCTTCTGCCTTGAAGCCGATATTGCCGAGCAAACCGGTCAGCAAGGCCGTATGCAATTGTTCGTAAGTCGCCGGCGCCTCGTTCAGGCGCCAGCCCTGCTCACGCACAATGGTCAGCAACTGCGAATGTACATCGCGCCATTCGCGCAAACGTAGTTGCGACAGGAAATTGGCACGACATTCTTCCTGCAGCAAGCGATTCGACTTCTTGTGCGCGATCGCGTCTTCAAACCATTTCCAGATTTTCAGATAGCTGGTGAATTCCGATTTTTCATCGGCGAATTTTTTGTGCGCATTGTCGGCTGCGCCCTGCGCTTCCATCGGGCGATCCCGCGGATCCTGCACCGACAAAGCCGCAGCGATGATGAGCACTTCAGTCAGGCAGACATTGTCCTTGGCCGCCAGGATCATGCGCCCTACGCGCGGATCCAGCGGCAGCTTGGCGAGTTCACGGCCAAGTTTGGTCAGCCTGTTTTCATCATCGACCGCACCCAGTTCCTGCAGCAACTGATAACCGTCGGCAATCGCACGGCCCAGCGGTGGCTCGATGAAAGGGAAAGTTTCGACATCGGTCAGGTGCAAGGACTTCATGCGCAGGATGACAGACGCCAGCGAAGAACGCAGGATTTCCGGTTCGGTAAATTTCGGCCGCAACAAATAATCCTGTTCGTCGTACAGGCGGATACAGACACCGGCCGCGACACGGCCGCAACGACCGGCGCGCTGGTTCGCCGCCGATTGTGCGATCGGTTCTATCTGCAGTTGTTCGACTTTATTGCGGTAGCTGTAGCGCTTCACGCGCGCCAGCCCGGCATCGACCACATAGCGGATGCCCGGTACGGTCAGCGAAGTTTCCGCGACGTTGGTCGCCAGCACGATACGGCGCGCATTCGAAATCTTGAATACCCGCTCCTGCTCCTGCACCGAGAGGCGCGCAAACAGCGGCAGGATTTCAACATGCGGCGGATGATGCTTGCGCAAGGCTTCCGCCGCGTCGCGAATTTCGCGCTCGCCTGGCAGGAATACCAGCACGTCACCAGAACCGATGCGCGCCAATTCATCGACTGCATCGACCACCGCATCCATCAAGTCACGCTGGCCGCGTTCCTTGGCCGCCAGTGCGGAACGACGGGCGGCGGCCGCATCCGAAGTGGCGTTCGGATTACTGTCGGCATTCTTGTCGAAAGCTTCAACCGGGCGATACCGCACTTCAACCGGATACAAACGGCCGGATACTTCTATCACCGGTGCCAGTTTGCCGTTGCTGCCGAAGTGCCGCGCGAAACGATCCGCATCGATGGTGGCCGACGTAATGATGACTTTCAGGTCCGGACGCTTGGGCAGTAACTGCTTCAGGTAGCCGAGCAGGAAGTCGATATTCAGGCTGCGTTCATGCGCCTCATCGATGATGATAGTGTCGTACTGGCGCAGCAGTGGATCAGTTTGCGTCTCGGCCAGCAGGATACCGTCGGTCATCAGCTTGATCCACGCGCCCTTGGTCAGGGTGTCGTTGAAGCGTACCTTGAAGCCGACGTGTTCACCCAGCGGCGAACCGATCTCCTGCGCAATGCGTTTGGCGGTCGATGATGCGGCGATACGGCGCGGTTGCGTATGACCGATCAGGCCGTTCAGGCCGCGCCCTAGTTCGAGGCAAATCTTCGGCAATTGCGTGGTTTTACCGGAGCCGGTTTCACCACTGACGATAATCACCTGGTTCGCCTGGATCGCGCGCGCGATATCGTCGCGCTTGCCGGAAACCGGCAGCTCTTCTGGGAAGCTGATCGCCGGTAAAGGATTGCGTACCGGCGGAGCGGATGGGGCCTGCGCGTTACGCGCCGGGCGCCGGGATGCATTACCCGGCCTTTGATTGGATTCTGGAGCTGACATGTAGGGCAGAATTATACAGAGCAGTGTCGCATTTCGTCGTCAGATCACACAATCGATCCGGGTTGCCGTGGTTATAATGCGTCTCATGGAAAACCAAGAACAATTCGTCCAGTGGCTGCGTTCGGTCGCGCCGTACATCCACGCCTTTCGCGGCAAGACCTTTGTAGTCGCTTTTCCGGGCGAACTGGTCAAGGCCGGCGCGCTGCCGGTGCTGGCACAGGATCTGTCGCTGCTGCATGCACTCGGCATCCGCGTCGTCATCGTGCACGGCTCGCGCCCGCAAGTCGAAGAACAACTGGCCCTGCGCCATGTGGAAGCCCGTTTCCATGACGGCGTACGCATTACCGATACCGCTGCGCTGGAATGCGCGAAGGAAGCCGCCGGCGAATTGCGCCTCGATATCGAAGCCGCTTTCAGCCAGGGCCTGCCGAATACGCCTATGGCGCATGCCGCCATCCGCATTATTTCCGGCAATTTCGTCACCGCACGTCCGGTCGGCATCATAGACGGCGTAGACCTCGAATTGACAGGCGTTACGCGCAAGATCGCGTATGAAGCGATCCATCCGATCCTGAATGCAGGCGGACTGGTACTGCTGTCGCCGCTCGGCTTCTCGCCTACCGGTGAAATCTTCAACCTGACGATGGAAGACGTCGCGGTCAATGCAGCCGTCGCCCTGCGCGCCGACAAGCTGATTTTCATTACCGAAACGCCAATGATCAAGGATATGGCAGGTGCCGATATCCATGAATTGTCATCGCACCAGGTGGACGCCGTGCTGCAGCACGATTGCGTGCCGGCCGATGCTGCCTTCTACCTGCAGCATGCGATGCAAGCCTGTAACGGCGGCGTACCGCGTGCACACATCGTGCCGTTTGCCACCGACGGCTCGGCCTTGCTGGAATTGTTTACACATGATGGCGTCGGCACCATGGTTTCCTTCGAGAACCTGGAAAGCCTGCGCGACGCCACTATTGAAGATGTCGGCGGCATCCTCAAATTAATAGAACCGTATGAAGCGGACGGCACGCTGGTCAAGCGCGGTCGCGAACTGATAGAACGCGAAATCGATTACTTCTCCGTCATCGAGCATGACGGTGTAATTTTCGCCTGTGCTGCGCTCTACCCTTTCCCGGCGGAAAAAATGGCCGAAATGGCTTGCCTGATCGTCAATCCGGAAGTGCAGACGCAAGGCGACGGCGAACGTTTGCTCAAGCATATGGAAAACCGTGCGCGTGCCGCCGGTTTGAAAAAACTGTTCGTGCTGACGACGCGTACCGCGCACTGGTTCCTCAAGCGCGGCTTTGTCCCGGCCACGGTCGACAGCCTGCCGAAGAACCGGCAACAAATGTATAACTGGCAGCGGAAATCACTGGTTTTCACGAAAAACCTATAATGACGCCTCTTTCCCTGATTTTCACCGGCGCTTAACCCGCGACGGTGCCTGAATTCAACACTCGTCAACACCAGCTTCACCCGCGTGACCTACCCGGCAACGCGACGTGGCAATAGAAAAGGACAGCACCATGACACGCATGATTCACTGCATCAAACTCGACAAGGAAGCGGAAGGCCTGGACTTCCCGCCATATCCGGGCGAGTTGGGCAAACGCATTTACGAAACCGTATCGAAGGAAGCATGGGCTGCCTGGCTCAAGCACCAGACCATGCTGGTCAATGAAAACCGCCTGAACCTGGCCGATGTGCGCGCACGCAAATACCTGGCGACACAAATGGAAAAACACTTCTTCGGCGATGGCGCCGATGCCGCACAAGGTTATGTGCCACCAACCTATTGATGCAATCCAGACATAAAAAAAGCCCGCACATCGCGGGCTTTTTTATTATGCAGTTACGAAGTCATGGCCGTGCGATCGGCTCTATCCTTCGCTCATACAGTGAATTGGTCGCGGACAGGATTTCCCGCAAGAGCATCACAAAGCTGGAAACCAGGCACAGCATCGCCATGATGAAAAACACCGCGATGAACTTGGATAACTCTACGCTCAATGCATCACCCAGGAACAGTGAAATAATGACCAGGCTCACCATCAGCGCACATGCGGTACTCAACACAATCGCTCGATTGATCAGATGCGCACGCGGATACAGCGTCACCAGTTCGGCATTCAGATCCGCATGATGTATCGGATCGATCGTGCGTAATTTGTCTTCCAATACACGCGACCTGTCGGTAATCCGGCCCAGACGGTTAGTCAAAACCATGAGATTGGTGCCAACACCGGTGAGCAGGAACACCGGTGCTACCGATAACTGGATAATGTGACCAATATCCCCGACTTGAATTTCCATGGCAGTAATCTAGAAAAATTAAACGGTGTAAATACCAAAGAAGGATAGTCCCGGTCAGACGAGCTTGCAAGCTGACCGGGGTAATACGACGATATCATGCCTTAAGGCGCTGGTGACAGGCAATGCGCCTGCCCCAGGGCATCATTTTTTCTCGACTTCGCCACCCAGCGCAGCCACCAGGTCCGCCAGCATGCGGCTCAGTTCGCCCGTCATCAGCATGATGTCGGAATCGAAACGCTCTTCGTCGTTTTGCGCGGTGGAATCCGCGTTTTCCTTGATCACGTCCAGCGGTGTTACCCGCTTGATGGTCAGCGACTCGGTCAACACGAAGGAAATCTTGTCGGCCCAGGTCATGGCGAGACGGGTGCATTGCTTGCCGGACGCGATATGACGGCGGACATCGTCCACTTCCAGCGTGTGGCGCACATAACGTACGGTCGCCTTGCCTTCACCGGTAGCGCGCAATTCGGTATCCTGGTCCACGGTAAAACCGTGCGGCGCAGTATCGGCAACCAGCCATTCGGTCATCGCGGTGACCGGCGATTGCGCGACGTGCAGGGTTTCTAGCGGCAATTTGTCGACCGATTTGACCAGCAATTTGATCACTTCATCGGCTTTGGCCGGGCTGCCGGCATCCACCACCATCCAGCCATTGACCGGATCGATCCAGACCCAGGTCTGGCGCCAGACGCTGAAGGCACGCGGCAACAGGTCATCGGTGACCTCTTCCTTGATTTCCTTCATTTGCTTGCGGCCCGGCTTGAAGCCTTGCTGCTCTTCGATCTCGGCGGCCTTGATTTTGGTGACCTGGTTGATCACGGTAGTAGGCAGCAACTTCTTCTCGGTCCCGAGCAAGAGCAGCATTTGTTTGTTCAACGAATAAACCAGTTCGCCGTTTTCACGCGGCGAGACCCAACCCTGGCTTTGCATTTCCAGGCTGGAGCATGGCTGGAAAGCATGCGGCGCGAGGTCTGCCGCCAATTGTTCAGCTGAAACGGCCCACGGCGCAGGAAGACGATATATCTGAAGATTCTTGAACCACATGGCTTGCCCCGGCAAAAAAAGGGGCTATTCTACACGCGACCCCATGCTCTGCCGTACACAAAATTGTATAAAAATGCCGCCCGAACCGGCCCGGCAAAAACGATAAGCGCACGGCGCGGCCGTATCCGGCGAATGCTTGCGGGAAAGCGCTTAAAAATGGTGTCTTATCCAGCCAAACACCGCGGAAACACTCGCGGTAGCGGTTATAATAGCGCTCACTTATCGCCTGGCCGGTGAGACTGCATGCGGAACTGATTCTGCAAGCATTACCTGCCAGAAATTGATTACGAAATTTTTTAGCACACAGCATCAACATTTATCGTCTCCATGTCCAAAAGCCCATCCCGCAAGCCGATCGAAATTAAAATTTCCACCGTCGTCGCCGTCTCTGCCATCCTGCGTGATGCCAACCTGGCCGTGCTCGACGCCGCCATGCAGGAAATGACCGGCGGCAACGCTGATTTTTTCGACGATGAATTCGCTGTTATCGATGTCGGTTCGCTGGAACCGGCCGGACAAGTCATAGACTGGGCCGCGATCACCACCCTGCTCAAATCCTATCGCCTGAATGCAGTGGCAGTGCGGAATGCAACGCCGGAAATGGCCGCCGAAGTATTGGCGCACGGCCTGAGCCTGGACGGCTCGATCAAGGAACGCGCTCCCAGCACGGCAAATACGCCACAACAGGCGGAGATCGAACTGGCACCGGTCGCAGTTGAACCAACTCCGGAACCGGTAGCCGTGCAGGTAGCAGCCCCGGTCGCCACCCAGTTCGCAGCAAATACCATGATCATCGATACCCCGGTACGTGCCGGCCAGCGCATTTATGCGCGTGGTGCCGACCTGATCATTACCGCCGCAGTCAACAATGGCGCCGAAGTCATTGCCGACGGCAGCATCCACATTTACGCGCCACTGCGCGGCCGCGCACTGGCCGGTGCCAGCGGCAATACCGAAGCAC
Organism: Herminiimonas glaciei; assembly: GCF_042664955.1. Lineage (NCBI taxonomy): Bacteria > Pseudomonadati > Pseudomonadota > Betaproteobacteria > Burkholderiales > Oxalobacteraceae > Herminiimonas > Herminiimonas glaciei. The sequence goes on from NZ_JBHTBU010000001.1 coordinate 1,822,212, forward strand.
GCATTTTCACCTTAAGCATGGAAGCCGAACTGGTTTCCATCGCCGGCATGTATCGCACTTTTGAAAACGGCTTTCCACAGGATCGCGCACAACAGGCAACGCAAGTCCGCCTGGTTGGCGATCGTATCGACATGCTGCCCATCAAGGCAGCGGCATAACTTTAGAAGTTCTAATAAATAACGAAAGGGGTTTCCTTTGGCAAAAATCATCGTTGTAACGTCAGGTAAAGGCGGCGTCGGCAAAACGACCTCGAGCGCAAGCTTTGCATCTGGTTTGGCCATGCGCGGACATAAAACAGTCGTCATCGATTTTGACGTCGGCCTGCGTAACCTCGATTTGATCATGGGCTGTGAACGCCGCGTGGTGTACGACCTGATCAATGTCGTCAACAAAGAAGCAACGCTGAACCAGGCACTGATCAAGGACAAGCACTGCGACAACCTGTTCGTGCTGCCTGCGTCGCAAACCCGCGACAAGGATGCATTGAGCGAAGACGGCGTCGAACGCGTGCTGCAAGACCTGGCTGCGATGGACTTTGAGTTCATCATCTGCGACTCGCCGGCCGGTATCGAACACGGTGCCGTGATGGCGCTGACCTTTGCTGATGAAGCCATCATCGTCACCAATCCGGAAGTGTCGTCAGTCCGCGATTCGGATCGTATCCTCGGCATCATCCAGGCCAAATCGCGTCGCGCACTGAATGGTGGCGAACCGGTCAAGGAACACCTGCTGATCACCCGCTATGTACCCAAGCGTGTGGAAGCCGGCGAAATGCTGTCCTACACCGACGTGCAGGAAATCCTGCGCATTCCACTGGTAGGCATCATCCCTGAGTCGGAATCCGTCCTGCACGCATCGAATGCAGGCAATCCGGCGATACATATTGAAGGCAGTGAAGTTTCGGAAGCATATAAAGATGTCGTCTCGCGTTTCCTCGGAGAAGACGTTCCGCTGCGATTTACCGACTACGAAAAACCTGGCTTTCTGCAGAGAATTTTTGGAGGTAAGTAATCATGGCGCTTTTGTCTTTTCTCTTCAATAGCAAGCCGAAAACTGCGAGTGCAGCCAAGGAACGCTTGCAGATCATCATCGCGCGTGAACGCAATGGTCGTGCCGGTCCCGACTTCCTGCCAGCCCTTCATCAGGAACTGATCGCGGTGATCTCGAAATACGTCAAGGTCAATCCTGACGATATCAAGATTTCGCTCAACAGCCAGGGCAACCTGGAAGTGCTGGACGTCAACGTCGTGTTGCCGGACGACGCCATTGAAGCGGTCAAGTAAGCCAGGCCTCATCGTCTGAAACCGGATTCCAGCGCCGCTGGATCCGGTGTTTTTCCCCGCAGTTGCATGAAAAATTGCCCCTGCCGTCAGCCTGTCCGCAGATGACGTATCATTTCACCTCCATTATTGAGTGAGACCCCACCATGAAAACCAAAGCTGCCGTCGCCTGGAAAGCAGGCCAAGCACTGACTATCGAAGAAGTGGAACTGGGTGGTCCACGTGAAGGCGAAGTGCTGGTTGAGATCAAAGCCACCGGCATTTGCCATACCGATTACTACACACTGTCCGGTGCCGATCCGGAAGGTATCTTCCCGGCCATCCTCGGCCATGAAGGTGCCGGCGTCGTGGTCGAAGTCGGCCCGGGCGTGAAGAGCCTGAAAAAGGACGACCACGTCATCCCGCTGTACACGCCGGAATGCCGCGAATGCAAATTCTGCCTGTCGCGCAAAACCAATCTGTGCCAGAAAATCCGCTCGACACAAGGCCGCGGCCTGATGCCGGATGCGACCAGCCGTTTCTCGATCGATGGCAAGCCGCTGTTCCATTACATGGGTACGTCGACCTTTTCCAATTACATCGTGGTACCGGAAATCGCACTGGCGAAGATCCGCGAAGATGCGCCTTTCGACAAGGTTTGCTACATCGGTTGCGGTGTCACCACCGGCGTCGGTGCAGTACTGTTCACGGCCAAAGTCGAAGCCGGCGCGAATGTCGTCGTATTCGGCCTCGGCGGTATCGGCCTGAATGTGATCCAGGCGGCGAAGATGGTTGGTGCCGATAAAATCATCGGGGTCGACCTGAATCCTGCACGCGAAGCAATGGCGCGCAAATTCGGCATGACGCATTTCATCAATCCGAGCAAAGTCGAAAACGTGGTCGACGCCATCGTGCAACTGACCGATGGCGGTGCCGACTACAGCTTCGAATGCATAGGCAATGTACACACCATGCGCCAGGCACTGGAATGCTGCCACAAGGGTTGGGGCCAATCGATCGTCATCGGTGTGGCTGAAGCCGGTGCGGAAATCAGCACACGTCCGTTCCAGCTGGTGACCGGCCGCGAATGGAAAGGCTCTGCCTTCGGCGGCGCACGCGGCCGTACCGATGTACCGAAAATTGTCGACTGGTATATGGAAGGCAAACTGAATATCGATGATCTGATCACGCACACCTTGCCGCTGGAACGGATCAACGAAGGTTTTGACTTGATGAAGAGCGGTGAATCGATCCGCTCGGTTGTTATTTACTAATACGGGGAAGATGGTGGAACTGATTAGCCAACACGTATGCTTTGACGGCGTACAGGGATTTTATAAACAGCAATCGAAAGAAACCGGCTTGCCGATGACTTTTTCGGTGTACCAGCCGCCACAGGCCAAGCATAAGAAAGTACCGGTCCTGTTTTACCTGGCCGGCCTGACCTGTACCGAAGAAACCTTCATGATCAAGGGTGGCGCGCAGCGTTATGCCGCCGAGCACGGCATCATGCTGGTGTCGCCGGATACCAGCCCGCGCCGCACCGGCATCAAGGGTGCCAGCGACAGCTGGGATTTCGGTCATGGCGCAGGTTTTTATATCGATGCGACACAAGCCCCGTGGTCCGACCATTTCCGCATGTACTCCTACGTCGTGCATGAATTGCGTAACACCATCATCAATAACTTCCCTGCCCTCGCCGACCGCATCGGTGTATTCGGCCATTCGATGGGTGGACATGGTGCATTGACGCTGGCGCTGAAAAATCCGGATATCTATAAATCAGTTTCCGCCTTCGCGCCGATTACCGCGCCTAGCCAATGTCCATGGGGTGAAAAAGCGTTCTCGAACTATCTGGGTTCGGACCAGAACAGCTGGCTGGACCACGATGCGAGTGCGTTGATGCGCGCACGCAAGACACCGTTCCCGCAAGGCATCCTGATAGACCAGGGCCTGGACGATCAGTATCTGGATACCGAGTTGTTGCCACATCATTTTGAGTCTGCATGCTGGGCGGCGGAACAACCGCTGACCTTGCGTCGTCACCGCGGTTACGACCACAACTACTATTTCATCTCGACCTTCATGCAAGACCACATCGCCTTCCACAGCGAGATCCTGCACAAGTAAGGAACGCAACGATAAAACTCCTTATCGTGCAAGCAAGCGATACAGGTAATAAAAAAGGCGGGACAGATTTTCTGTCCCGCCTTTTTCTTATCTTCTTATTCCCTGAGCATTAATTAAAACTCTTCCCAGTCATCGTTATTGCCCTGCACTGTGGCTTTGCTTGGTGTGGCTTTTTTGATCTCCGGTGCTGGTGCCCGGCTGGCCGCAACCATAGGTGCCGGCGCACGTACCGCCGTCGATTGCACCGTACGCGGAGCTGCCGGCTGGCTGGATGCATAGCCGCTGCCAATCTGGAATACGCTGACCGCCTGCGCCAGGTTCTTCGCCTGGTCCTGCAGGGACTCAGCCGCTGCTGCAGCTTGTTCCACCAGCGCCGCATTTTGCTGCGTGACCTGATCCATCTGGCCGATCGCCTGGTTGACCTGCTCGATACCGTCGCTCTGCTCCTGGCTGGCCGCTGTGATTTCAGCCATGATGTCGGCCACGCGTTTCACGCCGTCGACAATTTCATCCATCGTGGTACCGGCTTCAGCCACCAGTTTGCTGCCGGCATCGACTTTTTCTACCGAGTCACCGATCAGTGCCTTAATTTCCTTCGCCGCCGCCGCCGAACGTTGTGCCAGGTTGCGCACCTCGGTTGCCACTACCGCAAAGCCACGTCCCTGCTCACCGGCACGTGCTGCTTCCACCGCGGCATTCAAGGCAAGGATATTGGTCTGGAAGGCGATGCCATCGATCACACCAATGATATCGACGATTTTCTTCGCCGAATCATTGATCGAACCCATGGTATTCACTACTTCCGACACCACGGTGCCGCCCTTGACTGCCACTGCCGATGCAGCCACTGCCAATTGATTGGCCTGGCGCGAATTGTCGGCATTTTGCTTCACGGTCGAGGTCAACTCTTCCATCGATGACGCGGTTTCTTCCAGCGAACTGGCTTGTTGTTCGGTACGCGACGACAAATCCAGGTTGCCGCTGGCGATTTCACTGGAAGCAGTCGCTATCGTATCGGTGCCCATGCGGATTTGCGTGACGGTTTTCGCCAGGCTGTCCTGCATGCGACGCAAGGCTTTCAGCAAGAGACCTGCTTCATCATCGCCTACCACCATGGTGCTGCGTGCCGTCAGGTCGCCTTCAGCAACCGACTCAGCCATGGACAGCGCTTCCTGCAATGGATGGGTAATACCGACCGTCAGGCGCCACGCGATCAATGCACCGAGGATCAACGCAATGACGGCACCGATGATCAGTGTCATGCGACCCGACGCGTAATCAGCGGTGATCGACTGATCGGCCTGTTTCACTTCGTTCTGGTAATGCGCCAGCACGTCACGCACGCTGTCTACATAAGCATCCAGCGCCGGGATCATTTTGCTGTCGATCATTTGCTTGGCTTCTGCTTCGTTGCCTTTGTCCTTGACGGCAAAGATCGCTTTACGCAAGTCGACATAGACTGCACGCTTCTTGCCTACTTCGGCAAATAGCTGCTTTTCTTCAGGAGTAACCAGCGAAGCTTCGACGCCATTCTGGATATCGGTAATTTGTTTGCTTTGCGCGGTGATCGCTTTTTGGAAGAACTGCTGGGTTTCAGGATCAGAGCTCTTGACCAAAGCGAGGGTACGCACGCCATTGACGCTGGTGGCCAGCAACCAGTCTTCTGCAGCCTTTTGTTTTTTCAGCGAGTGATCAACCAGATTGCGGCTGGCGTCATTGATATTTTCCAGGCGCATGATGCCGGTTGCGCCCATGGCAGCCACCAGCAACAAAATCAATCCAAAACCCAGACCCAGCCGTACACCTATTTTCATATTAGCGAAACGCATCGTATCTCCTTCAATATTCTATTTTTTGTTTTGCATAAAAACATTGTGTCTATTTCGTCCTCCGGACCAAAAATCGATGCACGCTATACATCGGCAAAACCAACAAGTTCATATAGCCATTCCTGACTGACAGCAATCTGACTACACAAGGATATCGGGGATACCTACAACATGACATTCTGAAAACAAGTACATGTATCCAGATAAATTCTATGTCACACGTATGTCATTAACGGCAGTGAATGTGCAATATTAATGGCCAAGCACAAAAATAGTGCATGCTTATGCGAAAAACATATATGTACAAATATACAAAGAATATTTAATGCCCCGGATTCGGGGCAGGCAGGAAGAAAACTAAAGAAGTGCGGCCGGAAAGAACGGCGTCCCAGGCCCGGCTATGCCATGCGCCCGCAGCTCAAAACCGTTCATAGCCCTTCAGGTAGCGCCATTGCCCGACCGGCAAAGCCGCCATCGGCATACGCGCCATGCGTATGCGTTTGAGGCCGACCAATGTCAGGCCAACTTGCTCACACATATACGGGATCTGGCCACGTTGTATGCCTTTACCGGCGAAGCGCAGGCGCGTTTCATTTTGCCAGCTGACCTTGACCGGCGCCAAAGGCTTGCGGTTCATGCTCAAGCCATGGTTGAGCAAAGCCAGGCCATCGGCAATCAGCGTACCGCTGACTTCGGCGATGTACTCCTGTTCTATGCCGGCGACATCGTCGACCAGCTTGCGTGCCACATGCCAATCCTGCGTGAATACCAGCAAACCGCTGGCCAGGCTTTCCAGGCTATCGGTAGGCTTCAGGTCGACTGTGTGTTTTTTCAGGAAACGGATGCCGGAACGATCTTCCGCATACAGGTTTTCCGGTGTAATGCATTGCAGCGCAGCAGCCGCATCCATGCCGGCCGGCTTGTGCAACAGGATAGTGACAGGATCCACCGCGAGCAGCGTGGCATCCGGCGACAGGACGATGGCCTGTTGCGGATCAACCCGGTGACCGGGTTCTTCGATGACCTTGCCATCCACACTGACCCAGCCGCCTTCGATGTATTGCTCGGCTACGCTGCGCGAACAGGCAAGCGCTTCGGCAACGCGTTTGGAAAGGCGGATAGAGTCGACCATGGCGGGGCAATCTGAAAAAGATGTGTATTGTCAGCTTGCCGCACAGTCGCTGCAAGCCTTTTAGCTCGCAAGCTCCGGGAATGATGCAGAAAACACCGGCTCCCGCAGGAAACCGGTGCCGGATCCGTCAAGCCGCTTTGGCCGGAGGATTGCTTTCACTGGTAGCGATGCTGACGGTGTCGGGTATGCCCTCACTTTGCCAGCGATCAAATTCGGCCATGATGGCCTTGTGCGTTTTTTGGCTGATTTCCGGCAAGGTGCCACCCAGCATTTCAGTCGCTTCCTTGAAACCTTTTTCAACCGCCGCACGTATCGCTTCCAGCTTGGAAGGATCGCCACCGATCACCGTCTTCGCGAAATTGAGTATGCGTTCCGCCACTTGCTTGATGCCGAACTCGCCGTCTTCCGCGATCGCCGCCTGCGCTTCTTCTATGGTCGCGGCATCAGTGGTCAGCTTTTGCTCGCCACTGACCACCTTGGCCAGGTTCAAACCTTGCTGCTCAAGCAAAGGCAGGATCAGGTTGATGATTTCCTTTACCTTGCGATTTGACTCTTCCAGCATTGCGGCGACATCTGCCGGGCGTGAGGAGGTCGCGCTTGCGGCATTGCGCAAATCACCGTAAGTGCCGTCTTCCGCCGCTTGCGCGCCGAGGGTTACCTTGTCGGTACCGACAGCATCATTCTTCTCCGCCGGGCGCTGCACCGCATCGCGGCTACTGGTCACAGGGACAGCCGATGGCCTCTGCGTGCTATTTAAAATACTAATGCTCATGTGAACTCCTTCATTCATCACATCATTCGTAAAAAATGATCGCATTGACAACATCGTGCCGAAATCCGACGCAATCGTATAAGTTGTAACGGCTGAAAACAGAAAAAGCTGAGCGCAGATGCAAATGGCCGGATTCCTTTATTGTCGTAAAAGCAACGTGAAATAAAATATCCATGCAAATCAAGGCGCTAGCCTGCTTTAAGCCTCGTCGGCCGCAGCCAAAGCTGTCATACTGTCGCCTTCCTCGCCTGCCGTGAAATGGCGCCAGCAGCGTTTGTACAGTTTGTATAAAAGCGCGCCGCCGTTTCCACCCTTGCAATTCATGAGCGCACAGCCAAAAAACCTGTTTTCCTATTCCAGCCAGCGTCGCCGCGAGCTCAAACCCGCGCCTTTCCTGCCCATGTCGCGTGCGGAAATGGACAAACTGGGCTGGGATAGCTGCGATGTGATTTTGGTGACGGGCGATGCATACATCGACCACCCGAGTTTCGGTATGGCATTGGTCGGCCGTCTATTGGAATCACAGGGTTTCCGCGTCGGCATCATCAGCCAGCCGGACTGGCTGTCGGCAGAACCCTTCCGTGCACTCGGCAAACCCAATCTGTACTTCGGTATCACCGCCGGCAATATGGATTCGATGGTCAATCGCTATACCTCGGACCGTAAAATCCGTTCGGACGATGCCTATACGCCGCACGGCGAACCGAACAAGCGCCCGGATCGCGCCGTCACCGTCTATGCGCAGCGCGCACGTGAAGCCTATCCCGGTATCAATATCGTCATCGGCAGCATCGAAGCCAGCCTGCGCCGTATCGCACATTACGATTACTGGTCGGACAAAGTCCGCCGTTCGGTACTGCCCGATTCCAAAGCGGACATCCTGATCTTCGGCAATGCCGAACGTGCGCTGGTCGACCTCACACACCGCGTCGCCGCCGGCGAACCGATTTCATCAATCCGCGATTTGCGCGGCACCGCCTTCATGGTGCCACCGGGCTGGAAGCCGACGCCGGAATGGGCGGAGGCCAATTCAACCCGCGTCGACACACCGGGCAAGGTCGAGCCGCATCCCGATCCATATGAAATGAAGATGAAGGATCCGGAAGGCTGCAAGACCGAAAATGCCGCGCCGCCGGAACCTGCGGTCAAGGTCATCAAAATCATGAGTCGCGAAGAGCGCCGTGAAGCGGAACGTGAAGTACGCAATAAAACCGTAGTGCGCCTGCCTGCGTATGAAGTGGTCAAGGATGACCCGGTGCTGTATGCGCATGCATCACGTGTCTTCCATCTGGAATCCAATCCCGGCAATGCACGTGCGATGGTGCAGGCACATGGCGAACGCGATGTCTGGCTGAATCCGCCACCGCTGCCATTGGCGATGGATGAAATGGATGGCGTGTACGACATGAACTATGCGCGCGCACCACATCCGAGCTACGGCAAGGCACGCATCCCGGCATGGGAAATGATCCGTTTCTCGGTCAACATCATGCGCGGCTGCTTCGGTGGCTGCACCTTCTGCTCGATCACCGAACATGAAGGCCGCATCATCCAGAGCCGCTCCGAACCGTCCATCCTGCGCGAAATCGAATTGATACGCGACAAGGTCAAAGGTTTTACCGGTACCATTTCCGACCTTGGCGGACCGACTGCGAATATGTATCGCCTCGCCTGCAAGGACAAACGCATCGAAGAATCCTGCCGTCGCCTGTCTTGCGTCTATCCGAGCATCTGTTCCAACCTTGGTACCGACCACAGCAAGCTGATCCAGCTGTATCGCAAGGCGCGCGCGATTCCCGGCATCAAAAAAATCCTCGTCAGCTCCGGCCTGCGTTACGACCTCGCGGTGCGCTCACCGGAATACGTCAAGGAACTGGTATCGCATCATGTCGGCGGCTTGCTGAAAATCGCGCCTGAGCATTCGGAAGAAGGCCCATTGTCGAAGATGATGAAGCCGGGCATGGGTGCTTACGACAAGTTCAAGGAATTGTTTGAAAAGTATTCGAAGGAAGCCGGCAAGGAACAATACCTGATCCCTTACTTCATCGCAGCTCATCCGGGCACCACCGATGAAGACATGCTGAACCTGGCGCTGTGGCTGAAGAAAAACAATTTCCGCCTCGACCAGGTACAAACCTTCATGCCTACGCCGATGGCTTTGGCGACCACCATGTACCACACACGCAAGAATCCTTTGCGCAAGGTCAGCGAAGATTCCGAAGCGGTCGAGACGGTACGCACCGGCAAGATCCGCAAGCTGCACAAGGCCTTCCTGCGTTATCACGATCCGGAAAACTGGAAAATCCTGCGCGAAGGCTTGCAACGTATGGGACGCAGCGACCTGATAGGCAGTGGCGAACATCATCTGGTCCCGCGCCATGCGGCACCGTCACGTGCCATCATCGCCGCCGAACACCGGCGCGAAACACCGGGGCCGAATCAATTGGCCAAGAAATTCGGCCAAAACAAACCCCGTCCAGGTGCAGCTGTAGTCCGTACCCCGGTCGCACGCAATAACAGCAATACCGGCGCCGCCAGGCCGGCGCGCAAGGCAACAACAGTCAGCAACCGTGGCGGCCGCAAGTAAGCTTTTCCGGTTACTGGTGCCGCCCTGTTGTTCACTGCTGGTTTGGCTATGACGGGTGCGATAAAACAGCTGATTTACGCGCGCACAAAAATCCCGGCGTCCTACCTCGTTTCCAATTTTCGGTTATTCTTCCGCCAAAGTTACCGCGCTTGAAATGACGGAAGTATCGACAGGGGATCACCAATTGAGCAATTTATTCACGCGCCGACTCGCGCTACTCGCAGACGACGCGCATCGCGACCTGCTGAACCAGGGACGCCGCGGCATAGAGCGGGAGACACTGCGCGTAGACCTGCAAGGCAAGCTGGCGCTGGGACCGCACCCGGTCGCGCTCGGCTCGGCACTGACCAATCCGCAAATTACCACCGACTATTCCGAATCGCTGCTGGAATTCATTACCCCGGCCGAACATGATGTCGCCACGGCGCTGGAAGAGCTGGATCGCATCCACCGCTTTGCCAATGCCAAACTGGACCACGAGTTGCTATGGAGCCAGTCCATGCCCTGCACGCTGCCGGAAGAAGCCGATATCCCTATCGCCTGGTACGGCACTTCGCATATCGGCATGATCAAACATGTGTACCGCCGCGGCCTAGCACTGCGTTACGGTAAGGCGATGCAATGCATCGCAGGCCTGCACTACAATTATTCGCTGTCGGAAGATTTGTGGCGGGTGATCAAGCAGAGCGAACACAGTACGCTGGATGACAAATCCTACCAATCCGAAAGCTATATTGCGCTGATCCGCAACTTCCAGCGCTATAGCTGGTTGCTGATGTATCTGTTCGGTGCTTCGCCGGCGCTGTCGACACATTTCCTGCGTGGTCGCGAGCATGAGTTGCAAACCCTGTCCGACGATACGCTCTACCTGCCTTACGCCACCAGTTTGCGCATGAGCGACCTCGGCTACCAGAATAATGCGCAAGCCGGCCTGATGCCGCCGTATAACGACCTTGAAAGTTATATGCGCAGCCTGTCGCGCGCGGTACGACTCCCCTACCCTGCGTATGAAGCCATCGGTACCCGTCGCAATGGTGAATGGATACAGCTCAATACCAATCTGCTGCAAATCGAAAACGAGTATTACGCGACGATACGTCCGAAACGCGTAATCAATAGCGGTGAACGTCCGGTCGAAGCACTGTGCGCACGCGGCGTGCAGTACATAGAAGTGCGTTGCATGGATATCGATCCCTTCGAACCATTGGGCATCAGCCTGTCGACTTCGCGCTTCCTCGATGCCTTCCTGCTGTTCTGTGCGCTGGATGAGAGCCCGCTGACCGATGAGGCAAACAATCGTGAAAGAACTGAAAACTTTGCGCGCACCGTAAAAGAAGGTCGTCGCCCCGGCCTGCTGCTGCAACGCGACGGCGTGCCGGTCAAGCTGCAGGACTGGGGCCTGGAATTGCTGGAACGCATACAGGCCACTGCCGACCTGCTGGATGCGCAACGCACCGATACCCAACATGTGCAGGCACTGGCGGCGCAAAAAGAAAAACTGCTGGATGCGAACCTGACACCATCAGCGCGTGTGCTGGCCGAACTGCAGGCGACAGACAAATCATTCGAACAATTCGGCCTGCGCCAAAGCATTGCGCACGCACAATATTTCCGTACCCGCCCTTTGAATGCCGAAGAAAACTTTTACTTCGATACCCTGGCAAAAACCTCTATTGCAGAACAGGAAGAGATGGAACGTACGCAAAGCGGTGATTTCGATGCTTTCGTCGAGGCGTACAACCAAAGGACGCCGCAACAACTGTGTGACTGATCTGCACGCATCATCGACTATTTGCAACAAGCCCCGGCATTTCACAGTGTCGGGGCTTTTTTAATGCCTGCGAGCATGTAATGGACGCCGCACAGCAAGCACATTAGTTAGCAGGCGCAATCAATTGCTATTTTGCTTCTGTGTTCGCTAACGTACAGACCCCCGCATTGCAAATCAGTAATCTCCTTCCATCGACGGCAATAGCATAGCGTCGAAGCTGGATATCAAACCATTTGCATCGGACCCCTGTCCGGCGCGTACAAATAATTAACCGGAGAGTAAATCATGATCCTGAATAAATCTAAATCGAAATGGATGACCGCATTGTTTACCGCCGTAATGCTGACAGCTGTCGTCGGCTGCGCATCGACCTCGAAGACCGAAGGCACAGGCGAATACGTGGATGATTCGTGGATCACCACCAAAGTAAAAGCTGCAATCGTGAATGAACCAACGTTGAAATCGACCGAAATCAATGTCGAAACATTCAAAGGTACAGTTCAGCTGAGCGGCTTCGTCAAACAGGCACAAGACATTCCGAAAGCAACCAGCGTTGCACGTAGTGTCAAAGGCGTACAGGCTGTTAAAAACAACCTGATCGTCAAGTAAGAAAAATGAAAAAGGGACCACGCCAGTGGTCTCTTTTTTTTTCGTCCAAATATCCGGGATTCATTTCACCAATATGCGTGAAATGCGCTCCAACACGACATTCCAACTCTGGAATAGTTCCCCTTGAATTTTCAGGCGACGTGTCAACGTACCGTAATGAACACCCGTTAATGGCGCTGTATAGGCATCAATTGAATGAACGATGTCGCCCCCAGATACAACATGCAGAACTGCACTGTCATTTGCCTGAAACTGCATTATGATGAATGTCCAGCAATGCTTTGCGTGTACCTGCCAGACGAATACTCATTACGCGTTGTTAAACCATATCTTTTATAAGGGAATTCATCATGCGCACACTAATGATCGGCAGCCTTGCCGCAGTATTGGCCCTCTCCGGCTGTGCAAACATGTCTGAAACAGAACGCGGTACCGCACAAGGTGCCGGTATCGGTGCCGGTGTCGGTGCACTACTCGGTGGTATCACCGGCGGTTCACGCAATATCGCAGGCGGTGCTGCCATCGGCGGTGTGATCGGCGCAGTAGCCGGCAACGTCTGGTCCAGCAAAATGGAAAACCAGAAACGTGCGATGGAACAGGCAACCCAGGGTACCGGCGTACAAGTCAGCCAGACTTCGGACAATCGCCTGAAACTTGAAATCCCCAGCGATATCTCGTTTGCCACCGGCCGTTCCGATATCAACCCTAGCCTGCAACCTATCCTTGATCGCTTTGCCACCGGCCTGGTAGACAATCCGACCGCTACCGTCACCATCATCGGTCATACCGATAGCACAGGTAGCGATGCAATCAATAATCCATTGTCCTTCGACCGCGCTTCACGTACCCGTGATTACCTGGCAGGCCGTGGCGTCGCACCACAACGCATTTATGTTGATGGCCGCGGCAGCCGCGAACCGATTGCCAGCAATGCAGATGCCGCCGGTCGTGCGCGCAATCGTCGTGTCGAAATCTTCGTTGCCGAGCCACAGCAACAGCAACCACAACAACCAACACATCAACCACAGCCACTGCGCTAATCGTGCCTGTTGATCGGTAAGAAAAAAGCCCCGCTAGTGCGGGGCTTTTTATATATAGCGTTGAAGTTACGTGATTCAGTTTTTCAGCAAACCTTCATACACCTTCTTGATCCCTGCGTAGCATTCGCAGATATGCGCTTCCAGGCCGGCGCGATCCAGTACCGTAATCTGGCCACGACTATATTGGATCAAACCTTCATCCTGCAATTTACGCGCAGCTTCGGTCACGCTCTCGCGACGTACACCCAGCATATTGGCAATCAGGTCCTGCGTCATGCTGATCTTGTTACCCGGCAAACGATCCAGGCTCAAGACCAGCCAGCGGCAGAGCTGCTGCACGATGGTGTGGTGACGGTTGCAAGCAACCGTATGTGCCATTTGCGTAAACAGGGCCTGCGTAAAACGCAGTAACAACTGTTGCAGCGCACCGCCGCGGGCGAATTCTTCATTCAATGTCGCAGCCTTGATACGGAAACCGTAACCGGCACTTTTGACAAAGGCGCGATGCAGGGATGCACCACCACCCATAAAGACGTCGGCACCGACTACCCCTTCGTAACCGATGACTGCGGTTTCCGACGATGCACCGTCGGCGGTTTCATACAATAAGGACACGATGCTGCCGGTAAGGAAGTAGACATACTGCATCTGCTCACCCGCCTCGCATATCGTTGTGCCGAAAGGCATTTCCACGAATTCCAGATGTTGCGACAGGCGTGCATAGTCTGCTTCCGGCAAAGCGGCCAGCAAACCATTATGCTTGGGGTGATGACCATGCAAGCCGGCCAAGGCGCGCGGTGCAACCGGCCGGTGCTGGAGCGCGCCGTAGGCTGCGCCCTCTTTCATTCGTAACGCAGCAATCGCGTTGGAGTTTACGACCTGATGGCTTGCAACTGTATTTCGTAAGTTAGCGGTCTGTGCCATGTGTTCCTCCCTGGATAATCAATATTTCCAAGGTTTCATCATTACACCTGTCGCGCCACATCAAAATCAGTGCTTATCCCATTCTTGTGTGAGATCACACTGACAAAAAGATAATAAAACCAATATATTTCTTGCCTGTGGGCAAAAAAATAGCCCGCGTCCTTGTGGGAGCGGGCTGAATCCAATTCTTGAGGAGTTGGAGGAGACAGGACCACTATACTGCACCGCAACATATTCCTCAAGGATCAAATAATTATTTGCATAGTTGCAAATTCATATAACAGGGTCTTACTACCCGGCAATCTTGTCCCCGACAAACCCGGGCTTAATTAAACTGCGACAACATCGGAAACGCCTCCAGCAAGAAGCCGAGCAAGGGTTTCGCAACGAATGCACCGGCGATACCCACCACCGAAATCGACAGCATCGCAACCGACAATCTTAAAGTCAGGCCACGGTTATGGGCGCGCAAGACCAAAGGCAGGTTGATCAGGACACTCGCCAGCGAAGCGATCACCGCTCCGGTTGACGCCACATGTTCCGGCACCGAACCACTGGTCACCAGGCTGGCCGCTGCCGCCACTGCACTCGCGCTGGATACCACACCACCGATCAGACTAACCGCATAGAAACCTGCTTCGCCAAAACCCTGCTGCGCAATCACGCCGGCGATATGCAGGATCAGGAACAGCAAACCGTATTTCAGGGCGGCGCTTAGCGAGAAAGGCAAAGGCAGTTCGACGGTTTGGGTCTGCGTTTCCACTGTCTTTTTCACGGTATCGGTATCGATGAAGAACCAAACCGCATTGATGACCAGCATCAGCACAAAAGGAATCAGGGCCGAGAATGCGGCCGCCGGTGCCAGTATCAGGAGCAAGCCGCCATTGCGGATCAACATCGCTGCTGTCGCCAGCAAAATGCCACGATATGCGGCGCTGACGGTATCGCGTTGATTGTCCCGTGCGCGCGAAGCCAGTTCGCTGACCGTAATACTGCTATTGACCAGGCCACCGAGGAAGCCGGTCATGACGATGCCGCGTGTGCCGTACAGCTTCCACAACACATAGTTGACGAAGCCGATACCGGCGATCAGGATCACCGTGACCCAGGCAGCGCGTGGTTCGATCAGTTTCCATGGGCCGATGGCACCTACCGGCAAGGCCGGATAAATCACAATCGCCAAAATCGCCAGCAGCAAGGCCGAGCGCATTTCATTTTCCGTCAGGCCGAGGCTAAAACCGGTCAATCGATCTTTCCACGCCAGCAGTGCGGTGACGATCACGATGATCGAAGCCGGCGTCGCGGTATGCCCTTTGCCGCACAGGATACCGGCGACACAGGTGATCAACATGGCAGCGGAGGTCGTCAGTTCACTACTGTCATCAGTACGCAGGCGCTGCACATTGAGGAAGACCGTCAGGATGCCGACCAGGAACAGGATCAGGTAAGCATAGTTATCACCCAGCGTGCCGCCCATTGCGCCCAACAAGGCGATCAGCGAAAAAGTCCGCAGCCCTGCTTCCTTGCCGCGTCGTTCACGCTCCAGGCCTATCAACAGACCGAGCGCCAACGCCAGGCTCAAACGCGTCAGGCTGACCAGGTAAGGCCATTTGATTTCAGGCAGCGACATGCCAACCTGTATCAAAGGTTCGACAATTGCGTTGGCTGTGTGTGGATCGGTCATAGACGTAAGCAGGAAAATCAGTGCAACGGGCGACTATAAACTACTGGCGGATAATTGTCCGCTCAAAGTCCGCATGTGCTTATGCGGACGCCTGATGTGTCCTTGCGCTTCAATGAAAAATTCAGACTGGTCTCGCCAGCAGATCATCGATCTTGTGCTTGGTGTCTGCAATCACCAGGGCTTTGGCGGCCTCCATGCTCTCTGCTTCGAACGGACCGGCGAAGCCTTGCGAAATTTCCTCACCTTCGGCACCCTTGATTTCAATTTCGCTGGTAGCCGACCACAAGCCTGCACTGGTCGGTACCACAATGGTGAAAATTTCATATCCTTTATAAACACTGTCAGGGACTCGGCTCATGGATGGCTCCTTTATCGAAATACGCCTTGGTGCGCAAAATATGTTTAATGCAAAGCAAACAGCAAGAACAATGTTTTACTCGCTGACACCATCGCGGTGACAGCATTTATATGATTAATGCTCGCGCACGCCACCGCGGCTGGATTCCAGCATGCTCAGCGCAACACGATGCGCCTCGGCTTCCGCTTCTTCTTTGTTAGGGAAAATTGCATCCAGCGATACACGCTGTTCAGGGAACACATTGTTCCTGTGCATGGGATTATTTGAATGCCCGTAAATCGCCAGATGTGCGACCCAGCCCTGTTCACCAGCCAATTCAACGGCAGAACACTCGACTTCATACTCACCAATTTTTTCAGATGGCATATCCGTCTCCTTGTCAGACAGACCATCCTAACATGGACCGCATTGACCGGTCAGGTACGTGGGCTGACGCGCGGCTGCAAGCGATACGGCACTCGGCGTTTATGCAAGCAAGAAAAATTAAAACGCGATATCCCATACACATGGGATCGCTATTGCCCGCAAGACACCTGATAATCACAACAAATTACAACTCCATTGATGTCTCTTCGGGCTACCTTGGCACCAAGGTAGCCCATGTTTTTTTAGGGCTCGCTTTTTATCTGCAATGCCCGAACCAATCGACACCCGTATTCATGTGTCAGCACAAATAAATTATCCACACACTAAAACTTATCCCCGGATTCTGTGGACAGTCCTGTGGATAAGCATGGGGCTAACAAGCTAAGCGCTTGATATGAAACAAATAATCCATCCTGCTCAAATGGGAGATTTGTTGCGATGACAAGCGCAAACAACTTCATTTAAAGTAAAAATAAATGAAAAAATCCCATGTACATGGGATCGCCAAGCAAAAAAGATTCGGTAATACTCGACCTGCATCTTTTCCTTCGATACTCTTTGGGGCGACTTCCTTACCGGAGCCGCCCTATTTTTTATCTGCGCGGCAGCAGGCATTTCTTCCTGCATTCAACCCGCCGCACCATTCCCTCCCTGATTTCCAGCCCGCTCCCGCATACCGGATGCTCCGGCCACGGCTACTTGTACACCTCGCGCAACAAGTGCACTCATACAAATTGACGTAGCAGTCGCATCTTGCAATAATGAGAATCATTCTCAACAAAGCCCAGCCAGCTCCCCACCCGGATTGCAAGCCAGCTTGAAGATGCCACCCAGGCATCGCAATCCCGGAGCAAACCGTGCAAGTCGCAAGTCATTCCGATGCAGTCGCCAACTTATACAGCCATCATCATGGTTGGCTGGTTGGCCTGTTACGCCGGAAACTGGGGAATGTCGATAACGCCGATGACCTGGCACAGGATACTTTTACACGACTGTTAACAGCGCGCAGCGAAGAGCTGATACGCGAACCACGCGCCTACCTCACGACCATCGCGTCGCGCCTGACTGCACAGTATTTCCGTCGACTCGCTTTGGAACGCGCATATCTGGATGCCCTGGCCGGCATGCCGGAAGAGACCGTGCCGTCACCGGAAGCACGCATGCTGGTAGTCGAAGCACTGACGGCGATCAGCCGCGTACTGGATGGTTTGACGCCGCGCGTGCGTGAGATTTTTTTGCTGGCGCAACTGGATGGCCTGACTTATGCGGAAATCGCCGCGCAGTTCGACATGTCCGTCAATGCGGTACAGAAATCGATGATCCGCGCATTTCAACATTGCTACACAGCGGTCTACTCAACGGAATAGGCAGGAATAGATGGCCATGCAAAGTCCAGGTTTATTCACGTCGCCAGACCAAGCCGGTGAAGACATCGATGCCTCTATCGTCAGGCAGGCGATCGTATGGCTGGTCACACTGCAATCGGGCAGTGCGAGCCCGGCTGACAAACGCGCATGCGCCGCCTGGCGTGCCGCCGACAGCAAACATGAGCAAGCGTGGCAACGACTGTATGGACTGGGTCAGGATTTTCGTGTTGGCAGCAATGGCCTTGCACCGCCCTTATTGCGCTCCGTGTTGCGTAACAGCGAACGCAACAATCGACGCATCGTTTTGAAATCCCTTCTGGGCCTTGCCCTCATAGGCGGCACTGCCACCGTCATCCGCAAACAACCGGCCTGGCAAAGCGCCATGGCCGAGCATCAAACCGCGACGGGCGAACAACGCCGGATCGTACTGGCGGACGGCACCCGCATCATGCTCAATACAGCGACTGCAATCGATGTGCATTTCGATGAGCAATTGCGTCAGGTCATCCTGCATCGTGGCGAAATCATGGTCGAAACTGCACATGATGAAACCGGCCGGCCTTTTGAACTGGATACCAGCAATGGCAGTATCCGCCCGATAGGTACCCGCTTTACCGTCAGGCATAGTGAACAGCCATCCACTACCGCGGTCGCGGTACTCGAAGGTGCAGTCCAAGTAACACCCGGCCACGGTAGCAGCGTACGTATCAATGCCGGTGAACAAACCCATTTCACCGAACTCGCTGCACTGGCACCATTCGCGCTGGACGACAGCAATGCCGCATGGACCGATGGTGTGCTGGTTGTCGAGCGCATGCGCCTGGCGGATTTCATCACCGAGCTTGATCGTTATCGACCAGGCTTGCTGCGCTGCGACCCGGCCGTTGCCGACCTGCTCGTCAGTGGCTCCTTCCCCTTGCGCGATCCGGACGCCGTCCTGGCACTGCTGGCCGAAACCCTGCCGCTGCAAGTCCGCACCATTACACGTTATTGGGCCACGGTCACGGCTGCCCCTCAAACTTAGAGTAAGTCCACTTTCCCTCCACCCGGATAAAAATATTTTCAGTTGCGAAGGCAGGTTTACAGATTTCGAGCATCAACAGGGATAGAGGTGCTGCAAATACCGGCAGCGCCGCACCTTCAGCTCGATACGAAAAGGAAACACCATGCCCCAGCACTTCCAGCCCGATGCCAGTCCGCATCGATCCTTGCCGCTTGTCATGACGCCAATCGCACAAGCGGTATGCATCGCATTGTGCGGTCTGTTATTAGTCGGCGGTGTCGCTTCGGCACAGGCACAAAGTACGGCGGACGGCACAACGCAGGCGGAAGGGGTACGGCAATACAATATCCCTGCAGGATCATTGGATCAGGTCCTGGGTAGCTTCGGCCGTGCAGCGGGTGTAATGATCGCAATCGATCCGGCACTCACCGGCGGTTTACGCAGCGAAGGCCTGCACGGCAAACAAAGCATCGCCAGTGCCTTGCACAATCTGCTGGCGCCACATCAACTGGAAGCGATTCCAGGGGCCAACGGTGGATACAAGCTGCGCCGCCAGACCATCAGCGACACCACGCTCCCGACTGTATCGGTAAGCGCAGCAGCACTCGACGCCAATTCGGAAGGTAGTCGCTCCTATGCGGCGCGCGCCACCACAGTAGGCAAATCGACCCAGACCCTACGCGAAACCCCGCAACCTGTCACAGTACTGACCCGCCAGTTAATCGAAGATCGCGGCTTGCTGGACCTCACCGACGTGCTGCAAAACACACCCGGCGTTACCGTGGACTACACCGATAGCGAACGTGTCACCTATTTCTCGCGCGGCTTCCAGATTGATGCCTTACAAATCGATGGCCTCACCATGAACCAGAGTGGCTCCATCTTTGTGCAGCCCGACACAGCGGTACTGGACCGGGTAGAAGTCTTGCGCGGTGCATCCGGCATGATCCGTGGTTCAGGCAATCCGTCGGCCACCGTCAACATGGTGCGCAAACGTCCGACCCACGAATTCCAGGGTTCGGCCGCATTGACACTAGGCTCATGGGATCGTCGTCGCCTCGAAGCAGACATCTCCGGACCATTGAATGAAGCAGGTACGCTGCGCGGACGCGTAGTCGCGGTCGATGACTCGAAAGATTTCTTCCAGAAAGCGCGTCATGAAGATCGCAAGGTGTTCTATGGTGTGCTCGAAGCCGACCTCGGCCCACGCACGACGTTGACCGCCAGTCTGCAGCACACCGACCTGGATGCCACCGGCGCGTGGGGCAACCTGCCCGGCAACTTCGACGGCACGCCATTGAATCTGCCGCGCAACATGTATCTGGGCGCAGCATGGAATACCTGGAACCGCTATAACCAGCAAGCACTGGCCGAGCTGGTGCATCGCTTTGACAATGACTGGACATTCAAGGCAAGTGCAGCCTACACACGACTGCGCATGAAGGAAAACGGTTTCAAGCAAAGCTACTTCACGCGTGCAAGTACCACCAATCCTTATCTCTTTGATGTCACCACTTCGATGTACACCGGCGATGCCAGTGACCAGCTCGTGCTGGCTACCAGTGCCAACGGACCATTCACGCTGTTCGGCCGCAAACACGAATTGATCGTCGGCGCTGAATCACTACGCAACAAAGCGGTCGCCACCAATGGTGTGGGTAATCAGAACAAACTTGCAGGCGTCGACATTCGCAACTGGGATCCTTACACCAGTTATCCTGAAACCTATCCGACCATCACCGGCACCGGTGCCCCCTCCACTACCAGCCAGCAAGGGGTGTATGGCACAGCACGCCTCTCCCTCACCGATCCGCTCACGCTGATCATCGGTGCACGCGTAAGCTGGTGGGATTACAAGGCACCACGTACTCCGGCCAGCAACTATGAAGTGAACAAGGAAATCACACCTTTCGCAGGCGTGACCTATGAATTGTCGAAACAGCTCAGCGCCTATGCGAGCTACACCGAAATCTTCACACCGCAAGATGCGAAGGATGCCAATGGCAATATCCTGCCACCGGTAACCGGCCAGGATTATGAAGCCGGCATCAAAGGCGAATTCTTTGGTGGCCGCCTGAATGCAGCTATGGGTATCTTCCGCATCAACAACAACGGCAAAGCAGTAGAAGACACAAGTTCATACAGCCCTTGCCTGCCTTACTACACCACCGGTTACTGCCGTGTTGCCGGCGGCAAGCAACGCAGCGATGGCTGGGAAATGGAATTGTCGGGTGAATTGGCACCAGGCTGGCAAATGATGGCGGGCTACACGAACACACGCACCAAATACCTGAAGGACACGGCTGCAAACACCGGGCAACCATTGCGCAGCATAGATCCGCGGCACCAGTTACGCGTATTCACCAGCTATCGTATGGGCGGTGAGACGCAGGGCTGGACCATCGGTGGTGGCGCACAGATGCAAAGCGATTCCTACGTCCGTTCCGGCGTCCTCACCTCACGCCAGGGTGGCTACGCAGTCTACAACGCCATGGTCGGCTATCGCTTCGACAAGACTTACTCGATACAAATGAACGTGAACAATGTATTTGATAAGGTCTACTACAAGAAATATGCACCTACCGGCATCGCGTATTACTACGGTGATCCGCGGAATGTGATGGTTACGCTGCGGGCTAATTTCTGATTGTTGGTTAGCAGACTCAATAATGGAAAAGCCCGCATAAGCGGGCTTTTAAATTGAAAGTGGGATTCGCCTACATTCTGCAGGCCGCGCTTGCGCTTACAAGCGCAACCCTTCGAATCCCACGCGCAGGACTAACTGTTGGCCTGCTCCTCTCCAGAAAATAAAAAAGCCCGCTTGCGCGGGCTTTTTTATTGAATACTGGCGGAGAGGGTGGGATTCGAACCCACGGTACGGGAAAACCGTACGCCTGATTTCGAGTCAGGTACATTCGACCACTCTGCCACCTCTCCTGGATACTGCCTTCGCGATGGTCGAATACCGCGAAGCAAAAAATTATATCAGAGTCTTGCGCGACGGGAAACCTTCTCTTCACTTTGTTGAAGCACTACGCAAAAAATATCTCATCCATACACCACAACTTCATTCCCGAACAATCCAATTAATTAATAAATAAACAATATTTCCTATCATCATCTTGTCATAATTGGCCAGTAACATTCGGCAGAGATAAATCCGCTCAGCATATGCAGCTACTAAGCCAAGAGTCATTTTGATGTTCTTTTCCCCTGTACAGCCAAGCAACACCAGAAGGTATCCGCTAGCCGAAAAAGCCTGGGCCTTATCAGCCATTGCCCAGCCCTTACGGTTCAGAACCAAGGAGGCTCACTTGTCATCGGTCGCCAAACATACTGCGCAGGATGAAGACACGGATCACGCTGCGGATCATCTCGTGCAACGCTTGAAGGAAGTCATCGAGCATAGGCAGCTGACGCCCCTGTTCCAACCTATCATCCGCATGCAAAGCGGCGAGATCATCGGTTATGAAGGCTTGATACGCGGACCATCGGACAGCCCGCTGCACTCCCCTTTGAATTTGTTCAAGGTCGCCCGTTCCTGCAATCTGAGTGTCGAAGTCGAGCACCTGTGCCGTCGCATCACACTGGAAAAATTTGCGGAGCTGCGCCTGCCGGGAAAGTTATTCCTCAATGTAAGTCCTGAATGCCTGATCCAGCCTGACGTCAGACATGGCGAAACCCTCGGTTACATCCATGAAGTCGGCATCAATCCGGATCGCGTGATTATCGAGCTGACCGAGAGCCAGCCGACTTACGACTACGACTTGCTGCGCGAAGCGGTGACGCATTACCGTGCAATGGGTTTCCGCATCGCGATAGACGACCTGGGTGAAGGTTTTTCCAGTTTGCGCCTGTGGTCAGAGCTGCGTCCCGAATATGTCAAGATCGATATGCACTTCGTACAAGGTATCAACCTTGATCCGATCAAGTTGCAGTTCGTCCGCTCTATCCAGGAAATCGCCGAAAAATCCGGCACCATCGTGATCGCCGAAGGCATAGAAACCGATGCCGAATTATTGATGATCCGCGACCTTGGCGTCGTCTATGGCCAGGGCTATAAGATCGCCCGCCCGCACGCGAATCCTGCCACGACGCTCTCTACCGATTTACGCAATCTCTTGCGCCACAACGGTGTCGCCGTATATCCGCATGAAAACGGTCGCGGTCACAAGATGTTGACGGCGATGAAATTGCTGCGCAGTGTGAAAGCGGTCGCACCCGAGGTGCATAACAACCGCATCTATGAGATGTTCAATAACGATCCGACACTGGAAGTCATACCGGTCGTATCGAACGGCATACCGGTCGGCCTGATTACACGTGCAAACCTGATTGATCGCTTCGCCCGTCCTTATTTGCGTGAACTGCATGGCAAGAAATCCTGCACCCTGTTCATGGATGCCAATCCACTGATCACCGACAAGAACACCGCATTGCATGCTTTGAGCCAAATCATCGTCGATGCTGATCGCCACCATCTGTTCAATGGCTTCATCATTACCGACAACGGCCAGTATATGGGCATGGGTAATGCGCACGATCTGATGCGCGAGATTACGCAGATGCAAATCAATGCGGCACGTTATGCGAATCCGCTGACACTGTTGCCGGGTAATGTACCTATTGATGAACACATAGACCGGTTACTGGAAAACGGCACGCGCTTTTGCGCCTGCTATGTCGACCTGGATCACTTCAAACCCTATAACGATGTCTACGGTTATCGCAAGGGCGACGACATGTTGCGCCTGACCGGCAAAATCCTCAGCGGCCATTGCGACCCGCAAAAAGATTTCGTCGGCCATATCGGTGGCGACGACTTCATTATCCTGTTCCAGAGTGAAGATTGGGAGCAGCGCTGCCGCGCCATCATCGATGCCTTCGTCGCGGCGGTACCCGATTTTTACTGCGTCGAAGACCGCAAGAAAGGTGGTTACATCAGTGAAGACCGACGCGGCAAGCAAGTCTTCCACACGCTCGCCACCATCTCATTGGGCCTGGTAAAAGTAGAGCCGGGCCACTATGGTTCGCACCACCAGATTGCGGCTGCCACCGCCGATGCGAAAAAGCAGGCGAAAAAAATCCCCGGAAACAGCCTGTTTATAGACCGTCGCCAGGGACCTTATGCAATGGAAAAGCAGAACGACGACGATGCAGCGCAGGAGCTCGTCGCCTGATCTAGCTTCAGGCTTGTGGCGTCAGACGCTGCAAGCCGCCCATGTATGGATGCAGTACTTCAGGGATGATGACGCTGCCATCCGCTTGCTGATAGTTTTCCAGCAAGGCTACCAGCGTACGGCCAACTGCCAGGCCTGAACCATTCAATGTATGCACCGATTCCGGTTTGCCCTGCGCATTGCGGAAACGCGCTTGCATGCGACGTGCCTGGAACGCTTCGCAATTTGATACCGAAGAAATCTCGCGGTAAGTATTTTGTGCCGGCAACCACACTTCCAGATCATAAGTCTTGGTCGCGCCAAAACCCATATCGCCGGTACACAAGGTAATCACGCGATACGGCAAGCCCAGCTTCTTCAGGATGTTTTCGGCATGGCCGCACATTTCATCCAGCGCTTCGTAGGATTTCTCAGGATGTACTACCTGCACCATCTCGACTTTGTCGAACTGATGCTGGCGTATCATGCCGCGCGTATCGCGACCATAGCTGCCGGCTTCCGAACGGAAGCATGGCGAGTGTGCAGTCATGCGGATAGGCAAAGCATCGCCGGCGACGATTTCATCGCGCACGATATTCGTCAGCGGTACTTCAGCTGTAGGGATCAGGTAGAGCGCTTCGCCCTCACCTTCCTGGCCGCCTTTTTTCACTGCGAACAGATCCGCTTCAAACTTAGGCAACTGACCAGTACCCTGCAGTGAATCTGCATTGACGATGTACGGGGTGTAGCACTCGGTGTAACCGTGCTCTGCAGTATGCGTGTCCAGCATGAATTGCGCCAGTGCGCGGTGCAGGCGTGCGATGCCGCCTTTCATGACCGAGAAACGCGAACCGGTGATCTTGGCTGCCACATCGAAATCCAGGCCGAGCGCAGCGCCGACATCAACGTGGTCGCGGATTTCAAAATCGAAAGTACGCGGCGTACCGACTTTGCGCAATTCGACATTGCCGGCTTCATCCGTACCGACCGGTACCGATTCATGCGGCAAGTTGGGGATGGCCAGCATGAATTCGCTGATCTTCGCCTGTACGATATCGAGGCGTGCCGCCGATGCTTTCAACTCATCGCCGATACCGGCCACTTCCGCCATCACTGCCGAGGTGTCTTCGCCCTTGCCTTTCAAGGCGCCGATTTGCTTGGACAGCGTATTGCGCTTGTTTTGCAAATCTTCGGTACTGGACTGGATCTGCTTGCGCTCCGCTTCCAGTGCATTGAAGGCGGCGACGTCGAGCTTGAACTTGCGACCGGCCAGGCGGGCTGCAACGCTATCGATGTCTTTACGAAGAAGTTGAATGTCTATCATGGAAAAAAGCTAAAAGATGAGTTAAGTGGAGATTGTACCAAGCCGCAAGCCGATTCCAACGTGGCCGCAAAAATTCATCCGGGATAGCCCCGCCACCCTGCCTGCGTTACCATTGCCTTACTTTACGAACTCAGCAAGCAGAATCATGGAAGATCCAAACACACCCCGCCCTGTTTCCCTCACCGTCCTGATCATCGGACTGGTCATTGCCCTCGGCCTGGCTATCTGGGGTGGCCTACAGTTCCTGAATTCCGGCCACAGCCTCGGCTATGGCGTGGTGGCGGGTGTCAGCATCGGTGCTGCGTATGCCTTCCTGAAGCAAATCCGGATACGGCGTAACGAAGGCTGACAGCTGAAAATCGGCGTTAGCCGCTATTTATTCCCCGGCCTCTTCATCCCACTTTTTCAGCAAGGCCAGCTTTTCAGCTATCTTGATCTCCAGGCCCCTGGGCACTGGTTGATACCAACCCGGTTCTCCCAGGTCATCAGGCAGGTAAGTTTCGCCGGCAGCGTAAGCATTCGGCTCGTCATGCGCATACCTGTACTCATGACCATAGCCCAGTTCTTTCATGAGCTTGGTCGGAGCATTGCGCAGATGCACAGGAACCTCACGGCTTTTATCCTGCTTCACAAAGGCACGGGCGGCATTGTAGGCGTTGTAGCCCGCATTGCTTTTGGCGGCGACAGCGAGATAGATGACCGCCTGCCCCAGGGCCAACTCCCCTTCCGGGCTGCCCAGTCGCTCATAGGTCAGTGCAGCATCATTGGCTATCTGCATGGCCCTTGGATCAGCCAAACCGATATCCTCCCACGCCATACGCACTATGCGGCGTGACAAATACCGCGGATCAGCACCGCCGTCCAGCATACGCGTCAACCAGTAAAGTGCAGCGTCCGGATGGGAACCACGGACGGACTTGTGCAAGGCTGAAATCTGGTCATAGAAGTTGTCCCCGCCCTTATCGAAACGCCTTGAATTCAGGGTTAAGGCATTTTGCAGGAAATCAGCGGTGACTTTCTTGGTACCGGTCGTATTGGCCGCAGTATTCGTCTGCTCCAGCAGGTTCAGAAACCTGCGGGCATCACCATCGGCATAACCGATAATGGTGTCGGTAGCCTGCTCGTCAAACTGCAGGTCACCCAGTGCTTTCTCCTGCGCCCGTTGCAGCAATTGCTTCAATTCTTCGTCGCTCAGCGACTTCAGTACATAGACCTGGGCCCGTGACAGGAGCGCCGAATTCACTTCAAAAGAAGGATTTTCAGTCGTTGCACCGATGAAAGTAACCAGGCCGCTTTCTGCGTATGGCAAAAGAGCGTCTTGTTGCGATTTATTGAATCTGTGGATTTCATCCACGAACAAGATGGTGTGCTTGCCCATGGCAAGATTCTGTTCGGCCTGCTCCATCGCAGCGCGTATGTCTTTCACGCCAGAAAACACCGCAGACAGCGCGATGAATTCACATTCAAAGGCACTTGCGGTGAGCCGCGCCAGCGTCGTCTTGCCGACACCAGGAGGCCCCCAGAAAATCATGGAATGCGGCTTGCCCGACTGGAAAGCCAGTCTTAAAGGCTTGCCCTCGCCCAGCAAATGCGACTGTCCGACGACCTCGTCCAGGGTCTTCGGGCGCAGTGCTTCCGCCAGTGGCGCAGCAGGCTCGCGTGCAAACAAATCAGACATGTTGAACATCTCCACAAATCAACGCATGTGGTTCGGCAAGAGGGATGGAACTCATGTAGCCTGATTTCAAAAATTAGTCGTAAGAATGAAATCGACGCCAGTCGAATATTTCAACTGGCGTCGCGATTATTTTACAGGGCTGCCGTCAACGGCAGCATTGAGCAATTACTGAAAAACGTCTGCGCCTTTAGGCACCACGAATTTGAACTGATTCGCCGGCATAGGCGGATTCTTTTCAAACTTGGTAAAGGTCAGCAAGGATACCTGGCCAAAGGAATCGCGCAGTTCCATTGCTTCCGGCACGCCATTACGCAAACCGATACCGATGTGGTCGAAGGTAGTGTCCTTGGCTTTAGGCGTCGCTTCCAGCCATTCCAGTCCATTCTTGGTACCCGCTTCCTTCAGCGTGAAATTCTTTTCCAGGTCATTGCTGCCGAACAGGATGGCGGCAGGTGAAGAACCGAGCGCATCGCCCAGCTTCTTGATCGTGACCTGGTTCAAATCCTTGTCGTAAATGTAGAGTTTGTCGCCATCAGCCTGCAGCAATTGCTCATACGGCTTTTGGTAAACCCAGATGAATTTACCGGGACGCGCAAACGTAAATGTACCAGTCGATTTATTCGACACCTTGCTGGTGCCGCTTTCTATCTTCACCAGTTGCTGCGTGAATTCACCGCGTGCCGATTGCGTCGATGCGACGAAGGATTTGAATTGTTCCAGCGCCGCAGCGTGCGCAAAACGTGGCACGGCCAAAGCTGCGCCGACCAGCAAGGCACTTACGAGCAAAGTGCGTGGTGCAAAGATTTTTGTAACTAAAGATTGCGATTGCTTCATACCATCCTTTTATTCAGCTGTATTTCCAGCCGGCACCAGGATTTCCCGGTTGCCGTTGGATTGCATGGTGGAGACCAGCCCGCTTTGCTCCATCTGCTCCAGCAGACGCGCAGCGCGGTTATAGCCTATGCGCAAATGGCGCTGCACCAGCGAGATGGATGCACGGCGGTTCTTCAATACGATCGCCACCGCCTGGTCATACAAGGCATCCGCTTCGCCACCGGCACCACCTTCGGCGCCGAGTGACAAGTCGCCGTCTTCGGCAACACCTCCTTCTAGGATGCCTTCAATGTAGTTTGGTTCACCCTGAGCCTTCAGGTGGTCGACCACGCGATGCACTTCTTCATCCGAAACAAAGGCGCCGTGCACACGTACCGGCAAGCCGGTACCCGGCGGCATGTACAACATATCACCCATACCCAGCAGCGCTTCGGCCCCCATCTGGTCGAGAATGGTGCGGGAGTCGATTTTGCTGCTGACCTGGAAGGCGATACGGGTCGGGATATTCGCCTTGATCAAACCGGTAATGACATCCACCGACGGACGTTGTGTCGCCAGGATCAGATGGATACCGGCGGCACGCGCTTTTTGCGCGATACGTGCAATCAGTTCTTCAACCTTCTTGCCGACCACCATCATCAGGTCCGCCAATTCGTCGATGATGATGACGATGGTAGGTAATTTTTCCAACGGTTCCGGCGCATCCGGCGTCAGGCTGAATGGGTTCGGGATCTTTTGTTCATTCTTTTCCGCTTCGGCGATCTTGGTGTTGTAACCGGCGAGGTTACGCACACCCAGCTTGCTCATCAGCTTGTAGCGGCGTTCCATCTCGTTGACACCCCAGTTCAGCGCATGGCCGGCCTGGCGCATGTCGGTGACCACAGGTGCCAACAGATGCGGGATACCTTCATAAATCGAGAGTTCCAGCATCTTTGGATCAATCAGGATCAGGCGTACCTGGTTCGGATCGGATTTGTACAGCAGTGACAGGATGGTCGCATTGATGCCGACCGATTTACCGGAACCGGTGGTACCTGCCACCAGCAAGTGCGGCATCTTGGCGAGATCGGCCACCACCGGGTTACCGGCAATATCCTTGCCGAGCGCCACGGTCAGGCTGGAAGAGCTATCGTTGTAGACCTTGGAACTGACGATCTCGGTCAGGCGCACGATCTGGCGCTTCGGATTCGGCAGCTCAAGCGCCATATAGTTTTTACCCGGGATGGTTTCCACCACGCGGATAGAAGTCAGCGACAAGGAGCGCGCCAGGTCACGCGCGAGGCCGACGATCTGGCTACCCTTGACGCCGGTCGCCGGTTCGATTTCGTAACGCGTGACAACCGGGCCAGGATAAGCCGCCACCACTTTGACGACGATACCAAAGTCGGAGAGTTTTTTCTCGATCAGGCGGCTGGTGAATTCCAGCGTTTCTATGCTGACGGTTTCCTGTGACTGCGGCGCTTCATCCAGCAAGGACAAGGGCGGCAGATTGGTATCCGGCAAATCGTTGAACAGCGACACCTGGCGTTCTTTTTCCACGCGTTCCGATTTCGGTACCGCGATGATTTGCGGTTCGATGCGGATAGGCGGCGCGTCGACGATTTTTGCGCGTTCATTGACCACGACTTCTTCGCGTTTGACCGCAGCCACCACACCGACCTTGCGGTCTTCACGTGCGCCGTACAGATTGCGCACGGCCTGGAAAGCCAGCTCTATGGTTTCGCCTATGCGCTCGGCGACGCCCAGCCATGAAACATGGAAGAACAGGCTGAAACCGAGGCCGAACACCAGCAAGAGCAACAAGGTCGCACCCATGAAGCCAAAGGTGTTTTGCGCCGCGCTACCGATCAATTCACCCAGCACACCGCCCGGCGAGCGCGGCAATGCCGCCTTCAGCGAGTGCATGCGCAGGTATTCCAGCGCCACACTGCCTGTCATCAGCAGGAAAAAGCCGATGCCACGGATCAGGCCTTCCTGATGGTGTTCCGGCTCGGGCTCCGTTTTCAGCAGGAAGCGTTGTGACAGGCGGCGATAACCGACCCAGACGTGGCGCAGCAGGAAGATGCAAATCCACCACGCCGACAGGCCGAAGATGAAGAGCAGCAAATCGGCCATCCACGCACCGACGCGGCCGCCGACGTTATTCAATTTTGCGACGACATTCGCGTGCGACCAGCCCGGGTCAACCGGCGAGTAGGTCAGGAAAATCAGGATCAGGTACAGGGTCAGGGCGGCAAGTATCAACCAGCGTGCTTCGGACAGAAGCCGCACGAGTCTGCCCGGTAATGGAGGGGCTTTTGTGGCGTCGGTCTTGCGAGTGTAGGCTTGGCTTGTTTTAGTCATAAATCCAGACGCGGTAGCGTCAATAATCAATATGCACGAATGCCGTGCTTGTAACACGGGAAACGGCGTAAATATTGCAAAAAGCACAGAGTAAAAGCTGCGGTAAGCACCGTTTCTGGCTGCCACCCCTGCTGGGACGGCTGGTTCGTCTATAATCTTAACCAGTTTTTCCCGGTTACACCGAATAATTCAGGAACAGCTTGAAATTTGATGCCGGAGCGACATATATAAGCTCCCGGCAGCAGGTTTTACTGTTCAAAACAGCATTCCGACTCACTTTTTACGATTAATTATCCACATGTCCAGCGCAAAACACGCCCACGTTTTAATTCTCGGCTCCGGCCCCGCCGGTTACAGTGCTGCAGTCTATGCCGCACGTGCCAACCTCAAACCGGTGCTGATCACCGGCGTCGAGCAAGGCGGTCAATTGATGACCACTACCGATGTTGAAAACTGGCCGGGCGATCCGCTGGGCGTGCAAGGTCCTGAATTGATGCAGCGTTTGCTGCAGCATGCAGAGCGCTTCAACACGGAAATCATTTTCGATCACATCCACACCACCAAGCTGGATGAAAAACCGATACGCCTGATCGGCGACGCCGGCGAATATACCTGCGACTCGCTCATCATTGCAACAGGTGCTTCAGCGCAATACCTGGGCCTGCCATCGGAACAAGCCTTCATGGGCAAAGGCGTGTCCGCCTGTGCCACCTGCGACGGTTTCTTCTATCGCAACCAGGAAGTCGCAGTCATCGGCGGCGGCAATACCGCAGTCGAAGAAGCGCTCTACCTGTCGAACATCGCCAACAAGGTCACGGTCGTACATCGTCGCGACAAATTCCGTGCGGAAGCGATCCTGATCGACCGCCTGATGGCCAAAGTTGCCGAGGGCAAGATCGAGGTCAAATGGAATTCGACGCTGGAAGAAGTTACCGGCGACGACAGCGGCGTAACCGGTATGACGATCAAGTCGACCGCCGACGGCAGCATCACGCCTATTAAATTGCACGGTGTCTTCGTCGCCATCGGCCACAAACCGAACACCAGCATTTTTGAAGGCCAGCTGGAGATGAACAACGGTTACATCAAGACCAAGACCGGCCTGGAAGGCATGGCAACCTCGACCAGTGTACCCGGCGTGTTTGCCGCCGGCGACGTACAGGACCATGTCTATCGCCAGGCTATCACCAGTGCCGGTACCGGTTGCATGGCCGCACTGGATGCACAACGCTATCTGGAAAGCCAGGAGTAAGGCCGCGCTGCGCCGCATGCCCGGATGAAATCCTGCATGCGGCGCATCATTGTTTTACCCATCCTCCCTTAGTCTTTTGGAAGTACTGTCATGCCTGCTTCGATCAAGGATTTTGCCGCACTCAAATCTTTGCACAAGGATTTGAAGAAGCAGGAAGAAGCGCGCAAGATTGCCGACGCTGAACGCCTGCAGGCAGAAAAAACCGCAGCCCTCGAAGCCGACCTGTTCCGCCGCAGCATAGGCGACGTCGCACCACTGAATCCTCCCGACAAACTCCACGCCAGCAGCCCGCGTCCGTTGCCGATCGCGCGCCAGCGCCTGGCAGACGAACAGGCCGCACTGCGCGAATCACTGTCCGACGACTTTACCGTTGAAACCCTGCTCGATACCGATGATGCACTCAGCTATGCGCGCAATGGCATAGGCCCGGACGTGATCCGCAAGTTGCGGCGCGGCCATTGGGTGATACAGAGTCAACTGGATTTGCACGGCTTGCGTACCGACGAGGCGCGCGAAGCATTGGGCGAATACCTGCGGGGCGCGATCAAACGCGGCTTGCGCTGCGTACGCGTGATCCATGGCAAGGGACTGGGCTCAGTCAATAAGGAGCCGGTTCTGAAGAACAAAGTGAGGAATTGGCTGACGCAAAAAGACGAAGTCATCGCCTTTTGCCAGGCCAAGGCAGCCGACGGTGGCGCCGGTGCCCTGATCGTGCTGCTCAGGGCGAGCTGAAGCAGCATCTCATCGCTTGCGGCCACCTCATGCACAGGCCGCGACAAGCTGACCCACGATATGGCAGGTCAGCTACAAACTAACAGTCTTATACCGCGTCAGCGCCGGTTTCGCCGGTGCGGATACGGATGACCTGTTCCACTGCCTGTACGAAAATCTTGCCGTCACCGATCTTGCCGGTACGCGCCGCCTTGATGATGGCGTCCACGGCTTGCTCTACGCCGGCGTCGTCCACTACCGCTTCCACTTTTACCTTCGGCAGGAAGTCGACCACGTATTCCGCACCGCGATACAGCTCGGTATGGCCTTTTTGACGGCCAAAACCCTTGACTTCAGTCACGGTCAAGCCGGTAACGCCTACTTCGGCCAGCGCTTCACGCACTTCGTCCAGTTTGAATGGCTTGATAATTGCGGTTACTTGTTTCATCAGTACTCCCTCAGTTAATTAGTGCACTTGCATAAGTCTACGCCGGGCAGATGGGTCCGGCGGAAAACTTTCGTTTATTTTGCCATCATTCACGGAATTTGGATGTAATCGGATAACGCCAGTCACGCCCGAAAGCCCGGTGCGTGACACGGATACCGACCGGCGACTGGCGCCGTTTATATTCATTAATCTTGATCAGGTGCGTGATGCGCGCCACGTCTTCCGGGCGATAACCGGCGGCGATGATCTCGGCACCACTCTGGTTTTCTTCCATATACATCTGCATGATCGCGTCCAGCACTTCATATGGCGGCAGCGAATCCTGGTCGGTCTGGTCGGGCCGCAACTCGGCCGACGGCGCGCGCGTCAGGATACGGTCCGGAATCACGTCGGACACGGTGTTACGATAAGCGCACAGGCGATACACCAGTGTCTTTGCAATATCCTTGAGCACCGCAAAACCACCGGCCATATCGCCATACAGTGTGCAGTAACCCACCGCCATTTCACTCTTGTTGCCGGTCGTCAGCACGATCGCGCCATGCTTGTTCGACAGCGCCATCAGGATGGTGCCGCGGATGCGCGCCTGGATGTTTTCTTCCGTCGTATCCTGCTTCAAGCCTTTGAATTCATTGGCTAAAGTACGGTTGAATGCTTCGAAACAATCGTTGATGCCGATTTCGTCGTAACGTACGCCGACCCGCTTAACCATATCGCGCGAATCGACCCATGAGATTTCGGCCGTGTACGGCGACGGCATCATGATTGCGCGTACCTTGTCCGCGCCCAGCGCATCTACCGCCACTGCCAGCGTCAGGGCCGAATCGACACCACCTGACATACCGATCAGCGCACCCGGGAAACCGTTCTTGCCGATGTAATCGCGTACACCGAGTACCAGCGCCTTATAAACCTGCGCTTCAACCGACAACTCTTCGACGATGGTGCCATCTACCGGTTGTCCACCCTGGAATTCAATGATTTGCAAATCTTCGACGCAGTGCTGCAATTGCGCACGCATCTCACCCGCCTGGTCCAGCACAAAGGAATTGCCGTCGAAAATTAATTCATCCTGGCCACCGACCAGGTTCGCATATACCAGGCTCATGCCGTGTACCGTCACATTTGCATGCATCACATCGACGCGCAAATGCTGCTTATTCATGTGGAATGGTGAGCCATTAGGTACCAGCAAGACTTGCGCTCCGGCTTCCGCTGCACGCGCAGGCGCATGCGGGAACCAGGTATCTTCGCAAATATTGATACCGAAGCGCACACCCTTCACTTCAAACACCAGTGGTTCATCGACCGAAGTGAAATAACGTTTTTCATCAAACACCGTGGCATTCGGCAAATCGTGTTTGCAGTAAGTACCTGCAACCTTGCCGTTGAGCAGTACCGACGCCGCGTTATAGCGCTGGCCGTCCTGTTCGAACGGATGGCCGACCACCACGTGCAAGCCATGCAGCGGAGCCAGGTCGGCTGCGAGTGCGAGCAACGCTTCCGTGGTTTTTGCGTAGAATGACTGGCGCAACAATAAATCTTCCGGCGGATAACCGACCAGCGAAAGTTCTGGCGTCAATACGATGTCTGCACCCTGTTCAGCGGCGCGACGGGAGAATTCGGCAATCCTGGCACGATTACCGGCGAGATCGCCGACGGTGCTATTGATCTGCGCGATGGCGACTTTGACTGTCATGGCTTGAGCAATAAGAAACTGAAATACTGGCTAATGAAAAAAGCTGAAGCAACTAAACGCTAGAATAAAGTTGAATCAAATTGAGTGAACCTGTTAACGCATTTGGCAATTATCGCACGCGTATCGTTTCTTCTTTATCAGAAATCGGCCAAAACGCATGGGATGCACTGGTACAACTACAGGATGAAGCCAATCCCTTCCTCTCTTTTGCCTTCCTCGACGCACTCCATGAAAGCGGCTCGGCCTCGGCCAAAACCGGCTGGCAGCCGCAGTTCCTGACGATTTGGCGCGGCGAGGAACTGGCGGCCGCCCTGCCGCTGTATGCCAAAGGCCATTCCTACGGAGAATATGTCTTCGACTGGGCCTGGGCCGACGCCTATGAGCGCAACGGCCTGCAATATTATCCAAAGCTGCTATCGGCCATACCATTTACACCCGTCACCGGCAGCCGCCTGCTGGCACGTGACGCCGAAGCGCGAACCGCCCTGATTGCAGCCATCATCAATGTGCAGGAAAGCAATTCCTTTTCATCCACCCATATCCTCTACCCTCCGGCCGAACAGGCGGAGCAGCTACGCGAAGCCGGTTTCATGCTGCGTAGCGGGGTGCAATTCCACTGGCTCAATGCCGGTTATCACAATTTCGAAGAATTCCTGGCGACGCTGGAGCGCAAGAAACGCAAGAACATCCGTGCCGAGCGCCGCAAGGTGCAGGAAGCGGGTGTCAGCTTCCGCCATATTTCCGGCCACGATGCGAGTCCGGAAGACTGGGTATTTTTCAAGCGTTGCTATGACCACACCTATGCGATGCATCATTCAACCCCCTATCTGAACCTGGATTTCTTCCAGCGCATAGGCACCAGCATGCCGCACAACATCCTGCTGATCGTGGCGGAAAGGGATGGCATCCCTATCGCTTCATCGCTGCTGATCCACGATGCACAAACCGTGTACGGGCGCTACTGGGGCGCGCTCCAGCATATCGATTGCCTGCATTTTGAAACGGCTTACTACCAGCCGCTGGAATTCTGTATCGCCGCGAAAATGGCCTGCTTTGAAGGCGGCGCACAGGGGGAACACAAAATGGCACGCGGCTTCCTGCCGCAAAAAACCTGGTCCGCGCACTGGCTTGCGCACCCGGCGTTTTCAGATGCAATCGAAGAATTCCTGAAACGGGAAAGCGGCGGCATCGATTCCTATATCGACGAGTTGAACGAAAGAAATCCATTTAAACGTTAAATATTGTTGATTTTTAGAAACTTTCCCACAGTCAACACTTGTCAGCAAAGGCGGCGCAGGGCATGCTAGCTGCACGATGACCTTCAGCTCTTCCCTACCCAATGGCAGTACCCAAACCCGACTGATACGCATAGGTCGCTTTGCGATCAAACACGAACTCGGACGTGGCTCCATCGGCGTGGTTTACCTGGCGCACGATCCCATCATAGACCGCGACGTCGCGATCAAAACCTTCCGCAGCCGCCTGTCCCTGGTAGAGAAAAAACAGCACGAACAACACTTCATCAATGAAGCGCGCGCCGCCGGACGCCTGGCGCATTCCAATATCGTCACGATTTACGAAGCTTCAAGTGAAGGTGATGCAACCTATATTGCAATGGAATATCTGCAGGGGCGCGAACTCAACAAGATGCTGGATGGCGGCCATCGCTTCACGGCCAGCGAAGTAGCTTCCATCAGCTGGAAGATAGCCGATGCGCTCGAACATGCACACAAGAATGGCGTCGTGCATCGCGACATCAAACCGGCCAATATCTTCCTCAGCGCCGACCTGCAACCGAAAGTGGTTGATTTCGGTATCGCCCGTGCGCCGAACCGGGTCACAGACCAAATGCACAAGGCGGAAGAGCCTTACACCCTGTTCCATGACAACCTGCTCGGCACGCCGAACTATATGTCGCCGGAACAGGCGATGGGACATGCGGTCGACGCCCGCACCGATATCTATTCGCTGGGTGCGGTGATGTATGAAATGCTGACCTTCCGCAAACCCTTCCAGGCCGAAGATACCGACAAGCTACTACACCAGATTTCATTCAAGGCGGCAGCCGACCCGCATGCGATAGAAGCAAGCGTGCCACTGGCCTTGTCGAAAATCGTCATGAAAGCGATGAGCAAAAAAGTCGACAAGCGTTATCAAACTGCGGAGGAAATGGCGCTCGATATCAAACGTTTCCTGGCCCGCACCCGGCGTGACCAGGGTCGCAAAGCCAAGTTGGAAGATATAGAAGCGATAGTCGAACCATTGCCGCTGCGGCACTCCCGCCTGTTCTGGCCTGTATGCGGCGGCATCGTCGCCTTGCTGATCGCAGCCTATTCCATCTGGCGCGGCTAAGCGCGCGGCGACACACGGTACTGGCGGGCAAAACCCGCAAAACCGAATCGTATTAAAATCTCGTGTTTGGAAAACTGTATTTCTCATGAGTCCCACCGATATCCTGCTTGCACTTGCGATAGTCAGCATCTGGGGCCTCAACTTCGTTGTCATCAAAATCGGTTTGCAAGACCTGTCACCGATTGCGCTCACCGTACTACGCTTCGCCTTCGCTGCTTTTCCGATGGCTTTCTTCATCAAGCGCCCGGCGATTCCATGGCAGCTGTTGTGCGCCTTCGGCCTGTTCCAGTTCGCGTTGCAATTCACCTTCCTGTTCACCGGCATGCAGCTGGGGCTGACATCTGGCTTGGCTTCGCTCGTCATGCAGTTGCAGGTATTCTTCACGATCGCACTCGCCATCCTGTTCGTCGGCGAACGTCCGCGTGTCACGCAGTTGGTCGGTGCGCTTATCTCCTTCTGCGGCATGGCGCTGGTTGCCTACAAACTGGAAAGCAAGGCGACACTGATAGGCTTCATGCTGGTCATCATCGCCAGCATGTGCTGGGCCAGCGGCAATATCGTCACCAAGAAAATCGGCAAGGTAAATCCCCTGGCCCTGATGATCTGGGGCTCACTCATCTCGCTACCGCCATTGCTGATTGCATCGCTGCTGATGGAAGGTACGCAAGGCTGGGTAACAGCCGCCCACAACATGAACTGGCGCGCCTTCGCCACCGTCCTGTATCAGGCTTATCCGAATACGATGTTTGCCTTTGGTGCGTGGGCGGTATTGATGCGTAAATACCCGGCGGCTACGGTTGCACCGTTCACCTTGCTGGTTCCCATCATAGGAATGGCGTGTGCTGCATTGATACTGGATGAGTCTTTGCAGTGGTGGAAATTTGCCGCTTGTGGGCTGGTGCTGGGAGGCTTGGCGTTTAATCAGTTCGGACAAAAATGGCTAGCGCGGCGCGGGATCATTTGAGTTGCAGTCGCTTATCGCATGATCCGTTGAGCCATAAAAAAAGCGCACTTCACAGTGCGCTTTTTTTCAAGCATGCCAACAATTATTTGCCGGCGCTCTTCTTGTAAGCTTCAACGCCAGACAAGATTTCGGCTTTAGCTTCATCCGGACCAACCCAACCATCAACCTTCACCCATTTGCCTTTTTCCAGATCCTTGTAGTGTTCAAAGAAGTGCTGGATCTGCTGCAAACGCAGGTCGTTGATATCTTCCGGCTTTTGCCAGTGGCTGTAGATAGGCAGGATTTTGTCGATAGGTACTGCCAGCAATTTTGCATCGCCGCCGGCTTCGTCCGTCATTTTCAGCATGCCGATTGCGCGGCAGCGTACAACTACGCCCGGGTACAGCGGGAACGGTGTGATCACCAATACGTCAACCGGGTCACCATCGTCCGACAAGGTTTGTGGAATGTAGCCGTAGTTGCACGGATAGTGCATCGCGGTGCTCATGAAGCGATCAACAAACATCGCGCCCGACTCCTTGTCAACTTCATACTTGACCGGATCGGCGTTCATTGGGATTTCGATAATGACGTTGAAGTCGTTCGGCAGATCTTTGCCGGCTGGGACGTGATTCAGACTCATATTTGTTTTCTCAAAAGTGGGGAACAGTGCTGCAAACCCTGAATTATAGCGGCTTTCAGCATTTTTCTTGCTGGGGTATTACGGATGAAATGGCAGGAAATATTGCCCGGCGGCGATACCGGCAGGTGTGAAGCTACACACCTGCCATTACAGCAGTCTTACAGGATGGTCGCCACCGCACATTGACGGTAATGCGACGCAGCCTCTTGTTCATGACCCAGTGCTTCATGCAATTGCGCCAGTTTCAAATGTACTTCCTGCAACATGCGCGCACCGTTTGCATCTGACAACGCTTGTTCCAGATGACGCTGCGCCTTGCCCCACAGGTTTTGGCGCAGGCACAAAGTACCCAGCGTCAACGCCAGCTCAGGATCGGTCGGATGGGTTTTGCTCCACTCTTCGCAACGCTCGATCTGCGCCAGCAAAGCCGGTGAACCCTCGCCTGCAGCCGACGCACGATAAGGACGCAACAAACGCTCGTCCCATTCAACGGCCATTGATTTTTCAATAATTGCACGCGCGTCATCATGCAAGCCGCGCTGGTTGAAAGCATTTGCACCGTGGATCGCGACATAGGCCTTGACGCGGTCTTCGGCCGGGATGGCCCACCAGATATTGCGCAAGGATTCAGCATCGTTGGATGGATTCTTCAGCAAGTCCTGATACGCCAGCTCGCGCAAACGGCTCGACAAGGCCGGATGCAAGGCATTGTTCTTGTCCAGCGTGCGCACCAGGCGCAAGACTTCCGGCCAGTTGTTCGCACGTTGGTTCGCCTTCAATGCCATGCGCAAGGCATGGATATGGCGTGTTCCGTTTGCGTTCAATTCCTTGACCACGTCCAGCGCCAGTTCCGGCTGGCGTTCATCGACCAGCAATTCGATCGCCGTCATCAGGCGTGCGGTTTTCAGCGACTGGTCTTCTTCCACTGTCGCCAGCCAGGTATCGCGGCGCTCGGTCTGTTGCATCCGATGCGCAGCACGTGCGGCGATCAGTGCGGCCAGGCCCGAGTTATCCGGCGAATCCGACGCGCGCATCGCGGCTTTTTCGGCATGGCCGAAGCGACCTTCAAAATAGGCTTTCAGTGATTCACGCAAAGCCAGGTTGCCCTTGCGCTCCTGTTTGTCGCGACGATAGGCGGCGACCTTGCCCGGCATTTTTTGCGCCACGCGTACTGTTTTGAGTACTGCATAGATCAGGAAGAACAGCAGGACCGACAGCAGGATAAAGAAATTCAGCGACAGGTCGACCCGGTACGGCGGGTAGAAAAACACCACGTTACCGGCGTTGAAGCGTGCCACCACCGCCAGTCCGATGGCAGTGGCAAACAGGACGAGGAGCCAGAGGAATATGCGCATATTAAAAACGGTAGGCAATCATTGTGGTTTTAAAGCGAAGCTTGCAGCCGGAAGCCGGCATCAAGGCTTCGCTTTGTAATTACGGACTGCATTCAGGCTTTCGGCCAGGGTCGGCATCTCAATTGCCAGATTGCTCGACTGCACTTGCTTCAACAGCGCCTGCACAGTTTGTGTTTGTTTGGCACGCGTATCGAAGTATTTGCTGATGGCATCCTGCGACGCGATCATATCGCTGCGGAATGCGACTTCATTGCGCGACAACAAAGCCAGGCGTGCGTTGAGCAAGCGCAGCTTGAGGTTTTCACGTGCGTAGTAAGCCTGGGTCGGCGACAACAGCAAGGCATCCGAAGTATCGACGCTGCGCACCCGTATCAATTGTTGAATATCGCCCCACATTTCATTGCTCAGGCTTTCCCACTTGGCTTTGGCCACAGGCCACCAGTCATTCGCAAGCGGCTCAGGAGCTGGTGCAGCCTTGGCATTTTTTGCCGCAGGCTTGACCGGTGCCGGACGATTTTTCGGTTCGCTGGCTGGCAACGCCGGTTTTTCATCGGACAACAAAGGCATGGTGTCGATCTGGCCGATGACGCTGTCCAGGCGCAATGCGATGCCGGTCAGGTCCAGGCTGGGCAAGGCTTTCAGGCGCGCGATATCGTGACCAATGGCGCGACGTACACTGACGAATTGCGGCGTGTCGGCACGCGACAGGCGGGCATCGGCGTTTTGCAAAGCGATCAATGCACCTTGTACATTACCGGCCAATTGCAGCTGCTGGCTGGCGGTAGACAACACTTGTTCGATTTCCGCCAATGCCCAGTCTTCACGCTTCTTGAACAGATCCTGATACAACTGTTCCAGCGCCAATTGCTGGCTTTGCGCTTCTATCTGTTTGCCTTCCAGTACATTTACCTTGGCTTGCAGCTCGGTGATGGTTTCCTGTGCCGACTTCACAATGACCTTGGTTTCGGTATTGATCGCATCGCCACTCTGAATACGGCGTGCCACTTCAGTCCGTACCGTGGACAATTCCTTGTGCGACATCCACCACTGCACGCCTACCAGGGCAGCGAGTGCAACTAGTGCCACATAGACCAGGCCTTGCTTGCCGGCAGCGCTATTCTTGTTCGCCGGCGGCGGGTTCGGCGGCACGCCATGGGATGGCGCCGCAGCAGGAGTTGGCGGCGGCGTAGATTCGGGAGATGTTGGCATATCGTTCATGAGCAAGATTGTAACGCGGCTAACAGCCCGTCGTCGCCTGATCTGGTTAGCGTAATATTGGGGAAACCCAGCAACTGCGCGGTTTCTGCGATGCGAACGTGGGATACGATAATTCTTTGTTGTTGCATTTTTGCGACGCTCCCTGCTTCATCAAGTTGTGCAACCATCTCTGTCAGGAAACGCAAACCTTCGGAGCTGGTCACGATCCAGTCATTCTGACAACTTAATAAACGTTTCAGTTCGCTACGTTTTGCATTATTCAATTCCGGCGCTATCCGCCGATACGCTGCAAGTGGCGTCACGCCTACGCCTGCGGCACGCAAGGTATCACCCAATAATTCGCGTCCGGTCTCACCACGTACGATCAAAACCTGCTTGCCGCGCAAAGCGGGCAGGTCAAGTTCAGCCAGCAGGGTCTGCGAGTCGGTACGATCCAGGTCGGTCGGGCTGATGATGGTGGCCTTGGCCTCAGTCGCGCCATGCCGCAGCAAAGCCATGCGACTGCCCTCGCCCACCACCGCCAATGGAATATGCCAGGGCCAGTCGGGTCGGGCGCTAAAGGCGGCATCGATGGCATTCGGACTGACAAAGGCGATCAGCGCATATTGATCGAGCTCACGCAAAGCCCGGCGCAGCGGTTCCTGATCATCCAGCGGCAGGATTTCCAGCAAAGGGAAAATCACCGCCTTGCGCCCCAGCTCCGTCACGCGTTGTGCCAGCACATCGGCTTGCGCCGATGGCCGTGTAATTACTACAAACTCAGACATCCCCGTCCGCATCCGATTTACACAAAGCCAGGATCGCAGCAGCATCCTGCAGCTTCAAAGCGTCGGCGATCTGGCGTCCCAGTGCTTCCGGCTCATTCGCCGCAGCGCTGAGATCAGCGCTGGCGATTTTTGAACCGTCCGGCGTCGCAATGATGGCGCGCAAACGCATGTCATCACCGTCGATGGTGGCAAAAGCCGCCAGCGGAATCTGGCAACTCCCGCCAAAATTACGCGAAACCGTACGCTCCGCGGTGACAGCCAATGCAGTTGCTCTATGGTTCAACGGTGCCAGCCATTCCTTCAGGTCAGCACGCTCGGAGAGGATTTCTATCGCCATCGCGCCCTGCCCGGGTGCGGGCAGGCTTTGCTCCGGCGGCAGGTAGGAACGGATGCGCTGCGCCAGGCCGAGGCGCTTGAGACCGGCTGCGGCCAGGATGATGGCCGCGTATTCGCCACCGTCGAGCTTGCCGAGGCGACGATCCAGGTTGCCACGCAAGGGGCGTATTACCAGTTGCGGATAGCGCGCGGCGATCAGCGCCTGCCGACGCAGGCTGCTGGTGCCGACTATCGCACCGGCAGGCAAGGCTTCCAGCGAGTCAAACTCGTTAGAGACAAAGGCGTCACGCGGATCTTCGCGCTCCAGCACAGCTGCCAACTCAAATCCGTCCGGCAGCGTCATCGCCACATCCTTCAACGAATGCACGGCGATATCCGCCCGTTGTTCAGCGATCGCAACTTCCAATTCCTTGACGAACAGGCCTTTGCCGCCGACTTTGGAAAGGGTACGATCGAGAATTTGATCACCCCGAGTTGTCATGCCGAGAATCTCTATCGAACACTGCGGATATAATATGGCTAGTTTTTCGCGGACATGCTCGGCTTGCCACATGGCCAGACGACTTTCGCGCGAGGCAATGACCAGTTTTTTCGGGGGCGGAAATTTCAACACGGCTTCTTTCGATTTTCTGTCAGGGGCGGCCAAATTTGCTGAATTCTTCTTTGTTTTCAACAAGTTCGATATGCTTTCGAGATCATCACAGTATCGATGACCTCGCAGATTGTTGCATCATGAGTTCCTTGAAATTTTAGCATGTACCCTCGTAGAAGACGCCGCATTACTCCATCCTTATCACTCTGAACAAGCTGACTGCATTTTTTCAATATGGCAAAACAACCGACAACCCCGCTTCGCGTGCGCGCTCCATCTGCCAATAAAGCTGTGAACAAAGCTGCAAATCCAGCCGCCAATAAAGACGCCCCACTCAAAGAAGATATTCGTTTACTTGGGCGTATCCTGGGTGACGTCTTGCGTGACCAGGAAGGCGATGCCGTATTCGAAGTGGTGGAAACCATCCGCCAGACCGCCGTGCGTTTCCGTCGCGAAGCCGATGTACAGGCAGGTACCGACCTGAACAAATTGCTGAAGAAGCTGACCCGCGAACAAACCATTTCGGTGGTGCGCGCGTTTTCCTATTTCTCGCACCTGGCCAATATTGCGGAAGACCAGCATCACAACCGCCGTCGCCGTGCACACCTGTTGGCAGGTTCGGCACCGCAGGAAGGCAGCGTTGCCTTTGCACTGGAAAAGCTGGCGCATGCAGGCGTCAACGGCGCGACCGTACGCAAATTCTTCAAGGATGCACTGATTTCCCCGGTCCTGACCGCGCACCCGACCGAAGTGCAGCGCAAAAGCATACTCGACGCAGAACACGACATCGCCCGCTTGCTGGCGGCACGCGACCTGCCGATGACGGCCAAGGAACGTGCAGCCAATACTGAATTGCTGCGCGCACTGGTCACCACCCTGTGGCAAACCCGCTTGCTGCGCTATTCGAAATTGTCAGTCGAAGACGAAATCAATAACGCGCTGTCTTACTACCGCATTACCTTCCTGCGCGAACTGCCTGCGCTGTATGAAGACATCGAAGACGAAATCGCCGAACAATTCCCGCAGCGTGCAAGCAGCGCCCATGCCAACCGCGACCAGCACTCCTACGTGCAAATGGGTAGCTGGATCGGCGGCGACCGCGACGGCAATCCAAATGTCAACGCCGGTACCATGCAACTCGCATTGGCACGTCAATCAACCACCATCCTTGAGTTTTACCTGGAAGAAGTGCACGCACTCGGCGCGGAACTGCCGGTCTCGACCTTCCTCGCCGGCGTCAGCCCGGAAGTACAGGCCCTGGCCGACAAATCGCCGGACACTTCCGAGCATCGCGCCGATGAACAATATCGCCGCGCGCTGATCGGCATCTATGCGCGCCTGGCGGCTACCGCACGCGCGCATGGCGCCACCAATATCCTGCGCAAGGAAGTCGGCCCGGGCGCACCGTATGAGAGTGCAGTCGAATTTTCGGCCGACCTGCAACTGCTGGTCGATTCGCTCAAGGAACGCCACGGCACCGTACTGATCAAGCCACGCCTCGCGCCATTGCTGCGCGCTGCCGAGATTTTCGGCTTCCATCTGGCAACGCTGGATATGCGTCAAAGCTCGGACGTGCACGAACGTGTACTGGGCGAATTGTTCAAACGCGCCGAAGTCGAAACTTCGTATGCAGATTTGCCGGAACAGAAAAAAGTTGAATTGCTGCTGACCGAGCTGGATAAACCTCGCCTGCTCTACTCGCCGTATATCGATTACTCGGACGAAACCAATTCCGAGCTGAACATCCTGCGCGCCGCACATCACATCCGTCAACGCTACGGTTCACGTGCGATCCGCAACTACATCATCTCGCATACCGAAACCGTCTCCGATTTGCTGGAAGTCCTGCTGCTGCAACGCGAAACCGGTTTGTTGCGCCCGGATACCGATGTTGCA
Source organism: Herminiimonas glaciei (assembly GCF_042664955.1). Classification (NCBI taxonomy): domain Bacteria; kingdom Pseudomonadati; phylum Pseudomonadota; class Betaproteobacteria; order Burkholderiales; family Oxalobacteraceae; genus Herminiimonas; species Herminiimonas glaciei. The sequence continues at coordinate 1,866,593 of NZ_JBHTBU010000001.1, forward strand.
TCGGTCGGTGAAGTCGAACTGATGGTGATCCCGCTGTTTGAAACCATCCCTGATTTGCGCCTCGCTGCAAACATCATGGAACAAGTGATGGCGATCCCGAAAGTGCGCCGCCTGATCGCCAAACAAGGCCACTTGCAGGAAGTCATGCTCGGCTATTCGGATTCGAACAAGGATGGCGGCTTCCTGACATCGAACTGGGAACTGTACAAGGCAGAAACCGAACTGGTGAATGTATTCAACCGTGCCGGCGTCAAGCTGCGCCTGTTCCACGGTCGCGGCGGCACCGTCGGTCGCGGCGGCGGACCAAGCTATGAAGCGATCCTGGCGCAGCCGCCGGGCACCGTGAACGGCCAGATCCGTCTGACCGAACAAGGTGAAATCATTGCGTCCAAATTCTCCAATCCGGAAATCGGTCGTCGCAACCTCGCGCTGCTGGTTGCCGCCACGCTGGAAGCCAGCCTGACGCCGCCACCGGCAGATCGCAAGGCAGCGAAGAAACTCGCTGAATTCGAAAGCGTGATGGCCGAGTTGTCCGAGCTGGCTTACAAAGGCTATCGCAACCTGGTGTATGAAACACCGGGCTTCACCGACTACTTCTTCTCGGCCACGCCGATTGCAGAAATCGCCGAATTGAATATCGGCTCACGCCCTGCGTCACGCAAGGCGACCCGCCGGATTGAAGATTTGCGTGCGATTCCATGGGGCTTCTCGTGGGGCCAATGCCGCCTGCTGTTACCGGGCTGGTACGGCTTCGGCAGCGCAGTCGAACAATGGCTGGAGCAAGGTGAAAATAAGGCGAAACGTGTCGCAACGCTGCGCGCGATGTTCAAGGAATGGCCATTCTTCGTCACGCTGCTGTCGAATATGGACATGGTTTTGTCGAAGACCGACCTGGCGGTCGCTTCGCGTTATTCGGAAATGGTGGTTGACCGCAAGCTGCGCAACAGCATTTTCAAACGCATCGTAGGCGAACATGAGCGCACCTCGTCGTGCCTGACCCTGATCACCGGCAAGAAAGAACGCCTGGCAAATAACCCCTTGCTGGCCCGTTCGATCAAGAACCGCTTCGCTTACCTCGATCCGCTGAATCACTTGCAGGTCGAGCTGATCAAGCGTCACCGTGCAGCCATGCGCGATGGCAAGGTTGATGACCGTGTCCGTCGCGGTATTCACCTGTCAATCAACGGTATCGCTGCCGGCTTGCGCAACACCGGCTAAGCATGCGCCAGCCAACAAAAAAGGGAAGCAAATCTGCTTCCCTTTTTTTATGCATCGAAGATTTAACGCACCAGCGCCTTGACCCCGGCCCATTGCCGACGCGAAATCGGCAGGCGGTCATCAATATGCTGCAGGATCACCTGCCACGATTCCTGCGCCTTGTCGGCCTCGCTGTCGGCATCCACGATTTGCGCGCCACGCTCCACGCCTATGATGGCTTCGCGGGCCACCAGTGCATTGCGATGCACGCGTATGAATTGCGTCGCGAACTCCTGCTCCAGTGCGGACAGTGATGCTTCCAGCAAATACTCCCGTTGGCGGGTGCGTAAAGTCACATACTTTGCTTCTGCTTTCAGGTACAGCACATCCGCTACCGGTACCAGCAGCAAACGCCCTCTTTCCTGCACCGAAAAATTCTTGCGTACGCTTTGCAAGGTAGCGACCGCATCGCCCATCATTTTTTTCTGCGCACCGGCCTGCAAACTGCCGACGCGCCGTATCGCATCAGCCAATCGCGATGCGCGTACCGGTTTCAGCAAGTAATCAAGTGCGTGCACCTCAAAAGCCCTTAAAGCATATTCATCGTAGGCGGTCACGAAGATGACCGCCGGCGCAGCTTTATCGTCCTGCGCCAGGTGTGATGCCAGCTCTATGCCGGTCATGCCCGGCATTTGCACATCCAGTAAAACAATGTCCGGCGCCAGCGCGGCGATGCTATCGAGCGCCTGCTGCGCTTGTGCCGCCTCTCCTACCAGTTCATGCGGACACTCTGCCGCAATGTCGGACAGCAAGGTCGTCAGGCGCGCCCGTGCCGGTGCTTCATCGTCAACGATCAGGATGCGCGGTCTCATGCACCCGCCTTTTGGTAAGGGAGATAGAGACGTACTTCGAATTGTCCATCCACCACCTGCGTCGTCAATTGCGCCTCCATATCGTATAAAAGCGTCAGGCGTTCACGGATGTTATCCAGCGCCATATGGTTACCGGTCGATTCCACATCGGCATGATACGGATTCGTCATCATGATTTCTATACGGTCACTCACGCGGGCAATACTGATTGTGATCAGGGCGCTGTCCGGCGACGGCTCGACACCATAATGCACGGCATTTTCCAGCAAGGGCTGCAACAGCAAGGCTGGCGTCCGGGCCCGTTGCAGGGTATCGGCGGAAATACCGTCGGTATCCCATTTCACCAATAGCCGCTCACCGAGGCGTACTTTTTCGATCGACAGATACTGCATGCCGATGCGCACCTCATTACCCAGGGTAGTGATATCGCGCGCATCCCGCATCAGCACGCGAAACAGGTCGGCCATATCTTCCAGCGTGGTTTCGGCGCGGCGCGGTTCACTGCGGATCAGCGACAAAACGGCGTTCAGGCTATTGAACAGGAAGTGCGGCCGGATACGTGCCTGCAAAGCCTGCAGGCGGGCTTCAGCCAGCGCCGGCGAAAAAGCACGGGTCCGCAATTCAAAGTAATGCTGCAAGGCGATGCCGAACAAGGCGGCACACACTACCCCCTCCAGCGCCGACAACCGGCTCAGGCTGGCCAGCAATAACGCGTCATTCAGCAGGTAATGGATGATGAGGCCGGTAATCGCAGCCGGTACCAGCGCGCAAGCCAGGCGCTGGCCCCACGGCGGGATCGAACGCACCAGCCGCCGCAAACCGCACAATGCAAACAGTGAAGTCAGGCAAGCCAGCTCCAGCAACATCGACGCTTCGCCAAATGCCAGCAAACCGGCTTGCAGTGAGCCCGCATTAATCAGCATCACCACCAGCACCACGCCGTTGACGCACAGCAAAGACCTGACCATGATGCCTATATTGCAACAGTCTGGGATCACGATTTCCAGCGGGGAGATGGACACGGAATCTAGCGATGGCGGCATGAGTGAAGGATTTATCGGGGCTAGGGTGGGATTGCGGGGTGCGCTTGTTCTATAATCGCGTATTCATTAGGACCCAATTATGACAGCACAACTCTCCAAAAAGAGCGAGGCCTGGTCGGCACGCTTCAACGAACCCGTTTCCGATCTGGTCAAACGTTACACTGCTTCTGTATTTTTCGACAAGCGCCTGGCCCAGGTAGATATCCAGGGTTCGCTCGCACATGCAGAGATGCTGGCGCACCAAAACATCATCAGCCAGCAAGACCACGCGGAAATCCAGCGCGGCATGGCACAAATCCAGGAAGAAATTGCTTCCGGCAAGTTTGAATGGTTGCTGGACCTGGAAGACGTCCACCTGAATATTGAAAAACGCCTGACCGAGCTGGTCGGCGATGCCGGCAAACGCCTGCACACCGGTCGTTCGCGCAATGACCAGGTTGCCACCGATATCCGCCTGTATGTACGTAGCGAAATCGACAATATCGTCGGCTTGCTGCGCGACCTGCGCCTGGCACTGCTGGACTTGGCTGAAAAACACGCCGACACCATCCTGCCTGGCTTCACCCATATGCAAGTGGCACAACCGATTACTTTCGGTCACCACATGCTGGCCTATGTTGAAATGTTCAGCCGTGACGCCGAACGCATGCTGGATTGCCGCAAGCGCGTCAATCGCCTGCCGCTGGGTGCCGCTGCACTGGCCGGCACCACCTTCCCGATCGACCGTGAACGTGTCGCACGTACACTGGACTTTGAAGACGTTTGCCACAACTCGCTGGATGCGGTGTCGGATCGCGACTTCGCGATTGAATTCTGCGCCGCTGCTGCGCTTATCATGACGCACGTGTCGCGCATGTCGGAAGAATTGGTGATCTGGATGAGCCCGCGCGTCGGCTTCATCGATATCGCCGATCGCTTCTGCACCGGGTCGTCGATCATGCCGCAAAAGAAAAACCCGGACGTCCCTGAACTGGCACGCGGCAAGACCGGTCGCGTCAATGGCCACCTGATCGCATTACTGACCCTGATGAAAGGCCAGCCGCTGGCCTACAACAAGGATAACCAGGAAGACAAGGAACCGCTGTTCGACACCGTCGATACCGTGGTGGATACGCTGCGCATCTTTGCCGATATGGCGACCGGCATCACGGTCAAGCCGGATGCCATGCGCGCCGCCGCTTTGCAAGGGTATGCAACCGCGACCGACCTTGCCGACTACCTGGTGAAAAAAGGCCTGCCATTCCGTGATGCACATGAAGCCGTCGCACATGCAGTGCGTGCCTGCGTCGACCGCGGCTGCGACCTGAGCGACCTGACACTGGAAGAAATGCGCGTCTTCTCGTCCCTCATCGAAGCCGATATCTTTGAAGTGTTGACACTGGAAGGCTCGGTCGCTGCACGTAACCACGTCGGCGGCACCGCACCACAGCAGGTACGCCTGGCTATCGCCCGGCACCGCAGCAAGCTGAATTAAACGGTAATTCCGGGCATGCAACTCTGCATGCCCGTTTTGTATCCGGCCTTAAGTTTTTCAGAATATTACATAACCCATTTTTTGTAGGGTCTTTATGTGATCAATACCCTCTGAAAATCGCATCATTTCCCTCTGTCGTAATCTTCATGTCAGCTAGGCGCTGTATTGTGCTGCCTTGTGAAAATGGGATATGTGTGTACGTATTAAAAACGCTTTCGTAACATGGGCGTCAATTGATATGACTTATACTCACATGGCAATAAAAAGCATCTTCGCAGGCATTAATAAACAGGGGCATGCGCACGTGCTTCATTCAAAATCAATCTGGAGACAAAAATAATGTCTTTTTTGCTATCGCTATCGCGATTCATTGATGCCCTCAATGAAAAAATAGGCCACGGCATCAGTTGGGCTTTATTGCTCGCTGTCCTCATCTGTACCGGCAATGCCGTTATGCGCTACATATTCAACATCAGCTCCAACGGCTGGCTTGAAATTCAATGGTATTTGTTTGGCGCCATCTTTTTGCTGGCAACCTCGTACACGCTGCGTCGCAATGAACACGTCCGCATCGACGTGATCGTAGGCCGTTTTTCCAAACGTACGCAAGTCTGGATTGATTTGCTCGGCTTCCTGCTGTTCCTGATGCCTGCGACTTTGCTGATCTTGTACTACTCCACGCCTTACGCGCTGATTTCGATCGAAAACCAGGAAGTTTCCAGCAATGCCGGCGGCCTCATCGTTTGGCCTGCGAAACTGCTGATTCCGATCGGTTTCGTATTGCTGGCCCTGCAAGGCGTATCGGAAATCATCAAACGGATCGGTTACCTGAAAGGTGTGGTCCCTGCCAGCGCCTTTGAAAAACAGGCCGCTACTCCGGAAGAAGAAATTGCGGCGATCAAAGCTGCGAACAAACTTAACTGATCGCCAGGAACAAACATGACTGAATTTCTCATTGCGAATATGGCGCCGATCATGTTCGGCGCGCTCGTGGTATTCCTGCTATCAGGTTTCCCGGTTGCTTTTTCACTGGCCGCCAACGGCCTGTTCTTCGGCTTGATGGGCATTGAACTGGGCCTGCTCAAACCGGAACTGCTGCAAGCCTTGCCGAATCGTATTTTCGGCATCATGGCGAACGACACCTTGCTGGCGATTCCATTCTTTACCTTCATGGGCCTGATCCTTGAACGTTCAGGGATGGCGGAAGACTTGCTCGACACCATTGGCCAGTTGTTCGGCCCCCTGCGTGGTGGTGTAGCGTATGCGGTTATTTTCGTCGGTGCCTTGCTGGCGGCAACTACCGGTGTGGTCGCTGCATCGGTGATTTCAATGGGCTTGATTTCGCTGCCTGTGATGTTGCGCTATGGCTATGACAAGAAAATCGCCAGCGGCGTCATTGCCGCTTCCGGTACCTTGGCGCAGATCATTCCGCCATCGCTGGTGCTGATCGTGATGGCCGACCAATTGGGCCGTTCCGTTGGCGATATGTACCAGGCAGCCTTCTTCCCAGGCCTGATGCTGACCGCGATGTATGCAGGTTACATTCTGCTCATCTCCATCCTGAGACCAAAATGGGTTCCAGCCTTGCCGGCTGAAGCACGCAACTTGCGTCAGCCTGACGGCTCCAGCGGTGTTATTTCCTTGCTGATTTTGATCGCCGGAACTGTCGGCGCTTGCCTCGTATTGGAAAAAATCCTGTTGGCAAGCAATTCGAAGCTGCATGCAGATGAAGGTTTGATTTACGCAGCAACATTGAGCATTGCCGGTGCTTTCCTGATCGCCTACATCAATCGCAAGATGAAACTGGGCATGTTGTCGAAGATCGCTGAACAGGTTGTTTTCGTACTGGTTCCGCCACTTGCACTGATTTTCCTGGTGCTCGGCACCATCTTCGTCGGTATTGCAACCCCGACCGAAGGCGGCGGCATGGGTGCTTTTGGCGCGATCGTCCTGGCATTGATGAACCGTCGCTTGTCATGGGGCTTGCTGAAACAGGCCATGAATTCGACTTCACGCCTGTCCTGCTTCGTGATGTTCATCCTGATCGGTTCCAGCGTGTTCGGCCTGATCTTCCGCGGCGTCAACGGTGACCTGTGGGTAGAACACCTGCTGACCTCTTTGCCAGGCGGTACTGCCGGCTTCCTGATCGTGGTCAACATCCTGTTCTTCGGCCTCGCCTTCTTCCTCGACTTCTTCGAACTGGCGTTTATCCTGGTACCTTTGGTTGGTCCGGTAGCCGAAAAAATGGGTATCGACCTGATCTGGTTCGGCGTGTTGCTGAGCGTGAACATGCAGACTTCCTTCATGCATCCACCTTTCGGCTTCGCCCTGTTCTATTTAAGGTCAGTCGCGCCGAAAGAGGTCAAAACCTCGGATATTTACTGGGGCTCGGTACCGTTCGTGCTGATCCAGGTCATCATGGTGACGCTGATCATCGCCTTCCCGAAACTGATCTCGGTCGACTCCAAAACCGATATGCATGAAAAGATCGAGTTGAAGATCGACATGGGTGAAGGAGGCGTCGACTATGGCAATGATGGCGCTACGGATAGCAGCAGCGACAAACCTGCCGCCAGCGACGATGAAGCACCACAACTGAACTTCTCGACTGAAGAACCGGCCAAGAAGTAATACAGGACTCCCCTGACAATCCCGCACGATGCCTGTGCGGGATTTTTTTTGCCCGTAGCAAATACCCGTCACCAGAGCAGCCCTGCCGCACCCTTCTCATGCTTTTATCAACAAACGGCGCGATGGAAGGCTGTTTCAGGCAGGCATAAAAAAACCCGCAGCACAGGCTGCGGGTTTTAATGAAGCGGTAAGGATTACTTACGGCCGATCATGAAGTTCTGGATAGGCACTTCAGCCACCGAGAACCATTGGTTCTGGTCTTGACGGAAGCGTTTCCATGGTTCGTAGATCTTCTGGAACTTGGCATTCTTCGCGGCTTCTTCATCCATCGTTTCAACGGCAGCCTTGTAGCAAGCTTCCATGATCGGTTTGGAGAATTGACGCAGCTTGACGCCGTTCTTCAGCAAACGTGCCAATGCGGCTGGATTACGTGCATCGTATTCCGCTTGCATCACGACGTGTGCTTCGTAGGAAGCGGCTTCTACTGCAGCCTGGTATGCCTTAGGCAGTTTTTCCCATTCCTTGATACCGATGTAGAACGAGAGTTGCAGGCTAGGCTCCCACCAGCCTGGTGTGTAGTAGAACGGCGCGACTTTGTTGAAGCCGAGTTTTTCATCGTCGTAAGGACCGATCCATTCTGCTGCATCGATGGTGCCTTTTTCCAGTGCCGGGTAGATATCACCACCGGCGATCTGTTGCGGTACCAGGCCGAGGCGTTGCATGACGCGACCGGCGAAACCACCGATACGCATTTTCAAGCCTTGCAGGTCTTTAACTTCCTTGATTTCCTTGCGGAACCAGCCACCCATCTGGGTACCGGTGTTACCGCCCAGGAAGTTGACGATGCCGTAGTCTTTGAAGAATTCGCGGGTCAGTTGACGACCACCGCCCTGGTCGAACCAGGCGGTTTGCTGACGCGAGGTCAGGCCGAATGGAACAACAGCGTCGAATGCGAATGTAGGGTCTTTACCAAAGTAGTAGTACGAAGCGGAGTGACCGATTTCAACGGTACCGGCCTGTACTGCATCCATCACTTGCAGGGCCGGGACGATTTCGCCGCCTGCGAAAGGACGGATATTGAATTTACCATCCGTCAGTTGCGATACGCGTTTGGTAAATACATCCGCTGCGCCATAAATCGTGTCTAGCGATTTAGGGAAGCTGGAAGCCAGACGCCAGTTAATCGTCGGGTTGGTTTGTGCAAAAGAAGGCACGGCAACCGCACCTGCGGTAGCGCCGACTGCTGCTTTCTTAAGGAATGAACGACGTTCCATTTTGTCTCCTGGAGTGGTTAACGACAACAGCTATTTGAAATTTTCTTGCCGATAAAATCAGCCGTTAAATCTCATTCAAATTATTAGTTGTAAGGGTGACGTAAGTTGCCCGAAGTAGAAAAAATCTTCCTGCTTTACGCTATAAACAACTGGTATAACCATACACCGAAAATGCCGTATTAACCACCCGCAACAACCATATTTTCAATTAACACCGAACCGGTTTGTTTGGTTCCACGCACCAGGGTATCGGCGCCGATCGCGACTACCTGCATGAAGATATCCTTCATATTGCCGGCGATCGTAATCTCTTCGACCGGATACTGGATCACACCCTTCTCGACCCAGAAACCGGAGGCGCCACGCGAATAATCGCCGGTCACATAATTGACGCCCTGGCCCATCAATTCGGTTACCAGCAAACCGGTGTCGAGCTTCTTCAGCATCGCCTTGAAGTCGTCGGTGGATTTCGTCAATGACGAAGTCATCGCAAGATTATGTGAACCACCCGCATTGCCGGTGGTTTGCATGCCGAGTTTACGGGCCGAATAAGTCGACAGGAAATAACCTTGCACGATGCCGTCCTTGACCACATCACGGCGGCTGGTCTTCACGCCTTCTTCGTCAAATGGCGACGAACCGACGCCGCCTATCACATGCGGATCTTCCACGATCTGTACATGGGGTGCGAACGCAGGCTTGCCCAGCGAATCCAGCAAAAAAGTCGATTTGCGATACAAGGCGCCGCCGGATACGGCCTGCACGAAAGCACCGAGCAAACCCGCCGCCAATGGTGCTTCAAACAGGACCGGGCATTTGCGGGTGTCAATCTTGCGCGCATTCAGGCGTGCCAGTGCACGTTGCGCCGCGTACTGGCCGACCGCTTCCGGTTTGGCCAGCTTCTTGGGATCGCGCATCGATGAATACCAGTCGTCGCGCTGCATATTGCTGCCCTTGCCGGCAATCGGTGCGACCGAAATGGTGTGGCGCGAATATGGATAACCGCCGATAAAGCCGCGTGAATTGGCCGAAACGAAGTGCGATTGCTGCGCATAGACGCTGGCACCTTCGCTGTTCGTGATGCGTTTATCGACAGCAAACGCCGCCGCTTCACCACGTTTCGCCAGTTCCACCGCTTCTTCACTGGAAATCAGCCATGGATAGCACAATTGCAAATCCAAGGGATTCCGCTCCAGCATGTCGGCGTCCGGCAAACCGGCGCAATCGTCTTCCGCGGTAAAGCGGGCGATGTTGTATGCCGCCTCTACCGTGTCTTTCAGCGCCTGTTGCGAAAAGTCGGAAGTACTGGCATTGCCGCGGCGCACGTGGCCATCGCCGCCCAGGTAGACGGTGACGCCCATACCCTTGTCTTTATTCTGTTCTATCGTCTCGACGCCGCCTTTACGCACCGAAACCGACAAACCACTGCCCTCATTGATCTCTACGGCGGCATCGGATGCGCCTTTTTCCTTCGCATAACGCAGTACGTCCTGCGCCAATTGCTTTAACTGATCTTGACTATGTATAAACACTGATTCGCTCATGAGGGGTCGTTTTCTTCGGAAATACCTATAAAACAGTTATCATAGCAGTCGTTTACAGAATGGCTCTACGCCTTATCAAATCAGATCATGCCAAATCCTAACCGAGGCTCCTGCGGCTTCCAGTCGACCGAATTCGAACAGGAATACGAACGCCCATCAAAATCCGAGCTGAAGCGCCAAATGACGGCCTTGCAAAAGCTCGGTGAAGAGCTGATCGCCGAACCGCGCGACCGCGTCAAACGCGTGCCGATGCCGGAAGATGTGCGCGACGCCATCCTCGAATGCCAGTTGATCAAGGATCACGAAGGACGCCGCCGCCAGACACAATATGTCGGCAAAAAAATGCGTACGCTGGAACCGGACGAAATCGCCGCTATCCAGAAAATGCTGGATAGCTGGAAAGGCGCATCCAAATCCGAAACCGCAGCCCTGCACGCGATTGAACGCAAACGCGACAAACTGCTGGCCGACGACAAGGCCTTGACCCAGTTACTGGAAAGCAATCCGGAACTGGATGCACAGCACCTGCGCACTTTGATCCGCAACGCCCGCAAGGAACAGGCAGAGAACAAACCGCCGAAAGCCTATCGCGAAATTTTCCAGATCCTGAAACAACTGCAGGCAGCTGCTGCCGCATCAACCACGGATGAAGAAGACGATGTCGAAGAAGACTAACCCGGATGAATTGAAGATCGGCCTGGTATCGATCTCTGACCGCGCCTCCAGCGGTGTGTACCAGGACGAAGGCATACCTGCGCTGCAAGCGTGGTTCACCTCGGCCCTGACCAGTGAATGGCAAGTGGAAACCCGCTTGATCCCGGACGAACAATCCGCCATTGAAAAAGCCTTGATAGAACTGGTCGACATCGAACGCTGCGACCTCGTCATCACCACCGGCGGTACCGGTCCGGCCCGACGCGATGTCACGCCGGAAGCAACCATTGCTGTCGGCACAAAGGAAATGCCGGGCTTCGGTGAACAAATGCGCCAGATCAGCCTGCACTTCGTTCCCACCGCGATCCTGTCGCGCCAGGTCACCGTCATACGCGAGACCGCCGATCATGCGGCGCTCATCATGAACCTGCCGGGCCAGCCGAAATCGATCAAGGAAACGCTGGAAGGTTTGAAAGATGCCGACGGCAAACAAATCGTAGGCGGTATCTTCGCGGCCGTGCCTTATTGCATAGACTTGATGGGCGGCCCGTATATCGAAACCAATGAAGCGGTCTGCAAAGCCTGGCGTCCGAAGCACGCAATCCGTCCGGCCAAATAATTTTTTAACTACCCGTAATTTTTACTCACGATCATCATGACCTTAGAAACAGTCGAACTTGAAACAGCACCCAACCCAACCGTTTCCATCATCTGGATGCATGGCCTAGGCGCCGACGGCAACGACTTTGTTCCTATCGTCAGAGAACTCGACCTGAGCGGCTTGCCTGGTATCCGCTTTGTATTCCCGCACGCACCGGAAATCCCGGTTACCGTCAATGGCTTCCGCGAAATGCCGGCCTGGTACGACGTCGTCGTTACCGAATTCGGCCGTGAAGAAGATGAAGCCGGTTTGCGCGCATCGCAAGTGTCGATCAATGAATTGATAGAACGCGAAAAAGCACGCGGCATCGCCGCCAACAAGATCCTGATCGCCGGTTTCTCGCAAGGTTGCGCGATGACCTTCCAGGTCGGCCTGCGCTATCCGGAACGCCTGGGCGGCCTGCTCTGCCTGTCCGGCTATGTACCTATCGACTCGACGCTGGAAGCCGAAGCCAGCGCAGCCAATAAAGACATCCCTATCTATTACGGCCACGGCCGCGGCGACCAGGTCATCCCTATTACGCGCGCACAGCGTTCGCTGAGCCTGCTGCAAGCTTTGGGCTATAACGTGGAGTGGCATGAGTACAATATGCCGCATTCGGTTTGTGGTCCGCAGCTGGATGATATTTCCAATTTCCTCAAACGCGTTCTGAATTAAGCGTTGGGTTAGGTAATAAAAAAGCACGCTATATGCGTGCTTTTTTCTTTTTTGGATGAACCTAAGAGGCTGTGGTGGTTGCCCGCTTTGACGCAGCCGTTTGTGCGAGGCAAAAAATGGAAAAAGAAGTGGACGTTGTTTGAGCGTAGCGAGTTTCGTCCGCTTCCCATTTTTTGACTTGCACAAACGGGGACCCCGTAGGGGCTGTGGCTTCGCGGTCGCCTTCTTTTGCTTACTTTTCTTGGCGAGACAAGAAAAGTGAGCGGCTGCCGGGCCGCTCCCGGCAACCCAAGCATGATCGAAGAAAGAGCAGCATCAAGACCAGGAAACCAGAACCTACTTAAACACCACCGTCTTATGTCCATTAAGCAAAATGCGATGCTCAATGAAATACTTAACCGCGCGCGCCAGCACCACACACTCAACATCGCGACCAATCGCAGTAAGCGTAGCCGGATTCATCGCATGATCCACCCGCTCCACATCCTGCTCGATGATAGGACCTTCATCCAGATCACCAGTCACGAAATGCGCAGTCGCACCGATCAGCTTCACACCACGTTCATGCGCCTGGTAGTAAGGCTTGGCGCCCTTGAAACTGGGCAGGAAGGAATGATGGATATTAATCGCACGTCCTTGCAAGGCCAGGCACATTTGCGGTGACAGGATTTGCATATAGCGCGCCAGTACCACCAGGTCGATTTCCGCACTCTTTGCAATTTCCAGCACCCGATCTTCCTGTGCGCGCTTGGCCCCTTCTGATGCACCGGGTGCCAACGGTAAATGATGGAAGGGAATGTTGTAACTGGCTGCCAGCTGATAGAAATCAGTGTGATTGGAAACAATGGCAGGAATTTCCACCGGCAACAAACCGCTTTTATAGCGGAACAGCAAGTCGTTGAGACAATGCCCTATCTTCGACACCATCAACATCACACGCGGTTTCTTTTGCGCATCGTGCAGTTGCCATGTCATCTGCATCGTTTCGGCCATCGCAGCGAAATCGGCGCGCAAGACTTCATCGTTGACAGATGAATCTTCCGCGGCGAAGTAAACACGCATGAAGAAGAGTTGCGACTGTGCATCACCGAACTGCGCCGACTCAATAATATTGCAGCCGTGCCCGGCCAGAAATCCGGATACACGTTGCACGATACCGCGTTGGTCGAGGCAGGATAGATTAAGAACGTATTCGGGATGCATGATGGGTACCTGAATGACAGCGCTTGCAGTTCAAGCGGGGAGCCATATTGTCGCACGGCTTTCTTGATCGCGAGAAACCCTGCCTGCCCAGGCGCACAAAATCCCTCGCAGCACCACTGGCGGTGCTGCGAGGGATCAGCTTACTGCTAATGACCAGCTTAAACGATCAGACGCTTTTTGCGACTGCCAGGCCTTTCGCCTGGGCGCTGGTGCCACCGACTTGCACATCACCCGCCAGTTGGCCACCTTCTTCGATTACGACATTGCCGTAACGAATTTTTCCGGAGACTTTACCGGATGCATAGATCACCAGCTTCTGGCGTACCGTCAGCTCGCCATCGAAGGTGCCGTGGATCTCAGCGATATCGATACCGGCCGAACCTTTGAAAGAACCGTCTTTCGCAATCTGGATCACGCGTGAATCCATCGTCGCTTCAACGAAGCCTTCCACTACCAGCGTATCGCAATCCGTGATCTCGACACCTTTGAGTTTGATGTTGGGGCCGACAATCAGCTTGCTGCCAACTTCATTGGTATGTTGGTTCGATGTTGCACCGGACGAATTGAAACCGGTAGCAGGAGTTGATGCTTTAGGAAAACTGGAGCTGCCTGTGCTTGAACTGGACAAAGGGGACGAATTGGTTGTGCTCATAGGAGGGTTTGGCGTATTGGATTCTCGCTTGCCAAAAAGCGTGTCTGATCGAAGCATGAAATCTCCTGAAAATAATTGTCGCGATGACGTAATAAAAATAAATGAATACGCTGGCAGCATCGGCAGTACATCGCGCGTAACGGCATTCCGGCTTATCTGTTTTGCGTGGTGGCAATGCGACGTGTAGAAAAAACATACTCTCTACCTCACACAACCAACGCTTGGTGTCCCACGCGTTTTTAAAGTTCACATTTGTTACATTTTTATTAAAAATATTTTGCTTAAATTTTAGGCAGCACATTCCTGTCGCTTGAATTTGAAATCAGCAAATAAAATGTGAAATGAAATGCCGTGTAATAACTACATGCAAGCAGACGGCATGCGATGTGCACAGAGAAATGGATGGAGCAATTTATTGCCGGGAGTTATCTGAAAGAAAAATCACAAGACGTCCGCAAACATCCGCACATCTCCATCATCCACTTTATCCGCCCCCACCTCCATCGAGAGCTGTCATATAGCCGATATATTTGGCCTGCATACTCGGCGCACGACTGTGCTTGACAATTACTTATCAACAAGTAACCTTGTGCAGTCTTACTCGCAGTACTTAATAACAATAAACCCGCAGGGAGCAAAAATGACCGACGCAGCTGTAGTCCACGAAATACCCGAAAGCAATTCCTTCCAGTCCGACACACCGATACGTTTTTCCTTCAGCGGTACCGGCAGCGAATATTTCCGCATCTGGATCGTCAACTTGCTGTTTTCCATCCTCACACTGGGCATTTATTCCGCCTGGGCAAAAGTACGCCGCACCCGTTACTTCTACGGCAGCACCAGCGTCGCCGGTACCAGCTTTGAATATCACGGCAATCCGGTTGCCATCCTGAAAGGACGCATCATTGCCGTCCTCTTGATCATCATCTACAACCTTGCCTTCGAAATGTCCGGTGTTATCGGCCTGTTGATGGTGCTGCTGGTGATGGCGCTGACGCCGTGGTTGATCTGGAAGAGCCTGCAATTCAAACTGTACAACTCCAGCTATCGCGGCATCCGCTTTGGTTTCCGTGGCGCATTGAAACAAATTTACTGGGTGTACCTGGCTTTGCCTATCCTCACCATGCTATCCGTCTTCGTGCTGGCACCCTTCACGCATCAACGCGTCAAGAAATTCCAGCATCAGGAAAGCCGCTTCGGCACCAGCCACTTCTCTTTCAGCGGCACAGTTGGCAGTTTTTACAAAGCTTATCTGCTGGTCTTCGCCATCTGGCTGGCTGGCGTCATTGCCATCTCAATCGCACTGGGCGGTTCTTTATTTGCCATCATTACAGCTGACAACATGGACCGCGAAGCAGCAGCAGCTGCAGGCGCTGCCGGTGTCATCCTGTTCTTTGGTGCGCTGTATGTCTGGATGTTCCTGCTCTTCCCTATCTTTGCGACCCTGATCCAAAACCTGATCTGGAACAATACGCAGCTCGAAAAGCATCGTTTCCTCAGCGATATGAAATGGACACGCATGACCTTCATTACCGTCACCAACATCATCGGTATTATCTGCACCTTGGGACTGTTCCTGCCATTCGCCCAGATACGGATAATGAAGTACCGCATCGAGTGCATGTCCATGCTTCCTAACGGCAGCCTGGAAAATTTCATTGCAGCAAGCCAGCAACAGGTTTCCGCAACTGGCGAAGGCGTAGCCGACCTGCTTGATTTTGATTTGTCGCTGTAAGTGCGGCAGTCAGGCATGAGCATCCCCGCCCTTTATTTCGATGGCAAGACTTCGCGTGCGCATCACGTCACGCTATCGGTAGAGGGCGGGCTAGCAACGATCTCAGGTGATGCTGAGCGCAGCTGCCCCATCAGTGAGTTGCGCGTCTCCGAGCGTGCGCGCAACACCAAGCGCAAGGTTACCTTCCCGGATGATGCATATCTGGAGATAGTCGATACCGCAGCTTTCGATGCACTGCTGGCAGATACCGGCCATCAGGATTCCTTTGTCGTACGCATGCAGCAAAGCTGGCGGGGAGCGCTTACGGCCGTAGTCGCGACCCTGGTCGTGCTGACGCTGAGCTATCTGTACGTGTTGCCGCTGGCATCCGAAGGTATCGCCAAGATGCTGCCGGAAAAGGTCGAACGTTCCATCGGCAAAGGCATGCTGGATTTCCTCGATAAGCAAATCTTCGCGCCAAGCAGATTGCCACCGGCACGACAACAAGCGCTGATCGAGCAATTCAAGCACCTGCAGCCACCACGGGGAGACCTGCCGGATTACCGCATCCTGTTCCGCAGGAGCAAGATAGGTCCGAATGCATTTGCCCTGCCCTCGGGTGAAATCATCATCACCGACGAACTCGTCCAACTGATGAAAAATGATGAGCAAGTCATGGGAGTACTGGCACATGAACTCGGCCACTTGCATGAACGCCACCTGATGCGACGGGTGGTGCAGAGTTCGGCGATAGCTGCTTTGACCACCGTGGTGTTTGGCGATGCATCGGCGATCGTGGCGAATATTCCGACCTTACTGCTGGATATGAAGTACTCGCGTGATGCTGAGCGTGAAGCGGATGACTATGCGATCGCGATGATGAAAACAAACGGCATAGACCTGGCGCATATGGCCGGCGGCTTTGAACAGTTACAAGCGGCGACCAAGGAAAGCACGCCACCGCCCTATCTGTCCAGCCATCCTTCAACTGACGAGCGTATAGAGCACATACTCAAGTCACGTTAAGCCATGCATATGGCGCAGACGAAAAAAAAGCTGCCTGATCGGCAGCTTTTTTATTTTCAAGCGCTGATTAGTTACGAACCACGCGTTTGTATTCATTGGTACGGGTGTCGATTTCGATCACGTCGTCCTGGCTCACGAACAGTGGCACCTGGACAGTGTGGCGATGTGCTTCAACCGCATTTTCGATTTTCGCTTCTTTCAAAACGTTACCCGAAGTGTTGCCCTTAACTGCCGGCTCCGAGTACACAACTTGACGTGCGATGGTGATAGGCAATTCAACCGAGATTGCTTTACCGTCATAGAACACCGCTTCGCATTCCATACCGTCTTTCAGGTAGTGCAATGCATCGCCCAGGTTTTCTTCTTCGATTTCATACTGGTTGTATTCTTCATCCATGAATACATACAGCGGATCAGCAAAGTACGAGTAAGTAACTGGTTTCTTGTCGAGAACTACAACGTCGAACTTGTCGTCACCGCGGAATACGTTTTCCATCGGGGTGTTCGTCAGAAGATTTTTCATCTTCCATTTGTATGTGAAGCCCGTGCGGCTAGAACCATTGACATCAGAACGCAACACGATCATAGGTTTGCTATCAACCATAATGATGTTGCCAACGCGAATTTCTTTTGCAGGTTTCATAAAAAGTGTACGTAAAAAGTGGGTTGCATAAAAATCATCGGTCGCCTCCCGCCCAACAGCGCCGTAAGCTCACGTTTGATCGAATTCTAAATTAGCCGAGAATTATACCTTTTCTGCGCGCACGACTTAAGGCAGCGTAGTGGCAAATTTCAACAAATTTGACGCTAAATCGCCATTTTTCAGCATTTGACGCTGCCAATCGGCTGATTTTTCTACTATTTCAGCCATATCGGCTTCTACCGCAGCCCATAAAACACCCCAGTCCACGGCTTCATCGCCATCTGTCACCCCGGCACCGTTCCAGTACAGGGAAAATGCCGCGAGGCTGGGTACAGCCGCCACATAGCGTTGCAAAAATGCACGCAACTTCTTGTGATGCAGGTTTTCATCCTGCGGATAGATATGCCAGACAAAAGGCCACCCGGCCCATTGTGCGCGGACAAAGGAGTCTTCCCCGCGCACGAAATTGAAGTCGCATGCCCATAGCAACTTGTCGTAATCCGGCTGCGGTACAAAAGGCAGTACGCGCACCGTCAAGCTGCCGTGGCTGGCAAACGCACCGGCTTTGGCTTCTGTACCGAGGAAGGCTTGCACCGCTTCGGTTGCCACGCCTTCCGGCACCAGGCAGCAGACTGGCGCAGTACCGCTTTGCCATACCCGGAACAATTCGGCGACCGGCGCATACGGATAACAAAACAAGGAAACCCTGGTCGCCGCCATCTCTGCCGGCGTCACCCCAAACCGGGCGAGGAAGTCCACCATCGCAGCCGGATCAGCCTGGAACTGCAAGCGCTGTTGCTCCAAACCTGCTTCACGCAACAAACCACCGGTTTTATCCGTAAAGCCTGGAAAGAAAAAGTGCTTGGTCAGCGGCAAGCGTGGATGCGGCGAAGTCAACAGATGACAACCTTCAACCCACTCCTCTGCGGTCAGGCCTTCGAGGTTAAACCAGCGCGGACGCGGTTCGCATTGCGCCATGGCGGCAATGTAGCCGGGAGGAATATCCACCGCAAAGAATTCGATCACGATATCAGCCACGTCGGCCGTCGTGTATTCACCATCCTGGCCCCGCCAGTGGCGGACGGTGACGCCGGCCACCTGCTGCAGTTCGAGATCCAGTACAACTTGCGGACAAATACGCCGGAAGCTGGCCAGGTCATCAACCCACAGGGTGACCGCGATATGGTGTTCTTGTTGCAGCTGGCGCGCGAGGCGCCAGCAAATGCCAATGTCGCCGTAGTTATCGACGACACGGCAAAACAAATGCAGGGTAGTTGGAGAAGTCATGCTGCCGGCCAAAATTCAATCCCAGCATGATAGACGATCAGCCACCCGCTGCGCTGAATCAATGTGCGCCTGCGGCATCGGCACCACCAGCCGCCTTGCTGCGTTTGGTAATCCAGATGAAACCGATCAGGCACAGGAACATGATGGCCGACATCCAGAACAGGTCGGTTGCCGCCAGCGTACTGGCCTGCACCGTCATCTGACGGTCTATCACCGCCCAGGCCGCCTGCTCCGACATGCCGCGCGCCATCAGCGTACTCACCGCCTGGCCGAAGGCCGGGTTATGCGCACCGGTGTATTCCGCCAGTTGCGCATGATGCAGGATGGTACGGTTATCCCACATGGTCGACATGACCGAAGTACCGATACCGCCGAACATGATACGGACGAAGTTAGACAAACCCGCAGCTGCCGGAATCTTGTCCGGTGCCTGTCCGGACAGGATGATGGACGTCAGCGGAATAAAGAACATCGCCATCGCCGCACCCTGGATCACGGTCGGGATCATCAGCGTCATCATGTCCACGTCCTGCGTGAATTGTGCGCGCATGAAGAACACCAGTGAAAAAATCAGGAAGGCAGTCGTCGCCACCCAGCGCGCATCGATCTTCGGCAGCATCTTGCCGACGATAGGCGACAGGATAATCGCGAAGATACCCACCGGTGCCATCACCTTGCCGGCCTCGGTGGCGGTATAGCCTATCTGCGTCTGTAACCAAAGGGGCAGGATCACCAGGCTGCCGAAGAACAAACCATAGGCAACCGAAATTGCAATCACACCGCCACTGAAGTTGCGCCCCTTGAACAGGGACAAGTCCACCACCGGATGTTCTTCACCTATCTCCCAGATCACGAAGTAAATGAAGGCCACTACCGCGACGGAAGCAAGGATGATGATTTCGCCAGAATGGAACCAGTCCAGTTCCTTGCCCTTATCCAGCATCAATTGCAGTGAGCCTACCCATAACACCAGCAAGACCAGGCCGACCTTGTCGATAGGCAGCTTGTAGGTTTTGGATTCGCGCTCTTTATATATGGACCATGTCGCCCACGCAGCAAAGAGGCCGATCGGAATATTGATAAAAAAGATCCACGGCCAGGTGTAGTTATCCGAAATCCAGCCACCGAGCAGCGGCCCCATGATAGGCGCCACCAGCGTCGTCATGCCCCAGAAGGCAAGCGCCATCCCACTCTTGGCGGGCGGATAACTGGACAAGAGCAAAGCCTGCGACAAAGGAATCATCGGCCCCGCCACCGCACCCTGTAACACGCGTGCTGCAATCAGGATTTCAATACTGGGGGCAAAGCCGCACAGGCAGGAAGCCAGCACGAACAAGAGGATGGAACCGATGAAGAGGCGTACCTGGCCTATGCGTTGCGTCAGCCAGCCGGTCAGTGGAACCGAGATGGCATTCGCCACCGAGAACGAGGTGATAACCCAGGTGCCCTGCTGCGGCGACACACCAAGGTCACCGGAAATTGCAGGGATCGATACGTTTGCAATCGAAGAATCGAGCACGTTCATGAACACTGCCAGCGATAAAGCCAGCGTGCCAATAATGAGCGGCGTGCCGCTCAGTGGCGGCACGACAGAACGAGGAGTGGCGCTCATGATTTAGTGTTTGCCTGTGTTCGCAGTGCTATTGTTGTTGGCGGCAATAATCTGGGTGACGCGAGCTGCGGCCTGGCTGCCTGCATCTTCAAACACGGCGGTCTGGTATGCCGGTTCGGCGCGCGGTGCAATCGTCGAAGTCAGCGAAGTCCCTTCCGATTTGGCGACATCGACATCAACCTGCATCGACAAGCCTACGCGCAAAGGACGCTCTTCCAGCTCCTTCGGATCCAGGGTAATCCGCACCGGAATACGCTGCACCACCTTGATCCAGTTGCCGCTGGCGTTCTGTGTAGGCAACAGGGCAAACGCAGCACCGGTACCGGCCGACAGACCCGCCACCTTGCCGTGATACTTGACGCCGCTACCGTACACATCGGAATACAGTTCTACCGGCTGGCCGATACGCATCTTCGCCACTTGTACTTCCTTGAAGTTGGCATCCACCCACAAGGCATTCAAAGGCACTACCGACAACAATGGTGTACCGGGTGCAACGCGCTGGCCGACCTGCACCGAACGCTTGGCGACATACCCGGTGATTGGTGCCAGCAAGGTATTACGCGACAAGGCGAGGTAAGCCGCTTGGACCTGCGCTGCTGCACGCTGCACATTAGGATGCTGCGCAACCGTCGTCCCATCGGTCAAAGCCTGGTTCGAAGTCAATTGATCACGCGCCGCCTGCAAGGCAGACTCGGCAGCGATCAATGCAGTCCGTGCATGTTCGAGATCTTCTTTCGCTACCGCACCGGTGCCGCTCAATTCCTGGCGACGTGCCAGGTCGTCACGGGCACGGGCGACATCGGCGACACGCTGTGTCACTGCGGCACCCAACGCACCGTTGTTGACGAACAGCGTACGTACTTCACGTACCGTCTGTGCCAATTGTGCTTCGGCCTGGTCCAGCGCGACCTTGGCATCACTGTGATCGAGGTCTACCAGCGGTTTTCCGGCTTGCACCAGCTCGGTATCATCGGCATGGATCGCCACCACCGTGCCGCTTACCTGCGGCGTCACCTGTACGACATTACCGGCGACATAAGCATCATCGGTATCTTCAAAATGGCGCGCGTAAATCGCCCACCAAATGCCGTAGGCGATCAGTAACAAGGCCAGCAGGATGGATACCGCAATCAGGCGTTGGCGGCGTTTACCGTTGGATTTAGGTGTTTCTGCTACTTCTGGGCTGGTCGTATTCATGATGCACTTCTCACGGAGGTGGAAACGGTAGTTGAATTGGAATGATCTTTATCGAGGTCCAGCGCCTGCGCGTCGAAACCACCGCCCAGCGCCTTGATCAGGGTGATGCGCAAATCGCTGCGACGCGCCTGTGTATCGAGGTCTATCCGGCGTTGCGACAGCAAGGTCATTTGCGCCGACAGTACCGGCAGCATATTGGTGGTACCGACACGCTCGCGTTGTTGCGCCAGCTGGAAGCTGTTCGACGAAGCCTGGGTCGCCAGGCGCTGCTGTTCACTTTGCAGGGTAGCCGCGCGCAAGGATTGCACCTGGTCAGCCACATCATGCAGCGCTTCGTTCAGGGTTTCGTTATACGTCGCGACCAGGCCGTCATAGGAAGCGACCTGCCCTTTCAGATTCGCGCGCAGGCTGCGATCGAAAATCGGCAAATAGATGGCGGGTCCGACGCCAAACGTGCGGCTTCCGCTTTTGAGAAAATTAGTAAGGCCCAGGCTGGAGAAACCGGCAAAAGCCATGATATTGACGTTCGGGTAAAACTCGGTTTTGGCGGCATCGATATTGCCTTGCGCCGCTTCGACATTCCAGCGCGCAGCGACGATGTCCGGACGACGACCGACGAGATCCAGCGGCAATGCATCCGGCAGGGCAATTGCTGTTTCGGCCGGCAAATAAGGACGGGCTATTTGCAAGCCACGATCCGGGCCTTGGCCCAGCAAGGCCGCCAATTGATTGCGTGTGAGGGAGATCGCTTCATTCAGTTGCGCGTTTTCCGCACGCAGGCTGGCGAGGCTTTGATTCGTTTGTTGATTCTCGCTTTGTGTACCGAGGCCGACTTTAAAACGCAATTGCGTCAGGCGCTGGATTTCCGCACTGGCTTGCAACTGCTGCTGGTTCAAATCCAGCTGCCCATACTGGCGCGCCAGCTGGACCCAGGCACGCGCGACTGCGGTGGCTATCATCAGGCGTGCATTGTATTGCTCGGCCTGCGCTGCTTTGCCACTCGACAAAGCACTGCGCAATTCAGCCGCATGCTTGCCCCAGAAATCAAAATCGTAGGAAAAGTTCAGCGACAGTTCATTGTCCGATTTATAGGAACCGCCCAGGGGTGGCGGGAAAATACCATTTTCGGAATAGCGCTGGTAAGTACTGCTGGCATTGGCCGACCACGATGGACGCGCCCGCGCGCCGGCGGCATCAACAGCGGCTTGCGCACCGGCGACGCGTGCCGCCGCCACCTGCAAGTTTGGATTACCGGCAATCGCCTCATCCACCAAGGCCTGTAAAGGTGCACCACCTATTGCCTGCGCCCATGACGCATCCGGCCATTGCCCGCCCTGCTGCGGCAAGGATGCGGTACTCGTGTAATCGCTGCTTTGCTTCAGGCTGGCGCTCGGCTCTATGCCCTTGAAACTGGCACAGGCACTCAGCAAGACGGCAGCACAACAGGCCGTCACTACACCGCGGAGCGGGAAGCTGAAACCTTGGTATGAAGAAGTTTTCATGATTGATCCTGCTAGTTATTTACTGCTTGCTTGTCGCTTTTTCTGCGACGGGGACATCACCAGCATTGCTATCCAAAAATTTGCGCAACAGGCTTTTCAATGTCGTTACTTCTTCCACGCTGAAATCGGCAAAACTCTGGTTCAACACCACGGAATACAGGGTCGGCAACTGCTCGGCCAGCGCAGCACCGGTTTCGGTCAAATGCAGGTCGATCACGCGGCGATCATCAGCACGCGGTTTACGCACCAGCATGCCGCGCTTTTGCAGGCGATCAACCATGCGCGTCATTGAAGCCGAATCAAGGTAGAGCTCGCGCGACAATTCGGCCGCGGTCGAAAAATTACCGCTGGCCAGCATCATCACTACCGCACCCTGGGCCGAGGTAATGTCATGCGCAGCCAGTTTGGCATCGACTCTTTTCGCCAGTTTGGTACGCGAACGGGCGAGCAGGTAACCAACGCTGTCTTCAATGCAATAGCTGCCGGGAGGAAACTTTTCTTTCATCTTTGTCAAAATAGGGGTCATGTCAATAACTGCATAGGCAGCTATTATGCCGAAAAGTTCAAAAGCTTGCACGAGGCCGCCAAATCCGGGGCAGCGCGTTTTTTTGGCTATCGGGATGGAGGGAGTTAAACGACGTCCTGGTGCAGCAAATCCTGATAGAGCGCGTGTAGTGATCCGCCTTTGGCGAATTCAGTCTTGATCCACTGCGTCACTTGCCCAGATGTACTTTGCTGGGTCGCCAGCAGCATATTGGAGTTTTGTCGCGGGTTCTGTACCTGCTTCCTGACCAGCGCGCCGCTTTGCAAATGTTCGGCTACCAGGTAATCCGGCAGGAAGCCGATGCCATTCCCCAATATCTGGCATTGGCACTTTGCATTGAAGTCCGGCACCTGTATCGCTTCCTGTCCGTACAACAGCCATCCCACCTTCTTGTTGATCGTATAGGCGCTGTCTTTTACCGTGATCGCGGGGAACAGGCGCAATTGGCTCTCGGGTATCGGCTCCTGCTCACGTGCCAATGGATGGCTGGGCGCGAGGACAAATTCCCATTTGATATAACCGATCTCGGCATAATCAATGCCACCGCCTTCCATTAAGGTACCCGGCGCACCAATCGCAATGTCGACATTATTATTGATAATCGCATCCCACACGCCGTTGTAGACCTCGGTGGTTACCGCAATCTGGCAGGTCGGGAAATGTTTTTTCAGGGCTTGCAGCAACAAGGCGGTGTGTCGCGGCGTGTGCAAGAGGCTATTGATGCATATCCTGATCTTGGCTTCTATGCCCTGCTCCATCGTATAGATGCCACGTTTGATGGCGTGGAATTCATGCAGCAGTTCTTCGGCCTTGCGATAAAAGTAAAAGCCTGATTCAGTCAGTTCAATATTGCGCGTATTGCGTATGAAGAGCGTAACCTCCAGATAGGTCTCCATCCGTTTGATCGTATAGCTGACTGCCGAGGTCGTGATCCCCAGTTCTTCGGCAGCCTTGCGGAAGCTGGCGTGTTTGACCACCGTAGTGAAGGTGTGGAGGTTTTCTTCTGAAAAAATCGAATTCATACGGTCTCTGCAGGAAACTGCTTACGCTCAAAACGGCGGAACTGGGAAATTCATACTACCAGTTAGCGTACCCATCCCGCCGTTCAATCACTATACCGTCACGATATGGGTTCCGGTTTCCCTTTTTATCGCCTGTGGCAATTTTTCCGGTGTAGTAATAATGACCCGGCTGCCACCGCTGGCGAGGAAATTAAGGCTGGCCTCGATTTTAGGCAACATGCTGCCGGCCGGGAAGTGCCCTTCCGACATATAGCGGCGCGTCTCTTCCGAAGTAATCTGTCCGAGTGCCTGCTGATTCGGTTTGCCGAAGTTGATGCAGACTTTTTCCACGCCGGTCGTAATCGCCAGGATATCGGCATCCAACTCCTTCGCCAGCAAGGTCGTGGCAAGGTCCTTGTCAATCACGGCATCCACGCCGCGGTACAAATGATCGCCATCCTGCACCACCGGTATGCCGCCACCACCCAGCGCAATCACCACGAAGCCACGCTCCAGCAATGAAGTAATCGCATCGGTTTCCAATACTTTCACCGGCACCGGCGACGCCACGACGCGACGATAACCGCGTCCCGAATCTTCGACGAATTTCCAGTCCGGATGCTCCTGCACCAGCAAATCACGTTGCTGTTCGCTGAAGAACGCACCGATGGGCTTGGTCGGGTTGCTGAAGTTGATATCATCAGCGGCAACCTCGACGCGGGTAATCAGTGTAATCACCTGTTTATTAATGCCGCGTTGTGTCAGCTCGTTGACCAGTCCCTGTTGCAACTGATAGCCGATACCACCCTGCGTATTGGCAACGCAATTTGCCAGCGGCACGATAGGAATGTCTTCATACTGGCTCGCCACTTCGGCACGACGCAGGTCCAGGCCAACCTGCGGACCATTGCCGTGCGTAAGAACAATGTTATATCCCCCTTCCAGCATATCGGCGATATTGCTGACGATGGCCTTGATCGCCTTTTCCTGATGCTGGATACTTTGCTGTTCATTACTGGTAATAATGCTATTACCACCGATGGCGATAACTACGAGTTCGTTCATGAGTATGATCCCGAAAATTAATCTGCACGGAGGGCCAGTGCCGCCCCGTGCAGCGCTACAAAAAAATGTTGAATAAAGCCAGATACTTACGACGCCAGCTTGCCGCCGTCTGCGTCAACCGCCAGCGGCACTGCCGCCTTCACATCCATGTAATGCTTGACCAGGAATACGCCAGCCATCATCAGGTAGGCATACACAAACGGCATCGAAGCAGGAGCTGCAAAACCAACTACCGGTGCATGGATAATTCCGAGCAAGGCCAGCAATGCGCCGGTGCCAGCCGCCACCGCACCACGCAATGGATGATTCAGGATTGCGAAGATCGCGATACAACCCCACAACATGCTGGCCAGCGGCGCACCACTACCCAGGTGCAGCAGCCCGTTGTAATACACACCCTTATGGGCCAGCGCTTGCGTGCCCAATACCTTGGCTGAAGTTCCCGCCGTGGCCATCACGTTGTTGACGATCGTCAAAGCCCAGTTGGCGATCCACGGGAACATGCAAATGAAGATGACAGGTACCTCGACCTTGGGTGTCTCTCGCACCACCTGATTGGCCGTGACAACACCGATGAAAACCAGGATGGGGACGATCGCCGTCATCGGGATCACCGCCAGCAGGAAGGCACCCAGGCCAAACAGCGATACCAGCAGCATGGAGACACCGGTCGCGACCGTATAACCGATGCCTGCACCCATCGCTTTCCAGCCGGCATGACCAACATACACGGTGACCGGGAATGGATTGCCGCAGAAGCAACCCAACGTGGACGACAGGCCGTTAGCCAGCATCACATTGCGGGTATCGTATGGATCACCGGCAGCGTGGGCGCTTTCAATGTTTTCCAGATCGAAGATGTAGTTAGCCAGGCCCAGCGGTACGGCAGAAGCCAGGTAGGGCAAAGCGTGCGGCAAACCTTGCATGAAGCTATCGATGTGCACGGATGGCGGATTGAAGCCAAACGAAGCCAGCGATGCCTTGATCGCTTCCGGGCTCTGCAAGCCGAAGGCCCATGCCAGCACCGTGCCGACTACCAACAACAACAAACCGGTAGGAATACGTGCGAACAATGGCGACTTGCCAAACCAGTTAATGAAGATCAGCAACAGGACGATGAAAGAAACCGTCGGTGTTTCAAATGCCTGCAGCATCGGATTCATCGCCAGCAACAGCAAGCCGAGGCCGGACAGGCAAGACAACAGCACCGTGCGTGGAATCATCTTCCTGACGGTTTCACCGATGAAGGAGCCACCTACCAGGATCATCGCTTCGACGAAGCACCAGACCAGCGCGATCTGCAATGCAAACTCGGCATCCTTGGTTTGCTGGTACACCGGCATCAGGACCAGGAAAGTCACCGTGAAAATCGAAGGTGCGCTCGGTCCCGAAGGCAAGGCGGTAATGTCCTTGCGATGTCCGGACTTCGCCATCTTGATCCCGAAGTAACCATAAAACATACTGGCGCAAAACACGGCCAGGCCAAATGCCGGCGTGATCCGGCCATAGACCATTTCTTTCGGCAAACCGACCACGAAGAGCAAGAGCCCCATCATGGTTAATAGATTCGTCAGGTTGTTGGTCAGCAAACCGAAGTAGGCTGCCCAGTCACCTTTTTTCCACCATATCTGCTTTTCCATACAGTCAATCTCCTCGATATAGACGAGTTATTTTTTATGTGTATTCACTTTCTGCAGGCGCGAGTTGTCCCACACCCGAATCGGATGAACAAAATTTTTCTGTCGTTTATTTAGCGGCCGGGATTACGGCGCTTACTGAAGTACTTGCTTATGAAGAATTCATCGCATTTCTCCCCCGGGATCACCCTGCCACCAGCCGATGGCAGGGTTGCTCACATAATGAAATCAGCCGTGGCGATAGCGCTGTGCGTAAGCAACGATCGCTTGTTCGAAGCATTCGAATGGCGGATAAACGATGCCGGCACCGATCATGCCTATGCCCGCATCCTTATGCGCGATCGCCGTATTGATGACCGGCAGGATGCCGCTTTGCGCTACCTTGATCAGGTCGATACCGGTCGCAATGCCCTGAAATTCCAGCAAGGGAATAGTGACGTTGGGATTTTGTGCGGTGGTGATTTCTGCCATCTGGCGCGAGAAATCAATCGCTTCATCTACCGTGCCGCCGACCAGCGCCACGATGGCAGGTGCCGTCGCCATCGCAAAGCCGCCTATGCCATAGGTTTCGGTAATCGCGCTATCGCCGATATCAAGGCCTGAATCTTTCGGTTTGTAACCGGCAAACATAGGACCTATCACCTGCTGCGATGGTCCGGTGAACCAGACATTGCCCGGAATGCCGCTGATACGGATGCCGAAGTCCACGCCATTACGTGCCATGGTGGTCACGATGGTGCTGTACTCGATGCCGTGTGCGGAATCCATTGCCGCCTTGCACATCGCCATCCAGGTCGGACCGGAGAAGTAATCGCTGCTGGCCACGAACTCAAACACTTCTTTCTTTTGCTGCGTCGTGAAATCGGTCTGGATGATGTAAGGCGTCAGGGCCTGGATCAGCAAGACGGTACCGGCGTTGTTGCGGTTGTGGCATTCGTCGCCCATGTGCAGCGCCTGTGCCAGCATCAGGCGCAAATCAATTTCCTTCGCCAGTTTCATCGCATCGCGCAGGATAGGACCCAAGGTGTCACGCATCCAGTTCAGGCGTGTAATCACGCTTTCATCGTTGGCACCCATGCGCAGGATTTTTGCCATCTGCTCACTGAGGTTGGTGTAAGCACGATTGCCATAGGTTTTGTTTTCCACGATGTGCATATACATCGAAGCCGAGGTCACGCCTGCCATCGATCCCACGCAGTCATGTTCATGACATGGCGAGAAAGTAATCGCACCGGAAGCCGCCACACGTTCTGCGTCAGCCAGATCCTTGGCCAGTCCCTCGAATACCAGTGCACCGGTCACAGCACCTTTCATCGCACCACACATGCGTTCCCAGGTAATTGGCGGACCGGAATGCAGGATGGTGGTCCTGGTCATGCCAGGCACCACATTGATTGCCTGGTCAAAACCGATCAGTACCGGTTGCGACTGGATGATGCGTTCAACCGCCTGCGCATTGGCCTTGGCGATTTTTTCACCCAGTGCCGATTGCTCTACCTGATCCAGCGCGCGGATGATGTCCACGTTGCCGCGCCCTGGCGGCATCCAGTTCAGGTGCGTGACAGGTACCTGTTGTTCTTGCAGGTCATCGCGGAACATTTCGATGCCGACATTGATAACGCTCAGTTTCTCTTTAAACAATTGTGGGCTGGCCATCATTTCGCCTCTCCTTTGCAAACAAATTCCCGCGATAACAAGCCGGTATTGGCACTGCTGCTGGCGACCGTGACGCCGGCCGCACTCAGCCGCTCAATCTGGTCCTGCAGATTCGGACGATCCAGGTCCGTACCCAGTACATAAGCCAGGATTTCCAGATGGCGCTGCTCTTGCGCAGCGATCGATTTCGCTTCATGGATAGCATCCAGCATGACGCCGACCGGATCGGCATGCGAGCCGTAACCGAGGATGAAATCCATCGTGATTACGCCGACTTCCGGATCGCGCGCTTCCTGCAGCAAGCGTTCGATACGATTGGATGGGTCTATCATTGGATGCGGCTTGCCGTTGGTGAAATCGTCGTCACCAAAATCGAGGAAGGTGTGTTCCTTGCTCTTGCTGACATCCTTCAGGCGATATTCCGGATTGAGCTGGATGTTGCTGTAGACCTGCGGATACTTTTCCATCGCGGCATACATGGCTTCATCACACAGCGTGCCGCCGCAAAATAATCCGCGGATATATTTTTGTTCCGGCTTGAGCTTGGCGCGGACTTCTTCTATCAGTGGCCAGTTCAGTGGATGCAGGTCGAGGTCCTCTTCCTTCACACCTGTCAGCAATACCGCCTTCAACGCCGCTTCTTTGGTTGACTTGGCGAACACACCGCCGGCCTTCACCACATCTGCTTCCTTGCCGCCGATGAAACAAACCACGACCGGTTTGCTGCAACGGCTGATTTCGGCCAGTACCTTTTTTTCCACCGATGCTGCCGGCGGTTTGGAGATGAGGACGATGACCTTGGTCTGGTCGTCAGCGTCCAGCATGCGCATTGCATCCAGCATCATGATGCCGCCGATTTTTTCATGCAGGTCGCGTCCGCCGGTACCTATCAGTTGCGAAACGCCGCCGCCGAAATCGTGGATACGTACGCTCAGCTCCTGGCTGCCGGTACCCGACGCGCCTATGATGCCGATATTGCCCTGGCGCACATGGTTACCAAAACACAGTGCCTTGTTATTGATAATGGCGGTGCCGCAGTCCGGCCCCATCATCAGCAGGCCCTTGCTATGCGCCAGCTGCTTCAATGCCAGTTCATCCTCGACACTGACGTTATCGCTGAACAGCATGACATTCAGTCCCTGCTCCAGCGCAGTGCGTGCTTCGCGCACTGCATATGCACCATTGACTGAAACCACGGCCAGGTTGCTGCTCGGGACGTTTTCCATCGCCGAAGCCAGCGTTGCATACTTGGCTTGATGTTCGCCTTTCGCGCCCGGCTTCTTCTTGAACAATTCTTCTATCGCCAACAGGGATTGTTCATTCAATTCATCGCTGGCCCCTTTGATCAAAATCATCAGGTCGCCATTTTTTGCTTCTTCGAGTTCAGGCGTCAGCAAGTTCAGGTTACGCAATACGCCTTTATTCATCTCTGTCGCCATCGCGACGAAAGCCTGCTCCACGTCCGGCAATTGATTCGCCTTGGTGGATATCGACATCAATGAGACCGAGTCGAAGTAAGTGTTTTTCTTGATTAAAATCTTAAGCGGCATGTGGACTCCCCAAGTGATTACTTAGTAACAAGCCGGCCGTGATCCCGCTGAGAATATCCGCTCCCGAGCTGGAACCTATGTTTAAAACCGGCTTGATACGCTCCTTTAACAAAGACAATTCCCCGTTAAATATTGTTGCCAGCAAGGCGCCGATACTGGCCCGCGTCTTACCCTCTACGGCTTTGATCAAAGCCATATAGCTAATCGTGTTGGTGCGTGACTTACCGTCCCTGATAACTTCGGCTATCAATCGCATATAGCCGTGCGCCGGATGCTGCGGCAAAGCCAGCACCGCACACAAACCAACGATGTAGTCATCTCCGGATGGCGTCAGCCCTATTCCCAAGCCCAGCAATTCGGTCAGCCCCTTGCGTATTTGCGGCTCATGCGCAGTCCGCATGCCTTCCATCAGGCGCGTACTGCCACGCACCAGGTGTTGACTCATTGCCTGGTAGAAAACGTCATTGCCGTCGTACTCAAAAAACGATATGCTATTGTTTGCAAATTTTTCGTCCTGAATCCTTGAGCTAATATTTAAAAAATATTCGGGTGGAAAGGCACGAAACACCACTGGCGGCGGCAACCATTCGCCACACGCATCCAGCTCTATCTCCAGCACCTTCCCCAGCCGCAACATCCCGCCACTCAGCGACAACTCTGCATCTTCGCCCAGGGGCAAGGTGTCGAATTCGCTCAGGCCTATGCGCAAAGTATTCGGCGCATCATCCAGCGCCGAAGAGACCACTGAATACAAGAGCCCGCTCTGGCTGCAACGCAAATTGACCACCCGGCTGAAGCGACTGTGCATCCGCAACTGGAAATCACCTTGCTTCAGTCGCGACATGAAATCCGCATCTGCCGACAAGGCGCGCACCCTGAGCGCTCGCATTTTTGGCTCTCCAGTGTGCAATCAGATTTATGCGCCGGCCGCGATCAGCAGCTTGGCAATTTCGGCATACCCTTTTTCCTGCGCCAGGAACAAAGGTGTCTTGCCCCACATATCGGTCATGTTCGGATTCGCACCATGGTCCAGCAGCAACTTCACGATCTCTTGCTGTTTGGCACCACCGTCATTGAGGACAATCGCCTCCAGCAGGGGAGTCCAGCCGACGAAGTTCGTATGGTTGACGTTGATATCGGTACGCGTCACCAGCTCACGCACAATTTCGACATGCCCTTTTTCACTGGCCGGCGTAATCCCGACACCACCGAAACGCGTGAGGCGCGTCAAATCAGGATGACCTTTCAGGACGATACGCAACAGCGCCAGATCGTTGTTCAGGCAGCTAAGGAGGAATGGATTGAAGCAGGTTTCGTCCTGCTTGTTGATATCTGCACCTGCGGCGATCAGATATTCAACACTGGCATATTGCTTCTTCAGGCTCGCCACCACGATAGCGGTACGTCCCTGGCGATTCGTGACATTGATATCCATACCGCTTTCCAGCAACGCTTTCAACGTTGGGATATCGCCATTTTCGGCAGCCAGCAAAAATTGAACGGCAGATTCGCTATTCGACATAAAATTCCTCTTGAGTCAGTCTCGTTGTAATAATTTTTCCTGTATCCCCCCTGGTGGGAGACACGGTTGTATGTTTTGTTCTCAGTACTAATGGAGCTTTATTGGGACTCACAGTAGCAAGAAGTTTTGCTTTGCATAAGGCACCTAAAATTAATTCATCACTCGCCCTTTTATCCTTGAATTTTTTTTAACAGTCGACTTTTGGCACTGGCAACAGCCGTCAACCACGATACACAGCCGTACGCGCAAGCGACACCCGCATCAGGCAAAACGCGAGCGTAGGCATCACAGATCAAACACACACGAAAAAGTGAACGCGGATTAAATACTCGCATACGGAGCAAGCAGGAGGGATCCCTGGCAAGGCGATACTGAAGGATGAGGCATGGACCGGCGGCAAACCGAAAAGACAAAAAAAAAACACCACGCAAAAGCGTGGTGTTTTTAACTTGGCGTCCCCAAGGGGATTCGAACCCCTGTACTCACCGTGAAAGGGTGATGTCCTAGGCCTCTAGACGATGGGGACAGAAAACTGCCCTTATTACTGGCCTTACTACTTCCTACACATTCTCAACCACAAGTTGGTGGTGGAGATAAGCGGGATCGAACCGCTGACCTCTTGCATGCCATGCAAGCGCTCTCCCAGCTGAGCTATACCCCCTCGAGTGCAGAAGCGAGATTATAGCAAAGCATTTCTCTCTGTGTAAATGCCCTTTTGAAAAAATATTAAAGATTTTTTTCCAAACGCGCCAATACCACCTCGCGACCGAACAATTCGACCACTGCATCGATGGATGGCGTCTGCAATTGACCGGTGATCAGCAAGCGCAAAGGCATCGCCAGTTGCGGCATCTTCAGCTTGTGTGCGGCCAGCACTTCTTTCAATGTAGCCGACAGCGCTTCCTTGCTCCACGCCACTGTCTTCAATTGCCCGACGTATTGCGCCAGCGCCGGTTTGATTGCATCGGTCAGGTGTTGCGCCAGCAATGCGGCATCCGCCGCCGGTTGGCGATAGAACAGCATCGCCGCAACCGCCAGTTCATTCAGCGTATTGACGCGCTCCTTCATCAAGGCGATGACAGCAGCCAGGTCCGGCGCATTCTCAAACTGCGCACCCAGGCCTTCCATCATTGGTCGTACCAATCCGGCCAAGCGGGTATTGTCGGCTTGCTTGATGTAGTGGTTATTCAACCAGTCGAGTTTTTCCGGATTGAATTGCGCCGGCGATTTGGTTAAATGGTCGAGGTCAAACCATTGCGTGAATTGCTCCATCGAGAACACTTCATCATCGCCATGGCTCCAGCCCAGGCGCGCCAGGTAATTCAGCATCGCTTCCGGCAGGTAACCTTGCGCCGGGTAATCCATCACACTGACCGCACCATGGCGCTTGGACAACTTCTCACCGTCAGTACCCAGGATCATCGGCAGGTGGCCGTAATGCGGCAGCGTCGCGCCCAGGGCTTGCAGGATGTTGATCTGGCGCGGCGTGTTGTTAACATGGTCATCGCCACGGATCACATGCGTAATCTTCATGTCGGAGTCATCTACCGCCACGCAGAAGTTATAAGTAGGCGTGCCGTCCGGACGCGCAATCACCAAGTCATCCAGTTCACGATTCGAAATCGTGATCGAGCCCTTGACCACATCCAGCCAGGTCACATCGCCTTCGGTCGGATTGCGAAAGCGCACCACCGGCTTGCGGCCTTCCGGAATCGCCGGCAGGGTTTTGCCCGCTTCCGGACGCCAGGTGCCGTCGTAGCGCGGCTTTTCACCGGCCGCGCGTTGACGCTCGCGCATCGCTTCGACTTCTTCCGGCGATGAATAACAATGGTAGGCAGTACCGGCCGCCAGCATCTGGCCTATCACTTCGCGATAGCGATCCATGCGCTGCATCTGGTAGAACGGACCTTCGTCGTGATGCAGGCCGAGCCATTCCATGCCTTCGATAATCGCCTGTACGGCTTCCGGCGTCGAACGTTCCAGATCTGTATCTTCGATACGCAAAACAAAGGTGCCGCCGAAATGGCGTGCATAGGCCCAGGAAAAAAGTGCGGTGCGCGCACCGCCGACGTGGAGATAGCCGGTCGGGCTGGGAGCAAAACGGGTACGTACTGTCATGGCAAATAAAAACGGCCTTGGAGTGCCAAAGCCGTCCTGTATAAAAAGGCTATTTTACCTCGCCGGCCCCTGTCTAAGCCAGCCTTGCTCGTGATAACTGCGCCCCGGCAAATCAATATGTAAATGCATATATATAGAGGCAACTATGACAGCGGACTGCGCTTAAGCCCCTGTCACTGCTAAAATTACGTCTTTATTACCTTATTGATCGCAAAGTACCGCCTTATGAGTAAACCATTGCCACGCAAATTATTCGTTACAACCGCCCTCCCTTACGCCAACGGCGCATTCCATGTCGGCCACATCATGGAATACATCCAGGCAGACATCTGGGTCCGGTTCCAACGAATGCAGGGCAATGAGGTGCATTTTGTCGGCGCGGATGACGCGCACGGCGCACCTATCATGATTGCGGCAGAGAAAGCCGGCCTGACGCCGCAGCAATTCGTTGCCAATATTGCTGCCGGACGTAAACAGTACCTGGACGGCTTCCATATCGAGTTCGATAACTGGAGCTCGACCGATAGCCCGGAAAACCACGAACTGTCGCGTGAAATCTATCGCCGCCTGCGCGACGACGCCAAACTGATCACGACCAAGTCGGTCGAGCAATTCTACGACCCGGTCAAGGAAATGTTCCTGCCGGACCGCTATATCAAGGGTGAATGCCCGAAATGCGGTACCAAGGACCAGTACGGCGATTCATGCGAAAACTGCAGCGCGGTCTACGCCCCGACCGACCTCAAGCATCCATACTCGACGCTGACCGGTGCCACACCGGTACGCAAATCGTCGGATCACTTCTTCTTCCGCCTGTCGGATCCGAAGTGCGTCGCCTTCCTGCGCGAATGGGCGCTGGATGGTCAACGCCTGCAATCCGAAGTGGCGAACAAGGCCAAGGAATGGCTGGAAGGCGAAGGCGGCCTCGGCGATTGGGATATCAGCCGTGACGCACCTTACTTCGGTATTGAAATCCCGGATGCACCGGGCAAGTACTTCTATGTCTGGCTGGATGCACCGGTCGGCTACCTGGCGACGCTGAAGAATTACTTCGACAAGACCGGGCGCGACTTCGACGCCTTCATGGCCGATCCGACTACCGAGCAGTATCACTTCATCGGCAAGGACATCACTTACTTCCATACGTTGTTCTGGCCCGCGATGCTGAAGTTCGCCGATATGAAAGTGCCGAACAATGTCTTCGTGCACGGCTTCATCACCGTCAGCGGTGAAAAGATGTCCAAGTCACGCGGCACCGGCATTTCGCCGTTGCGCTACTTGGAAATCGGCATGAATCCGGAATGGCTGCGCTACTACATCGCCGCCAAACTGAGCTCCAAGGTGGAAGACATAGACTTCACGTCGGATGACTTCATTGCGCGTGTCAACAGCGACCTGATTGGCAAGTACATCAATATCGCCAGCCGCGCCGCTGGTTTCATCACGAAGAAATTTGATGGCCGCGTTGCGACCGACTGGGCCACCAGCGATGATGCTTTCCTCAGCCGACTGCGCAATGTCGCACCGGAAATCCAGGCACTGTACGACCAGCGCGAATACGGCAAAGCCTTGCGCGCGATCATGGAACAGGCTGATGCGATCAACGCCTACGTTGATGCGAACAAGCCATGGGAACTGGCGAAAGATCCGGCCAAGGAAGCCGCATTGCAGGAAGTTTGCAGCCGTTTGCTGGAAGCCTTCCGCATCCTGACGATTTACCTGAAACCTGTGCTGCCTGCACTGGCGAAGCAAGTTGAAGCACAGCTCAATATTGCGCCGCTGGAATGGCCTCATATCATTACGCCACTGCCGCACGGCCATCAAATCAATCCATACGTACATTTGATGACACGCGTTGAACCGAAAATGCTGGATGCTTTATTCGATATGCCCGCACTGGTAGACGCTACCGTTGGCGTACCGACCGCGCCGTCGAGCAAGGACAGCAACGGTAATGGCAATGGTCACGCCGCGATCGAAAGCATCGCGCCGGAAATCAAGATCGATGACTTTGCAAAAATCGATTTGCGTATCGCAAAAATCGTCAATTGCGAACATGTCGAAGGCTCGGACAAATTGCTGCGCCTGACGCTGGATGTCGGCGAAGGCCGCACACGCAATGTGTTCTCCGGCATCAAGTCGGCGTATAAGCCGGAAGACCTGATCGGCAAACTGACGGTGATGGTCGCCAACCTGGCACCACGCAAAATGAAGTTTGGTATATCGGAAGGTATGGTACTGGCCGCTTCAGCTGCGGATGAAAAAGCCGATCCTGGCATTTACATCCTGAACCCATGGCCGGGTGCGGAGCCAGGCATGCGCGTCGGCTAAGACTTCCTGCATTTACAACAAGGGCCATGATCGTCATCGATGATCATGGCCCTTGCTTTATGCAGGCCGGCCCTGCGTCTTATCCAGCCATGCCAGGGTGTCGGCCAATACCTGTTCAGATAAGGCAGAATCATCCACTAGGCGCGACAACATCACTGCCCCCACCATCGTCGCCCACGCCCCGGTAGCAGCCTGTCGCCGCTCTGCTGCGGTTTTACCCTGCGCAGTCTGCGCGAAGTTCTCGATCCGGTACTTCACATTCTCAGTCAACGCATGGCGTGTCGCATCTGAAGAGCGCACCGCTTCGGTACCCAGGCTGGGGAAGATACAGCCCTCGCCCGGATTATCCCTATGCTGGTCACTCAGGTAGTTCGCAGCAAAATCCATGATGCCCACCACCGGCGCATCCTCGGCCCGGAACGGCGTCAACACGTGCGTACAGGTCTGGGCGATCAGATCATCCTTGGATGCGAAGTGCCCGTAAAAGCCTCCATGCGTCAGTCCGGCCGCTTTCATCACTTCCGCCACCGTCACACCCTCGAAGCCGCGTTCGCGAAACAGCGTCGCAGCGGCGTCCAGTATGGCCTGTCGGTTTTCAGCAACCTGCTCACGGGTAATTTTCATGGCAACTCCTGCTTCCTTGGATTTATTTACAAATTATTTTTCAACTTAGGCTTGACATTATACATGACGATCATCATGATTATATTAATTATGATCATCATGATTAAGAAAATGACGATTTTAAGCGCCGGTTTCAGGCGGTAACACCCCTATTCTTGTCTTAACAGCAGCCCACACACCAAGGAAATGATATGAACCAGCAAGATCGCGATACCCAAGTAAGCACCGCCCTGATCACAGGCGCATCCACCGGCATAGGCGCGGTCTACGCCGACCGCCTGGCGCGCCGTGGCCACAATCTGGTGCTGGTCGCACGCAACGCCGCCCGCATGGAAGAACTGGCGGCCAAGTTGCGCCAGGAAACCGGTGTCCGGATTGAGGTCATCGCCGCCGACCTGACCAAGGCCGCAGACCTGGCCCGGATCGAAGCCCGCCTGCGCGATCATCGTGATGTCGGCATCCTCATCAACAATGCGGGTGCAGCGGCACCCGGTGGTTTTGAAACCTCAGACGTGGAAGCACAGGACAATCTGATCAAACTGAATGTCACCGCCCTGACCCGCCTCGGTGCCGCCGTCGTTCCACGCTTCCTGGCGCAAGGACAAGGCGCAATCGTGAACATCGCATCGGTCGTCGCCCTCGCTCCGGAATTCCCGCTTGGCGTATATGGCGCAACCAAGGCTTATGTACTGGCCTACTCACAGGCATTGCAGGTTGAACTCGGTGCACGCGGCTTGTATGTACAGGCCGTGCTGCCAGCCGCAACGCGTACCGAAATCTGGGAACGCTCCGGCCGTGACGTGGAAGAGATACAAGGTGTGATGGAGGTGGATGAGCTGGTCGACGCGGCATTGGTCGGCTTCGATCGCGGTGAATTGATCACGATCCCGCCGCTGCCGGATGCCGCGCAATGGGAAAGCTTCAATGCCGCACGTCAGGCCATGCTGCCTAACTTTGCGCAAACCCACGCGGCAGCGCGTTATCAGTCTTAAAAATTGAAATGAAGTACGAAGCAGCGCAGGCAGCCCTGCCTCGTATTGTCGCTGACAGGTCCTGCTGCTAACATGGCCCATGCCGTGCCACGCGCGTCTTACGCGTGGCACGCATTTGATCGTGAAGGCGCAAGACCATGAAGCCGTTCAAGTTTTCATTTCATCCGCGTTTAATCGACTGCTTACGCGCATATGATGGCAGCAAGTTCTTCCAGGATTTGACCGCCGGCCTGACGGTGGGCATCGTTGCGCTGCCACTGGCGATGGCGTTTGCGATTGCCAGCGGCGTCAAACCCGAAGCCGGCATCTTCACCGCAGTGATTGCCGGTTTCCTGGTGTCTGCGCTCGGCGGTTCACGTGTACAAATCGGCGGCCCGGCCGGTGCCTTCATCGTCATCATTTACGGCATCGTGGAAAAATACGGTGTCGCCAACCTGCTGATCGCCACTGTCTTTGCCGGCATGATGTTGTGTGCCATGGGGGTGTTCCGCCTCGGCTCCCTCATCCGTTACATCCCGGTTCCCATCGTGATCGGCTTTACCAGCGGGATTGCGGTGTTGATCGCGCTTTCGCAAATGAAGGATTTTTTCGGTTTGCATATCGAAAAAATGCCGGGCGACTTCTTCGCACAAATCCAGACCCTGGCGCAAAACGCCGATAGCTTCAACCTGACCAGCATCGTTATCGGCGTGCTGTCGCTCGCACTGATTTTCGGCTGGCCGCTGCTGCTCAAACCCAAAGCGACCGAGCTTGAACTCCCGCCACGCGCAACTACCCACCGTATGCGCCGCCTGCTGCGCGCGCTGCCCGGCACCATCATCGTATTGGTACTCGCAACGCTTGCAGTCAGCCTGTTTGACCTGAAGGTCGACACCATAGGCAGCAAGTTCGGCGGCATTCCGCAAGGCGTACCGGATTTCGCCTTGCCGGAATTTTCATGGGCGCTGGTCCAGCAACTATTCGCACCAGCGCTGACCATCGCCTTGCTCGGTGCGATTGAATCATTGCTGTGCGCCCGCGTGGCCGACAATATTACCGGCGACCGCCACGATCCGAACCAGGAATTGATGGCGCAAGGCATAGCGAATGTAGTCACGCCATTCTTCGGCGGCATCCCCGCTACCGGCACGATTGCACGTACGGTGACGAATATACGTGCCGGCGCGGTCTCACCGGTGTCCGGCATCCTGCATGCGCTGACCTTGCTCTTCATCGTCCTCATCGCGGCACCATTGGCCAACAATATCCCGCTCGCGGCGCTGGCTGCGATCCTGCTCTACGTCGCTTACAACATGGGGGATTGGCACGAATTTGCACGGCTGCGGCATTTCTCGATGAATTACCGCATCCTGATGCTGTCGACTTTCTTCCTGACGGTGATTGTCGACCTGACGGTGGCGGTACAGGTCGGCCTGGTACTGGCTTGCGTGTTCTTTATTTACCGGATATCGAGCCTGACGCGGATCGAGCAAATTCCAAATGAAGAGATGGTCGTCGAGCTGCCGCCCGGCGTGCACGCCTATTCGATCTTCGGTTCACTGTTTTTTGGGGCGGTAGGCAAGCTCGAAGGCTTGATCGAGCCGAAGGCAATGCCGGAAAGAGCCTTGATCCTGGAGTTGCATCAATTGATCAATCTGGACGCCACCGGCCTCGATGCGCTGGAAACCATACGCAAGTCTTTGCAGAAACACGGCAGCCAGCTCATCCTGTGCGGACTGAACCGGCAGCCACGTGATCTGATGCGGCGCAGCGGCTTCCTTGATCGCCTCGGTGCCGACCACTGCCTGCCCAACCTGCAGGCGGCGATCGATGTCAGCGCCGCACTGGACGGCACATTGGAGAGATACCCGGCTTAACCGTAAGTAGGGTCGGACACCGAAGTACGCGTGACCTTGCCGGTTTCCAGGTCAAAGTGCACATTGAAGAAGCGCTCGATCGACGGTCCTTCCAGATAGCGCCAATCCCATACTTCTTCATTCTTCAGGTTGAATTTACCGACAGTGCGCGGCTTGCCCAGCTTGCGGCGCACTTCTTCCCGCGTCATGCCGACCTTGATGGTGGCGAAGTTATCGTTCGTTAACACTTGCGTGTAATCGCGCAACTTGCCCTGCGCATCGATATCGACCATATAGGTACGATGCCCGGCCGGGCCTTTCGGATATTCCAGTGTGCGGGAGCCGTTATGCTCTTCCCACACGATTTCGGGCTCGCCCATGGTGCTGCGCACATCGGCTTCGGTAGAAACGCCTTTTGTCAGTTTTTCCAAACCAAACTCCGATTGTTGGCAGCCCAGCATCAACAGGCTGCAAAAGAAGCCCAATAAGGTACGCATGATTTTTCCCATTCTCAACCTCTTCCAGGGCACTACATTGCGGCCGGAATACGACCGCCCGGTGACATTCATCCTTATTGCAGAAAACACATGATAACAATATTACAGGCAACAAAATAATGCCGGATTGACATATCTGAGACACTTACCGTTTCGATAGCAGCTTAGCCGACAAGACAAGGTAAAATAGCGTCTGACTCTAACTTGTTGCCAATTTATTCATGAAACTTAGCAAACAGCATTCCAACTACCAGTCTGAAATCACTCAATTCATCAGCTCGCTGAAAGAAAAGAATCCGAACCTGGAAGAATCGCAGCGCGCAGGCCGCGCCTTGCTGTGGGATAAAAGCCCGATCGACCTCGACCAGCAAGCGCGCATCAAGGCGTCCAACGTCAGCCAGCAAGCCTACGTGTATCAAAACAAACTGAAATAAATGAGCACGGGCCCGAACACGATGCTGGCGCACTTGCCCTCAAGCGCGCCTGATCTTGTAGTCGAAGGCAGACCGGATACCACGCCGGATGTCATCGATGGCGTCGCATATGCACGCCTGTACGGTGAGCCCTTGTTCCGCATGCCGACGGATTTGTATATTCCGCCGGATGCACTCGAAGTTTTCCTCGAAGCCTTTGAAGGTCCGCTTGATCTCCTGCTGTACCTGATCCGCAAGCAAAACTTCAATATCCTCGATATCCCGATGGCGCAGGTTACTAAGCAGTACCTGCAATACGTCGACCAGATCCGCCTGCACAATCTGGAACTGGCTGCCGAATACCTGCTGATGGCAGCCATGCTGATTGAAATCAAATCGCGCATGCTGCTGCCGGTACGCAAGGCCGATACCGGCGAAGAAGCGGCCGATCCGCGTGCGGAACTGGTACGTCGCCTGCTCGAATACGAGCAAATGAAACTGGCTTCGCAACAAATCGATGCGCTGCCGCAGCTGGGCCGCGATTATGTACGCACGCAGATTTACATCGAGCAAAGCATAGTCACGCGCTGGCCAGAAGTGGAAGTCGTCGATCTGCAGCAAGCCTGGGCTGATTTGCTCAAACGCGCGAAGCTGACCGCGCATCACATGATCAGCCGCGAAGAATTATCGGTGCGTGAACACATGACCGCCATCCTGCGTCGTTTGCAATCCACCAAATTTGTTGAATTCGCCGACCTGTTCGACCCGTCACGCGGCGTGCCGGTAGTCGTGGTCAACTTCGTCGCCCTGCTCGAGCTGGCCAAGGAAACCCTGATCGAAATCACGCAGGCGGAACCGTTTGCGCCAATTTACGTGCGACTGGCCTACGCGCCAAGTTAAGTTAAATACTCGCCCTTATCATCCCGGATTACTCACTCGTCGCCTTCGCGCTGAAGCACTGAGGCGGCGACCAATTCACTAAGACAGATTTATGAAGATCATCTCTTGTATCGAAGAATTGCGCGATCATTTGCGCGGACAATTACGTACTGCTTTCGTCCCGACCATGGGCAACCTGCATGACGGTCATTTGTCGCTGATGCGCCTGGCGCGCAAGCATGGTGATCCGGTAGTCGCCTCGATCTTTGTGAACCGCCTGCAATTCGGTCCTAACGAAGACTTCGACAAATATCCACGCACTTTCCAGGCTGACGTCGAGAAGCTGGAAAAAGAAGGCGTCTACATCCTGTTTGCACCAACCGAGAAAGACCTGTACCCGGAACCGCAGGAATTCCGCGTACGGCCGCCGGACGATCTCGGCAATACGCTGGAAGGTGAATTCCGCCCTGGTTTCTTCTCCGGCGTCACTACCGTCGTATTGAAATTATTCTCTTGCGTGCAACCTAGCGTCGCGGTGTTCGGCAAGAAGGATTACCAGCAGTTGATGATCGTGCGCAATATGTCCAAACAATTCGCACTGCCGACCGAAATCATAGCCGCCGATACCTATCGCGCCGAAGATGGCCTGGCCTTGTCGTCACGCAATGTCTATTTGTCGGCGCAAGAACGCGCTGAAGCACCAGCCCTGTTCCAAAGCCTGAATGCGGTCGCCAATGAAGTCCGCAGCGGCCATCTGGATATCTTCGAACTGGAACGCAAGGCCATGGCCGACCTCAGCCAGCGCGGCTGGAAACCGGACTACATCTCGATCCGCAAACAGAGCAATCTGCAACCACCATCAGCCGGCGATATGGCCCAAGGTGAAAAACTGGTGGTACTGGCCGCTGCCAAACTCGGCGTCACCCGTTTGATCGACAACCTGGAAATTTAATCATGCGCGGCGGACCTGGAACGCTGTAGCTAATCAGCCCAGGTCACGCGTCGTGGTCGAACAAGTAGCAATAATTTTCTGCAACTGCAGTTGATGCACTTCCACGCTGCCATCGATATATAAGCTGGTACGAAACCCCTGGATACCTGCGAGTGTGCAATCCACCGCCTTGCCGGTGAACTTCAATTGCATCATGCGTCCGCCCACCAGCGCTTCCAGCATAATGGCGCACACCTCGCCGGTCCGGACTGGTTCCGGCCCCATCACTCCCATCCCTTGCGTGGAAACATCGACAGTATGGATTTGCGTGGTCGTCGCACCACGCGTCATCAGCCCGCGTCGGCGAAAGACGAAGCGTTGTTCCTTGCGACGGGGTTCGGAATTGGGTAAAGCACCATGCGCATTCATGAAGACACACTCTCCAGGATGAGTAAGTGTCTGCATGCTACCCACGCTGCATTACTTCTTGATGACAGCTGTCACCATTGATTACGTCTCTCTTGGCATCATCATTAAATCAGTCGCGCCGATATCGACACGCTGCTGCGACAACAAGGTCGTCACTTGTCCTCTATGATGAGTCTGGTGATTGAACATATGCGCGACAGATTGCCAGGCCGGGCCACTGCGCATGCTTTTGGTCATGCCGCTATACCAGCTGAAATCATTTGCCAGCCAGTTCGCATCCAGGCTGGCGGCCCATACCAGCAACTCTTGGTCCAGCACAGCACGTGCCGCTTTCAACTCATCCCAGTCAGCATGTACATCGACGCCGCCGGGTGTAGTCGGCATAGACCGTTCCAGCGCGGTGCCTTTGGTGAAACGCCCCAGCCACATTGCGTCACCCCATACCAGGTGGTTCAGGGTGGAATGTATGGATTTGAAGAAAGCGCCGCGGTCAGCCTTGCGCTCGGTGTCACTTAACTGCTCGCTGGCGGTGTAGATCTTGTCATTCATCCAGCGGTTGTAACGTGCCAGCAAATTCGCGTATTCAGGTGTAATCATTTCTTCCCTAGCCACTGCACCAGATCCTGCCACTGCTCCAGGTCCTTTTCCACACGTGACGGTGCGATATCCCATACGGTGCTGCCATGTGCGGCGAGCTGCACATAATTTTGCGTATCGCGCAAAAAGCCCAGTACCGGGATTCCGAGTCCGTTCACGTATTGTGTCAATTGGTCGGCAGCGCGGGTGCGGCCATTCACCCGCATCCCGAGCACGCCCAGGTCAAATTTCTCTTTGCGCCCTGCCAGCTTTTGCAGGAATTCCTGCGTCGCCAGGATATCGAACATCGACGGCTGCAAAGGTACGATGACCTTGTCCGCGATTTGCATGACTTTTTCAAAGCGCTTGCCGCTAAAACCGGCTGGCGTATCGAGCACGATATGCGTAGTGCCTTTGGGTGGTTTGG
This sequence comes from Herminiimonas glaciei, assembly GCF_042664955.1. NCBI lineage: Bacteria > Pseudomonadati > Pseudomonadota > Betaproteobacteria > Burkholderiales > Oxalobacteraceae > Herminiimonas > Herminiimonas glaciei. The sequence continues at coordinate 1,910,466 of NZ_JBHTBU010000001.1, forward strand.
CGACATGGCCGTCATCAATTTCCCAGGCCTGGATGGGTGGCAGCGTAGCGGGTCGCAAGGAAAGCCAGGAACGGGAAGATTGCTGTACGTCGACATCACCCAACATCACACTATGTCCCTGCGCGGCAAAGTAGCCGGCAACGTTGGTGGCTAGCGTACTCTTTCCTACGCCGCCCTTAGGATTGGCGATGACGATCACTGGCATGAATTTCCCCTTTTAATGTGGTATTCCGCACTCGCTGCTGGCACTCAGGGTGAGGCCGGGCTGGAAGCCAGGCTACAGGTCAAATGCCCCTGCAGTCCGCAAATTGACTTTCAAACAAGAATATCATGCTGCGTTGCAAGGTCAATACGGCATTGTGCTAACAGCCGCCGCGTCGCAGGAATGCTACAGTCAGCAGGGAATCGGGGCCTGGTCAGGCTTGGTAGTCGGGCAAGGCGCGCAAGGCCGCCAGCAAGGGACGCGCGGCATCCGCCAGACGCTGCAGGCTGGCTTCGCGCAACTGCGCGGTATCTACCGTCACATCGCTGTCCAGGCCGGCCCAACGCAACAAGGCCGAGCATGCCGACGGTGTATCGAACAAGCCGTGCAGGTATGTACCCAGTATGTGGTCGTCGTCCGAACGCGCGCCCTCTGCCCGTCCATCTATCATAAAGACAGGGCTGGAACGTGCCGCACCTTCCGAGGTACCCATGTGGATTTCATAGCCGCTGACTCCGGCATCTGCGAATGCACATGTACCGCTGACTTGTTCCAGACGCTTTTCACGTGTCAACTCGGTGGCGATATCCAGCAAACCCAAACCTTGCGAAACGCCAGGCCTACCCTCGACACCGTGCGGGTCAGCCACCGTCATGCCCAGCATTTGATAACCACCACAAATACCGATGATCTTGCCACCGTAACGCGCATGGCGCAGCAGTGTTTCGCGCCAACCGTTGGCTATCAGCCAATCGAGGTCGCCGCGGGTGTTTTTACTGCCGGGCAGGATGATCAGGTCGGCAGGCGGGATCGGCTGTCCCGGCCCCACCAGTTGCAGGTCGACTTCCGGATGCGCACGCAAGGCATCGAAGTCGGTGTGATTGCTGATGCGTGGCGGCACCGGTACCACCACGCGGAAAGCGCCGCGCGCAGCCTGCGTCGTTTCCACTGCATCTTCCGCATCAAGGAACAGTCCATGCAAATAAGGAAGAACTGCCAACACCGGTTTACCGGTTTGTTCTTCCAGCCATTTCAGGCCGGGTTCCAGCAAACTGATATCGCCACGGAAGCGATTGATGACAAAACCCACGGTACGCTTGCGCTCACTCTCGGACAGGCAGGCCAGCGTGCCGATGATGTGCGCGAACACACCGCCGCGATCTATATCGGCCACCAGGATGACCGGGCAATCCACGGCTTCGGCAAAACCCATATTCGCGATATCGCGCTCACGCAAATTCACTTCGGCCGGACTGCCGGCACCTTCCACCAGCACCGACTCGTACCGCGTTTGCAAGCGTTGATAAGATTCCAGCACCGCCTGCATCGCGACCGGCTTGTACGCATGGTAATCGCGCGCATTCATATCGCTACGCGCCTTGCCATGGATGATGACTTGCGCACCGGTATCGCTGGATGGCTTGAGCAGGATGGGATTCATATCCGTATGCGGCTGCAAACCTGCGGCGATCGCCTGCAATGCCTGCGCACGCCCGATCTCACCGCCATCCGCCGTGACTGCACTGTTAAGCGCCATATTCTGCGGCTTGAAGGGCACGACCCTGACACCTTCCTGTGCCAGCAAACGGCAGAGCGCGGCAACCAGCGTCGTCTTGCCGGCGTCGGAAGTGGTGCCTTGCACCATCAGTGTGTGTAGTTTCACTTTGTTTATGGCTTGTTGGTGCGACGGCTGCGTGCGAGTTCCAGCTTTTCACACACCATCGCAGCGCCTTCGATCAGGCGTGGACCGGCACGATTCACCAGGTCGGCATCGACCGAAAACATATTGTCGTTTTTAACCGCGAGCATATTTTTATATTGTTTCCAGATTTCGAGTCCGCCCGATTTTTCCGCCTGGCGATCACCGGTCATCATCACTTCCGGGTTTTCCAGCAATACCGCTTCCGTCGTCACGATCGGTGCAGGAATCGATAAATTGGCAAAGATGTTTTCACCACCGCACAGGCGGATCACGTCGCTCATGATATTGCCACCATTCAGCGTATACACCGGCTTGCCCCACACCTGATAAAACATGCGTACCGTCGGCCGATTGCGGTATTGCGCCGCCAGTCGCGCCAGTTCGACACGTTCTGCCGCGGCGACTTTACTTGCTTGCTGCTCGGTACCCATCAGCATACCCAGGCGTTCTATGCTGGTCGGGATATCGGCCAGCTTCTTCGGTTCACTGAAATAAAAGGGAATGCCGAGCTTGCGCACATGCTCGAGCTGGCGCTCGGAATTGCCGTGCAGCCAGACCACCAGCAAGTCTGGTTTGAGCGCGATGATGCGCTCCACATCAATTTGCTGATGGCTGCCGACGCGCGGGATCTTCAAGGCTTCCGCCGGATAATCGCTATAGCCGACCGTGCCGACAATACGATCACCACCACCGGCGGCAAAAATCAATTCGGTTGCATGCGGTGCCAATGAAATGATGCGCTGTGCCGGTTTGTTCAGCGTAACGGTATTGCCGCCATCGTCCTTGACTGTGATTACAGCACTCGCACCGCCAGCGATAAAGGCAGTGCTCAGTAGCAGGGCTTGCAAGAAAAACTTATTCATATCATTTCCCGTGAATTTTTTATGTCTGTGGCGCATCTTCCAACGTCTGTTGCAAACGCTGCCAAGCTGCTTCATCCGGCGGTAAACCAAGACGGACACCATGCGAAAAAATCCTGATCCAGATGCCGTGCTGCGCCATATACGCGACAAATCCTGCGGCATTGGATGTCGGCCAGTATTGGAACAGCTCGGTGCCGTTTGACTGTATCCCTTGTGCCTGCAGCAACTGCTGCAAGCGTTTGCCGCTATCCTGCAATTGCCTGCGCATCTGCTGCTGCCAAACGGTATCAGCCAGCGCTGCAGCGCCTATCTGTTGCGCCGGGCCGCTGACGGTCCAGGGGCCCAGCAGATCCGCCAGTTCTTGCAGTAAGTCAGGATGCGCAGCAACAAAACCCAGGCGCAAACCCGCCAGTCCAAAAAACTTGCCGACCGAGCGGAATACGATCAAACCTTTTTGCGCCGTATATGCAGCCACGCTTTGTGCCGGCATGGTATCGCCAAAGGCTTCATCCACCAGCAGCCAGCCGCCACGGGCCGCGAGTCGCGCCGCCCATTCGAGTAATAGCTGCGGGCTGATTTTTTCACCGGTCGGATTATTCGGATTACAGATGGACAGCACATCGCAGTGATCAACTTCCGCTGCCAGCCGGTCGTAGGCCACTTCACGTACTTCATGACCTGCCTGCCGCCACTGATAACTGTGTTCCGCATACGAAGGAGCGGCAATCACCACGCGGCTGTGCGCACGCAAGCGCGGTAATGCCTGTATCGCCGCCTGGGTTCCGGCCACCGGCAAAAGTTGTGGCGCGCCATAATAAGTCTGCGCCGCCTCCAGCAAAGCGGTACTCGGCTCAGGCAAGCGATGCCAGGCATCAGCGGCCAACGGCGGCACCGGATAAGCTTGCGGGTTGATGCCTGTCGACAAGTCCAGCCACTCTGCGCGTGGCCGCCCATAACGCTGTATTGCATCGCGCAGGTTGCCGCCATGCTCAAGCATAGAATACTCCCGCGATACAAATCAGCAGCAGCCACAAAACAGTCGTCAAACGGACCAGGCGCCAGGCGCGTGCGATATCTTTACCGGTTGCCAAGGGGCCGGTGCCGAGCGGCGGACGCTGCTCCAGCTCACCGTCGTAAATTGCCGCACCACCCAATGATATGCCGAGCGCACCGGCACCGGCCGACATCACTGGCCCCGCATTCGGGCTCGACCAGGCCGGTGCTTGCGCACGCCAGCATTGCCAGGCCTGCTTCGTATTACCGAGTACGGCATAAGAGAGTGCCGTCAGGCGCGCTGGAATGAAATTCAAGACATCATCGATGCGTGCTGCGACACGACCAAATTCGTTATAGCGTTGCGTGCGGTAACCCCACATCGCATCGAGGGTATTCGCAAGGCGGAACAAAACCACTCCGGGACCACCGCCCAGGGCAAACCAGAACAGGGTGCTGAACACTGCATCATTGCCGTTTTCCAGCAGGGATTCAACTCCGGCTTTCGCCAGCTCGGCTTCTTGCGCCTGCGTGGTATCGCGGCTGACAATACGTGCGGTTAACAGACGTGCCTGCGCCAAATCGCCATCCATCAAGGCATGTGCTATCGGTAAGGTATGGTCGCGCAGGCTGCGCAAGCCGAGACTGAAGTACAGCAACAAGGCATGCACGCCAAGTGCGAACAAGGCATCGAATTGCGCCAACCAGAAAGTCAGCAACCAGGCGATGACGACAAACGGTGTGACGACCAGTATCCACGCCCATGCACCGAGTGCAATCCGCGAGCCACCGGTGTTGAGCTTCTTTTCCATGCGTATCGCCAGGTTGCCGAAGCCGACCAGCGGATGCCAGCGTGTCGCTTCACCCAGGCGCATATCCAGCAATACGCCGAGCAACATCAGGATCGCGATCGCACCGCAAGACAAACCAAATAGCATCTCAGCCCTTCAGCGCCAGCGGCAAACCGGCCACGACCAGCACCGCACGCTCACATGTTGCCGCTACTGACTGGTTCAGGCGTCCGGCTTCATCAACAAACCAGCGCGAAATCGCGCCTTGCGGCACGATACCCTGTCCGACTTCGTTCGAGACCAAGATGATGTCACCGGCGGCTTGCGCCAGGGCTTGCAAGAAAGCAGCGCGCTGCTCGGTGAAATAAGCCGGTTCGGCGATCACACCGACCTCGGGGAATTCCCGGTTTTCAGAGAACAGCAAATTGGATAGCCAGACTGTCAGGCAATCAAGCAGGATCAGGTTGTCCTCGCGACTGTATTGCTGAATCGCGTCGCCGAGCGCGAGTGTTTCTTCTACCGTTTGCCACAGGCTATCGCGGCGGGCGCGATGATGTGCGATGCGCAGCTGCATCTCAGCATCACCGGCTTGTGCGGTGGCGATATACACGACCGGCTTGCCGGATGCGGTTGCCAGCGCTTCCGCATGCGCACTCTTGCCGGAACGTGCACCACCAATTACTAGTGTGCGTGTCATTACTTACCCTCCGCCGTAAAAATCCGCGCGGTCGCCGCCGGGCAGGATGAGAAGTAGGCGTGGAAGTAGGTCGCAGTCAATGCACCTTGTTTGTACACCGCCTCACCTTGTGCGCCATTTGAACGTTTGACGGTTTGCGCCTGTGGCTCGACCGGGGTACTCAGCGTCGAGTAATGAAAGGCATGGCCGCGCAATTCGCCGTCTTCAGTTGCCAGCGACTGCATGCCAAGACCGGCCAGTTTGCCTTGCATTACCACCTCACCTGGCATCAAACCGACCATAGGCCATTGCTGGCCCTGCACATCGGTCAAATGATCGGCAATCACCATCATGCCGCCGCATTCAGCGAGTATCGGCATATGCCGCGCATGGGCCGCACGCATGGATTCCTGCCAGTTCTGCGCTGCCGCCAAAGTCGCGCAGTGCAGTTCCGGATAGCCACCGGGGATATACACGGCATCCGCATCGGCCGGTATCGCTTCATCATTCAGTGGAGAAAAGAATGCCAGCTTCGCACCGGCAGCGCGCAGGCATTCAAGGTTCGCGTGATACACAAAGGCGAAGGCTGCATCGCGCGCAATCGCGATGGTTTTACCTGCCAGCAATTGCGGCGTTGTCGCTGCAGCCAGGTTCTCATCCAGCGACACGGGCGCGATCGCTTCCCATGCCGCCATATCGATCTCGATCTGGTCGGCCATCTGGTCGAGGACCTGGTCAACTTGTGCAATTTCGTCCGGCTGCACCAGTCCCAGGTGGCGCTCCGGTAAAGCCTGCACCTGCTTCGGCAAAGTCGCGAGGATAGGCACATTGCGTATGCCCTGCGTCACCATCTTGGCGTGTGATGCGCTGGCAATACGATTGACAATCACGCCGGCCAGCTCAACCGGGCCGTATTGCTGCAAACCGAGTACTACCGCCCCCACCGTCTGCGCCATCTTGGCTGCATCCAGTACCACGACTACCGGCACCCCAAACGCACGCGCCAGGTCCGCCGATGAAGGATCACCATCGTACAAACCCATTACGCCTTCGATCAGGATCACATCAACTTCGCTTGCTGCCTTAGCCAGCAATCGACGGCAATCGTCAAGTCCTACCATCCATAAATCGAGCGCATAGACTTCAGCTCCGCTGGCACGCTGCAAAATCATGGGATCGAGGTAATCAGGCCCGGTCTTGAACACGCGTACACGCAAACCCTGCCGTATCAGCTTGCGTGCCAGGGCTGCGGTGACCGTAGTCTTGCCCTGGCCGGATGCGATGCCGGAAATCAGGACGATGCGTGCGCTAGCCATTTACCACTCCACGCCCTGTTGCGCGGCGATGCCATTCGCAAAAGCATGCTTGACCGGCTGCATCTCGGTGACGGTATCCGCCACCTCTATTAATTCCGGCGGCGCACCGCGACCGGTGACCACGACGTGCTGCATCTCCGGACGTGCCTGCAAATCGGCGATCACCTGTTGCACATCCAGGTATTTATATTTCAATGCGATGTTCAATTCATCCAGTACCACGAGGCCGATGGCCGGATCGCTCAGCAAGACTTGCGCGCGCTGCCAGGCTTTCTCCGCATTCGCCACATCGCGTTCACGGTTCTGTGTTTCCCAGGTATAGCCTTCGCCCATGACATGGAAACTGATTTCATCCGGAAAGCGCCGGAAGAAGTTTTCTTCACCGGTGGCGATTGCACCCTTGATGAATTGCACCACGCCCACCTTCATGCCATGGCCGAGTGCACGTGCCGCCATGCCGAAGGCGCTGGAGCTTTTGCCTTTGCCATTGCCGCAGGTAATCACCAACACACCTGCATTGCGCTTGGCGGCCTCTATCTTTTTATCGACGACTTCCTTCTTGCGCGCCATACGCGCATTGTGCCGCTCGTTCAAGCCGTCGACATCCTTGCTGTTCTGTTCTTCACTCATTGTTCTTCCTCAACTGCCAGGTAAATTGTGCGCTTGCCATGCTGCACGATTTCAATCGGATGGCCCAGGCATGCACTTAATAATGATGCCTGCATCACTTCAGCGACCGGACCGGCATGCCAGCGTCCGTCACCCATCAAGAGCAAGGCATGCGTCGCCACGCTATGTGCGAGATTCAAATCATGGCTGACCATCACCACGGCCTTTTGCTGTTCACGGCACAGTCTGGACAAGAGGCTCATCACACTGACCTGATGCGCCAGGTCCAGCGCGCTGGTCGGCTCATCCAGCAACATCAAAGGCGTATCCTGCGCCAACACTGCGGCTATTGCCACGCGCTGCCGCTCCCCACCTGACAGCGAACGCACATCGCGTTCCGCCAGGGTATCGGCATCCATGACCTGCAAAGCCGTGTGTGCGGCCGCATAATCCGCATCGGACTCCCAGTAAGCCGACTCATGGTAAGGATGGCGTGCCGTCAATACTGTTTCAATCACACGGTAACCAAAAGCATCGCTGCGCCCCTGTGGCAAATACGAACGTTCACGCGCCAAATCCTGTAATGGCCATTTCGCCAGCGCGCGTCCACCCAGTTCCAGCTGGCCGCCATCCGCGTCACGCAAACCAACCAGGGTGCGCAGCAAAGTACTCTTGCCTGCGCCATTGCGACCTATGACACACCAGCATTCACCGGGGCCGACCTGCCAGTCCAAAGCGTCGACCAGTACACGGTCGGCAATACTTAATTTGAGTTTGACGGCCTTCATCAGCGTTTCCTCAACTGGTGCAATTGCAGGAGGAAAACCGGCACACCGATGATGGCGGTAATGACACCCACCGGCAACTGCTGCGGCGCGACGATAGTGCGCGCCAGCGTATCCGCCAGTACCAGGAAGGTACCGCCGACTAAAGTGGCGGCAGGCAATAACAGGCGATGATCAGGGCCCAGTACGAAGCGACAGGCATGCGGCACGATCAGGCCGACAAAACCGATGCTGCCGGCATTGCTGACAGCACTCGCTGTCAACAGCGCCGAACATATAAACAAACCACCTCGAAATCTCGCGACATTGATACCCAGCGTAGACGCCGCTTCCGCATGCAGCGCAATCACATTGATCGCACGTGCCGCGCGTACCGAAAACGCGAGCGCTCCCGCCAATACTATCCACGGCACCCAACGGAACTGGGTACCGGACAAATCCCCTATCAACCAAAACACCATGCCACGCAAACGATTATCCGGCGCAACCGACAGCATCAGTGTCACCAGCGCGGCACAACCGGAGGCGAGGATAACGCCTGTCAGCAATAGCAAAGGCGCACTGCCATCCGCACCGGACGCACCGCGTAAATCGCGACGCGCCAGCAAAAATAGAATCAGCGATATCGTAATCGCACCGGCAAAAGCGGCCACATCGATTACCCACGCCAGCGTACAAAACAGCATCGCCGCCAATGCACCGACCGCAGCACCGCCCGACACACCCAGCACATAAGGTTCCGCCAAAGGATTGCGCAACAAGGCCTGCATCATCACCCCGGCCAGCGTCAGCGACGCCCCGGTCACGAAAGCGGAAAGTGCACGACTCAGGCGCAGCTCAACCAGGGTCGCCGCCATCGTCGAGGCCGTACCCTGCAGCAATTCACGTGTCGCGTCGGCGATATCGCCAAACGACAAGGTAACGGAACCCATCACGCCTGAAACAACAAAACTCAGCAAAGCGAGCACCAACAAAACAGACAACACCGCCCACGCGCGGGTCCGCCCCTGCAACGCTGCAATATGCGTACTCTTACCGGCCACCGTACTCATGGGCGCAACAACATTAGGACTTCCTCATAAAATTTGCGCATGCGATGCCGGATGACATCTCCGGGCATGCATGCGCAATCGTGCAACAAACGCTATTTTACTGATGCTTTATTTAAAACCGTAGCGCACACCCAGCAAACCGTTTGAACCCGGGGTGTTATAGCCACGTGCCAACACGTAGTCCTTATCAAGGACATTGTTCCAACGTGCAAACAATTGCCAGTCATTGCTCAAATTATAAGTGGCATTCAGGTTAAGCAAGGCATAACCGCCCAGTGGCTGGGTATTTTCGGAATTTGAAAAACGTGAGCCACTGAAACCGATATCGGCACCGGCGGAGAATTTCTCATTGACATAGTCAACACCGAGGGTGCCGTGATACCGGGCCCGACGTTCCAACAATGTATTCTTTGTCTTGTCTTTCGGATCCTGCAAATCAAGCGAACCATACAACCTGAAGTCACCAATCCGTCTGCCACCACCGACTGATAAGCCGGTTAACAAGGCCTCGTTGACGTTATAAGCACAGCTGCCGATACCTGTCATGGAACAAGGACGTTGCGTGATAATCATATTAGTCACACGATTACGATAGAAGGCAACGCTAAAATCCGATTTACCATCATCGTAGTAAATCCCGACTTCCGCATTTTTACCTTTTTCCGGTTGTACGTTAGGATTGCCGTAGCCGGTGTAATACAACTCATTAAATGTCGGGGCACGGAAGCTGGTTCCGATACTGCCACTGACACGGAGTACCTTACTGATGTGATAGCCATACCCGAGGCTGCCCGTGACATTGGAGCCGTAAGTGGAGTTATCGTCATAACGGGTGCTGATACTTCCCAAATGTGCCCCGCGCTGAAGCTGGTATGCAAGTGCCAGCGACTTCGTCGTACGTTCACGGTCAATCGGCAGGTTTGTTACAGCTGCTTCCTTCCGATGTTCGGTAATGACCTGCAATAAATCCGTACCAATTTTGATATCGTTTTGCCAGCTAACAAGTGTGCTGTCTGAGTTGATTGAACTCGTGCCTGTCGAGGTATAGCTATTTTGTTTATCGTAAGCCTTCGACACCTGGAAAAAACTTCCCCAGTTCGACGTGATCTGGTTTCGTGAATAGACCGAATAGACACCGACATCGCCTATGCTGCGTGCATCATAAGCGGGCGAACCACTATCGTATTGAGAATTACCGTGGCTTTGCAAGAAACTGGCACCAAGTTCCTGGCCTTTTGCCAGTTCCCATGCGAGTTGACCACTTATGCTGTTTTTGGCGTAACCATCCTTGTCTTTGCTATAGCCGCTGCCAACCAGCGGTACTGTTGCATTAAAACCTGTTGCCTCTTCTTGCGATGCATTAAACGAATAACGGATTTTGTGATCGCCATCGGTGGAACCCGCCACGCCCAATGAGTATTCTTTTGTGCCATAGGTTCCGGCACCAGCAGAAGCTGTCACACGCGGCGCGCCTGCGCCTTTCTTCGTGAAAACCTGAATCACGCCACCGACAGCATCTGCACCATACATACTGCTCATCGGGCCAAAGACCACTTCAATACGATCAATTTGCGATAAGGGAATCGAGGACCAGCTCGGTTCACCTGTTGTCGCCGAAACCGAGCGGACACCGTCAATCAACAAAACTACTTGTTTGCCGGAGGAACCGCGCATGTACAAGGTTGACGAGCTGCCGGCACCGCCATTGCGGGCAATTTCAATACCGCGCTTGCGTTGCAACAGATCGATCAGCGACGATTGTCCGGACTGCTGGATTTCTTCTGCACTAATTACGAGGTTATCGCTCAGTACATCGCCGGCTTTTTGCGCGGTGCGCGAAGCTGTTACCAAAACTGGTGTTAGCGATTGATCGGCAGGAGTTTGCGCAAAACTCAAAGGAGAAAATGCAGCGGAAACGGACAAGGCAATAGCCAGCGGCGGAAACGCCAGATTGGCGCGCCGTAAAACAGATGAGCTCATGATTACTTTTCATAGAAACAGCACCCAGCCCACCTCCCCGCAGGCTGGATTGAAAAGAAATACCGGAACCGATTAACGACGCAAACAGACAGGAAGCAGCTCGAAGCGGCACATGAACGAATCGCGTCGCGAACATCCCCGTTCGCGGCATTTCCACCTGTCCTGGCCGGTATCCGGGCTAGCAAGCACGAGCGCCCCACCTTCCCATGCAGCTTGCACAGTGGTTTGAGAGACGATCTGTCATTGAAAATGACGCTTGATTACCGTTGCGGGGGCAGCACACGTTAGCCTGAGGCATCGTGTTTCCCGTTTAACTACAGACATGAGCATGTCCGCGAGCACCAAAACTGGCGACATTGTAAGGGGCATGCGGGTGAGCCGCAACTTTGCAGGCGATTTAGCCTGTTGTGACGTCCTATTTGTGCAACACACAATAATATCCGGGGCCGGAAAAAAACAGTTCCATCCCCTGTACAGCTGATGGCTTCGTGAAGCAAGCCACCGCCACGCAAGCATCGGCCATAAAAATTGCGCATCCGGGATCGGGGCCTCTGCCCTATCTTCGGATGCGCAACAAGTTTTCAAAGATTCAAACTACTAGAAATCTTTACGCACCGACACCCTCAAGGAACGACCTGCCTCAGGATATATATTGGCGTCACTGCTGCACTCACCATAAGCCTGGGTGTAATAGTTTTTATCGGTCAGGTTGGCACCGCGAACGGCGAATTCCCAAGTTCCGACACGCACTGCATAACGCGCATCAAGCGTCGTGAAAGCCGGGATTTTCGAATTGCATGCGTTTGTAAAATCACCCGCATAACGTTGTTTATCGACCCACTGCAAACCAACATCAGCACTTTGACCGTTGCCCGGTACCCAATTCAAACGCAAGGTCGCAGTATTTTTTGGAACCAGCGTCATTTCCTTGCCGGCATAAGGGCCTTCGATAAATTTAGCGGAAACATGCTGCAAGACCGCCGACAAGGTAAACGCTTGTGCCAAACGTGTACTTGCCTCTATCTCTACACCTTCGCGTTCGGTCGGATCCAGGTTCACATTCGCGCCGTTACAGAATCCAAAACCACACGGCGGTACCAAAGGATCAAAATATATCTCGTTCTTCAAACGATGCCTGAACAACTTGGCTGTCAGCTTCCGGTTAGCATTACCCAGTGTCGCACCCAACTCATAGTCATTGGATACTTGCGGTTTGAGCGGCACATTGTTTTGTGTGTAACCGTTATCGTCCACATTCGCTACGCGATAACTGCGACCCGCTTTGGCAAAAATACTGGCGATTGGGGTCAGTTGATAACTGCCTTGCAGGTCCCAGGCATTGAGCGAAAATTTCTGGTCATACGGAATACCGCCCCTGAAAGATTGATCGAATTGCTCATGCCGTGCACCTACTGCAACGCGCGCATCGCCAAAACGCAACTCATCTTTGAGATAGATGGCCTGTGATTTCTGGTCACCGTTTTTTACCAGGGGATTGCCATCCGTACTCACCCGGCGGCTGGCGTCGGAAAAATCCAATCCAACGACAAATTCATTCTTTATCGCCCCAGCTTGTGACAGATAACGTGCCCTTGGGGAAAACTGCGTTGCGTGGCCGTCATAGGTCGACACCGGCCCTTGCACCAGGGGTTGGAAGAACGGGGAATAAGATGTTTTTACTACACGATCCCGATATGAAAGATCGGCAGCCAATTCCCAATTTCCCAAACGCTTTTCCGCAAATATTGTGTAAAGGTTTGAATCGATAGACGCATAGTCCAATGGCGTCGTTGTTTGTCGTGGATTCTGGGCAAACTGTGCCGGCGACAGGGCCCCCGCCAAACCGGAATCCTGGCGCGCTGAAGCAACACGCAGACCAATCCGGCCATCGGCAAACGCCCATTGCATACTGCCGCTAAAGTTATCCTGCCGGAGCTTGTTATTGTCCCGGTAATTGTCAGTGTGGATACTGCTTAAATTCGCATCAATCGAGAAGTTATTCCAACCCTTGGCAAGCGATGCGCGTACCTCTTTCGAGTTAAAGCTACCAACTTCGGCAAACAAAGATGCGCGTGTCGCCCCGGTCATTCCTTTTTTGGTAATGATCTGAATCGTGCCGCCGGTTGCTCCTTCGCCATACAGCACGCTGCTACCACCACGCACTATCTCTATCCGCTCTATCGCATCGATCGGAATCGCTGACATGAGCGGAACGGCCTGTTCGTTTTCAGAAATACGAATACCATCGACCAGCACCACCATATTTTGATCACTGGTTGCACCGAATCCGCGTAAATCCAGCGAGTAATCGGATGTGCCGTATGGGCTTTGTCGACCATACACGCCACCAATCTTGCGAATGGCCTCATTCACATTCCCTATCCCCGCTTCACGGATCTGCTCCGCGGTTATCACCGTTGCGCCTATCGGTGCAAACGACGGATCGTTTTCAAACCGCGAAGCCGACACAGTAACCGGCGCCAGCTTCTGACCGGTTTCAACTTGTGCAACAGCAGGAAAACTTAAAGTGGCGAGTGCGGAAACCAGTGCGAGCGGTTTCCATGCAGCGGTGCTGCGAGGTGGTGGCAGGGATTTCATTTTTTGCTTTATTCAATGGGAAGCACCCGACCAGCCTCCCCGCGGATCGAGTTCAACGAAAGCACGGGCGGACAGCGCCGCATTGCTTTCACCTGTCCTGGCCGGTATCCGGGCTGGCAAGTCTGAACGCCCCACCTTCCCATGCACCTGCACAGTGGTTTGAGGGGCAATCTGTCGGCCTGCGCCGACGCTTGCTTACCGTTGCGGGGGCAGCACACGTTTGCCATCGGACATCAGGCATCGTGTTTCCCGTTTAACTGCGGACATGGACATATCCGCGGGCACCAAAACTGCGCCATTGTAAGGGTGGCGCCACTTATCGGCAAATTCACAAGGAATTAACAGCGCCTTTCCTGTGCCTAAACCACCACAGTCGCAAGCAGCTTTCTGGCCATGCAGAATGCCACCTGGCAAGGGCTCTGGTCTATAATCCAGCCTTCCCTGCTTACCCGCTCCTCGCATGCTAACTCCCGACCAAGTGCAAACGATCACCGCGCAACTGGCGCGCAAGAATGACCGCACGCAATTGGTGGATCTGGACGGCACGCCCGTTATCGTCAAACGACTGGAAGCACCTCTCAAACACTGGGGTTATCCGGTACTGAATACGCTCGCCCGCTTGCTCGGCCAGCCTATGCTGCGCGCCGTGCCGGCACCGGGCGGTAGTGAAGCCCAGGCAATTGAAGTGGCACGCCTGCGCGCACTGGCCGCCGCCGGCGTCTCGGTGCCTGAAGTCCTGCATGTGACACCGCAATGGTTTGCGCTGTCTTTCCTCGGCGCAAACTCGGTCGATCAATTACTGCGCCAGCAACCGGCACAAGCACGGGACTACTGGCAAATGGGCTTGCAGGCGATACTTGAGCTGCATCGCCAGGGCCAGACTGCCAGCCAATGCTTTGCACGCAATATGATTGCGCATGAAGGCAAGATCAGCTTCATCGATTTTGAAGATGATCCTAGCAAAGTCATGCCATTGGCCGCTGCGCAGGCCCGCGACTGGCTGCTCTACCTGCACTCGACGGCTTATATCCTGCCGATGGACAGACAAGAGATCGCCCGGTTGTTTATCGATTATTTATTGCAGGATGATGTCGCTGTACAGCGTGAAGTACGACGTGCGGGAGCTGCATTCAGTTGGTTGCGTATTTTGCCCAAAGAACGCAAGCCATGGGGACGTGATGTGGTGTCGGTACAGGCGGCGGCACAAGTGCTGAATATCGTTGTACAGCTGATGCGCAAGCAGGCGCGCTAACAATCCACTACCAGTAATTCACCGTAGCGTATCTTGTGCGGCTTTTGCGCTGCATATAAAGCCATTTCCGGCACCGACAAGCCATGTTCACAGGCTGCCAGCAAACGGATAATCCCGGCATGGCAAATCACGATCGCATGCTCGATTTGCAGCTCGGTCAATTCATCCCGGAAGGCACGTACGCGCTGTGCCACCTGCATCACGCTTTCGCCACCGCCGGGCTGGTACTCGACCATATCATTGCTCCACGCATCAATCGCGGTGCGCGGGATGTCGTCCCAGGTACGCATTTCCCAATCGCCGAAATGCATTTCCGCCAAGCGCTCGTCGTAAGTAGGCTTGGCACAGCCCAAGGTTTGCGCCAGGCTTTCCGATAAATCCATGCAGCGCCGCAAAGGGCTGGAAAACACCATCGCATTCCTCGGCAATACCGGCAACAAGGATGCATGCGCCGAAGCCAACTCTTCCGCGGCAACAGCCAGATCAGTGCGGCCATAACAAGTATTGGCAGCAACAATGGGACGTGGATGGCGGACGAGATAGAGATGCATGGCACTCCTCAATGACTGATGACGGTCAGGACTCCAAGATAAAATGCAACTTCGGCAACTTGCTGGACAGCGCCCAGGGTGTCACCGGTATACCCTGCGATACGGCGCTGGAACATGCGCGCCAGCCAAAATGCGGCAAGCGCGGCAAAGAATATCCCGCACGCGACGCCAGAAACAGGGAGTAAGCCGGTGAGGCAAAGCAATGCTATTGGCAAAAAGGTGGTGCCGGCGGCAATGCCGAATTCCTTGTTAGACATCTGTTGCGCAATTGGTTTCGCTTTGCCGTTGGCTTTTGCATATTCCATGCGCCACACCAGGCTGATCGCTGCCAAACGGGATAATGGATGCGCAATCAGCAAGGCGGACACCACCGCCGGCGATGGCAAACTGGAAAGTGCCATCCACTTCAGGGCCAGCATCAAACCTATCCCGATCGCACCATAAGCACCTATGCGCGAATCCTTCATGATTTCCAGCGCACGCTCCGCTGTACTGCCACCACCGAGCCCGTCGCAGGTATCAGCAAAACCATCTTCATGAAACGCACCGGTCAGGTAAATCCCGGCTATCGTCGACAGCAACACGGCTATCGACTGTGTCCACAATAACGAAGCAATGATGTAGACAATAATCGTCGCCAATGCCACCACGATGCCGACCGCCGGAAAGTAGCGCGATGCATGCTGCAACCATTGTGCATCAAACCCTACCCAGCGCGGAACCGGGATGCGTGTAAAGAATTGCAAAGCTACAAAGAACAGGCGCAGCTGATGCAGGCAACGTGCAGTGAAACTGTGGTGAGGGACGATTTCCGATTCCATGATGTGCAGGTGTTATATGTTTATGCGTTTTGTTGACTGACGTCAGCCGATTCAAAGGTGGCCATTTCGCGCAGGAAATTGACGGCTGCATGCAACAAAGGCAAAGCCAGCACACTGCCGGTGCCTTCGCCCAGGCGCAAACCCATTTGCAGCACAGGGCGACCACCGAGGTGCTGGATCATTTGCCGGTGCCCATGCTCATCCGAGCAATGCGCAAAGACACAGTAATCGAGGATAGACGGTTGCAGGCGCGCCGCCACCATCAAGGCGCTGGTAATAATGAAACCGTCTATCAGCAATACCATGCGGCGCTCTGCCGCCTTCAGCATGGCGCCAACTATCATCGCGACTTCAAAGCCGCCGAAGGTGGCGAGGATGTCCAGAGGCGCATTCGTCGCGACAATCGCCGCGTGGTGCGCGACTGCATCCTGTACCACCTTTTGCTTGTGCAATATCCCTTCCTGCGCGAGGCCGGTACCGGCACCGACGCATTCTGCCGCCGGTAAGTTGGTCATCGCATGCATGATGGCCGCCGCCGCCGTGGTGTTGCCGATCCCCATCTCGCCGAAGCCCAACACATTGCCCTTGATCCCGTCGACCAGGTCCATCCCGGCTTGCATTGCTTGCGCACATTGTTCGGCACTCATCGCCGCTTCCCGTGCAAAGTTGCGCGTACCGTAAGCGACCTTGCGATCCAGCAATCCGGCACGCAGACCGAAATCATGGTTCACACCGGCATCCACGATATGCAAGGCACATTGATTTTGCCGGGCGAAGACATTAATCGCCGCGCCGCCGGCCAGGAAATTTTCCACCATCTGCCAGGTCACGCTCTGCGGATAGGCAGAGACATTCTCGGCCACGATGCCATGGTCGGCGGCAAAAACGATTAATGCAGGATCAATAATCTGCGGCTGCGTCGTTTGCTGGATCAGGCCGATCTGGCGCGCCAGGACCTCCAGCATGCCGAGGCTGCCCAGCGGCTTGGTTTTGTTATTGATCGCAGCCGCCAACCCGGCGGATAAAGCGACGTTCTCGGTAGAAGGAATGGTAATCATGTTTGTTATGCAAATCGGGGGCTTGGATACTCCAATAGCGCCCGTGGAATAAATGCCAATACGTTAATAAGGTTCTGCAGATCCGCAGTGCACGAAAGGCTGGCAGGCTATGCCCAAAATGCGCGGGCATGAAAAAGTGTTTGCAGTGTAGGCGCGCGCTCCCGCTGCGTCAAACGACATCCGGGCAGGCATGGCCCTGCCATTTCCGACCATATACATGCAACACCGACCAGCATGGCAGGCGGCGATGACAAGCCGGTTACAGAAATACAATGTAAATCCGGTCCGTTTAACAATATTTTGCAAGTGTTGCCAACAGCCGCCAACTTCGAGTGATTTACTATGCGCCCCTCTCAAATCTGGGTATTATTGCCTTGGATCAACGCGCAAATTGCGCGTACCAAAATCCATAGTCTGCCGGGCTTTTAGCGCCAATCAACGCGCGCATCGCGACCGGCATCGATATAAATGGATAACAGACAGGGAAAGGTATTACATGAGCGGCGATTTAGATGATTTTGATGCACTGTTTGAAGAGATTTCCGCGCAACGAGCGGAAACGATAGCTGCGCCTGCCGCTACACCTGCCAGCCCGCCGCCTGCCGCAGTGACGCCCGCTGCGGCAGCCCCTGCTCCTGCCGCCGCTGCCGCGCCATCGACACCAGCCAGCGAAAACAGTGAAGACCTCGGTGACAAACCGATGTTTGAACGCCTCGGCGGCATCGTTCGCCTGCTGCACGATTCCCTGCGTGAGCTCGGTTATGACCGCTCGCTGTCCGATGTCGCGTCGGAAATCACCGATGCACAAGGTCGCCTCGAATACGTCGCGACCCTGACCGAACAAGCGGCCAACAAGGTATTGAACGCGATTGATGTCGGCATGCCGGAACAGGATGCATTGTCCAAAAGCGCCAAGGATATGGATGCGCGCTGGGCCCAGTTATTCGAAGGCAAACTCAGCGTCGATGAATTCAAGGCACTGGCCCATGATTCACGTCAATTTGCCGGCAAGGTCACCGAAGTGACCGAGGCGGAAAAAGCCCGCCTGCTGGAAATCATGATGGCGCAGGACTTCCAGGACATCACCGGCCAATTGATCAAGAAAATTGTCACCATCACGCACAAGGCCGAAAGCGAACTGGCGCAGCTGTTGCGCGACAATGCACCGGCCGAAGTCAAGGCAGCCCATCCGGAAAGCAAACCTGCCGAACTGATGAACGGTCCGTCTGCACCTGCGATCGCAATGGTGCAGGATGATGTCGATAGCCTACTTGCCGATCTGGGGTTCTGATGGATGACATGCTCAAGGATTTCGTCGTTGAGGCGCTGGATCTGGCGACGAATGTAGAAGAGCACCTGCTTACACTGGAGCGTAATCCAGGTGATCTCAATACGCTGAATGCGGTTTTCCGTTCCTTCCACACGATCAAGGGCGGTGCCGGTTTCATGAACCTGCCCGCGATGGTCTCGGCCTGCCACCTGACTGAAAACCTGTTCGATGCCTTGCGCACCGGGCAAGTACCGGTGACGCCTATCGCCATCGAAGCGGCGCTGCAGGCGAGCGGCTTTGTCGCCGATCAACTGGATGAACTGGCGAACGGTGCACAGCCGGAAAGCCTGTCGGCCATGCCAAGCTCGCTGGAAGATATCCTCAACAGCGCGATTGCAGGCACCAGCGAAACCAGCGCACCGGTGGCCGAAACAGTCGCCGCTGCGCCCGCAACAGCGGTTAGCACAGTCGGTGCCGACGGCCTGGACTGGAACGCACTTTACCTCGCGGTAGTGCCAGCTGGTACGGCGCCTGAATTGGTCGCAAATGCAGCCAGCACTGTGCCGTCAACAAGCGCGGCCCCGGTAGCGGCCGCACCTGCGAAAGCGGCGGAAGCCGGTGCCAACAAACCCTGGGACGGCATAGACCGGCGCGGTGGTGGCGACAAGCAAGGCGGCGCAACGCTCAAGGAAGACAGCATACGGGTCGACGCGGTCAAGCTCGATACCCTGCTCGAAGTTGCCGGTGAATCGGTACAAGCCGCCAACCAGGCCAGCGTGTTGCTGGAAAAACTGGCACAGTTCCCGGTCGAAGGACATGCCGCAACCCTGATGGCCGCATTGGCGGAAACCCTGAATCGGGCATCGCGTTACTCGACCGAATTGCAACGCGCCACATTGGCGACACGCATGCAACCGGTCGGCAAGCTGTTCCAGAAATTCCCACGCCTGGTACGTGAATTGGCGAAAGACCTGGGCAAGGATGTCGAGTTACAAATCGAAGGGGCGGAAACAGAAGTCGACCGCGTCGTGGTCGACAGCCTGTACGATCCTTTGGTGCATATGTTGCGCAACTCGCTGGACCACGGCATCGAAGAAGCCGCAGTCCGCGCCAAGTCCGGCAAGCCGGTCAAATCGACCATCCTGCTGAAAGCATGGCAGGAAGCCAGCAGCGTCATGATTGAATTGTCGGACGATGGCAAAGGTATGGATGGGCAGCAATTGCGCGCCAAGGCGATTTCAAAAGGCCTGATCTCCGACAACGCGGCACAAACCCAGGAAGAAATGCTGCAACTGGTATTCCTCCCGGGCTTCTCGACCAAGGAAGTTGCAAACAGCGTGTCCGGTCGTGGCGTCGGCATGGACGTGGTGAAGACGGCAGTCGAAAAACATCGCGGTGCAATCACCATCGACTCGGTGCTCGGTGCCGGCACCCGCTTCTCGATCCGCCTGCCGATCGAATTGTCCATCGTTCCCACCATGCTGGTACGCAGTTCCGATGCAGCACTGGCATTGCCGATGGCGGTGGTACAACGTGTCGTCGAGTTGCCGGAAGAATTCGAACAAGTCGGTGGTGCCCCGGTCCTGCGCGACCAGGGACGTCCATTGCCGGTACGTTCGCTGGCCGGTGCCCTCGCCTATGAAGTAGGTGTGGAAAAGGTCGGTATCGTTATCGCCGCACCGCAACCTTACATCCTGTCAGTAGGCATGGTGGAAGGCACGGCAGACCTGGTGATCAAACCGATGACCGCGATTACGGTACCCGGTATCGCCGGTACCGCACGCTCGGCAGAAGGCGAACTGGTGCTGGTCGTCGGCCTCTCCTTCCTGCTCGAAGGTTGTCGTTCCACCCCTAAACTGGCTGCATAAAAAACTGCGGGTGGTGATGTTCTTGCAGACATCACCACCTGCCAGCCATCCTGCAAATACCCCACCCCTCTTAGCGCGTTTTCTTGCCCTTGGCCTTGCTGGTCGCTTTGACCGCCTTCACTGCAGCCTTCGGCTTGCCCTTGCCTTTTTCCGCCTTGAACACTTCATAGAATTCGGTCGCCATATTACGGATTGCGCGACCGATATTCGCATAGTCGTATTCATTCAGGTTGGCCAGCGATACCCGTCCCGATGGACGGGTCGTGCCAAAGCCGCGACCCGGCAACAGGATGACGCCGGTTTCTTCGGCCAGGCGGAACAAGGCTTCATTCGGTTTCAGGCGCTTCAGCAACCATTGCGAAAACTCCTTGCCATGCATTTGTTCGGACAGCGATTCCATATCCAGCAAATGGTAGTAACGCACCGAATTAGGATCATGTTGCATAGGCAGGCCCAGTTCGCGATACAGCGCCTGCTTGCGACGCAGGACGATGCGCTTCATCTCGGCCTTATAGCTATCCGCCTCATCCATCAATGCAAACAGTGAGAACAGACTCATCTGCGCTTGCACCGGTGTCGACAAACCGGCGGTATGGTTGAGCGCTACGGTGCGGCTATCGGCCACCAGGCGGTCGATGAACTTCAGCTTGCGTGGTTCGGTGGTGATCGAGTGATAGCGCTCATCCAGTTCCTTGCGCAGTGATTCCGGCAATTTCGCGATTTTCGCATCCAGGATGTTGTTTTCATGCGTTGCCACCACGCCCATACGCCAGCCGGTTGCACCGAAGTATTTGGAGAAGGAATACACCAGGATGGTGTTGTAAGGACACATGGCAAACAGCGAAACAAAGTCATCTGCAAATGTGCCGTACACATCATCGGTGAGGATGATCAGGTCCGGACGTTTTTTGACGATCTCGACGATATAGGCGAGCGTCTTGTCATCGATCTTGACCGAAGGCGGATTGCTGGGATTGACGAGGAAGAAAGCTTTGACCTTCGGATCGAGCAGCTTGTCCAATTCCTTCTTGGTGAATTGCCAGTTATTCGATTGCGGCGCATCGATCGTCATTTCCACCAGCTTGTAATCGTTGAGCTGGGGGATTTCGATATACGGCGTAAAGATAGGCATGCCAAGTGCGATGGTATCGCCTTCCTTGATCAGGTGATTCGCCTTCAGGCTGGCGAACAGATAAGTCATCGCTGCAGTACCGCCCTCCACCGCATACATATCGAAATTACCGACAAATGGATGCGTACCTATCATTTCCTTATGGATGTACTGACCAACGATTTTTTCACTCAGGGTCAACATGCGATCCGGCACCGGATAATTACAACCAAGGATGGCTTCACACATTTCATAAATAAAATCGCCGGCCGAGAGGCCGAGCTGGTCGCGCACATACGAAACCGCCGCTTCGATAAAACGGATACCGGGGACAGTGGAATGTTGTTTCGCAAAAATTTCAAAACGCGACTCTATGCCTTCGCGTTGCGGAAAACCGCCGACATCTTTCATGTAGATATACGAACGCTCCGCTTCCGTCATCGCGAACAGGCCGAACTGGAAGAAGCCGTGGCGTGGTGTCGTCGCCAGGAAGTTAGGATTGCCGCGCCCTGCATTCAACATGTGCTGATTGCTTTTCTTCGCTGTCTGTATCAGCGCATCCTTCAATTCAAAAGGGCTTAACAATGCGAGTTTGTCTGGGTTACTGAAGTCCATTTGCACTACTCCTTATCAATAATGAGAAGCCCCGCACCAGCGGCCTCGGAACGGTATAGCTACTGGTCACACCAAAGCCACGATCAATGGCCCAAGCAAAGTCAGGAACACATTCGCCAACGCATACGTAATGGCGAAAGGAACGGTAGGAATCGAATTTTCGGCCTTATCCAGCACTTCACCGAAAGCCGGATTGGCGCTGCGCGAGCCGCTGAGTGCACCGGCGAAGATGGCGGTATTGTCATAACGCAGCACATACTTGCCTATCAACATGGTCAGGATCAAAGGCAGGATGGTGACCACGACGCCGACGCCGAAGATAGTGAAGCCGTGCTCTTTCACCGTCTGTACCGCCTGCAAGCCGGAAGACAAACCAACCACGACCACGAAGCCGGCCAGGCCAAGATCCTTGAGGATTTGCACTGCACCGCTGGGCATGGCACCGAAGGTCTGGCGCTTGGCGCGATACCAGCCAAACAGGAGGCCGGACAAGAGTGCACCACCGCCGCTACCCAGCGTCAATGGAATCGAACCTATCTTCGCCGTCAGCATGCCGACCAGCAAACCGACGACCAGGCCGGCGCCCATATATACGAAGTCGGTTTTGACGCTGGGTACGATTACATAACCGACCAGTGCCGCAATCCGCTTCACATCCTGCTCGGAACCGTAAATCGTAATGACGTCGCCGAGTTGCACCACGGTGTCCGGCAGCATCGGCAAGACCTGCCCCATACGACTGATCTGCAAAACATAAATACCGTGGCTGATGCTATGTGAAGTCTGGCTACGTATTTCACCGACCGTCTTGTTGTGGTATTCCTTATTGGTCAGCACCAGTTCTTTACGCTGCATGGTGAGTTCCATGCCTTCGACTGCATACAATTCCTTGCCCAACTGTGCAGCCACGCCAACCATTGCTTCACGACGCCCGACCACCAGCACGATGTCGCCGACCTCCAACATCAATTGCGGCGTCACCTCTATGATCTGGCCATGGCGCTTGATGCGCTCTATCGTGATCGATACCGAAGGATTCGCGGTTTCTATTTCCAGTACGGTACGCGCATTGCCCTGGGCAATCTGATAAATACGGCCAACCAGATCCGGCGCCGCAGCATGTTGTCCCTGCCCCAGCACTTGCACGCCGGCTTGCATCGCCGCCTCCGCCTTCACCGCATCTTCCTTGATGGTACGTCCCATCAGTTTCGGCAGGATATTCACGCAGACGATAATGGCACCGAAGGAACCGAACACATAGGTCACCGCATAGCCGACGGCAACATTGCCCTGCAGCCGCATCACTTCATCTGCCGCCAGTCCGAGCTTGGCTATCGCATCGCCGGCAGTACCGATAATCGCCGACTGCGTCAGGCCACCGGCGGCGACGCCGGCGGCCAAACCTTTATCCAGACCGAACAGTTTCGCCATGATGACGACAGTCGCCAACGCGGTAATCGCAAGCACTGCGGCCAGGATGATTTCGCGTATCGATTGCTTGCCCAGCGAATTGAAGAACTGTGGCCCGCTCTCATAGCCGACCGCGTAAATGAACAAGGCAAACAGCACCGCTTTTACACCGGGGTCGACCTGCACGCCAACCTGGCTCACCACCACCGCTACCAGCAGTGAACCCGCCACGCCGCCCAGCTGGAACTTGCCAAACTTGATCTTGCCTATGTAGTAGCCCAATGCGAGCGACAGGAACAGGGCAATTTCGGGGGCCTTCTTAAATAACTCGTGTAACCATTCCATGGCATTCACCTTTCGGTTCGTGGAAATTAAAATTGAATTGCATGTCAACTATCAGCGGTGCACATATCCGACCAGGCCCACAATCAGCGGCCCCATCAGTGGCAACACCACATTGGAAATTGCATAGGTAATCGTATAGCCGAGCAAGGGCGTGGAATTGCCGGCCGCATTTTGAATCGCGCTCAAAGCAGGCGTACTGCATTGCTGGCCGGCGATAGCCCCCAATAAAATCGGCGCTTCCAGCTTCAGGATGAAATGTCCGACCAGCAGCGAAATGGATGCCGGCAATACCGCAATCGCGACGCCGATCAAAGGCAGCGCAACGCCGTATTGCTTGATCAGGGTCAGTGCTTGCGGTCCGGAAGCGAGGCCGACGCAGGCGATGAAGCTGGCAAGGCCGATATCCTTCAGCAAGGACAGCGCATCCGGATGGATGCCCATTAATCCCGGACGTTTCGATTGATACCAGCCAAACACCAGGCCGGTCAGCAAGGCACCGCCACCGGTGCCCAGGGAAAATGGAATGCCGCCCAGCTTGACACTGAACGTGCCAATGAACACACCCAGCACGATGCCGAGCCCGGCATACACGATATTGCTGCGATCGGTCCGCTCTATGCGTGTTCCTATCATCGCAATCGCTTCGGCCATCGCTGATGACTTGGCATCTGCCGAACCGTATAAATGAAGCACATCGCCCAACTGCAATTGCATGTGCTGTAGCGGCGGTAAAGTCTGTTCGCCACGCGTAACGCCGGATACATGGACCCCGGCCGGCAAAGCGAGCTGCCCCAGTTGCAGCCGCGCCAGCGCCTTGCTCTTCAGCATGGCTTCTATGGTTTGCACCACCATATTCAGCTGGCTGGTATCTGCAAACTCGGGGCCCAGCAAACTGCTTGCAGTCAGCAAAGCACGCCTGCGCCCTATTACCAGCACCTGGTCACCGCGCTGCAATTTCAGTGCAGGCGTCACTTCCAGTTTGCTGCCATGGCGGATGACCCGTTCGACATTGGCCTGGCCGGCAAACAAATCATGCAGGGATGCAATGCTACGGCCGGCACCGACATCAATGCGATACACCCTGCCGGTCATTTCCCTGACTGCATTCACTTCATCCGGCGCAGCTTCCTTGCCACCCATTTGCGCCCATAGCTTGTCGGCTTCCTCTCGCAAATTCACGCGCAAGAGCAAAGGGAAAATCTGGCTGGTCACAATCACGATAGTGATCAAGCCAAAGATATAGGTGATCGAATATGCAGTTACCACATTTGCCTGCAATTGCTGGATCTCGGCTGCCGGCAGCGCCAGTTTGGAAATCGCATCGGTTGCGGTACCCACCACTGCCGATTCGGTCGCGGCACCGGCCATCAAACCGGCCGCGGTACCGGCATCCAGGTTCATGACTTTAGTGGCGACCAGCACCAGTGCCAGTACCACGACCACTTCGATCAGGCACAAGATACCAAGGCGCAAGCCTTTGAGATTCAGATTGGCGAAGAATTGCGCACCGCCGGCATAGCCGAGGGCGAAGATGAACAACATGAAGAAAACATTTTTGACGCTGGCGTCGAGTGTGACGCCGAGCTGCCCGATGAAAAGTGCTGCAATCAATGTACCGCAGACCCCGCCAAGCTGGATCGGACCGAATTTGATCTGTCCTATTGCATAGCCAATTGCCAGCGCAAGGAACAAAGCAAGTTCCGGTACCTGACGCAAGAGATCAGTGATCGAGCCGAGCATAAGTTACTTCTTTCGAATTCGCAGGACTTCCACTGAAACAAGCATGCTGATGCCTTGCTTCTGTAGCGCCCTATCTTT
Organism: Herminiimonas glaciei; assembly: GCF_042664955.1. Lineage (NCBI taxonomy): Bacteria > Pseudomonadati > Pseudomonadota > Betaproteobacteria > Burkholderiales > Oxalobacteraceae > Herminiimonas > Herminiimonas glaciei. The sequence continues at coordinate 1,936,152 of NZ_JBHTBU010000001.1, forward strand.
ATCAATAGAAAGCTGCACTTAGTACTGTATTGCTAACGGTGCGTATCCACGGATATATGCACCGTTATATATATCCGCATATTGCGGATATCAGAAATTGATTCTCGCAAGCCTACCATATTGAACAAACAAAGGTAAATTGCAGGTGTTAACCGATGTCACAGACATTTAACACGAAAAAAAACGGGCTACCTCATCGGTAGCCCGTCCTTCTTGCGTATCCCGCTTGTCTGCCGTTTATTGTCCGCATGTGTTATCAGACTTTGCAGTGGCAAACAATACGCCGTTCACCTAATCATCTTTTGCGCCATCTATACCCAGTTCATGGATTTTACGAGTGATGGTATTACGCCCGATACCCAGGCGTACCGCTGCATCGTTCTTGCGACCATGCGTATGTTTAAGTGCGGTCTTGATCAGTGTTGATTCGAACTGGCGACCCAATGCATCCATCACTTCCGGCTGGCCTGCGGCCAACAATGCCGCCGCTTCGGTTTCCAGCAAGGTAATCCAGTTACCCGCTTCAGCCGGCGCACTGACTGCATATGTCGTTGCCTGTGGCACACCGTTCGTGCTGGCGGCATCATCCGATGCAGCATAACTATGCGCCGGCGGCTGGCTGCCAGCGAAGCTGCCGGATGCGCTGCCTGCAAAAGCCTGCCCTTCGGTCAGTTCATGCGGCAAATCCTTGGCTTCCACCGTCTGGCCCGGCGCCATCACCGTAATCCAGTTACACAGGTTTTCCAATTGCCGCACGTTACCCGGTAATTCAAGGCTGCTGAGGAATTGCATCGCGCCATCCGACATGCGTTTGACTTCAACGCCGAGCTGCTTCGCGCTTTGCTGCAGGAAGTGACGGGTCAGGATAGGAATATCTTCACGGCGTTCGCGCAAGCTCGGCAGGCGCAGGCGTATCACATTCAGGCGGTGATACAAATCCTCGCGGAACAAACCTTCACGCACACGGTGTTCAAGGTTTTGATGGGTTGCAGCGATCACACGTACATTCGCCTTCAACGGTTGATGACCGCCGACGCGATAGAAATGACCGTCGGACAGCACACGCAATAAACGCGTTTGCAAATCGAAGGGCATGTCCCCGATTTCATCGAGGAAGAGCGTACCGTTCTCGGCTTGTTCAAAACGACCACGACGTGTCGCTTGCGCGCCAGTGAAGGCACCCCGTTCATGACCGAACAATTCGGATTCCAGCAAATCCTTCGGGATCGCGGCGGTATTCAATGCAATGAAAGGTTGCGATGCGCGCGGACTGTGTTTATGCAAGGCGCGTGCGACCAGTTCCTTGCCGGAACCGGATTCACCGGTGATCAGCACCGTCACATTCGATTGCGACAAACGGCCGATGGCGCGGAACACATCCTGCATCGCCGGTGCCTGGCCGAGGATTTCCGGCGTTTCGGCCGAAACCTGTTCGACACTGGTTTCACGCAGGCTTTCTTCCAGCGCACGACGTATCAGGCCGACCGCATGATCGATATCGAAAGGTTTTGCCAGGTATTCGAAGGCACCGCCCTGGAAGGCCGCCACTGCCGAATCCAGGTCGGAGAAAGCGGTAATGATAATGACCGGCAAGCCCGGATGCTTGGCTTTGACTGCCTGCAGTAATTCAAGGCCGGATTCACCCGGCATACGGATATCGGAAACCAGAACTTGCGGTGCACCGGTTTTTAAAGCCTCCAGTGCATCACGTGCATTGGAAAAACTCTTGGTTGGAAGATTCTCGCGCGCCAGTGCTTTTTCAAGGACCCAGCGGATCGATTCGTCGTCGTCAACAATCCAGATTGGCTTCATATATTTATCGTGTCCCGCGTCATGTGGCTAGGTTTATAGATTCATCGCCAAATCGAGCTCAAGCTGCTCATGGTAATGGAATCAAGATTCTGAAATCCGTGCATCCCGGCCGACTCTCGCATTCGATCAAACCCATATGCTGTTGTACGAATGTCTGCGCCAGCGTCAAGCCCAATCCACTACCGCCATCCCGGCCAGAGACCAAAGGATAAAAAATACGATCGCGGATGTCCGGCGGGATGCCCGGTCCGTTATCGATGATATGCAAGTCTAATGCCAGCCGGTATCGCACCTTGGCCAGCGTCACTTGTCGCGCAATCCGGGTACGCAAAGTCAGCTCCGCATCGCCCGCTTTCATACGTGCCGACAGCACTTGCGCCGCATTGTGTGCAATATTCAATACGGCCTGGATCAGTTGCTCCTTGTCACCACGGAACTCGGGTACCGACAAATCATAATCGCGCTTGATCTTCAGGCCATTCGGAAACTCCGCCACGATCAGGCTGCGTACCCGTTCGCACACTTCATGGATATTCACATCGCCCACGATATGCGGACTGCGGTGCGGTGCCAGCAAACGGTCAACGAGTGTTTGCAAGCGATCAGCTTCCTTGATGATGACCTGCGTATATTCACGGAATTCCTTCAGGTGGCGCTCAGGCAACTCCATTTCCAGCAATTGCGCGGCACCACGTATGCCGCCCAAAGGGTTCTTGATTTCATGCGCCAGGTTGCGGATCAACTCCTTGTTGGCCTGGCTTTGATCGATCAGGCGCTCTTCGCGGTCCAGCTTCAGTTGCTGCACATTTTCGCGCAATTCAATCAGGACCGGGGTTTCCGCACTATCCAGCGCCGACACCACCACATGCACCTGCAAGGGATCACGCCCGAGGCGCTCCAGTACCAGGTCCAGCCGCTTGTCGGCGAACTGGTGCTCGAGGGCTTCCTGGAAGACCTGCTCCAGCTCCTGGCAATTGATAAAAAGTTCGTTCAGTTTGTGGTTGGTCAGGGCCTTGCTGGAACTCGCCAGCAGGATTTCCGCCGCCGGATTGGCATAGGCGATATCGCTGTCCGGACGCAGGACCAGTACCGCCGAAGCCAGCAAATCCAGACCATCTAAAGCTATTAAAGGTTTTTTCACAGGAATCCAAAAAAGAAAGGCCGCTACACGCGGCCTGATTCAAGCAAACATCGTACCGATGTTGATCCAGTGATCTTACTTCAAGTTATTGAGTTCGCGTTTCAATGCTTCGACATTCTTCTCGGACCGCGCCAGCTCGTCCTTCAGCGTCGCGGTACGCTCCTGGTACTTCGCATAGTTACGCTCGTCACCACGGCGTTCGGGTTCGCCATTATTGTATTCGCGCTTGATATCGGCGAGTTTCTGTTCCTCGGTTTTCATTTCATCCTGCAGGATCTGGCGCCGGTCGCTGTCACGCGCCTTCTGGATAGTGTTGTCTACCTTGGGGAAGTCGCTGGGCGAAGTGGTCTTGGCGCTTGCCGTTTGCGAGCTTGCCGATTTCTTCACGGCCGGGATAGTGGTCACGCCGGGCAGGTCTACCTTTTTGCACTTATTGGTAGGGCCGGTATTTTTGTACTCGCGGTTGCCATTGGCGTCTATGCACAGATAGACATCATTTTGCGCATACGCGGAAACAGCGAGGGAAGACAGTAGCAGGATAGCGAGTTGACGTTTCATGGACTTGTTTCGTTGAAACTGTTAAATCGGATACTTAGTGTAGGGCAACAATCATAGCCTGACAAACACTGATGATCCATTTTCTGCCTCCTAGCAACAAAAAAAGCGGAGAAAGCTTACGCTCTCCCCGCTTTTCATCTTGCGGTAACAATCAGAGATTGATTACAGCGAGTAGTACATATCGTATTCGACTGGGTGAGCAGTCATGCGGAAGCGTTGAACTTCTTGCATTTTCAATTCAATGTAAGCATCGATCATCGAATCGCTGAATACGCCGCCACGGGTCAGGAACTCGCGGTCTTTGTTCAGGTTTTCCAGCGCTTCTTCCAACGATACGCAAACGGTTGGGATCAGTGCGTCTTCTTCTGGTGGCAAGTGGTACAAGTCTTTCGAGGCTGCTTCACCTGGATGGATCTTGTTTTGTACGCCGTCCAGACCTGCCATCAGCAAAGCTGCGAAGCACAGGTACGGGTTAGCCAGTGGATCCGGGAAACGCGCTTCAACACGGCGGCCTTTAGGGTTCGCAACGTGTGGAATACGGATCGAAGCGGAACGGTTACGTGCCGAGTAAGCCAGTTTGACCGGCGCTTCAAAGCCTGGAACCAAACGTTTGTACGAGTTGGTACCTGGATTGGTGATCGCGTTCAATGCTTTAGCATGCTTGATGATGCCGCCGATGTAGTACAGGGCGAAATCAGACAGGCCTGCATAGCCGTCGCCTGCGAACAGGTTTTTGCCGTCTTTCCAGACCGATTGGTGCACGTGCATACCCGAACCGTTGTCGCCAACGATAGGCTTAGGCATGAAGGTCGCGGTTTTGCCGTAGGTGTGCGCAACGTTCCAGACCACGTATTTCAGGTTCTGGGTCCAGTCAGCGCGCTCAACCAGGGTCGAGAATTTGCTGCCGATTTCGTTTTGGCCAGCGCCTGCAACCTCGTGGTGATGTACTTCAACCGGAATGCCGAGCGATTCCAGGATCAGGCACATTTCCGAACGCATGTCCTGGAAGCTGTCGACTGGTGGCACTGGGAAGTAGCCGCCTTTGACGGTAGGACGATGACCTGTGTTGCCGCCTTCGAGTTTCTCGCCGGTGCTCCACGATGCTTCTTCCGAATCGATCTTGACGAAGCAGCCGTCCATGCCGATTTTCCAGCGGATGCTGTCGAAAATGAAGAATTCTGGTTCTGGACCAAAGTAAGCGGTGTCGCCCAGGCCCGAGGATTTCAAATATGCTTCTGCGCGTTTGGCGATCGAACGTGGATCACGATCGTAGCCTTTGCCGTCCGACGGTTCGATCACGTCGCACTGCATGAATAATGTGGTTTCTTCGAAAAACGGATCGATATTTGCGGTGTTCGGATCCGGCATCAACAACATGTCGGATGATTCGATACCTTTCCAGCCAGCGATGGAGGAACCGTCAAACGCATGACCGGATTCAAATTTATCCATGTCGAAATGCGAAACCGGCACAGTGACGTGCTGTTCCTTGCCTCTTGTGTCAGCAAAGCGAAAATCAACGAATTTAACTTCGTTGTCTTTCACCATCTTCAAGACCTCTGCGGCCGTCATTGCCATGCGAATCTCCTAAAATTTGAGCAAAGTAATACAGAATTAGTGAATGGGTTGTGAGGCCTGCGTGAACAAACAGCATGCGTCCATAACTCGCCCGAAATGATAGCAGATTCCATGCCACCACCTTTCAAAAATTCGCGCAGCCGCACTGCAACGGAGCGCCCTAGCCAATAGATGGCACATCGCTATTTTTCTGCATCAAAGGAGGCGAAACCATACGCACCAAACATGTGCAAACAACCATATTTGCACCAAAATAAAACGTTTTTAAAGAGGAGGTCTGTTTACGCTCCAAATTAGTGCAAACTGACCTTATTCCGGCTTTTTACCGGCCCTGCCAAATTGCCTGCGGGTACCGCTTGGTGTAAAATCATGGCAGGGTGTTTGCGCTGCATACCGCAGCGGACAGGTAACGCGTCGGTCGGGCCGCCACGCGGGGATACTCACGCACATGACTCCAAATACGTCACAAGGCTCCACCCTGCCGCGCGCGCAAGTTCTTGCGGAACGCGCATTTTCCACCTTAGAAAAATTCCTGCATATCGAAGCCTTCAGCGGCGTCGTGCTGCTGCTCGCTGCCGCTGCCGCGCTGATCTGGGCCAATTCTCCATATGCCGACGGCTATCACCACTTCTGGCATACCGCGGTTTCCTTTTCAATAGGCAGCTGGAGCGTTTCCGAATCGCTGCACTTCCTGATCAACGATGGCTTGATGACCATTTTCTTTCTGGTCGTCGGGATGGAAATCCGCCGCGAGATCCACGAAGGTGCTTTGGCCAATATGCGCCTGGCCGCCTTGCCGCTGGCTGCCGCCCTCGGCGGCGTAGTGGTACCGGCCCTGATTTACTTCGCACTCAACCCGGGCGGCGAAGCAGCCCATGGCTGGGCGGTACCGACTGCCACCGACATTGCCTTCGCAGTTGGCGTACTGGCCTTGCTTGGTCGCTCCATTCCATCCAATGTCCGCGTCTTCCTGCTGGCGCTGGCGATCATAGACGACATCGTCGCAGTACTGATCATCGCCGTCTTTTATTCCGGCGGCATGGATTACAGCGGTTTCATCATCGCCGCCATCGGCATCCTCATGGTACTCGGCATGCAAAGGATAGGCATCGCATCGGCGTATGCATATGTACTGCCTGGTGCGGTCCTCTGGTTCGGTTTGCTGAAGACCGGCGCGCACCCGACATTGGCCGGCGTGGTGCTTGGCTTGATGACACCTGTATTCACCACGCGCAGCCTGATACACCCGCTGGAGATGGCAAGCAAGGCCGTACGGGATTTGCTGAACCATGCAGAAACCGACAAGCAGGATCCGCATCACCTGGCCCAGCCACTGAAGCAATTGCGCCAGGCACAACGTGATTTGCTACCGCCGGTCAGCCGTGTGCAAATGGCCTTACATCCTTATGTCGCTTTCGGCATCATGCCGCTCTTCGCGCTCGCCAATGCCGGCGTTTCACTGGACGGCATCGATATGTCCGCCAGTGCTTCCATGAGTGTCATGCTCGGCGTGTTGATCGCGCTGGTCGTGGGCAAGCCGCTCGGCATCATCGGTGCCAGCTTCCTGATGGTACGCATGGGCTGGTGTGCACTGCCGCCGGGTGTGAGCTGGGGCGGCGTCTGCCTGATCGGTTTGCTGGCAGGCATAGGCTTCACCATGTCGATCTTTATCGCAACGCTGGCCTTCAATGATCCGAACCTGCTGGGTGCAGCGAAACTGGGCATCCTGCTTGCTTCCTTAAGCGCGGCGGTACTTGGATTGGCCTGGGGATTTTTACAGGCGAAACCCAAACAGCCGGCGATCGCCTGAACATGTGACGCAAAGGCCAGAGGACTTTATACTGCAGGCGATGTCGTCGCCAAAGCCGCCATCGTTTGCAGTTCAACTGAAAACCGGAAAGACAAGATCATCATGACGAAGTCCGCAGATATACTCGCCGCCGCACGGCTGCGTGGCCAAGACAATGCACTCCCCTATGCCGGCGCACTGACACCGCAGGAAGCCTATGCGCTCCTGCAAAGTGAGCCGAATGTGAAGCTGGTCGATGTCCGTACCAATGCAGAACGTGACTGGATCGGCCGGGTCGCGATCCCGCCTGAACAACATCTGGCGGTGGAATGGAATGTGTACCCGGGCGGCACGCCGAATCCCGACTTCCTGCCGCAACTGAAGAACGCAGCCAGCAAAGATACTGTGCTGCTGTTCCTGTGCCGTGGTGCCGTACGTTCACGCCATGCCGCCAAGCTTGCAACTGAAAACGGCTTTGCCCATTCCTTCGACATCCTCGAAGGCTTTGAAGGCGAGAAAGACGCCGACGGTCATCGCAAGAACGTCAACGGCTGGTGCAAGGCCGGCTTGCCGTGGATTGGTGCTTAAAGCGATGACTTAAGCCGACGCCGGCTTGACCTCTTCTTTCGATTCCTGCGTCTCCTGCTTCGCCTCACACAGCCACAAGATACGCTTGCGCACCAGATTGATATGGCTGCGCAAGCGATATAACTCATCCGCAAATGAAAGCGGGATCGAGATCTGGTTCACTCTCTCTTCAATTTCAGCCAGGCGCTTGAGCTGCGCCGGATAAACCGTAGCGCGCTTGCCGGGCGGCACATCTTCTATCGCCTGTTCGACGGTGCGCAATTGACCATACCAGCGGTACACGCGCGACCGCACCTTCCATACATACAACGGCGGCACGATGCGCGACAACGGCAGGATCAAGGCACCGAGCGCGACGATCACCACCCACATCCGCTCAAAAAAGTTCGCCAGCCAGAACGACATATAACGTTGCAGGAAAGGCGGGCCGTCCTTATAGAATTTTTCCGCTTCGGGAATGACCGGAATCTCGGTATAGCTTGCGTTCGGAAACTCACCCTGTTTGCGGAACCAGCCTGCGCCACCATGTATGGTCCCGGCTGCCTGTACGAATAAATCGATCAGGGCCGGATGCAAATCTTCACGCGCAACCAGCGTCGCGGTCGGTGCAATCAGGTGATAATTTTTCGGCGGCAAATCACGTCCGAGGTCAACGATGCCACGCGGTAAAACAACATGCGTCAGGAACGGAAACCGTCGCGAGTAGGCTTCCGCCTGCGTGAAATCGAATAACTTGATGCCCGGCGTCTGCAATAGCATTTGTATCAGCAAGGCATCCGGTGCCGAACTGAAGACCAGCGCATCAATGCGCCCTTCCAGCAATTCCACTGTGGCCGGCGTGTTTTCCAGTTGCTTGATTTTGACGTCACTGGGTTCCAGTCCATTCACGGACAAGATAGTTTTGAATAACTTCGGCACACCGGTTCCCTCCGGTCCGACGTTGACGCGCAAGCCCTTCAATTGCGTCAGTTGCGTGATCTTTTTGCTTTCGCGATAAAACAACCAGACCGGCTCCGTAAACAAGCTGCCCAATGACACCAGACCGGCATCTTTCGCCGCCTGCTGCTCGATGGAGCCGCTTTGCACGAATGCAATATCAACTCCCGAATCGGGATCCATCAGGCGCTGCAGGTTTTCCTGCGAACCCATCGACGGCACCAGAGTCACTTTGATGCCGAACTTGCCAAGTGCTGCTGCATACTTTTTACCGAACTCTTCGTAAGCACCGTTTTCCTGCCCGGTCGCCAGCGTCACCTGTTTCGGCGGCGACGGATCAACCAGGCGATAGGCGACATAGCACAAGGCAATCACCAGCACCGTCATCGGCCCCGCCGTGACGATTAAATCGCGCAGCGAGAACTGGGTGAACTGGGAAAATTTGAAAATCTTCGGCATGGTGTCCTTATTGCGGGCAATTGCCTACACGATGCCAAGAATGCAGGCATACGGCAAGCACCGCCACTACTCTTGCAGGGCGGCAAATCAGGATAAGGGGGATTTCATCCCGCCACCACGAGCGCAGCAACGGGACACTTGAAGGAATGATCAGCCCAGCTTGACCGCGTGTTCACGCGTCTCGTGGAACGTAACACCCGGCCAGCGCTCTTGTGTCAAACGCAGGTTGACACCCGAACTCGCCAGGTAAGCCAGGTTGCCGGCAGCATCATGCGCAAGATTATGTCCGGCCGACGATTTCTCGAATTCGGCCAGCATCTTTTTATCATCACATGTAATCCAGCGCGCGCTGCTGATGCTGGTGCCTTCGAACACGGCATCCACGCCGTATTCGTTGAGCAAACGGCTGGCAACGACTTCAAATTGCAGCACGCCTACACCGCCGAGGATCAGGTCGCTACTATTGACCGGTTTGAAAACCTGGATCGCGCCTTCTTCACCCAACTGCTGCAAACCCTTGTGCAATTGCTTGATCTTCAGCGGATTGCGGATACGTACCGAGCGGAAGAAGTCCGGTGCGAAATAAGGAATACCGGTGAACTGCAGCAATTCGCCTTCGGAAAAACTATCGCCGATTTGCATATTGCCGTGGTTAGGCAAACCGATGATATCGCCGGCGTAGGCTTCCTCGACCTGCTCACGGCTGGATGCCATAAAGGTCACGACACTGGACACCTTGATTTCACGGTTCAAACGCAGATGCTTGATCTTCATGCCGCGTTCAAAGCGTCCCGAGCAAACGCGCAGGAAGGCAATACGATCGCGATGTGCCGGATCCATATTCGCCTGGATCTTGAACACGAAACCGGAGAATGGCAGTTCGGTCGGCTTGACCGAACGCACGGTGGCATCACGCTCACGCGGCGGTTGCGCCCAATCCAGCAAGGCATTCAGGATTTCGCGCACACCGAAGTTATTGATCGCGGAACCGAAGAAGACCGGCGTACGCGTGCCGTTGAGGAAGGCGTCCAGTTCAAACGGATGCGACGCACCATGCACCAGTTCGACTTCCATCTTCAATTGTTCGATTTCCTGCGGGAACATTTCGGCCAGGCGCGGATTATCTATGCCCTTGATGACTTCAAAGGTTTGGTCGGCTTTCTCGTTACCGGCTGCGAACAGCATGATTTCGTCGCGCAGCAAGTGATACACGCCGCGGAAATTCTTGCCCATGCCGATCGGCCAGGTCACCGGTGCGCATTCTATCTTCAGCACCGATTCCAGTTCATCCAGCAATTCCAGCGGATCGCGCGTTTCACGATCCAGCTTGTTCATGAAAGTGATGATGGGTGTATTGCGCATGCGGCAAACGTTCAGCAGCTTGATCGTTTGTTCTTCCACACCCTTGGCGGCATCGATCACCATCAACGCGGAATCGACTGCCGTCAACACACGATAAGTATCTTCCGAGAAATCCTGGTGACCCGGCGTATCGAGCAGGTTCACCACATGATCGCGATACTCGAACTGCATGACCGAGCTGGCGACCGAAATGCCGCGCTGCTTCTCGATGTCCATCCAGTCGGAAGTCGCATGGCGACCACTCTTGCGTCCCTTGACGGTACCGGCGAGCTGAATCGCACCCGAGAACAGCAGCAGCTTTTCAGTCAGGGTGGTTTTACCTGCATCCGGGTGAGAGATGATGCCAAAGGTGCGACGACGCGCAACTTCGCTATTGATCAGGTCGGAGGTAACGGTACGCGGTTCAAACGCTTCAGTTTCAGCGGAATCGGGTGTTGGTAATTCGGGCGCGGCGGACATGGAATAGCCCTTGGAAAAAGGGCTAAAGTCTACCGTCTCTTGGCCTGTAAGTCTATGACGGACGGGGAATTGAGGAGCGGCGGCGGATACCGCCGATCCGGGAAACGCTTAACGTTTTACCAAGCCTGCCGCTTCCAGGCGCGCCCATACTGCGGCTTTTTCGTCATCATCGTAAATGATCCAGTTGATCACTTCATCGAAGGTGCGACCGCAACCCTTGCAAATTTCATCGCCGTGCGAGGTCGAGCAATAGCCGGCACAAGGTGAATCGGGACGCAGGGTATTGCGGGGCTGGTCGGCGGCCGTGCCCGCAACAGGGGCGGCGTCGTTGACGATTTTTTCGGGATTATCAGGCTTACTCATGCGACAAATGACTCATACGGCAAATATCCGATCTTATTCGATATTTCCGTTCTGCGGCTCCGCGTGGCGGAAACCTGGTTAAGGCTGGCTGTTTAAGCTGGCAAGATTAATTCAACTGCAAAACATAATCGGTCAGCAAAACCTCTTGCACACTACGCGTCTGCAAGGCCTTGTTGGCGGCATCACGCAGCAAACCCTGGACATAGGCCACGCCCTCGGGGGTCTTCACGCGCTCGATATCGGCGCCGGCCAATGCAGTCTGCAAAGCCACTGCCAGTGCGGCTTTGTTGCCCTGCACCCAGGCGGCTTCCTCAGGTGCGGTTTGCAGCACGATAGTGGTTTTGATCGCGAATCCCGACGAACGCACCACGATAGGGTCAAAGCTGGCGTAGGCAATCGGCGGCACATGCTTCTTGTCCGATTCAAGGTAATACCAGGCAAAGGTAATACCGGCAGCAATCGCAATCATGACAGCCAGCATACCGACAAGGATAGCAAGTAAAGAATTGCCGGATTGCCGGACTCGTAACATGGCGATGCTCGTAAGGGGGAATAAGGGGTACTAGTTTAACTGATGTACCCCGTGCCGCAGGATTTTGTTGCTTATTTGCAAGTTTTATAACTTCCCTGCTTGCCTGCCCCTGCGGGTGCAGCTAATTACACAGGGCGATTGGGCGTAATCGTATTGCCGCCACGTTCCAGCCGGTCTTCCAGTTCACCTATATAGGCAGCCAGCGTATTACCGGATTGCTCAACCGCTGACACGACGCCGGTATCGAGTTTATCGAGACGCTGCAACAAAACGCTTTGTGCTTCCGCATCCTGCTTTGCCACGGCCTGGATTTCTTCTTCAATGAAGCGATGCAATTCGCTGAAACGCGAGGCTTCCAGTTCGCGGCTGTTTTGCAATTCTTTCGCATGACGACGCGCTTCCAGCATGACCGATGATTGCAGGTACAGGATACAAACCAGGAAATAAAACGTCAGTGCTCCGGTCAGGCCTAACATTACCAATCCCAACGGAGCCTGCACGGTTGCTACACCCAGCCACAGTGCGGTCGGTGTATTGAAAGCTTCCCAATTCAACGCTGCCAGCGCGCCGATAGCTCCGAAGATGATAACGAAGAACAGAGTACGGATTTGCATAGTGGTCTCGCTCCTTTGTTGGCACATCGATAAATAATAAGCAAACAACCTGACTATAGCTATGGGCTAACGCACATACCGACCATCATTTACGATCAAAACCGGTATTGCGCCATGTCCTGCGACAACCAGCCACTTACTTGGTATTGATATAAATTAAATAAATTGTTGTGCATTTATACGTGCAACTACAAGAAAAACGCTTTCGCTGTGCTTTGTTAATGTAACATTCACACTGGAATTAGTTACCCAATAAAAACAATTTTTACGGAGCGCCGCTTATGAAACTCGCATCTTTTTTGGCCATGACAGTATTGGCGGCCGGAATCAATTCGGCAGCTGCGCAAGACCTGGTCCTGGCCATCAATGAAGGCGTGACTTATCAGGAAGGCGGACCGGCCAGTGAACGTTACAAGCCTTTGCTGCAATTGCTGTCCAAAGAGCTCAAGCAAAACGTCAAGCTGCAAACCGTAGACAAATACGCGGTATTTGAAAAAGGCCTGGCCGAAGGCAAATACGACCTGGCTTTCATACATCCTGCCCATATCGGCCTGCAAGCCGTGAAAAAGAATGGCTACGAAGGCCTGGTGACTGCCAAAGGCTACACGGATTACCGTGCACGCGTACTGGTAGCGCAGAATTCGCCATTGAAAGCCTTGCCAGACCTGCGTGGCAAGAAGATAGGCGTACCGTCGGTCGAATCGATCACCACCGTGATGTTCACCGCTGCGCTGCATGAATTGCGCTTTACCGATCCGGAAAAAAGCTATACCCCGACCCGCTATCAGGATGCTGTGCCATTCATGATCGATAACGGCTTTGTCGATGCCGGCGTTACCGGTTCGGCGGCTGTGGCCAAAGCCTGGACGGCCAAAGGCGGTCGCATCTTGGCGGAGACCAAACCCGTCGCAATAAAGCAATTCCTGGCGACGAAAAAGCTCAGCGAATCCGACCGTGAAAAAGTAAAAACACTGTTGCTGACCTTGCCGGACAGCGAAGCAGGCCGGACCGCCTTGTCGAAAATCGGCATGACCGGCTTCGTGCCATGGAATACCGCCGTCATGGATGAAGCGACGGCGCGCCTCGGTCTCTAAAATTCGATCGCTGTAATGCAAAAAGGGGCCGCTTCATGCGGCCCCTTTGCTTTTCAAGCTGCGCGCAAAGCGACGCGCTTTTGCAATAAATCCAGCCAGCGCTCTCCGCAATTTTCATTACTGATACATAGTGCGTAATCGGTCACCGTGCGCGCAGCGCGTTCCAGCAACTGGATGTCGGCTTCGTGCTGGCGTGCCACGTGCGGGTCTTCCAGGAACAGCACACGGCGACACTGGTCCCTGTCGAGGATCAGTTCAGCAATCTGCGCGTCGCCGCCCATCGGACCGCTCAGGTATGGTTTGACCCAGTTGCGGCCTGCTTCTTCACCCTTGATTTTTTGCGCCAGCTTGTTCAGCAGGCTACCGGTGGTACCGGTTGCGCAACGAAAGCCGAACTGATCCAGTAAGTCAAAATGGCGTTCGGCGATTTCCAGCATGCGGCCTTTCATCGCATCGTGCGCAATCATTGCGATGCCTTCATTCTTCAGGTCGAAAGTCTCATCCAGCTCCGGATTCGGTGCGGCACCGATAGCAATCGACTCCAGCTCCAGCCATTCGCGCGCACCGGCCAGCGTCGACAGGAACGGTTTGCCATGGATGACGCATTGGCGTTTCAGCGCCACCGCTTCCGGAAAAATCGACGAAGGATCAACCGGATCCATCAGGTACATCACGGCATCCAGTCGCCGCGCCGGATCGGTATCGACGACGCGGGACACCAACTTCATCAGCCCGCCATGGCGGCCATACGGGAAACGTTCGATATGCGGGTAATTCTTCAGCAGGCCGAGATGGTCCATCGCATCCAGCGTACGCCCGACGACTATCAGTTGCGGTTGCAAATGTTGCTCTATCGCGATGCGGCTGCCGTTGAGCAAACGTGCCAATACGGAATTCGGCGCGTCCTGGTGGGTACGGCTGGTGGCTAAACCAATGCGGAATTGATGCGGGGTGGCAGACATAGGGAAAAGTGAAAACGGGCAATATTGCACCGCACAAACTTTATCATGACGACATGTTTTATTCACCTTCCGTACAACAATACCGAATATATTTCACAGACTTGATGTGGGCTTTTGATTTTTGCCGGATCCGATGTTATGCTGTGTTTATATACAGTATTTACCGTTTTCGTCGGGTCGCTCCCCCTCCAAGCTTTACTGTGCGACCCGACATTTCTATACCTGTGGTTGATGCCTGCCCGTCCAAGCACAGGCAAGTGTTGAACACTAAACTGCACTACCCACCCCGGACCTCAGGCATTTTCCAAAACGTTTTAATTCTTCTCCGGCATCGCAGATGAGTGATGGCTGGAGATCAGCCATTGACGGCCATCCCATTTGTACGTGTAGGTATAACGCGCCTTCACTTCCGAACCATCATCGAACTTGAATGTATACAGCCCGGAATCGCTGGCGCTGTTGCAGTTGATTTCTATCGCGCGGCTGTTGATGGTGCCGACCGGCTTGTGCTCTAGGAAGTGTTTGAAATAGTCCACTTTCTCGTCGGCCGTCAGGCGCGGCTTATTCGACAAGGTCGGCAGCAGTATGGATTTGCTGGCGTAGTTGGCGACCACTTTTTGCGGATCGCCGGTTTGCAACGATGCGTTCCAGCGATCAAATAAGGAAGCGACCTGTTTCTCCGTTGTGGCGTGACACACTTCAGACTTGGCATAAGCGTGGCCGGTAAAAGCGCAAGCAAGCATGACGACAACAGCAGTACGTGGAAAATACATAGAACCTCTCATCAAAAAATTAAAAAAATAAAGCATGCTCAAATGAAATCGTCACCTCCTGGGAGCAGCAGCTCTGCCGTTTTGTGAAAAAAAGATTATGAAGCCCGGATCGGCCGGTTTTTGGGAGTCTTTTCTGCTTTTAGCCTGCTTGGTCACCCTAATCACTTATAAGTTGCACAAGTCGGATTTGTCCTGCCTGCCACAAATCCGGCCAGCTGCCCGCAGAGGCTTGCCTATAAACGTTTTTTGGCTCAAAGTAGCGGCCTGTCTGAAAACTTGGCTCGGGGTCCTGCGCATATGCGTGGGTGAGAGATACCCGTTGAACCTGATTGAGGTAATCCTCGCGCAGGAAAGCACATAATCCATCGCCGCTCCCGCGGCATCGAATCCGCTGACCTGCCATCTATTTTTTGAAAGACCATGATGGCTTTACCAAACGCTCCTGCGGCCAGCAGCAATGCCGCTTTCACTCCTATCCCGGCAAACGAACGCGTCTTTTCCTTCCGCGATCATGCAGCACTGTGGTTCAGCCTCGGCGTCGGCCTGCTGGTCATGCAGATCGGGGCCTTCCTCGGCACTGCGCTCGGTACGCAAACCGCCTTGTTCGCCATCGTTGTCGGCTCCGTACTTGGTGCGGCCCTGCTCGCGCTGGTGGCATACATCGGCTTTGAACGTGGCCTGTCGAGCCCGGTACTGATGTGCCAGACCCTCGGCACATCGTTTGCCAAATTGCCGGTCGTGCTGAACGTGGTGCAATTGATAGGCTGGAGCGCGTTTGAGCTGGTCGTCATGCGTGATGGCACGACCGCGCTGATCAAGGACATTACCGGCCTCGATACGATCTGGCTACCCTACGTCACCGCCTTGTTCTGGGGCTTGCTGCTGGTCGGCCTGGCAACCGGCTCGATGATAGGACTGGTGCGCTGGTTCGTCGGTCGCTTCGGCCTGCCACTGGTAATCCTCTCACTGATCTGGCTGACCTACCAATTCGTCCTGAAAGCACAGGCACAAGGCCTGGACGCGATCTGGCATCGTGCAGGTGACGGCTCGATGAGCACGCTGGCTGGCATAGACCTGGTGATGGCGATGCCGGTATCGTGGCTGCCGCTGGTAGCCGACTTCGCGCGCTATGGAAAAGCCGGAGCCAGCACCTTCCGTGGCACCTGGCTCGGTTTTGCCGTTGCCAATATCTGGTGTCACGCCTTGGGCGTATTGATCGTCAGCACCTCCAATCCCGGCGCCGACCTGATGACCACCCTGTTGCTGGCGCAAGGCGGCCTGATCGCACTCGGCCTGATCCTGATCGATGAAATGGATAATGCTTACGGCGATGTGTATTCCGGTTCGGTTTCGCTGAATTTCCTGCACGGCAAATTCACGATACGCTTCTGGGGCATCACGCTCGCATTGGTCGCCACTGCCTGTGCCTTGTTCCTGCCGATGCATGGCCTGGAACCTTTCCTGCTGACCTTAAGCTCGGTATTTGTACCCTTGTTCGGTGTGGTGATTTCGCAGTTGGCTTTAAAAGGGGAAGCCACCGACAAAGGCGTGAACGTGGTACCGGTCGCGATCTGGCTGATAGGCATCGCAGCTTTCCATCTGTGCCCGATGATGTGGCCGGTAGTCGGCTCGGCTTTGCCTGCGCTGGCGATCACGCTGCTGCTCGGCAGCATTTATCGCATCGCACGCCGCCCCGCATTGCAATCAGCATAAATAAAAACGGCTGCCCGGTTTCCCTGGCAGCCGTTTTTCCTCACAAGCCGGCTTACTGCGCCGGCGTCCTGCTCCAGCCGCCACCCAGTGATTTGAAGACATCAGTGGTACCGGTCAGGCGCAACAAGCGCAGTTGCGCCAGTTGGTCATCAGCTGCAAACAAAGTGCGCTGCGCATCCAGCAGCGTATTCAAATCATCCGCACCTTCGCGATAACGCAATTCAGACAGCTGCAATGCACGCCGCGCTTCTTTCCTGATTTCAATTTGCGCCTGCTCTTGCGCCAGGTTGCGGCTGGCATTGCTGAGTGCATCGTCGACTTCTTTCAGCGATGCAAAGACGGTGCGACGATAACTCTCGACCAACTGGCGACGCACCGATTCGCTGGTCTGCACTTGCAGACGCAAACGATTACCGTCAAACAAGGTCTGCACAAAACTGGCCGTCAGTCCGACGCCGTATGCAGGATTGCCCAGCGCCAGCAAGGCGGCACTGGAATTCCCGGCACTACCCGTCAATGAAATCGTCGGCAGCAAAGCCGCACGCGCTGCAGCCACATTCGCGTCGGCGGCATACAACTGTGCTTCCACACTCGCCAGGTCAGGCCTGCGCGTAATCAGTGTCGAAGGCAAACCAGGGCTGACTTCCGGCACCGTCAATACATTCAAATCCTGTGCCGCTACCTGCAAGGCCTGTGGCTGGCGTCCCAGCAAGATCGCCAGTGCGCTGACCGTCTGCCGCTCCTGCACCTGCAAAGGCAGCAGGATGTTGCGTTGCGCCAGCACCGTGCCGCGCTGACGGCTCATATCGAGGGCCGAAGCGGAACCATAGCGGTAACGTGCTTCCACGATCGCATACACCTTCTCCGCGATCGCCAGATTTTCTTGCGCGACCTTCAGGCGCACGCGCAAGGCCAGCGTCTGGAAATAAGCATTCGCCACCCCTGTCGTCAGTGTCAGGCGCACGGTTTCCATGTCGTAGCGGCTGGCATTCAATGAAGCATTGGCACCGCTGGCGACTGCGGCTACCCGGCCCCACACATCGACTTCATAGGCGACGCTGAGCGCGACACCGGTGTTTTCTGTCTTGGTCCAGCCGGTAGGCGTAACGCCCGGCTTGTTGGAACCGACACCGGTATTCGCGCTGACGGTCAGCAAAGGAAATAAGGAAGCACCCGCCAGACGTGCCGTAATCTCGGCCTGTGTCACGCGTTCGGCGGCAATATTCAAATCAGGATTGTTGGCCAGCGCCTGGTCGATCAGGCCTGACAATTCATCCGAACCAAAACCGCGCCACCAGTCGCGTTGCAATTCGGCGGTAGCAGATGAGGATTCAGCCCAGCTGGCGGGCATTTCCAGATTCGGTTTGGTCGCATCAATGCGCCCGGCGCAGGCACTCAAGGCCAGCGCAGCAGCAACTGCCAGTGCCAGGCGGGTATGACGGAAAGTTAAACGTGGATTCATTAATTTCATTTCATTCTGCCGACAAGGCGACCACAGGGTCGAGTTGCGCTGCTTTCTTCGCAGGCAGGTAACCAAACACCAGCCCCGTCATGAAGGCACAGCCAAAGGCCAGCACCACCGGGGTCAGCGAATACTTGATAGGCGTGCCGAAGGCATCGATCACCGCGGCTGTCGCCAGCCCGCCAACCACACCTATCGCACCGCCTATAGCGGATACCACCACTGCTTCGATCAGGAACTGCTGCATGATGTTGGCCTCACGCGCACCGGTCGCCATGCGGATACCGATTTCCCGCGTGCGTTCGGTCACCGATACCAGCATGATATTCATCACGCCGATACCGCCGACCAGCAGCGAGATCGCCGCAATCGAACCGAGCAGGATGGTCAGCGTATTTTGTGTCTGTTCCATCGCCTCCATGATGGAAGCCATATTGCGGATCTGGTAATCGACGGTGCCGTGGCGTTCCAGCAGCAGCTTGTCGACTTCTTCCTGCGTATCATCTATGTGCTCGACATTCTCCACCGCCACCGTCACGTTGCGCAGATAGCGCTGGCCGGACAAACGCAAGCTGCTGGTCGAGTAAGGCACGAACACCACATCATCCTGATCCGAACCCATAGGTGACGCACCGCGTTCCGACATTACACCAACCACCTGGAACAACAGGTTATTGACCAGGACAAATTCACCGATCGGATTTTCATCCGCAAACAAGGCCGTTGCCACGGTTTTGCCCAGCACCGCAACCGCGGCATAATTCGATTCGTCTTCCTCACTAAAGAAAGTACCTTGCGCGACTGGCCACTGCCGCGCCAAAGGGAACTTGGCCGAGGTACCGGTCACACTGGTCGAAGTATCCGAAGTACCAAAGCGCAAAGTCACGCTGCTGCTCTGTTCAGGTACCGCTGCCAGCACATTCGGCAATTCGTCGATCGCACGTACGTCTTCAACCACCAGCGTTGCCGTGCTATTGAAGCCACGTTGATTCGGTACACCCGGACGCACCAGCAAGAGGTTGGAACCCATCGCACTGATGCGCTCCACCACTTCGGCCTTGGCACCGTCCCCGATCGCCAGCATGGCAATCACCGAAGCGACGCCAATCACGATGCCGAGTAGCGTCAATACTGAACGGAAGAAATTCGCACGCAGGGAACGCAGCGCCATCTTGGCCGCTTCCAGCATATCGCCCAGACGTGAGCCGACACCTGTTACCAGCGGTCGTACGAATTCCGCCTGTGTCGGCATTTTTCGTGCAGGCCCCGGATCGGACAGGATGTGGCCATCCTTGATCTCAATCAGGCGTTGCGCGTGGTCGGCGACTTCCTTCGCGTGTGTAATCAGCAAAACGGTATGACCGCGGGCCGACAAGTCAGCCAGCAACTTCATCACGTCCTGTCCGCTTTTACTATCCAGCGCACCGGTCGGTTCATCGGCCAGGATGATGCGGCCACCATTCATCAATGCACGTGAGATGGACACCCGTTGCTGCTGCCCGCCGGACAATTGATTCGGCCTGTGATGCGAGCGCTCTTCCAGCCCCAGTTCTGTCAGCAAGGCCAGTGCCCGTGCATGCCGTTCAGCTGGCGGCAAACCGGAATACATCGCAGGTACTTCGACGTTCTCTGCCGCGCTGGCTGAAGCAATCAGGTTATAGCTCTGGAACACGAAACCGAAATCATCGCGGCGTAACATCGCCAGCTCGTCACGCTCAAAGCCGGAAACGTCACGCCCCATGAAGTAGTAACTACCAGTGGTCGGTCGGTCCAAACAGCCGAGGATGTTCATCAGCGTCGATTTACCTGAACCTGATGCCCCCATGATGGCGACGAATTCACCTTCATAAATCTTCAGGTCTATGCCGTGCAATACCTCGACTTCCAGCCCGCCATTACGGTAAGTCTTGGTGACACCGCGCAACTCTATCAGCGGCGTTTCGTCATGTGGACGCGTGATATTACTCACAATGTCCATATCCATCTGCTCATCCGGCTTCCGTTCTTCCATTAACGACCCCGACCCGATGGCCCACCCATGCCTGGTGGCATACCGCCTTGCTGGTTAGCAGGCGAAGCCGGACGCTTGGTCGATGGCGGCAGTTTGATGCCGAGGATGACGGTGTCGCCCTCTTCCAGGCCACTCAGGACTTGCATCTGTACCCGATTGGTCACACCCAGCTCGACTTTGCGCTGTTCGATATTGCCGTCCTTAGCTATCACTTTCACGGTGCCGGTGCGGGCCGTACGGGTCGTACTTTGCTCGGCGAAACCGCTGCTGGATGCTTCCGCCGGCGGATTACCTTTGGCTGCGGCATTAGCGGCCTCGGCTTTTTCACCTTTGGCAGATTTAACTTCTTCTTTTTTTGCTGCAACAGCAGCGACCGCGGTATCCGTCGCCGGCGTTTCTGCCAGTTTCTCGGCTTCGCGCAAGGCACGACGACGGTCGCGCATGGCTTCACGCTCACCCGGCGACATTTTTTCCAGGGCAGCACGACGTTCTTCCGGCGTCATATTTGCAAACGGATTCGCTGCAGCTTTGGCTTTGTCCGTATGTGCCGCAGCAGCAGGTGCCGCCGGTTTGGCTACAGCCGGCGCTTCCGGCTTCTCTGCTTTCTTGTCTGCCGCTTTCTTGTCGCCGGCTGCACTGTCTTTTTGTTCGACTGCTTTGCGTTCATTGCCATCGCCACGATCACGACGGCCACCAGTACCACGGCTGGTCGTCACTGCGGCAGTCGGTACCAGCAAGGCATCTTTCGCGGTTGCCGCGATAAAGAAAACTTGCGTCGTCATGCTCGGCAACAAAGCCTGGTTTTTATTCGGTACGTCAAACAAGGCGTTGTACAAGACCACGTTATTGGTCACGGTAGGCGTAGGTTCAACCTTGCGTAAAGCGCCATACCAGCGCCGCCCCTGGCTACCCAGTGTGGTGAAATAGACTTCCATGCCCTTGCGCAGTTTGCCGACTTCAGCCTCCGACACCTGGGTCTGTACTGTCATCGTCGACAGATCGGCGATGCGCAGAATGGTCGGCGCAGTCTGGTTCGCATTCAGGGTCTGGCCCTGGCGTGCCGTCAATGACACCACCGTGCCATCCATAGGTGCGTAAATCTTTGCGTAGTTAAGATTGGCTTCGTCGGCACGCAAGGTTGATTGTGTTTGTTCGATCTGTGCCTGCAAGGCATCGATTTGCGCCTTGGCCGAACGCAATGCCGCTTCTGCGGTTTGCATGGAATCAGCAGTGGTGGCATCGGCTGCCATCAGGTTTTTCTGCCTGTTGTATTGCAGGGTCGCCAGTGCCAGTTGCGATTCGCGATCTTTCATCGTCGCCAATTGATTGCGCAAACCGGCACGACGCGCATCCACTTGCGCCAGGAAAACCGTGGGGTCGATCTCGGCCAGCAAGTCGCCCTCTTTCACGACCGAACCAACTTCGATATACAACTTTTTCAATTGTCCGGATACCTGTGCACCGACATCCACATATTCCAGCGGCTGCACGGTACCGGTCGCCGTCACCAAATCCTGGATATCGCCGCGTTGCACTTCAGCGACCTGATACATTTCACGCGGATCTTTTTTGCCATAGAACTTCTTCCAGGCCCAATAGCTGGTAGCAGCCACCAGCACAATCAACAGGGCGATCAGCGCACGACGGCTGAAGAGACGTTGGCGCAGGCCGGCGAAAAAGGAAATGGACTTCATGGGCAAAGGCATTCGAAAAGTGAACGATTAAATGGTTTGAATCAAAATACGTTGATAGCTCCTGCTACAACGTGGAAACACATCCGGAGCGGCTGCCGCCATCTTAAGACGTGGGCGTGACAGCGGGATTACCTTTGCGTGGATGACTCCAGCGCAAGAAAGTGAACCAGCAGTGAATAAGCCCTGACCGGACTGGCTGGCTATTCCAAAACATGATGGCGTGGCTGGCGGTGTCGTCAATGCAGCTATGACAGCATCGGATTAACGGTAGCTAAAGATAACGAGTCTGCCGCGTATTATCAAGACAAACCCCGGCCCTGCAAGGTAAAGAATTGTGAAGAAGATCAGACCATAAAAAAATGGCGTTGAATGTTCGTACCGACATTCAACGCCATTTTTTGATTCCAGCAGCTCGGCAAGGCCAAGCCCGGATCCTGTCCTGCTTAACCGCGATCGACGAAAGCGCGTTCGATCACATAATCACCCGGCTGGCCGATACCCGGCGATACTTCAAAGCCGAGCTTGTCGAGTTCACCGGCGGTGTCTTTCAACATGTCCGGGCTACCGCAAATCATCGCGCGGTCGGTCAATGGCGTCATCGGATCAATGCCCAGGTCTTCGCACATTTTGCCGGTCGAAATTGCAGTCGTGATACGACCTTCATTGACGAAGGGTTCACGTGTCACGGTTGGGTAATACAGGAGCTTGGCTGCAATCTCTTCACCCAGGCCTTCGATTTGCAGCAATTCATTTGCCACGTAATCGCGGTAAGCCAGTTCACTCACCAGGCGCACACCGTGCACCAGGACTACCTGGTCGAAACGCTCATAGGTATCCGGATCACGGATGATGCTCATGAATGGTGCCAGGCCGGTACCGCTGCCGAACAGGAACAAGCGTTTGGCCGGCAACAAGTCGGAGATAACCAGCGTACCGGTCGGCTTGCGACCAACCAGCATCTCATCGCCGACTTTCAGGTTTTGCAGGTGTTTGGTCAGTGCGCCGTCCTGTACCTTGATCGACAGGAATTCCAGATGCTCTTCCCACGCCGGGCTGGCAATACTATAAGCACGCAATACATTCTTGCCATCAATCGGCAAACCGATCATGACGAAATGGCCGCTTTCAAAACGGAAGCTTGGTTCGCGAGTGGTAGTGAAGGAAAACAGCGTGTCGTTCCAGTGGTGTACAGAGAGAACACGAACAGTGTCAAAAGCAGCCATAAAATCAATACATCCTAAATATCAAATTGTCTTGTACAAGCAAGCAGGGGCAGGCGGGCAAACCGGTTGCGACGCGTGCCGACAGGCGCTCCCGGGTTTCCCCGGAAAAAGGAGCGCGTATTTTACCAGTCGGGACTGAACTATCGCAGACATCAGCAAGCCGGCCTGGATGCGCTGCATGATGGATATTGGTCAGAACAAACTACTTGAGAATCGTTCTCATTATAACGAATGCCTTATAACTCGGCAACATTGTCCGTCAGGATACCGCGTCCGCCGAGTTCTGATAATGACGGAATTGTCATTTGCTTATAACCAAAGCGATTAAAGACAAACTTTACAAGCGTATACAAAGCACGCTTTGGCGCTCCCGAAGGGCCTCCGATTTTTGTTGTTCATTCATCAAACCGTAACAAAACTGTAATCGGCTTGTCATTTGGCCTACGCATAATCCGGCAATTTATTCGGAGACATAAGAATGCGTTTCAGCCATCCCTTGCGCCCGCTTCCCCTCGTCATCGCTTTGCAGGCAGCCTTGTGCTCCCCTTTGTGGGCGGCATCCTTCTCCATTCCAACCGATTCCGGCACAACGGCCAAGACCCTGACTGCCGGTGACACCGGAGCCGTCAATAGTGGCTCAAGCCTGAGCCTGGGCGGTGCGAACATCGGCGTAACGGTGACAGGCACCAGCGGCATAGCAACGCTGAATAACGCTGGCACTATCGAACAAACCGGCACCGAGCGCACCATAGATGTAACCGGCAACGGGGTCAAATTCGTTCTGAAAAATGAGGCTGGCGCAACCATATCCGCTGCCGCCAATGATGTTATCCGCACCAACAAAGCCAACATCGTCGTCGAGATCAATAACCAGGGCACCATCTGGCAAAAGAGCACGGGCAGCGCAGCCGGTGGGCAGGCGATTGATTCACGCGGCATTACGTCATCAAGCGGCAGTCTGATTACCAATGGTTCACTGACGAATACCAGCGCAACGATACGTGCGGATGCCGATGACGCGATACGCGCCGGCGCCAACACCACCATCAGGAACTACGGCACGATCATCAGTAATGGCATAGTCAATACCAAATGCCCTGACTATCTGGGCGCAGCCTGCGCCAGCGGGATCAGCGCCAGCGACGCAATCGATATCGGCGGTAACACTGGCGTCGTGATTGAAAACTACGGAACAATCAGCGGCCCACGCCATGGCATTACCGCGGATAACGACGTGACGGTAACGAACCAACGCGGCGGTCAAATTATCGGCCGCAACGGTTCCGGTGTCGGTAGCGACGGCACAGGAACCGTGATCAATTACGGCACGATCAGTGGTCAATATGCCGGTGCCGGCAACGTATTCCAGCAGCCGGGAACCGGCGGCATCAGCACCACCAGCAACGGCGATGGCGACGGTGTTGATATCGACGGTGTTGCATACATAGAAAACTATGGCCGTATCCAGGGGCTGGGCGCTGGTGGCGTTGATTCCGGCGGTGCACCTAACGGTGCAGACGGCATTGCTGCAGGTGGCGGCACCATCATCAATCATGCGGGTGCAACCATCTACGGCCAATCCAAAGGTATCCTGATTGACGACGGTTCCGACGGCACTGCAGTCGCCAGTGGTCGCGGTACAGCCACCGCAGCAGCCGCAGCCATCAGTATCGCCAACGAAGGCACCATCATCGGTGACAAAAAAGTCGCGGTCGGCCTGGTCGGCACTTTTAACGATACGCTGATCAACTACGCAACTGGTGTCATCACCGGCGGTGCAGACGCCACACGTCTTGGCGAAAACAATAGCACCGTAGCCGGTGCCGCCGTACAAATGGGTGCGGGCGATGACGTGCTGGTCAACTATGGCCGCATCGAAGGCAAGAATGGCCTGGCGATTGATATGGGTACTGGCAATGACACCTTGCGCCTGCTCGGTGGTGTGGTGGTCGGCACAATCGACGGCGGTGCCGGCGTCAACCTGCTGGAAACCAATGGCACACAAACATTCAACGCCGGACAACTGAGCAACTTCCAGAACATCACGGTTCTGGGCGGTAATACCACCTTCAACTACGCGCTGACAGATGCCAACAATATCCAGGTCGATGCCGGCGGCAATCTGCGCATTAATGGTAATGTCACTGCCAGCGGCAACCTGACCGTCAACGGTACTTTGCAGGCAGCCAGCGGCGACACCTTCCGCAACATGACTGTCGCCGGTGACTATACTCAAGGTGCCAGCGGTGTACTGGAAGCACGCATCGGTGCCAACAATATCAGCGACAAGATCACCGTAACAGGTAATGCGACCTTCGCTAATGGCGCAACGATACGTCCTTTGATCACAGGCACGGTAGCTGACGGCTCGAACTACACGCTGGTTTCGGCCGGTACATTGAACGCTACGACCGGCAACCTGCAAATCAACAATGGCAGCGGCGCTTTCTATACCTATAGCCTGCAAGGCAGCGGCAATGACCTGCAACTTGTCGCACACCGCCAGAATGGCGTGGCCAATGCGGTGTCACCAAACCTCGGTGGCCTGGCTAATTCGCTGAACCAACTGGCTTCGAGTGGTTTCTCCAATTCGGAACAGGGCCTCAAGCTCCTGAACAGCCTGCAATCCTTGCCAAACGCACGCGCCCTGTCTGACGCCGCTTCACAACTGGCACCGGAAACCAATGCAGCGGCACAATCCACCGCTACTGCAGCACAAGGCAGCGTATTCTCCGCCTTCGACAACCGCATGGATGCAGCGCGTGGTGGTGAACAGGTCGCAATGAACAAGACCGGCCTGGCCGGTGGCGATGCTTCCGGCAACCGCTTCTGGGTACAAGGCCTGGCTTCCATCGCAACGCAAAAAGCACGCAAAGGTGCGAACGGCTTTGACCTCGATGCACAAGGCCTGGCAGTCGGTTATGAAAGCGATTTGAACAAGAGCGATATGGTCGGCATCTCCGGTGGCTACACCCAGGCCGGTAGTGATGGTCGTGATGCCGGTGTCGGTGATAGCAATGATGTCAAATCGCTGCATATCGGTGGCTACTTCAGCCGCACCGAAAGCAACTACACTTTGGATGCCAGCCTGGCGATTTCTGCCAACCGTTACACCACGCAGCGCCTGGTCAGCATTCCCGGCTTTAACGAAACCCTGCGCGGCAAATTCAACGGCAACCAGATCGGTGCACGCTTTGAATACGGCCTGCCTTTCGTTCTGGATGCTACATGGAGTGGTCGCTGGTTGCTGGGTGCACGTGTCAGCCGTCTCGACAACGGCAGCTATACGGAAACCGGTGGCGCATCGGCACAAACCGTTGCCAGCACCAGCGCCAATTCAGTACAAAGCGTCTTGGGTGTGGAATTCAGCAACAAGCTGAGCGCGTCTTCCAGCGCCACGCTGCGTGCCCGTTACCTGCATGAATTTGCCGATACTCCGGCGATCGAAGCGACCTTCGTCAGCGGCGGCCCGGCCTTCAAGATCGACGGTGTACAGCCAGGACGCGAAGCACTGCAACTGGGCCTCGGCTATCGCAAAGTCACTGCAAGCGGCACCACGATTGCAGTTGGCTACGATATGGAAATCAGGGATAAGTATCTCGGCCATCAATTGACGGCAAAAGCGCTCTGGAACTTCTGATCCGGCTTAAATCGAGAGGCATGCGCATCCGGTGATCAATACCCGGCAGGGTCACAAGCTCTGCCGGGGCATCCGCCGGATAGCCACGCAAAAAATCCTGCAACAGGAACGGCGGCACTATCTTGTCGTCGGCTCCCACCACATGCAGTTGCCGCACACGCGACAATTTCTGCTGTACGGCGACCACACTCAAAGATGCATGTAAAGGCGTGACCTTGTGATACGAGGTCCATGCTGCATGATCGAGCGGCGACGCCACCGTCAGCAACAAGGCAACATCATCACGACGCGCCGCCAGCAAGGCAGCCATTACCCCGCCCCCCGAATAACCGGCCAGCACGATCTGCCGCGCCTGCGTCATGCGCTTGGCCTGGTCGACTGCGGCATCCAGGCGCTGTACCCATTTCCCGGAAAAACGGCCATCGGTCCAGTCAGACACCGAACAGGCATCCAAATCCTCGCTGGATACATATTGGCAAGGACGTGCCAGGTAGAGCACCGTCTTTTGCGAGATATCTTTTGCGAGCCGCCAGCCGACCGCATCCACCGGTGTCGGGTCCATTGAGGGTTCACGCATATTCAGCCATGCGCGTCCATCGCCTTCTATCACTACCCATAGATACGCAGGTGTTTGCTGCTGCTGTGCCGACATACGCAGCAAACCGGTCAGCGGCGGCGCATTGCCAAAACTCACAGGTGCAAACCCCGCTGCCTTGCCCTCCTGCGCTATCAGTTGATAACGCTCAGCGGTCGAGCTCGCGCAGGCAGATAAGAAAAGCGCCGTCAGGCCCAGGGAAACGTAGCGCAACAGGCTTCGTTTAATTTCTAATTGAGTGAAATGAAAATCCATCACTTAATGTCCCTGCAATCGCAGGCTACGTCAAGTTGATGGATTAAAAATGCCGGAATACGAAAGGAGTGACACGGTCGGCAGGTACCGACCTTATGCCATGGCCGGGCTTCTGTTCAGGAGATTCCAGTAAAAGCCCGCACGCGAAACTTCTTCCGCGAACTTCACCGGCAGCACCGGTTTGACTATATAGTTATTCACACCGTATTCGTAGCAATACGTGATATCCGGTTCTTCCGCGCTGGAAGTCAGCATGATGATGGGAATGAACTTCGTCTTTTCGGTGGTCTTCAATATCTTCAACACATCCAGGCCGTTGACCTTGGGCATTTTCAAATCAAGCATGATCAGGGTCGGCACATCGCCCGTGCGGGCACTAAACGGTCCGGTGCAAAAGACATAGTCCAGTACTTCCTGTCCATCCTTGACCCAAACCACATTCGCGGCCAAACCTACTTCTTTCAATGCGAGCAAGGTCGCTTCCGCATCGCTCTGCGTATCTTCCGCCAGGAGAATTTGTATTTTTTGCAAATCACTCATACGTCCGTCCACCCAAATATTCAGAAACTGCCCTTCCTCGTTGTGCCTCTCCGCTTTTGCAACATTAAAAGCGGTGAAAAAATCAGGAATGATGCAACGGTACATGAAAGCCGGCAACTGATATATCTGTTGTCAGCAGAATTTTGAAATGTTTGCATTTGCC
Organism: Herminiimonas glaciei; assembly: GCF_042664955.1. NCBI lineage: Bacteria > Pseudomonadati > Pseudomonadota > Betaproteobacteria > Burkholderiales > Oxalobacteraceae > Herminiimonas > Herminiimonas glaciei. The sequence continues at coordinate 1,964,468 of NZ_JBHTBU010000001.1, forward strand.
CTAAAGCATTAATTTCATTGGAAATATTGCTTCCCAGAGCGGGAAAGCTGGTATTGCGAACCCCGGCCTCACTCCGCAACTGTCGCGCCCGCCCCACAAGCCCGGGCAACAGAAAAAACCGACCCGTTCCGGCACGAGGCATACAATGTAGGCATCTCCGCAACAAACTCATTATTGGAATAAAAGATGGAAAACGCCGTATATAACAAGGCTCTCGCCGCATTGAAAACCCAGTTCGGCATGCCGCGCCCGCTCGGCGGGCAAAATGGCGCGCGCTTCCTGCGCAACGGCACCATCACGATTTATCACACCGAACTGGCGCCGGGCAACCTCGCCGAAATCGCTTTCAATGTGCAGCCGATTTCATCGTCATACGGGATTTCACCGGCAAACCTGAACAGCTTCCTGGAAGAACTGCGTCAGTTGACCGGCCGTCCGACCGAAGTCAATAAATTGCAGAACTGGCCGCGCATCGGCCTGGCGACCGAAGAAGACGTCACACTGGTGATGGATAAACTGGCTGCTGTATTAAAAAAATAACAGCTGCAAATCCCCTCCACAAAGTTGTTGCACGCGTATAAACTGGAAGCACTAGCCGCTCGTGCCACAGGCTCGCCGATGTAATGTGACAAGGGGGAAATCATGGATAAGCTGAACGTACACTTTCATGTCTCCGTTTTGACCGTACCGCATTTCGTCACGGCAGATCAGTTCCCGGAATGGCTACAACGCGAAGCACTCGCCATCCAGGAGTTAAGCGAAGATAACGGCCTGACTATCGTCAGGCTCTTTCTCGCTGCACGGATACGTGAAGTGTGGCCGAAGAAAAAACTCGATGGCCTGCTGCAGGGTATTACCGACAAGTACCCGCATATTTTCCGGGTCGAGATGGTCGTCATCGACGATACGCTGGATTTCGATGAGATAGAGCTGATCCAGTCGGATGCCGAGGATGAATTGGCGCAAGTACTGGAAACCGTGAAGCAATTCCAGGAACTCAAGGTCGCACGCAGCAAGCTGCATTAAATCACGCTGAAACCTGCATTCCAAACCGGCCATGCACATGGCCGGCTATCCCCTACTAACTGAAAACAAAGGCCAGCATGGCCGCGTCTTCTTCCAGCATGACGATCAGCGTCAGGGCCCAGAGCAGGCCATGGGCTTGTAGTAATGCCAGCAGATCTTGAAAGTCGGGCTTGATTTCCAGCTCCGCGAGGAAGGTTGCGATGCGCCATCATACTCCGATGGCGCAGGCACCAACCAGCCTCCCGATGCTTAAGCTGTCAGCTTCTGCATCTCGCTATACAGGTCCGCCTTGCCCTCAAAACCGATACCCGGCAAATCCGGCAAAGTGATGTAACCGTTCTGCACCTTTACGCCATCCGGGAAACCACCGTATGGCTGGAACAAGTCCGGATACGATTCATTACCGCCCAAACCGAGGCCGGCCGCAATATTCAATGACATTTGATGACCACCGTGCGGAATGCAGCGTTTGCGCGACCAGCCATGTTCATGCAGCATGTCCAGCGTACGCAGGTATTCGACCAAACCATAGCTGAGCGCACAGTCGAACTGCAGCCAGTCGCGATCCGGACGCATGCCGCCGTAACGGATCAGGTTGCGCGCATCCTGCATCGAGAACAGGTTTTCACCTGTTGCCATCGGCTTGTCATAGTAACTGCGCAGCGTTGCCTGTAATTCAAAGTCGAGCGGATCACCCGCCTCTTCGTACCAAAACAAATCGTATTGCGACAGTGCTTTCGCATACTGGATAGCGGTATCGAGGTCGAAGCGACCATTCGCATCCACTGCCAGCTTTTGTCCGTCACCCAGTACGCTCAGGATGGAATCGATACGACGCAGGTCTTCATCCAGCGATGCACCACCGATTTTTTTCTTCACCACGGTATAACCACGGTCGATATAGCTGCGCATCTCATCCTTGAGCTTGCCGTGGTCCTGTCCCGGGTAGTAGTAGCCGCCGGCCGCGTAGACGAAGATCTTGCGGTCCGCCTGGCCATTGCCATAACGATCCGCCAGCAACTGGAACAGCGGCTTGCCTTCAATCTTGGCGACCGCATCCCACACCGCCATATCAATGGTGCCGATCGCGACCGAACGTTCGCCATGGCCGCCCGGTTTTTCATTGGTGAACATGGTGTTCCAGATCTTGTGCGGGTCGAGATTATCACCGGCGTCATTGATCAGCGATGCCGGATCGGCTTCCATCAGGCGCGGGATGAAGCGTTCGCGCATCAACATGCCCTGCCCATAGCGACCATTCGAGTTGAAGCCGTAGCCAATCACCGGCTTGCCGTCGCGTATGACATCTGTCACCACCGCCACCAGGCTCAGCGTCATCTTGCTGAAGTCGATATAGGCATTACGGATGGGCGAGCTGATCGGCAGGGTCTTTTCGCGTATTTCAACTATCTTCATGGCGGCTCCTCAAAATATCGCTGTATGCCGGGCTGGATACGAGCATCTATGGAGCGCTAGCTTATTCGCAGACGAGCGCTTTATAATTCACTTAAATTCATATAATTATTTACTTATAGTGAAAACTGACATCACATCCGAACTCGAATTCTTTACCCTGGTTGCCCGCTTCGGCAATCTGTCAGCCGCTGCACGCGCACTCGATATCACGCCACCGGCCGCCACCAAACGCCTGGCGCAACTGGAATCCCGGCTCGGCGTCAGGTTGGTCAATCGCACCACGCGCAGCATCAGCCTCACCAGCGAAGGCGAAATCTACCTCGGCTATGCGATCAAGATACTGGCTGAAGTCAAAGAGATGGAAGACGCAGTCTCATCCGGCGGCGGTGCACCGCGTGGCTTGTTGCGCGTGAATGCGACGCTGGGTTTTGGCCGCACCGCGATCGCACCGCTGGTCTCCGAATTCGTGCGGCGCTATCCGCAGGTCGAAGTACAGTTTGAAGTCAGCGACAAACCGATAGATTTGGTCGAAAACGGCTTTGACCTGGCGATACGCTTTGGCACCTTGCCGGATGCGCGTCTGAATGCGCGCAAGCTGATGTCCAACCGCCGCTTCCTATGCGCGTCGCCCATTTACCTGGAACGCCACGGCACACCGCAGACACTGGCCGACCTCAGCCGGCATCGCTGCATCACGCATAGGCAAAACGATGAAGCTGCTGCGACCTGGCGCTTCACGCGCGACGGTCGGAATGAAGTCATCAAAGTGGAGAGTGCATTGTCGAGCAATGATGGCGACATCGTGCTCGGCTGGGCCCTGGACGCGCATGGCATCCTGATCCGTTCGGAATGGGACCTCGCCAAGTATGTAAAAAGCGGACGCCTGAAAATCGTGTTGCCGGATTATGTCTTGCCGTCAGCCGACCTGTTCGTCTATTACCCGAACCGGCGTAATCAAAGCACACGCGCCCGTGCCTTCATCGATTTCCTGATTGAGCACATTGATATGCTGGCAGCGCTACCGCTGCCGGATTAAATCAACGCGGACAGGGGGCGGAAGGATAGGTAGCCAGCGTCGCCAGATGTTGCGCGATCATTTGCGCCGCGCGATCCGTAATGCGTTGCGCACCCTGTGCCAATGCATCCATACCGCTGCCGACTGTTTCACTACCTGACCACTGGCAAACCGCATTGCCACCGGTATCGCTACGTCGCGCAGTCCAGCTGAAAGCGGCATCAACCCGTGTATTTTCTATCGCATCGAACTGGCGCAGCTGCACCGCTATCCGCCACACCGCTTGTCCTTGCGAACGCCCGCTCTTGCTGACGTCCACTGCACCAAGCCGATTCGTAATCCCGGCCGACAAGGCGTCGCGCATTTCATTTTCAAATGATGAAGTCCAGCGATACTGTTCGAGCAATTCCAGCTCGGCACTCTGCCCGGCCGGCTTGCTCAACACCATCTGCGGCCGCGCCAGACGTTCCGGTACGGCAACCGGCGCCAGCTCAATGAAGATCGGCGTAGCCGATGCCGCCGGCGTAAGCGTACTCGCGGTCGGCCCCGTCAACGTGTAGTAACGTGCATTCGATGTATTCGCACATGCCGTCAGCAAGACTGCCGAGGCCAGCACACATGCACCTGTCAATAGACGTGAACGCAGCGCGCCGGTTGTTTTGACACTATTCGGCAATTGCTTCATTTCTTTTCCTCCGGTTTACCGCGCAACAAGGATTCAGGATGACGTTCCAGATAATCGGTCAATACTCTTACCGAGCCGGCCGCACGTGTGATCTCACGCATAGCCTCGCGCATGTCCTGTTGCAACGGTGAGTCTTGCGACAAGGTTTGTTCGGCGCTATTGATGGTCTTGCGTGCATCCTTCATCGCTGCGGTGATTTCCGGCGAGACATCATTGTTCAGGGTACGCGTCAATTCTTCCGCGCTGATCAATGTCTTGTTCAGCGTCGCCAGTGCGGTACGCAAATCCTTGCCTATCTCGTCAAACGGCACCTTGTTGAGCTTGGTGGCGATGTCCTTGATTTGTGCCTGCAACTCATCGAGGCTGTTCGGCACGGTTGGCAATTCAAACGGTTGCTTGTTCAGCTCTACTTTGACCGGCGGCAGTTTCGGGAAGAAATCCAGCGCTACATAAACTTGCCCGGTCAGCAAGTTGCCCGGACGCAGTTGCGCACGCAAACCCTTGTTGATCAGGAATTGCAGGCGCTGCTTTTGCGTATACCTGGATTCCTTGCTTTCATCCGTAGACTGGCGACGCAGGCGGTCCGGATAAATTTGTATCAGGACCGGCATGCGGAATTCGCGCTCATCGCGGTCGAACTCCACGCCTATCGATTTCACTTCACCGATCACTACGCCGCGGAAGTCAACCGGGGCTCCAGGTGACAAACCGCGCAAGGATTGGTTGAAGAACAGCAGCATGGTTTCTGAAGAACCGTCCTTTTGCTTCATCGCTGCAGCTTCATCCTCCGCCAATGCGAAAGCGGTATTCTCGAGCGCTGCCGGTGAGGCTGATGGTGTACCAAGGTCAGGCGTACCGAAGGCGATACCGCCGAGCAGGATGGTTGCCAACGATTGGGTACGCAGTGTCAGTCCACTCGCATTCACCTGCATATCTAGGCCGCTGGCATGCCAGAAACGCGTATTCGCTTCGACAAATTTTTCGTAAGGCGCATTGACGAACACGCGCAAGGTCACGCCCTTGCCGTCCTTGTCCAATTCATAGGCCGCCACTTGCCCGACCTTCACGCGACGGTAATAGACTGGCGAACCGACATCGAGCGAGCCGATATCGTTTGCACGCAACAGGAATTGCCGGCCCGACGCATCCCGGGTGACGATAGGCGGCACTTCAAGGCCGGCAAACTCTTCCGCGGTCGCCTCGTCCGTTCCCGCATCCACCCCGATGTAAGCACCCGACAACAAAGTACCGAGACCGGAAATACCGGAAGTATCGAGGCGCGGACGCACGACCCAATAACGCGTATCTTTTGCGGTAAAAGCTTCGGCATCCTTATTCAACTGCACCGACACACGAACATGCGAGCGGTCACGCGATAAACGCAAACCATCGACGATACCGATCTGCACATCCTTGTACTTCACTGCGGTCTTGCCCGCCTCCAGCCCCTCAGCTGTCTTGAAGGTCAGCACGATTTCCGGTCCGCGTTGCATCAGGATATGCGCAACCAGCGTGATGCCGACCAGCGCCGCGATGATCGGGATAAACCAGACCAGCGAAGGCATCCAGTCGCGACGGCGTGCAACCCGCGGCGACGGTAGCGGTTTTCGTTCTTCAGTGTTTGTCATGATCTGCTTTCAGGGTCGATCCGGCTTCATTCAAATGTTCTTGTGTCTCGTCGTCGCCATCCCAGGTCAGCTTCGGATCAAAGCTCAACGAAGCCAGCATGGTCAGCACCACTACCGAACCAAATGCGGCGATCCCCAGGCCTGCGGTAATTTCCGCAAAGCCCTGGATACGTACCAGGCCGGCCAGCAGCGCAACGACAAATACATCCAGCATGGACCAGCGGCCGATCAATTCGATCACGTGGTAAAGCTTGGCGCGCTCGCCTCGTCGCCAGTTACTGCGGCGCTGTGCCATCAGTACCAATATGAACAAAGCCGCCAGCTTGAACAGCGGCACCAGGAAGCTGGCGACAAAAATAATCGCCGCCAATCCGTAGGCACCGCTGACCCAGAAATAAATTACGCCACTCAAAATCGTGTCGTTTTGCGAGCCGAATAAAGTTTTGGTAATCATTACCGGCAGCAGATTGGCCGGCAGGTACATCATGCAGGCGGCAATCAGCAAAGCCCAGGTACGGTTCAGGCTATCGGCCTTGCGCGTGCGCAGTTTGGCACCGCAGCGTCCGCAGGCAGCACCTTCTTCCGCCTCTTCCCATACCGTATCGCAATGGTGGCAGGCAATCAGGTCCATATTGATGGCGCGACGCGACTGGTCGCACGCCTGTTCACTGCTGTCAGCGGCATCGCCCGGCAAAACCAGATCCAGTGTTTGCATACTCATCGTGTTTCTCCCACGATGCCCTCGTCTTTTCGCTCATCCTCGATGCCTTCGACCATATTCCAAAAGCCGCGCGGATCGAAGGACACCACCACTGTCAGCAATACCGTCAGTGCCATGAAGGCCCACAACGCAGGCCCCGGCAATACCGTCGCCATGCTGGATAACTTGATGATCGCGACCAATACGCCGAGCAGGAAGACTTCGATCATGCCCCATGGTCGCAGTGACTGCATGATGCGCACCAGCCACGCAAAGCCGGTGGCGCGATGCTGCTGTTGCAAAGGCAGCAGCAGCCATAACAGGATCAGCAACTGCAGCAAGGGAAACAACAAAGTCGTCGCCAGCACCAGCATCGCCACCAATGACATACCCTCACCCGCCAATGCCATCACGGCACCGGTCAGCGTAGTCTGGCTACGCAAGCCGCGCAGTTCGATTTCCACAATCGGAAACAGATTCGCAATCAGGAACATGATCAGGCTGGCCACCGTCAACGGCAGGATGCGCTGCTGCTGGCTGCCTGTATCACGCTCGAGTTCGGTCCCGCAACATGGACAGCGCGCGACTTCGCGCGCGCGTAGCGCTACCCGCGCATACACTGCGTCGCAGCCTTCACACACAATGACGTCGTGGACTTCTTTCATCTGGACCTGAATGCCCGTAAAAACATACGTATGCTGTAACTGCAAGAGACACGATCCCGCTCCGGCGGACCGTCCGTATAACCACCTTCTATCCGCGCTTCCTGTGAAATGCCGGTGATCAGGTTGCCCAGCGTGCGGGCCGCCTGCTCCGGATCATCGATCTGCAATTCACCGCGTGCACATGCGATACGCAAACACCGTTCCAGCGGCGCATAAATCTGCAGCGCCATTTGCTGGCACAGATAATCCTGCATTTTTTCCAGGCGATGGCATTCCGCCATGACCAGGCGATAAAAACGTACCGAGCGCTGTTGCACCGCATGCGCCACCATGCGTTGCGCAATTACTTCCAGCGCTTCGGCTACCGGCAACTCGAATACCGTCGCGGGGAATGCCTGCTGGCGCAATTGTTCCAGCTCGCGCTCCAGCACCGCGATCAGTAATCCTTCCTTATTACCAAACAATTGATAAGCCGTCGAGGCGGAACCACCCGCATTGCGCACGATAACTTGCATCGATACATCGGCATAACCGAATTCGAGGAAGGCATTCGCCGCCGTTTCCAGCAAACGCTGGCGCCGCGCCTCCCCTTTAAGGGTAGCGGCTACACGAGACGATTCAGGGGCGCTGGCGAACATGTGGGTAGCTGGATTGGAAGTCAATTTAAGCAGTAATGTACACTACATTACAGAAAATGATCATTTTCTTGTACGAGGTCACCCTGACATCAAGCTGTTTGCAACTACTGCTTGTGCGCGACGATGGAATACATCAATGGAATACGCGGCATCCCGGCAGGCGGCACCATGCGCCGTCCACCGCTATCCTGCATATCGTCAAAACCTTTCCAGCCATTGGCGTAAGGGTATTCATCCAGGCGTGCGATCGCCAAACCGCTCTGGCTCAGCGCGGTAATCACCTGCCCCAAACCCCAGGTGAATTCGTGGCTGGGATGCGGATTGGCAAAATCCTGTTCGCCCGCCTGGTATACACCCAGCGCCAGGCCGTCGCCGGATTCGGCGACATAATCACTGACCCCGTCCTGCGCAAGCGGAGCGCTATTGAAATAATCGTAGTGCATGCGCCACTGCTCATCGAAAACCATCGCATACGGATGGAATTCAACAAACACAAAGCGCCCACCCGGCTTAAGCACACGTGCAATGCCTTGCGCCCACGCAGTTAAATCAGAGAGCCAGCAAATGGTGCCGTAGGAACTGAAGACCAAATCAAAACTCCGGTCCGGCACTGCGGCACTGCCCAGGTAATCAAATACATCTGCGCGCTCGAAATGCGCGGCTATGCCGGAGCCAGTCGCCAGCTCGCGGGCAAAAGTGATGGCTTCATCGGAAATATCGACACCTGTAAGGTCGGCCCCCAGGCGGGCGATGCTCAAGCTATCTTGACCGGAATTACATTGCAGGTGCAAAACCTTGAGACCCTGCACCTCACCCAGCAAACCCTGCTCTTCCGGGAACAGCGTGGAACCGCCATTGCGAAAGAACAGGGCCTGGTCACCCTTGTGGCTATTGTGCGCGCGTGTTGCGGCGTTCCAGGACAGCCGGTTGGCTTCGTGTAAATCTTTATGCATGTGATGTTTTTACGTGCAGCACACGCAAATTGCAGACAGCGGGCTTAGCTGGTCGCTACACTCTTTTCTTCTGTCTTTTTATCTGCGGACTGCTCGTCCTTGTCTTTATCGTTATCCAGTGAGACGCCTTGCGTCAGCATGTACTTGGTATAGGCTTCTATCAATGCGGCCATGAAGGACTCTTCGGTTTTCACCGGGCCCCAACCTTTATCCCCCAGCTCTTCCACCTTCATATCCTGTCCGTCGAATTTAACACTGATGGCTTTCGGATCTTGTGTTTCTTCAAAATCCTTCAGGAATTTCTTCATCGCTGAGGTCGGATGATCACCGCCAAAGGTATTCATCGCACTTTGCAAGGCCGCTTTCCTGCCCATGGTGGCAGAACTTATAGCAGCACCAAAACCGTTACCGAGCGATGGATGATCGGCCAGCATTTTCTTGAACTGGGTATTGCGTGGATCACCACTCAACTCGTAACCATTCGCACCTGCGGTGACGCGCAATGCCGGTGGCACATTGATGCCATAGGCTTTGAGGGCGGAATTCAAATCCGAAGTGGATGAGGCGGATGACGTGGCCCCCACGGCAGTAACACTCAATGTGCCTTGCCCGATTGCTACCGTCTGGTTCGTTGTATTGTTCAGCACATCCGCGAATTGCGTGCCGGGTGCTTTCTTAAGATTGCCGAAAGTATTCTGTAAAGCCGCAATATTATCCAGATTGATTCTAGTCACGTCCGTGCTCCTGTCAGGGTATGTAAAGCGCTCCTCTGACCACGGCGAAAAACACGGTAGCCAGCGCCACTATTCTGGCAATGTATAAAGCGACATCATCTTTGAATAGACAGGTGTTTACCCCTCAATTCCGGCTTTGCTATGCGCAATCCACGTGCTAACGGCTGAAACGACGCTTGGCTGCAACTCATTTATCAGAGAAATAGCGTGCCGGTGATTTGCCCAGAGCTTTCTTGAACATCGTAATGAATGCGCTGACCGAGTCATAGCCGAGGTCTTCCGATACCCTTTGCACCGACGCACCGGATGCCAGGCGCTGCAAGGCGATGATCAGGTGTAACTGGCGCCGCCAGCGGCCGAAAGTCATGCCGGTTTCATTCAACACCAGCCGCGCCAAAGTACGTTCACTCATGGCAAAGCGCTCGCCCCACTCCGCAACCGTACTGCGATCATCCGGATGCTGGGTCAGGGCGCTGGCAATCTGGCGCAGGCGCGCATGGTCGGACACCGGCAAATGCAATTGTTCGGTCGGCATCATCACCAGCTCACTCAGCAACACTTCAACCAGCTTTGCAGTATGCCCATCCGGTGGATAGTGCTGCGGTAAATCCGCGAGGTGCAAAATCATCTCGCGTATCAACGGTGTCAGCGCCAGCGTCGCGCATTCGCTTGGCAAACTCGCAGCACCCGGTTCCACAAACAGGAAACACAGACGCGCATTGGCCGTCGCCCGATTGCTATGCGGCATGCCGCCCGGTATCCAGACCCCGCATTGCGGCGGCACCATCCACAAACCACCCGGCACTTCGCAAGTCACGCCACCATGCAAGGCCACCACCAATTGCCCCTTGCGATGCATGTGGATAGGCGACTCGCTTTCCGATCCCTCGGTATCGATACGCAAGGCAACGGCCGGCTGAAAAAGCCGGTCAGCATTGTAATCAATCGAACCCAGCAGTGTGACCATAAGGCAATTTGACTGTTTTTAGATATAAGTTGTCATTATCCACAAATTCCTAAAAACCAGTGCGGCTTAAGCTAATCCTGTGATTTTCTTGCGAGAGCTTGTCGTGAAACCGTATTCCACTATTACCACCGCCACCCCGCCCCGGCTTACCAGCCCGGCGCTGCTGTTGTTTGGCATCCTGCTGATTGCGATGAACCTGCGCGTGCCGTTTACCAGCGTCGCACCCCTCATCGATTCCATCCGTACCGGTCTCGATTTAAGCTCCAGCGCCGCCGGCCTGCTGATCACCTTGCCCTTGCTGGCGTTCGCGGCCGTGTCGCCATTCGGCTCCCTGCTGGCAAAAAAATTCGGCATCGAACGCTCACTGCTCGCCGCACTGCTGGTCATCATTGCCGGCATCCTCCTGCGTTCGGCAGGATCGGCAGCAACGCTTTATGTGGGCACGGCGATCATAGGCGGCGGTATTGCGATCGGCAATGTGCTTTTGCCCGGATTGCTTAAGCGCAGCTTCCCGCAACAAATCACCAAATTCACCGCCATCTATGTATTAACCATGGGCGTGGCTTCCGCGGTCGGATCGGTCTATGCGATTCCATTGGCGCAATTATCCGACTACGGCTGGCGCTTTGCGATGGCGGCTCTGGCGGTGCTGCCTTTGATCAGTGCCTTCATCTGGCTGCCGCAATTACGCAAGCACACCGAAGTCAATGCCGCGATCAGCACGCCGCCGCCATCCGCTCCGGTCTGGCATTCGGCATTGGCGTGGCAAGTCAGCCTCTTCCTTGGCTTCAATTCCCTCGTCTATTACATCATGACGACCTGGCTGCCAGCGATGTTGACAGATGCCGGCTATACCGCCACTGAAGCCGGCAATCTGCACGGCCTGATGCAATTCGCGGCGGCGACGCCGGGCTTGCTGATCGTGCCGCTGGTCGGTCGCTTCAAGGACCAGCGCGGTATTGCCTTCGGCGTATCGATCATCACCGTTTTGAGCATAGTCGGACTCATGCTTGCGCCAGGCTTCGCCGTATTCTGGACTTGCCTGTTTGGTTTCAGCGCCGGCGCCACCCTCATCCTCGGCCTGTCCTTCGTCAGCCTGCGTGCAGCCAATACGCTGCAGGCTGCCGCCCTGTCCGGCATGGCGCAATGCATAGGCTACACGCTGGCGGCGATCGGACCGACGCTGATCGGCAGGATCCATGATGCGCAAGGCAACTGGAGTGCGACCCTGCTCATATGCGCGGGGGCAGCTTTCCTGATGGCGGTACTCGGCCTGTTCGCCGGCCGTAACCTGCACATCGGTGTCCACGCATAAGGACTAGCCGGCATGCAGGCGCATGCCGGTATGCTCTGCCAGGCCCTGCAAGTCTTGTTGTGCACCGATCAGGATCATCCTGGTATGCAAATCTTCCCGCACCCGGCTGCTGACTTTCGATCCGAGGCAACACAGCTTTTTGTCACGCAGGTCGACATAAACCAAATCGTAATGTTTACCAAGCGAGCGCCACAGCGCATGTGCGCCGGATGACTGGCGCGCACCGCTGATCAGGCTATGCCCTGCATCCAGCCACCAACGGTAAATCGCCGTCGCAATCCCGCGTCGCTGATATGGCGTCGCATACTTCGAATGCGTCGCGCGCAAATGTTTATCCTGGCGCCGGTTGAGCTCTATCAGGCGGTTGAAAATCGTGTAACCGGCGAGACAATCGCGTTTCACATCTTCCACATAGATGTAATGCTCGCCATCGGCGACGCGATAACGAAATCTCAGGCCCTGGAAATCGATCTGCAGCGTCGGCAAATCGTACAAGGCGTCGCCGGGACGATTGAGACGACGGTGCAAGCCATCAAGTTCTTTTTCCACTTCAGACGGCGGCAGTTGTACATCGATACGTAGCGCCAGCACACCTGGACGCCACAGCGGCAAAGGGAAAGAAGCAAACAAGCTGCTCAAACTCACCTCCGGAAATCTGTCATCTCTCGCGTATATTCAGCAATGCAAACCCGGGATCACACCAGGCAGGCACCTCCCCACCAACCGCTCATCAAACGTTGCGGTTTGCTGCTTGCGTGCACTTGCGCACTCGCTTCCCAGGCCTCCAGCTGGACCACCAGGCCGGCGTATACGCCATAACCTTCCCCCGCCTGTATTTCTTCCTGCGCCTGCAAGCTCTCACCCGCCTTGATCGAACCCTTGGCAACTATTGCGTGCCCGGCCTTAATGCCCCAGTTTGCTTCCAGGTGGCTGTCGCACAATATCGTGGCACCGCAGGCGATACCGTTACCCGCCCACACGCTGTCATGTGCGGTGATCGCACCGTTCACGCGTATGCTCTTGCCGCAACGTAGTGCACCTTTGCTAAGCAGGTCCTGTCCGACCATGAGATTTCCATCCAGTGTCAGACCGGCTCCGCACAACACTTCCCACTCGGCGCGTACATCGCCACCGCTGCGTATCGCATCCTCGACCTCTATGCCCCACGCCACCTTGATATCGCCGCCTGCTTCCAGCGTGCCATCGCAACGTATGCTGCCGCCAGCCTGGATATCTTCACCGGCGACGATAGCCTTGCCCGCACGTATGCCACCACCGGCACGTATCGAACGACCGGCGCGTAATACGGTAGTGACTTCGATATTGCCCTGTACTTCCAGCGTACCGGCAAACACCATAGCCTCCGCATCGATGGCATCGACCTGCAAGACTTCATCGGTAGGACCGAATTGCGTCAGCAACCAGCAGGCATCTTCCACTCGCCCTGCATCGACCAGCGCATTCAATAAAGGCTGGTAATCACTGCCATCGGCATGGTTGCGCAGGAACCAGCGGAAACCATCCGCGCATGGACGTTTGTTTTTAACGAAGTTTTTGGTCAGGTCCATATATCCGTCCCGCTGGCGCAAGAGATGCGTGGCCTGTCGGCAAGATGACTGAAAGGCAAAACCACAACACCAACGTGCTGATACCCGACAAGGCTATGCTTGCCGCAAATAAATGTAGACATAAGTGAATCCCAAAGCGCGGCGCAACCCGCATAAGGGTCAGCCGCTATCGCGCCTGGCTTAAGCCCGGCGATAGATGATGCGCTAATGAGAAAAAGGAAATATCGCCGGGCTTAGGAATCTGCTGCCGGCTGAAGGACGTGTTCTGCGCCCATAAACCTGAGCGCGTGCGAAAACAGAACGGTCATCAAGGACTGTTCTGTTGCAAAGCTGCTCATGGAAGGAAGGTGGAAAGACATGGGCGATAGTTTAGGCCATCTGCGGACCAGGGTCAAACCGCAAGCCCGCGCCATCTCAACTCAAAACCAGTAACGCCGCGCATACACGATGCTCATCACGATACCGGCGACAATCACAAACCAGCGCACGACAGACGCAGGCAGCACACGCACCAGCAAGCCACCGACATACCCGCCCAATAATGCACCACCCAGCATGATCAAGGTCGCGCGCCACTGCACTGCCCCTTGCACGATGAAGATAGTGATCGCCGCCAGGCTCACCGCCGTTGCCAACAGATTCTTCATGACTTTGACCTTGCGGATGTCATTCGGCTCGGCCAGTGACAGCACAGCTGTGAGGATCACGCCCAGGCCTGCGCCAAAGAAGCCGCCATAGATGGAAGCAACACCCAGCGCCGCATAGCCATGCATCCCTGACGCCTCCGCACCGGCGCGGCGCCGTTCCGCCCAGGCACTGATGGCAGGGGCTAAGGCAAACAGCAAAGTGGCAAATGCAATCAGCGCCGGTACCGGCAATACGAACAATCGATCAGGTAGCGTCAGCAAAAGCAGCGCACCCAACACACCACCGACGACGCAAAGCAGTAGCGAGATGATCAGTTGCTTATTAGCGGTCGGCAGTTTTTCCCGATCTGCGAATGCGGCAATCAAATGGCCCGGAGCTACCGCCACCGCATTCGACGCATTCGCAATCACCGGAGTCAGTCCGGCCGCCAGCATCACCGGAAATGTAATCAGCGTCGCGCCACCGGCCAGCGCATTGATCATCCCGCCGGCGATGCCGGATATAAAAAGAAGTGCAATGATCAGTGCATCCATGACAGCCTTTCCCGAGTCAGGACAGGCTAACTATTCAATGCAGTCTGATCTAGAACGTTTGTGACCGGCGCATGCTATTGCGATAAGCGCCGGGGGTGACACCAAAGACACGGAAGAAATGACGGCCGAAATGGCTTTGATCGGCAAAGCCGAAATCGGTAGCGGTGTCGGCGACGGAGATACCGTCGCGCAATTGCCTGCGCGCGGCATTCAGGCGACCGACCAGGCGATACGCATGTGGTGACATGCCGATATCGCGCGTGAATTTACGGCTGAAAGCCTCACGACTCAAGCCGCTCGCTGCCGCGATGGTAGCGATGGAAGCCAGGCTGTTGCGAAATTCCTGCAAAGAGATAGTCGCACTGGCTGACTGTATCCCGGCACGTATTGATGCCAGTTCCCCTTCCATCTGCTGCAGCAAAAATGGCACATCAAAATCTTGTGCATTCAGTTGCCGGATATCCAGCACTGCCGGCTGTTGCCGTGCATGTCCGGGCTGGTAATAGATATTCAGGCATCTGGTCCCGACCGCCAGGTGCGGCAAACTGCAATGCGGCATGCCCGCCGGGATGTACAGGCATTGTCCTGCATCAAGCCGGATGACTTTATTGTCCACCTCAAACTTCCTGCTACCGGCGAGCACCAGTGTCAGTTGCCCTTCGTCATGGAAATGCGTACCCAGCGCCGGGGCCGAGTCCCCGGCCCAGAAGCCATACTCCGTCCTGCTTGCGCTGCCGTCGCGCCAGTAAGTCCAGTATTCGTGCTGATGCATAAGTCTTGCCGCCGATTGCAATACAGCATTGTTGCACAGGGAAAAATCATGTGCTGCGGTCAAAAGACTTCCTCTAATCCCACATCAATTTGCGCCTATGTCCGATTAACTAAACGGCGCAGCGTATCTATGATTAGATTTTTGCTGCCAACAGGAGGATGAAATGTCCGACATCAAGACAGGCAAGAAAACCGAAGCCGCCGATCAGGCCGGAGAATCGGGTTTAAACAATGCCACGCCCACTCCACCGCCGGATGCACAAGTCAGGCTGCGCGAAAACGCGAAGGAAAGCGACAAGCTGGATTCGCCCGAGAGAACCAACGATTCAACCATAGACCCTAACAAGCCAAAGGAAGACATATTGAAAGGTTTTCACGGCGGCTGAACAGGATCACATTGCTGTGCCATTGCGCACAACTTTCCCTGCATCACCAACGTTCGCTTTTTGAGTGAACACACTACTAGGAGTTACTGCTATGAACAAAGATCAAGTTAAAGGCAATCTCAAACAAGCCGAAGGCACCATCAAGGAAGTCACCGGTAAAGTCATCGGGAATAAAAACCTCGAAGAAAAAGGCAAGCTGGAAAAGCATATCGGCAAAGTGCAGGAAAGCTATGGCGATGTGAAAGACGATATTAAAAAAGGAATCTGAATTTAATTCGGATACCAGATAAAAAAATGGTGTTCAGTTCACACTGAACACCATTAAAGCTACTGCACACGAAGCACAACAAGTGGATGACACCGATCCACACGGCACCATCCAGTCACAACATCAACCCGATACTTCTTCCAGCGAACGCCCTTTGGTTTCGGTTCCCATCACGATCACCACCAAAGCCGCGATACCAAACGAAATAGCACCCAAAGTAAATACACCGGTATGGCCGGTCATAGGCAAGATCACGCCGACTGCAAACGGTCCGAGCAAGGAACCCAGGCGACCGATCGAGGACGCAAAGCCGGAGCCGGTAGCACGTGAACGGGTCGGATACAGTTCCGGCGTATAGGCATACAGGACCGACCACATGCCGAACAGGAAGAACTGCATGCACAGACCCGCACCTATCAATTGCGCAACCGGCGCTTGCGCTGTTGCTACCTGACCATACACATACGCGGCACAGGCACTACCCACCAGCATCAATACACAGGTCGGTTTGCGTCCCCACTTCTCCAGCAACCAGGCCGAGAAGATAAAGCCCGGTATACCTGCGAGCGAAATATAAACGGTGTACATCACCGACTTGGTGACTTCATAGCCGGCCTGCTGCAGCAAAGCGCCCAGCCATGTGGTCAGGCCGTAATAGCCCAGCAAAGCAAAGAACCACAAAGCCCACAGCATCACGGTGCGTTTCGCATACACGCCATGCCACAGCTCGGCAAACAAGGCGCGCTTGTCTTGCTTCTTCGGCATTTCATTAATGGGTGGCGCAGGAGTCGGCAAAGGTTTGCCGCCATTGGCCTTGATCACATGCTTTTCGATCCTGGTCGTTACTGCATCGGCTTCTGCATCACGGCCCACTTCTTCCAGCCAGCGTGGCGATTCCGGTACATAGCGACGCACGATGAATACAAACACGGCAGGAATCGACAAGGCGATGAAGATGCCGCGCCAGCCTATCAAAGGCAGGGTCAGGTAAGCCAGGATACCGGCTGCGATAAAGCCAAGCGGCCAAAAGCCTTCCAGGATCGCGACATATTTACCGCGGCTCTTCGCCGGTACGATTTCCGACACCATCGACAAGCCGATAGGAAATTCCATCCCCATACCGAAACCGAGGATCACGCGGAATACCATCAACCAGGTAACGTCAGTAGCGAAACCGCAAGCCAGGCTGCCCACGCCCCAAAAAATCATGCTCCACTGGAAAACCGGTTTGCGTCCGAATTTGTCGGCCAGCATGCCGGCGATTGCAGCTCCAAGGAACATGCCGAGAAAACTGGAACTGGCAAGCAAACCGGCTTGCGTCGTAGTCAATGCGAATTCAGCTTTGATGGACCCGAGCACGAAGGTCATAATGCCGAGATCCATCGAATCGAAAAACCATGCTGTTGCAATAATTCCGAATAGGGACCGCTGGTAACGGGTCATAGGCAAACGCTCAAGGCGCGCAGCCACATTGGCACGGAGGCTAACTCCGGTATGTACATCCATCTTTGTCTCCTGTTGAACCACCGCCGGTGATTCGCTTGTCTGTTTGGTTGATTTGCTCAACCTATTATGTGTATGCGATGCGCATAAAACGCACTGATATATTACATGAATTCTAGTGACATTCAATATGTTTTTAAGAATTTATGCAAAATTGCAAGGCGGAAATTTACAGAAGATCGTATTCATGTTTACTGCAAACAAAAAAGAGGACTATCTCGATAGTCCTCTTTTACTTAGTAAAGCATGGGCACTAATACTGCGCTGCGCACACCGCTTTTTACACCGGCACGCCCTGGCTTCAGAAGCGTTGGCGAATACCAAAGCCGGCGCTGACGCCACTGGATTGCGCAGTCAGCTTATCGTAACTGACGACGCTATAGATATCGGTACGCTTGGAAAGAAAGTAGTCATAGCCAAGTGAAACCGTATTGCGGACCAGTGATGACTGCACGTCACTGTGTCCCAGTACCGCACTCAAATCTCCGTCTGCCTTGACATTGGTACGAGCCCAGGAAAGCAAGGCCGAACCCTTGCCTACCGGCATGCTGGCACCAAGCTGCACCGTATTTGATTTCAGGTCATAGCGGCTATCGTCTGCTGCATTCATTAATTTGTTGGTCGAATAATTCAGTGTTCCAAACAGTTTGATGAATTGCAGGTCATAGGCACCACCGACAAACCAGGTATCGTTTTTTGATGCCGCCAATGTATAGGTGGCCCCGCTTGCCCGGTTATACGGTGTGAACGAAAACACTTGCGAAGCACCTGCCACCGGATCAACCGGATTATTCGATTTCACGGACTGGAAGTAAGCGCCGAATGAGAGCGGACCATTTGCATACATGGTATTGGCGCCAAAATTGTTTTTGCCTGAACTCCCGGCTTGTTCACCAAGTTGCAGGAACAGGCTGGTAGTAAATCCACCCAGTTTAGGCGTGACATACATGATTTCATTGCTCCACGCCGTATCACCTGCAACGGTGGCAGACCATGCCCGCCCGGCATAGCGACTGGACGATGTTTGCGTATGCAAACCGAGCGGTGAAAACTGGAAGGAAGAACCAAACGGGTTGAATGTCAGCGACGGCACAAAGTTAGGTGCCAGGTCACGGCCCAGCGACACTGTGCCGAAGGAGCCAGACACCCCTACGTTGGCATCGCGGGAAAACATGGTATCGGTACCGAAGCGCCCCATCGCACCAACGTCAGGCCGCATAAAGCCGGTCAGCGCAAAGTGTGCCTTCAGGCCATTACCCAGTTCCTCCGTGCCCTTGAAACCCCACCACGAAGTTTGCAGGCCGCCGCTATTGACTACCGATGTACTCGCAGCATCACCGCTGCGTTTGATCGAACCGGCATAGACGTCGAGCATACCGCCGACTTGTACGCTGGTCTGCGCAAGTGCTTGTGCGGAAAGCGCACACGCGAGCAGGCCCAGCACGCTGCCGACGGCAGCATGTTTTATTTGTTTCATTGTTAGCTCCTTTTTAGATAAACAACTGCTTCATTGTGGTTAGCGGGCCGCATTACTCTCACCGTCTCCCCCATCACATCAGGCAAGGCTGCTGCGACAGGCATTTGAATCAAATAATGTGGTACACCACCTTTATGATAAAAATAGTAGCCGAATATTCATCGACCAACTGACATAGCAGTTACCGTGCCAAGCCGTACCGGCACTTAAAGCATGGATATTTCCCGTTTTTGGTGAAAGAAGCGCATCCACATTAAGTGGTATGCCACATTAATGTGCGCAGATTAAATAAGAAAATCTTAAATACCTATATGCAGCAATATTCAGTCGAACTTTTGATGCAAATTTGCATCACGCGTGCCTACGCAGCCTACCAACCTTCGGCCATAGATTTGAGGGCAGCCTTCTATTACCTCGCCCATCCGGCTTGCCGGCAGTATCTTTGCCATCAGCCTGGAGCCTGTCGGTGCCGGCCGACAAAGACATACTCATCACTACGACATACGCCGTCAGCCTTATACCCGTCCGGAACTCACCATTCATTTGGCAGTCAAGCAAGCATCACTTGCGTAACGCGAGTCCCACCATCAGGAGGACGTCATGACAGTAATCATCGCCGGACACTTTGAACAGCAGGACGAAGCAAAGGCAGCACTTGCGGCTTTGCTTCGTGCAGGCGCGCCAGAGACACAGCTCACTTCGTTTTACGTCAATCCGCCGGGGCAACACGATATGTTTCCTATCGGCGGAGATCGTGACGAATCGCCCGGCGCGGAAGACAGCGACAAAGGCTCGATCGCAGGACTTGCTGCAGGCGGCCTCATTGGTGGCGCAGCAGGTACCGCGGCCGGTCCGCTGGGTGCCGTCACCGGTGCACTGGTAGGCGCGCACATCGGCTCATTGGTAGGCACCCTGACCAGTACCGATGAAGAAAAGGACACACCGCCCTTGCGCAAAGCAGGCATGCTGGTGGCCGTCACTGTCACCAGCGAAGAAGAGGAAGAAAAAGCCATAGCTACCTTCCGCGGCCTGGGCGCGCAGTGCGTCGAACGTGCGGAAGGCCAGATCGTGGATGGTGACTGGACTGACTTCAATCCCTTGTCGTCACCCATCTTCGTATAAACATCTATAAGTTGCAGGCGCAAAAAAACCGCATCCCTTTAAAAGGCGATGCGGTTTTTATCGGGTCAATGTATTCGATGACGCTTAGTTCGTATCTTCATCCGTCGTGCTTTTCGCAACCCTGTCCCTGACCATACGTTTTTCTTCTTCAGTCAGGATCTTGTCTTCGCCTGGCACTGTTTCCTGCACTATCGTGTCACGTTCTGCGCGTTTTTCAAGTTCTTCGTTGCGTTGCTGCACTGCGTGGATTTGCGTCAACATGGCGATCTCCTTTTGAATAATAGTCTGATGATCTTACGTTGCCCGGGCAATACGGCAAATCAGACAAACGGACAAGCACTTGTCGGAATAGGCCTGCAAACAACATTGACGACCGACAACAAAATCAACAGCACCGTGGGCTAGCCACTAATTTCCGCGCGCATACTTGCCGGGTGGCACCCCCACGTGGCGACTAAAGGCGGTACTGAAAGTACTGGCCGAACCATAACCGACGCGTCCGGCAACTTCAGCCAGTGCGACATCCTGATCGCGCAGCAAATCCTTCGCCACCGCCATGCGCCACGCCAGTAAATATTCCATCGGTGGCAAACCCACGGTACGCGTGAAGCGATCAAAGAATGCCGAACGTGACAGCGCCACCTCTTTCGCCAACTGGGCCACGGTCCAGCTACGTGCCAGATCACCATGCATATGCTGCATCGCCAGCGCAATCCGCGCATCCGCCAAACCGCGCAACAACCCCGGCGAAGAATGCCGGCCGGCCGTCGAACGCAAGGCTTCTACCAGCAATACATCCACCAGTCGCGTCAGCACCAGCTCGCGCCCTGGCCTTTGATCATGCGCTTCGTCCGCCACCAACTGCACCAACAGGGAAAGGCGTGCCGCACCACGTATATGTATCAGCGCCGGTAACAGCGATACCAGCAAGGCCGCATCCGGCGAATCGAACACAAAGTAACCGCCAAGCAAGCGCACATCCGGAGCGCCGTCCTGCCTGCCGTGACGCACATCTTCGGTCGGTGCCGGTTCTTCCTTTGGATCGATAAAGCGAGGAGTGACAGGCGCAAACCCGGACAAAGTAAATCCGGGTGTTGCCGGCAACAGCACAAAATCACCCGCCTCCAGCGTGAGAGCCTCCTGCCCGTCTACCGCGAGCAGGCAACTCCCTTCCAGCACCGCACAGAAACTCGGCTGCCCGAAGTCGGAGTAACGCACACCCCAGGCACCGGCGCCGCTAATGCCTTTTGAAAACACGGTGCGCGGCCTGAGCAAGGTGATGACATCTGAAAGCGGATCTGTCATTTTGGACTATCACAAATTAAATATGGACTTTTGATTATAGATCGTCTTGATTCGTATCGCTATAGTGACAGCCATCGAAATCACTTTGGAAACACAAACCATGAAAACCGTCCTCATCACTGGTTGCTCTTCCGGCTATGGCCTTGAAACCGCACGCCACTTTCACACGCAAGGCTGGAACGTCATTGCGACCATGCGCACTCCACGCCCGGATCTGTTCCCGCCATCCGATCGCCTGCGGGTAATCGCACTTGATGTGACCAAGCCGGACAGCATTGCAGCAGCACTGGCAGCCAGCGGCCCCATTGACGTATTGGTGAATAACGCCGGGATCGGTTTGTTCGGCGCTTTCGAAGCGACGCCTATGAGCACGACGCGCGAAATATTTGAAACGAATACCTTTGGGGTAATGGCAATGACGCAAGCGGTGCTGCCGCAATTCCGCAGCCGCAAATCGGGGATCATCGTCAATGTCACATCAAGCGCAACCCTGGCGCCGTTTCCACTGGTCGCGACCTACACCGCAAGCAAGACAGCAATCGAGGGCTTCACTGCATCGCTGGCTTTCGAGCTGCGAGCGTTCAATGTAAAGGTCAAACTGGTTGAGCCGGGTTACGGGCCAAGCACCAGCTTCACCAGCAATACCGGATCGCGCATGGATGGCTTGATCCCGGAAGCATATGCGCCTTATGCGCAGGAAGTGTTTGCATCATTCGCGCAGCCGGCCGCGGTGACTACGGAATCAGATGTAGCGCAGGAAGTGTGGCGTGCGGCGAATGATACATCCGGGCAGTTGCGCTTTGCGGCGGGGGAGGATGCACTGGCTTTGGTGCGGGCTGCCTGACACTTGGGCTCGTTCAAATGACGCCGGGATCCGGTTCATCAATACAAACCGAAAAAAAATCACTGGATTTTTTGTTCCAGTGATTTTTCCAGCCTCACCTGGAATTGATTGGGGTCCGGCAATGCGATCCCCTCCTTCTCCAGTGCGTTCACAATGGCGACGCGCACGTCTGATGCAGTCAACCTCAGCTTTGCCCGTATGGAGTCGGTCCAGAACCTGCCTTCTATTTGCAAATGTTCGGCGGTCAATTCCCTTAATCTGATAGATGCTGCCGGATGCGACGCTACGCCAGGCACACCACTCATGGCTTTAAGAATGACAGCCATTGCCCGGTTAATGTCTTCCTCATATTCGAGATATACAAAAACCGAGGTACGTCGTAATGGGGATGCGGTGTTATTGGTCACGCGCGACATGAATACTTCGCCGTTCGGCACCAGTACCAATCGACCATCGTAAGTTCGTATATGGGTCGCGCGGATTTCAATCTTTTCCACCGTCCCTTCCGTTTCACCCACTACGATTTGATCTCCAATTTCGAATGTCTGCGCCAGAAGGATAAACAAGCCGCTCACCAGGTTCGACAACACATCCTTCAGCGCAAAGCCAATTGCCACTCCACCGAGGCCCAAACCGGTTGCCAGCGAACGGGCATCAACCCCCAGCACATCCAGCGCAACACAAATGCCTATCACCCAAATCAGGTAATAGGACACCAGGCGAATCAAATTCGCCTTCATCGGATTTTTAATAAACTGTGTGCAAAATCTGGCGACACGCTTTACCAGCATGGCAAGGAGCCAGAAAATGACCAGGATGATGAGCGCTGCCAGCAGCGATGGTAGTAGTTCGGCCAGCCGATCTATCAGACGATCAACGGATGTCTGTACGCTTTTTAATATTGATCCGTTCAACAACTGGCCCATGAAAATCCTTGCAAATGACCAAGTACATCCTGACAGGGCATTAAGTATCTTCCGGGGACATGTATTAAAAAATTGGCTGTTCAGGCAATGCTTATTGCCCTTTGGTGCAAGGCCGGGGAAATGTGGAATATCACGCTCTGGACTACCGACTATTTTCACCTTGCATCAGCAACAGGCGGTATTTCATATGCAAAGCCCACTACTTTGATTTCATCGCAACGCAGATATCCGAGCCCACCTGCGTGCGCCATTTTTATCCGCAGACCGCTAAGAAGATGATCGACGTATCAGCGCTATTTTTTTAAATTCCCCAATCTTGTCCCGCTTTCAGACAGAATACGCCGCTTATTCATCTATCAGGGCATAGCTTCCACATCACGGTAGTGATCATTGCCCTGTGCTTATCCGGAATTCTATTAATGAAAAATCTGACGTTCAAAACCACGCTTGCCATCAGCGCGGCCATCGCATCCCCACAACTACTCGCCAACGGTTTTGCACTTAACGAACAAAGCATTAGCGGCATGGGTACAGGCTTTGCCGGCCGTGCTTCTTCCGCTGACGATGCCAGCACTGTATTCGGCAACCCTGCCGGTATGTCGCGCCTCAAGCGTCAACAAGTCACCGCAGGTATTGCTGTCATTGATAGCAAGAGCGAAATCAGCAACGCCAATGGCAATCGCCCCGGCACCAATGATGGCGATATGGTTCCTTCCAGGACCGTGCCTATGGGCTTCTATGTCAAGCCTCTTGATGACAAATGGGCGCTCGGTCTCGGCGTTTACTCGCCGTTCGGCATGAACACAGATTACGAAAGCACTTTCCAGGGCCGCAACTTCGGCAGTCAAAGCCAAATCAAGGTCGTGACTTTCCAGCCGACCGTCAGCTATGCATTCAACGACCGGCTCTCGATTGGTTTCGGCCCAACCATCAACCGCATCACCAGTACTTTGGATTCGGCATACACGACTGCATTCTCACCAAACAATGATGGTCGGGTTCAAATCAAAGGGGATGATATCGGCTATGGCTACAACTTCGGCGTACTGGCTCAGGCGACCGACACCACGCGCGTCGGCCTGACCTACCACTCCAAAGTCAGCTATCAGCTCACCGGGCACACCAGCGTCACGCCTGGTGCCGGCACCCCGTCCCCGGTACTGGTGGCGGGACGTTACGCAGCCTCGTTCAAAATCCAGACACCTGAATCATGGGACCTGTCGCTTACACAGCAGTTGAACCAGGCCTGGACGCTGTACGCCGGTAGCACATGGACGCGCTGGAGCCGCATGAAAAGCATCACCGTCAACAACGCCAACGTAAAGGGAGGTGCCCTGGCTCCGGGTGCATTCACCACTATCACCGAAGAACAGAACTGGCGCGACACCTGGACCTATGCCGTCGGTACGTCCTACCAGATGAATAAACAATGGGTGCTGCGCGCCGGCCTGACCTATGACCAGTCACCGGGCAATGGTATCGACCGCACACCGCGCTTCCCTACCGGCGACCGCACTATCCTGAGCCTTGGTGCCGGCTGGAGTCCAATCGAGGACTTCACGATTGATGTGGCTTACTTTTATCGCAAAGAGGAAAAAGTAAGTGTCAACAACGTCAATCCGTTCCCGCTTGGTCAAAGCTACAGCGCTGATTACAGGAATAGTGCGAATGGTTTGGCTGTGGGGGCTACCTATCGCTTTTAAATTGCGCTGGAAGGTCGGGGCCTCGCGATTCGGTTCGCTACCCTGGTATTAATTGGTATTCCCAACCGACCTTCGTTCAGGACAACACCCTATTTACCGAAGTGAGTAGGGTGTGGCAGTGATCGACTTGCGCGCGTTGGGATATGAAGGGGCGTATGACCGGGTCGCAGCCTTCGCCTGACAGTAGAAATTGGATCAGTTAGAAAGGGGCAACTCAGCGAGAAAATCAACATTGATGCACCCAAGAAGCAACGGTGATCTACTATCGTCGAAACGCTGGCTTTAAGAGCGTCGGGCGTCTTAAACACAATATATAATTTCGTAAATGAGCGCTTATCCTTCTCTTTCACAAATCCGCTCCACTTCAACAAATAACGTGAGCGCTATGTTCAAAACAAACACAGATAAGTGTCACAGCAGAATACGTTTTCCAATCCTGTCTCAACAAAGACTCTCAGTATCGTGAAGCGTAGCCGCAAGGTCATCGTGGTTGGCGGCGGCATCATGGGTGCGTCGGCAGCCTGGCATCTTACAAAAGCCGGCGCGACAGTCACCTTAATCGAACGTGCTCCCGCCAGCGTCTCCACTGCCACCGCCTCATCCTTCGGCTGGGTCGGTGCCAGTGCGAGCACACCTTCCGATAACCCGGAAGCATTTGCTGCAAGGTTGAAAGCGCTTGAGGAGTTCGCTCGTATCGAACGCGAACTCGGCCCATTGCCGATCGCGGCGCGCGGTGCGCTGCTCTGGCAAGCTACGGAAGACGAAACCGGATCGATGATTGCTGAACATCGGGCTGCCGGCACACGAATAGAGTGCCTTTCTCGCGTTCAGATCGCAATAAGGGAACCGCGGCTTGCCACGCTGCCGCCGCTTGCCGCCTGGGCACCGGATGACTTCGCTTTGGAACCCGCTGCTTTCGCTCGTCAACTGGTGGCGGCAGCCAAAGCGGCTGGTGCATATGTACGCCAGGGAGCCGTTGATGCTATTGAAACCGCAGGAGGTCAAATTACAGGTGTGTTGATGGCCGGGCAAAAGATAGCTACCGACGTTGTGGTTCTCGCCAATGGTTATGGCGCGCGCACGATCGCCTTTACGGTCGGCGTTGACCTTCCGATCCATGAGTCACCAGCAGTATTAATTCGGTTTGGTGTTGAAGCAGGCATCATCCGTCACTTACTTTGTGCACCAGAAATTGAGTTGCGGCCAGCGTTGGGAGGTGGCCTCATCTCTGCTGCCGACTATCCAGAAAATGGCGAGGCCGGGCTTCCCGCCCTTGCCACGTCAACGGGTGATGTCATTGCACAACTTCTGGGAATGGCGACGACGCCCCCTCTTCTTTCCATCAACGCTGCACAACGTCCGATGACAGCTGACGCCGTGCCACTTTGCGGCCATGTGGGACAAATCAACGGCCTATATGCTCTGGTCGCGCATCCCGGCGTGATCCTTGCGCCACTTTTGGGGCGACGTTGCGCCGAGGCTATTCTCAGCTAAAGCTAAGGCGACGGTATCTATGTCTAAGGAACCCTGCCGCAACGAAGGGCTATTCAAATAAAGACAATTCCATTATTTATTATAAAAATCATTACTGTCGTCACAAGCGCAAGAAATTTCATTCAAGCTTTTTATTCCCATTACGTAGTAACAGGATTTTTTAGAATTTTGTATTTGGCATATCAATTTGAAAGGAACATCAGCTGTTCCTTGCACAGAAATATTCTCTACATTCTTTGAATATTTAAAATCAAAATTCCCACCGTTTTGAAATGATCGAGTATTCGCATCTAATGATTTAGCTCCCTGATACACGTACTCATCATCATTAATTTTTATTTCATTAATGATTATTTTTTGTTGAGTATCGTTGTTCACCATAATGAAGGACGACATTGGAATCGATTTAATATACAAATAATAGGCAGCGCAGATTAGAAAAAGTACGCTGCAAAAGACCATAATTTTTTTGAGTGACATTTTCTTAATACCTGAAAAATAAACTACAAAAAATACCTCGTTAATACATTGTGTGATTTCAATAAAAAAGCGACCCCAAGGGCCGCTTTTTTACCGACTTACTTACCCTTCGCCGGGGGATTGTTTCCCCTGCCTCCGCCTGATGGGTTTCCGGTCTTGCTCGGTGCATTGTTTGGTGTAGTTCCAGACATTTGTATCTCCAGTTTAGAGTCGCCATATCGACGACACATTGAAAATATCTGTCATGGCATACTTCAACAAACCATATTCATGGGATAGGCGGGTGCTTTCAATGTGCTCACCTCATAGCTATGAACACACGAGTGAGTGAGTAACTAGCTGGCATTGCTGTGTATACCGCCTTTTTACACCGTGCAGGGACGATGAAATGTTGAACGCGAATGGCCGCTATCGACCCAAAGCAGACAGATTCCAAAGTGCTTATTCTCTGATGTTTTATTGCCTCATTGCTAGAGCAAGTCTCGTTGCGTCCTTGGCCGGAGGTTGCCCAAACTGACGGGAGTATTCTCTGCTGAACTGAGTCGAACTTTGATAACCGACTTCATAGGCTGCTGCCGTAACACTGTAGCCGGCAGAAATGAGCAAAGTGCGCGCTTTTAGCAGGCGAATTTGCTTTTGATATTGAACCGGGCTTAACGCTGTGACTGATTTAAAGTGACGGTGGAATGCAGATATGCTCATAGCGGCACTATCCGCCAAGTCATCCACACGCAAAGGCTCTGCATAATCGCGACGAATCATCTGGATTGCCAGATTAACCTTAGACAGGGCAGTATCTGGCAGAGCAATGTCACGCAGCATCCATCCCATAGGCCCCTCTATGACTCGATAGAGAATTTCACGCTCATAAGCGGGCGCCAGCGCAGGAATATCATTCGGATGGTTCATAAGTCGAAGCATGCGAACCCATGCGTCAAGCAGTTCTGGCGTCACCTTGGCAACAGAAAATCCTGACGAATCATCAATTTTCTTTACAGTATTAGGCAGGTCGGCAAGGAGATTTGCAATTATGCCCGCATCCAAGGTCAGACTTACTGCAAGATAAGGCTCTCCACTATCTTCGGGACGAACTACACCTGCAGCGGGAAGGTCTACAGACATAACAAAATAGGTTGATGGGTCATACTGCAAGGTTCGCCCACCCACCGTCATTAACTTACTACCTCGCAAAATGAGATTAATCATCGGGTCGTAAACTGCCGCCAGCTCGTGTTCCGGAATAGTCCCTTGCACCATTGCCACACGAGGAATGCCAGTTTCGGTACGTCGATTTTGAGCATGTGCCGCTAACGCACGCAACTCATTCAGTTGATTATCCATGCTGCGATTAGACATCAGCTAAACACAGTAAGCAATCGAAAAGCAGGATTAGGCAGGTTTAAGGCGTGAATTGGCATGCCCACCTCAACGTCAATATATATTGTAGAGGCTCTTATAAAAGTTTATCGGAGCTTCTTCATGAACGTTGTCATCATCACCGGCGGGAGCCGTGGAATCGGAGCAAGTACGGCGCTGGAATGTGTTCGTCGCGGATTTGGTGTCATCCTCACCTACAACAGCCAATCAACGAAGGCTGACGAAATTGTGAATCAGATTTACGGCGCAGGCGGAAAGGCGGTTGCTTTGAAGCTAGATGTGGGTGATACAAGCTCATTTCTAGCGTTTCGTAGTGACGTCGAAAAATGCCTGGATACCGTTTGGAACACCAAACAACTAGCTGGCCTTGTTAATAACGCTGGTTATGGTCTATTCAATCTCATCGAGAGCGTGACAGAAGAACAGTTCGATGGACTGATGAACGTCCATTTGAAAGGCCCATTCTTCCTTACCCAAAAGCTGCTGCCGTTAATGAAGGAAGGCTCCAGTATCGTCAATCTAACAAGCGCAACTACTCGTGTCGCTTTCTCTGGCGTCGCGCCGTACGCCGCCTTTAAGGGAGGCTTGAATGTGCTTACCAGATACATGGCAAAAGAATTTGGCGAACGCCGCATCCGCGTTAATGCCGTTTCTCCCGGCGCAATTCGAACGGAACTGGGCGGTGGGCTAAATGATGAATTCGAGACTCTATTGGCCTCCCAAACCGCTCTGGGGCGGGTTGGAGAACCAGAGGAAGTAGCGAAAGTAATCGTCGGTCTTTTAACTGAAGACAATGGCTGGATAAATGCACAAACCATCGAAGTCGCTGGCGGCTTCAACATCTGATGTTAAAGGGAGAATGTTATGTTGGACCATGTATTCCTATCGGTAAGCGATATTGACCGTTCTGTCGCGTTTTACACGACTGTCCTTGCACCAATTGGTGTAACGACTCGACTCGATTACGACGGCAAAGATGGACCACCCGGACATCCGGACCTCAAGGGATTTGGCGCTCACGGTCGCATGTCCTTTTGGCTGCGCCAAGGTGTAGTGGACAGTCGTGCCGCGCACATCGGATTTCTCGCGCGCAGCGAAGCCGCCGTCAATGAAGCCTACGCAGCAGCCATGGCATCGGGTGGCAGCAACAATGGCGAGCCTGGATTCAGGCTGCACTATGACCCCCGCTATTACGCAGCAAATGTCCTGGACCCAGATGGGTACAGCTTGGAATTCGTATACAAAAGTTGGCAGGTATAAGGCATGGGCACTTTACTTATTTACGGTGCGACCGGTTACACCGGTCGCATGGCATCTCAATATGCTGCCGAATCTGGAACGCCAATTATTCTTGCAGGCCGTGATGAATTGAAACTTGCAACATTGGCTGCCGAACTCAACGTGCCTTACAAGGCTTTCTCCCTGGATGATTTCAAGGATGTTGAAACTGCGCTCTCAGATGTCTCTGTCGTACTGAACTGTGCGGGCCCATTCGCGCGAACAGCTGAGATACTCATGCGAGCCGCGATTAGCCAACGTGTGCATTATCTTGACGTATCGGCTGAGTTATACAGTTATGAGCTTGCCGAAGCTCTGAGCGCGGCAGCAGTTGAATCGGGCGTCATGCTTCTACCGGGCAGTGGCGGTAGCGTCGCCATACTGGGCTGTTTAACCGCACGCGCTATCGAGCGTGTCGCAAGCCCTCAGGGAATCCGGTTGGCCTTACAGGTCAAAGGACCAATGTCACGTGGCTCGGCAATTAGTGCATCTGCGAGCCTGACCGATTCAAGTTTTCATCGTGCAAATGGTCAATTACTCAAAATAGAAGATGCATCCTTACAACCCTTCGATTTTGGCATGGGTAAAGTGGACTGTTTTCCGGTCACACTGCCCGATTTGCTCACCATCTGGCGCGCTACGCAGGTTCCCAATATAGATACGTTTGTTCACATTGCCGGCGACAGCTTTCCGAGCGGAGATTTGTCAACGCTTCCTGATGGCCCCAATGCTGAAGAGCGTTTAGCTAATCGGTACCGCGCGGTGGTTGAAATTACGGGAAAAGAAGGAGACGTGACCCGTGCACTGCTCGATACAGTAAATGGCTACACGTTTACCGCCATGGCATCAGCTGAAGCTGGCCGAAGAGTTCTGGCTGGTGAGTATAAGCCGGGCTTTCAGACACCCTCACTCGTGTTTGGGAACGGCTTTGCAGAGACTATTGCGGATACAACAATTAGTGATATCGCCATTGATGGGCACTTACAAGGAAATTAAATGAAGACAGAAGCAATCGAGATTACTTCCTTTTCATTATCAAAGGGGCTGACCATAGATGACTTCATCACTGCAAATGCAGATGTGGACATTTGGCTGGCGAAGCAACCAGGTTTCATACTTAGACGCATATCCCAGCGAAAAGACGGTACGGTTATTGACATGTTGTTGTGGGACAGCACAGAGGATGCCGAGAAAGCAGCGCGAGGCATAGTCACAGAATTGGCTAATTCACCAGTACATGCCGCCATTGACCAGTCGACGGTTGACTGGTCAGTCAATGTTTGTCGACACAGTGTGAATTAGAAAAAGATAACTCAGCGCAACGCTGATTTAGATAGCCGCCCCCATTGACAGAAAAGGCCCGTATAACCGGGCTTTTTTTTTGATGACTGTCCGCTTCTGGCCGATTGCGGACATTGGAGCACACCAAAGTGCTCCAATCGAACAATGGTGTGTATACGTTCCTATTACACCGCCAATCCTGCTTTTGGGGACCCGCGCTCGGGTGCCAGCAGCTCGAATTTGAACCATATCCCGAGTTCAAATGTACTTGTCGAGATCGGGATACTTTTCTAGCATCGGCCGCAGGCAGTCACGCCATGCATCGATGATCTCCTGACGCGCTCGCAGTCCTCTATCGCTGTATTCCTGCTTAATTCGGGGATCAGGCGCTTCCGCCACCTTCACACGATACTCGATGGTGATTACGTGTTCTAACGTCTCATCATCAAAGTCTTGCTCAATGCTTTTCACACTGGAAGACTCGGTATCCTCGAATGAAAACTGTTGATCCAGCGCTGTGACATGTCGTGGGTAGATGGGAAGCTGCCTCATCATGCACCCCGCAATACAGTATTAGTTTGTTTCAATAGTTGTAAAAGCTTGCTCCACTTGATCATGGTATGCCCTCCGTCAAGAGAGTATTTATAACCGACGTTTTCGTCTCCCCCAACATTTGAGAGTGCACCAAAGCAAGTTTCCGGGCAGAATTGCTAAACTTTTAAAAAATTAGAGATAGTCATTACGACTGCTATCCACAGGAAGTTTCGAATAAGCGGGGAGAAAGCTTGTGAGCACGACATGGAATGATCGATTTACATCATGGGCTCAAGCCCCGAGCCAGACCGAGACCGATAAGATCAACAACGCAATTACTGCGGTTAAGAAAGCGCTCGCCGCTGACCCGAAAGTAGCATCGGCGACCAAAGTATTTGTTCAAGGCTCCTACCGCAACAGGGTGAATGTTCGGCAGGATAGTGACGTAGATATAGGTGTTCTCTACACCGGCAATCTGTTCGGCACCGATTACCCCCCCGGCAAAACTGATGCTGACTTCAACGTGATTACCGTTGAATACGGATACTCAAGTTTCAAGAACGACATTGAAAAGGCTCTCGTCGGCTACTTTGGACGAGCAGCTGTTTCTCGCGGTGATAAGGCTTTCGATGTTCACGAAAACACATATCGTGTCGATGCTGACGTAGTACCTCTCATGGTTCACCGTCGTTATGCAGTTAACGGCACGTACATTTGCGGAACACAGTTGAATCCTGACAGTGGTGGCAGGATCATCAACTGGCCCGAACGTCTATACGATACTGACGAGTGGCCAATTCAGCATTACGAAAACGGCAACACTAAGAACAACGATACTCGCCGAGCGTATCGCGGTGTTGTCCGTATCGTGAAGAAACTTCGCAACATTATGGATGAAGAAAATATCGCTGAATCCAAACCACTGAAAGGTTTCAACGTCGAATGCCTCGTTTGGAATGCTCCTAATACCTGCTTCGCGCACACCACATGGTACGAAGATGTGTCCTCCGTCTTGAATCACCTGTCCTACCATTTGTCTGACATGGCCCTATGCGAGGAATGGGGCGAAGTGAGCGAATGGAAATACTTATTGAAGGGTGACGACACGAAACGCAAGCAATTTAAAGCCTTCGTGGATCGTGCCCGTCTGTACATTGGTATTATCTAAGTCATGTTCACACGCCTTCAGATTACGGTAGCACTTGCCATTGCGACTATTGCATGGGGATTGGCTCTTTGGCTCCAAGGAACGCCGCTTTCCTGGGACCACCTTGCCCCCTTCAGCACGGTGGTTGGCGTCCTTGTAATTGTCGCGTTAGCGATGGAACATTTGTTTTGGCGTTTGCCTATTTTTCACGGCTGGCTTTTTGATCGTCCCGACCTCCGCGGCACTTGGAAAGTTACAATTCAATCGGAGTGGATCGACCCTGAAACTGGGGAGAAAATTCCTCTGATTACAGCATACGCCGGGATCGTGCAGACATTGAGCAAGCTACAAATTCAGCTTATGACACCTGAATCTGAGTCCTGCCTACTCGCCCATGCAATTGAGCCTACACCATGCGGCAATCGTTTTAATGTGTCGGTTGTATACGCCAATACTCCCGGCATCGAACTCCGCGGAGTTCGCAGTGAACGGCACGTTGGAGCTGCGACAATTTCCACGCACGGCGCGAAATACAAACCGGATTCGCTGACTGCTGAATACTGGACCGACAGAAAAACCGTCGGTCGAATGATCTTTGAAGGTCGCGTAGATAAAGTCTACTCACGCTTCGCGGAAGCAAAGCAGAACCTTGGTTAGCACTGTTTTCTTTTCGCTGTAATTTCTTAGGTAGTAAGCGCCTGCTTAAGGCTAAAACTGTCATTCTCGATCAGGTATTCGAATCATACATTGGTGTGTATACAGTCAACTTACACCTTCCAATCCAGATTGAAATCGCAGGACTGTTCACCGACCTACCATAAAAAATGGCCCAGTTTTTCAACGGGCCGTCTAACTGTTTGATTTCCTTAGCATTCTGTCGGTACATCAAGAGCTTAGTAGGCTCTTGATGCACTCAAGCTAAACACGAACTGTTTTAGTGCGACGAAGGGGATTCGCCTACGTTCCGCAGGCCGCGGTTGCGCTTGCAAGCGCAACCCTTCGAATCCCCCGCGTAAGCCGCGCAGGCGGCTTACTTCTCTGCGCCAAACAAAAAAGCCCGCATAGCGGGCTTTTGTATTTTGGCGGAGAGAGGGGGATTCGAACCCCCGGTAGGCTATGAACCTACACACGCTTTCCAGGCGTGCGACTTAAACCACTCATCCATCTCTCCTGAATCTGGTCTTCGCGGACTGCTTTTTAGCGAAGCCGCTGATTATAGCAAAATTTTCCCGAAAAATACCCGTTTTCCTGCTTTAGCGCCCTTCCCGCTATAAAAAAGCCGCCGCAACTGGTCGCCGCGACGGCTTTTTCGAGCACTACCGGTAATCGTTTTGACTACTGTTTTTACTGTGCCTGCTTCAACTGTTCCAGGATGGCCGGGTTTTCCAGAGTGGAAATATCCTGCGTGATGACTTCGTCTTTCGCCAGTACGCGTAAGAGACGACGCATGATTTTGCCGGAACGGGTTTTCGGCAGGTTATCGCCAAAACGGATTTCCTTCGGTTTGGCGATAGGACCGATTTCTTTCGCCACCCAGTCACGCAATTCCTTCGCGATCTGTTTGGCTTCGTCGCCGGTCGGGCGGCTGCGCTTGAGGACCACGAAGGCGCAAATCGATTCGCCGGTGGTTTCATCCGGTTTGCCGACCACTGCCGCTTCGGCCACGATAGGGTTGGCAACCAGTGCCGATTCGATTTCCATCGTCCCCATGCGGTGACCGGAAATGTTCAGCACGTCATCGATACGGCCGGTGATGGTGAAGTAACCGGTTTCTTCATTGCGGATCGCACCGTCGCCGGCGAGATAGATGGTGCCGCCCAATTCATGCGGGAAGTAGCTTTTCTGGAAGCGCTCAGGGTCATTCCAGATGTTGCGGATCATTGATGGCCATGGGCGCTTGATAACCAGCAGGCCACCTTTGCCGTTTGCCAGGTCGTGGCCGACTTCATCGACCACCGCCGCCGCGATGCCCGGCAATGGCAAGGTGCAGGAACCCGGCACCATAGGTGTCGCACCCGGCATCGGCGAGATGACGTGGCCGCCGGTTTCTGTCTGCCAGAAAGTATCGGCAATCGGGCAACGTTCACCGCCGATGTTTTTGTAGTACCACATCCACGCTTCCGGATTGATAGGCTCGCCTACCGAACCCAGCAAACGCAGGCTGGACAGATCGTATTTGCTTGGGTGGACGGCAGGATCTGCATCAGCCGCCTTGATCAGCGAACGGATTGCAGTCGGTGCAGTGTAGAAAATGGTGACCTTGTGCTTTTGCACCATGTCCCAGAAGCGGCCGGCGTTCGGGAACATCGGTACGCCTTCGAATACGATTTGCGTCGCGCCGCAAGCCAGTGGCCCGTAAGTCACATAGGTGTGGCCGGTGATCCAGCCGATGTCGGCGGTACACCAGTAGACGTCGTTCGGCTTGATGTCGAAGCTCCACTTCATCGTCAGCATCGCCCACAGCAGGTAGCCGCCGGATGAATGCTGGACGCCTTTAGGCTTGCCGGTCGAACCGGAAGTGTAGAGGATGAATAATGGGTGTTCGGCACCGACCGGAACCGGTTCGCATTCGGCCTTTTGTTTGTCGACCAGGTCGTGCAGCCAGATGTCGCGACCGGCGACGAAATTCATCTCACCACCGGTACGTTTGTAGACCACGACATTGCGGATAGTGTCGCAACCACCGAGTGTCAGCGCTTCATCGACGATGGATTTCAGTGGCAGGTTTTTACCACCGCGCACCTGGTAATCCGAAGTCAGTACCGCCACCGCGCCGGCATCAATGATGCGTTCCTGCAGCGACTTGGCCGAGAAACCGCCGAATACCACCGAATGGGTGGCACCGATACGTGCGCAAGCCTGCATCGCAGCTACGCCTTCGATCGACATCGGCATATAAATAATGACGCGATCGCCCTTCTGGATGCCCAGCTCTTTCAAGCCGTTGGCGAATTTGCAGACGCGTTCGTAGAGTTCCTTATAAGTGACACGTGTCACCTTGCCGTCGTCTGATTCAAAGATCAGCGCGACTTTGTCGGCATTGCCATTGGTGAGGTGGCGGTCGAGGCAGTTGTAGGAGACGTTGAGCTCGCCGTCTTCGAACCACTTATAGAAAGGTGCATTCGACTCATCGAGTCGTTTGGTAAAGGGCTTGCTCCAGAGGACGTTCTGTTGCGCCAGGCGCGCCCAGAATCCTTCGTAGTCTTCCGCGGCTTCAGTACATAGAGCGTTGTACGCATCCATGCCGCTGATGGCGGCATTGTTTACGAAATCTACAGGCGGATTGAATACCCGCTCCTCTTGTTTGAAGCTCTCGATGCTGGACATTGTCCCCTCCAATATGGATTTTATTTGTTACTCACAATATGCTTTTACACTTACTGAAGCCTTACACGATTCCGAGTCCGTGGTTAGGCTCCGACAAGCTGAAATCGGCGACCTGTACTGCACAGGAAAACGGTCGGCACGTGTAAAATGCAGTCTTCCGTTTTATCCCTGCTTAACCCAACGCTTCCCATGAAAACACCCGTATCTACTAACGAATTGTCAACAAAACAGCCGATACCGCCGCTGGCCCGCTTTATTTTCATGACGCGCTGGCTACAGTTACCATTGTATCTGGGTCTGATTTTGGCGCAATGCGTCTACGTTTTTCATTTCTGGGTTGAATTATCGGATTTGATCGGCGCCGTGCTCGGCAATCCTGATTCCCTGCAACATATCCTGGACGCGGTGGCGATCCCGGGCGCGGTCAAACCGAGCAAACTGAATGAAACAACCATCATGCTGGTGGTTTTGGGCCTGATCGACGTCGTGATGATTTCCAACCTGCTGATCATGGTGATCATCGGCGGCTATGAAACCTTTGTCTCGCGGATGAACCTCGAAAGCCATCCGGACCAGCCGGAATGGTTGTCACATGTAAACGCTTCGGTATTGAAGGTAAAACTGGCAACTGCGATCATCGGTATTTCATCGATCCACTTGCTGAAAACATTTATCAACGCTTCTGCCTACGATACCAAGACCCTGCTGGCGCAAACCGGCATCCATATCGTATTCCTGTTTTCCGCCATGGCAATCGCCTATAGTGATCGCATCATGGCTCAAACCGCTGCCATCAGCGATTCCCATTAACCCGTCATCACTTTCTAGCCGATACTGCCATGACCATCATTAAACAAGACGATTTAATCGAATCCGTAGCAGCCGCTTTGCAATACATCAGCTACTACCATCCGCAGGATTACATCCAGCATTTGGCCCGTGCGTATGAAGCAGAACAAAGCCCGGCCGCGAAAGATGCGATTGCGCAGATCCTGACCAATTCACGCATGTGCGCCGAAGGCAAACGCCCGCTGTGCCAGGATACCGGCATCGTGAACGTATTCCTGAAGGTCGGTATGGGTGTGCGTTTTGAAGGCTTCTCCGGCTCGGTAACCGATGCCGTCAATGAAGGTGTACGCCAGGCCTACAACCATCCGGATAACACACTGCGTGCATCCATCGTCGCCGATCCGCATTTCGAGCGTAAAAACACCAAAGACAACACGCCTGCCGTGGTGCATGTGGAGTTGGTTCCGGGCAATACCGTTGATGTACAGGTCGCAGCCAAAGGCGGCGGCTCGGAAAACAAAACCAAATTCGTCATGCTCAATCCCTCCGACTCACTCGTCGACTGGGTCATGCAAACCGTGCCGCTGATGGGCGCCGGCTGGTGTCCGCCGGGCATGTTGGGCATAGGCATAGGCGGTACCGCGGAACGCGCAATGCTGATGGCAAAACAAGTGTTGATGGAAGACATCGACATGTACGAACTGAAAAAACGCGGCCCGCAAAACAAGACTGAAGAATTGCGTATCGAATTGTGCGACAAGATCAATGCACTCGGTATAGGCGCGCAAGGCCTGGGTGGCCTGACCACCGTGCTCGATGTGAAGATCATGATGCATCCGACGCACGCCGCATCAAAACCGGTAGCGATGATCCCGAACTGTGCGGCGACCCGCCATGCGCATTTCGTACTCAATGGTTCCGGTCCGGTATATCTGGATCCGCCTGCCCTGTCCGACTGGCCTAAGGTCAACTGGATGCCGGATACCGAGCAATCCAAACGTGTCGACCTGAACACGCTGACCAAAGAAGAAGTCGCATCGTGGAAGCCGGGCCAAACCCTGCTGCTGAACGGCAAGATGCTGACCGGCCGCGATGCTGCGCACAAACGCATCCAAGACATGTTGGCCAAAGGCGAAAAACTGCCGGTCGACTTCACCAACCGTATCATCTACTACGTCGGCCCGGTCGATCCGGTACGTGACGAAGTCGTTGGCCCGGCGGGCCCAACCACTGCGACCCGCATGGATAAATTCACTGAAATGATGCTGGCGCAAACCGGCCTGATTTCGATGGTCGGTAAAGCCGAACGTGGTCCGACCGCAATTGAAGCGATCAAGAAACATAAATCGGCGTACCTGATGGCCGTCGGTGGTGCCGCTTACCTGGTATCCAAAGCGATCAAACATGCCAAGGTACTGGGCTTCGAAGACCTGGGCATGGAAGCGATTTACGAATTCGATGTGCAGGATATGCCGGTAACGGTCGCGGTCGATTCCACCGGTACTTCGGTACACAACACAGGGCCTAAGGAATGGAAAGAAAAAATCGAAAAGATCCGATTGAACGAGATTCCTGTTTCCGCAGTCTGATCCGGCACATTCCGACCATATAGAGAGCTGAACGACACTGTGAGCTTTTCCGCTTATCCTGACCCAGTTGCAGCCGACGCACCGATAGGAATTTTCGATTCGGGCGTCGGTGCCTTATCGGTGCTGCGCCATATCCAGGCGCGTTTACCATCCGAGCATTTGCTGTGTTTTGCCGATTCCGGTTATGCACCATACGGCGGCAAATCCGACGCCGCCATCATAGAGCGCACGCTGGATATCACCGCCTTCCTCGCGACCAAGAACATCAAGGCCATCGTCGTCGCCTGCAACACCGCGACGGCAGCGGCGATAGAAGCGCTGCGCCAACACTACCCAAAACTGATCATCGTCGGTGTCGAACCCGGCCTGAAACCAGCCGCTGTGTTCAGTAAAAGCGGCAAAGCAGGTGTACTGGCCACTGCCAGCACCCTGGCCAGCAGCCGCTTCATCGCGCTGCGCGATCAGATCAGCAATAGCACCGGCATTACTTTCCTGACGCAAGCCTGCGTCGGCCTGGTCGAGCAAATCGAAAAAGGCGAACTGGATTCGGCCGAAACGATTGCCATGCTGGAGCGCTATGTAACGCCACTCCTGCGTGGCGGTGCCGATACACTGGCGCTGGGTTGCACCCACTACCCTTTTGTCCAACCGGCAATAGAAGCCATTGCGCAGCGTGAAAGCGCGGTACCGGTGACCATTATCGATACCGGCGAAGCGGTGTCGCGCCAGCTGGAGCGCCTGCTGCAACAACGTGGCCTGCAACGCTTTGAAACCACGGCCGGCTCGCTGCAAGCCTTCACCACCGGCAGTCGCAGCGCCCTGGTGGCGGCCTTCGCAAACCTGCTGAACCAGCACCCGACCGTGACCGAAATGTCTGCCAAAACAGCGGCTTAAGGAAATTTCACCTCATTTCTTGAATTGATTTGCCAGCTGCGTATGAATTTTGTATAATGCGCAGCTGTCCTGCAGAACATTGCAAGGCAGATAGTTGTAAATCAGTGGTGGCTGTAGCTCAGTTGGTAGAGTCCAGGATTGTGATTCCTGTTGTCGTGGGTTCGAGCCCCATCAGCCACCCCACTGAACCCCATACATCAGCATGTAGTTCCTCGCTGAAATCCCGTTTCCCCCAATTCATCAAGCAGCTCACAAGGACATCAGGTCTTTGCCGGATATTTCTTGCGCAAAAATCCATACTCGACAATTTGCGCAAGATGCCATCCATAGACTTTTAAAACACCCAGCGATAACTTGCCGCCAGCCAGTAAGTTGACATTTCACCTTCTGTACTCGCATTCAACATCACATTCGCGATACCACCGCCGACTTTGGCTTCCAATCCGAGTCCGGCACGCAGCCAGTTC
This sequence comes from Herminiimonas glaciei, assembly GCF_042664955.1. Classification (NCBI taxonomy): domain Bacteria; kingdom Pseudomonadati; phylum Pseudomonadota; class Betaproteobacteria; order Burkholderiales; family Oxalobacteraceae; genus Herminiimonas; species Herminiimonas glaciei. Next base: position 2,003,921 of record NZ_JBHTBU010000001.1, read on the forward strand.
CGTTTCAAATCGTGTCCGCGGAAAGCAAAGGCGCCTCCACCTGCCCCAAGCAGCACACCACTGACTGTCGTCGCCTGGTTTTCGAAGCGATGCGCTGCTTCCAGGCGTCCGAGCATGGTGACAGTAGCGCTGACTGGATGCACTGCGTCCACGCCTATATGCGCAGTGGTGGCATTTTCCGTGCGCTTGTTCCACAAGACAGGGAAGCCCTTACCCTGCTCCGTATAGCCATCCATCCGCGTTTTCATATACGTCAGGCTGGTGTACGGCGTCAGGCGTGTCTTACCTATGCTCATCGTATCCATCCAATCCAGCCGCAGCCGTATGCCTGCTGTTTCCGTATCCGGATTACCGTAAGCATGTGTCAATACACCGGCATTCCGATAAGCACGATCTATCCGCAAATCGCCATGGCCATAGTAGGCACTGACGGTAGCCAGCATTGCGCTATTGGGCACCCACAAGATCAATTCGGGCAATAGATAAGTACTGCGCGCCGTGGTATCACCACCCAATCCGGTATTTGCACTGCTGTAGGTACGACCCAAGGCAATATTGAACTGCATCGCTTGTGTCGGACGATAGCCATAGCCGATTTCTGCCAGGCCTTGTTTGCTGCTGTAAGCATCGTGCTCCTGCCGTCCGACATCACCAGCGGTCCATACATTGGCCCGCCCTACCGGTAACAAGGAGCGCATGGGACTCCCATGTGCACCATGCAAAACATCGGCATCTTTTGCTCCCGGCAAGGCCGAGTTGGCAACATCCTGCAAGCCGGCATTGAACTCCGGCACATCGATCAGGCCGGAGGTGGCGCGCGCAATAAAGGCGTGGCCGTTATCGAGCTGTCCAACCACCACATCGCCGGCCGCGTTAACATCTGTCGCGACACGGGTATTAAAGTGCACGACCTTGACGCCATTGGCTATCAACCAATCCTCAATGGTCTGCATGCCACCGGCCTCGGTCCAGCGAAAAGCGCGGACAGCGCCGCTGCTGATCTCGGACTCACCGACCACCACATCGCCGATGTCATTAATGCCCCTGGCCGTGGAGTTGTTGCCACCCAGCGTACCGAGATCCTGCATCTTGCCGCTGGCTTCGGTCCATAGGAAAGCGTGGCGGAATCCATTGTTGACGCCCGGAATACCATTGATGCTTTCTACATATTCGGCATAACCCACCACTTTATCGCCGGCAGCATTGACAGCAATTCCTTCGGAGTTTTTACCACCCAAAGTGCCGAGGTCATCCATTTTTCCACTGGCTTCAGTCCAGCGAAAAGCACGATAAGTCGAATCATCGCTGAGGTTCGAAGTGCCGACCACCACATCGCCGACTTTGTTGACGGCAAAGGCATTGGCTTCGGTCCCACCCAATGTGCCCAAATCCATCATCTTTTGATCGACTGCCGTCCAGCGGAAAACGTGACGCTCTTCGCTGCTGGTGTTGGCACCTCCGACCACCACATCGCCGGCGGCATTGACTGCATAGGCAGCAGACGAGCTGCCACCCAAAGTACCAAGATCAGTGATCTTTTGATCGGCTGCCGTCCAGCGGAAGGCATGCGTCACTCCGGCACTGGTATCTGACTCCCCTACCACCACATCACCGGCGGCATTGACACCGTTGGCCAAGGAAAACAGCCCGCCCAAAGTGCCGATATCATCAATCTTGCCGCTCGACGCATTCCAGCGGAAAGCGCGAGAATGCGCGCCCCTGCGGACAAAACCTACTACGACATTACCGTCAGTGTTAACACCGCTGACAATCGACGAACCATCGCCTATACCCTGGTCCGCCAGATCAATCAAATCTGTCGCCGCTGCCTGCTGAGATATGGACAGCACCACTAAAAACATGCATATAACTGTCGCGAAAGGCATAACTGTAAGCCCGCTCCGCGCACCACCACTCAAACTCATACCGCTCTCCCCCATGCTCAAAAATGTGAAATCACCCTGATTTCATATGCAACGATTCAACGTTGGCGCGAGCATAGAAAAAGAACAAACAAAAATATTGTACGAATCTCCTAGTTTTGGATAATCGTTCAAACAAAATGCAAACAAGTACTAACAGTAGACGAGAAGGTTTATTGAGAGCGACACAATAGTGCAAGATCGCTTTCGCCAATCATTTATGTACTTATTTGTGCTCGGCAAGATAAATCTTGTTTCAGGAGATTCTTGTTTGAAGAGGGCTAGCGTAAATGGCGTGGAATCCGTAATTACTGCAATCGCTTCATAAAGCAAACGCACGCATACGCAGCACAGCAAGCAAGGAAATGCAGCTGTGGAAAAACCAGCCGCCAACTGATGTGACGGCTTTCGTTCAGGCGGGGGGGAATACGATTAAAAGATTTTGTCGCTATGCAGATAATCGGCTGCAATTGCATTGATAGCCGCGAGGCGCACTTCTGCATTACCGCCCTGTGCCGCGACGATGCGGTGCAGGTAATCCAGCATCGCAGTCTTGGCTTTGCGGGCGACTTCTACCGTCACTGCTTCTTCTTCGTACAGCATGACGTAGGAACGGGAAAAGTTCGCGATCAGGAAATAAGCGGCGGCGTTAGCGGAATCTTTTTCTACCAGGGGCAGGCATTGCGCACGCAATTCAACGTAGGCATCGGTACCGGCTTCGCCTGATTCAAACTGGCTGACTATCTCTGCTAAATTCATTTTCACTTCCAAAAAGGTCGGTTAAATTCACTTTTCAAAGCAGCAGTCGCGGAGGACTTTTTCTTTCGCCTTGAGGACATATTGTACCTAAGCTGTCAGGCTATGCACGTCCGGCGTGAATTCCCTTGTTAATCGGCAGCGCGCATAAAAAAACCGTCGCAAGCGACGGCTTTTTCTTTACACGATCTGATACAGATCAGTGACCGGACAATGCAGCTTCAGCAGCAGCGTTTTGTTTGCGGATTTTTTCTTTTTCAGCTTCTTCAGCGCTCAGTGGAGCTGCCGGATCTGCGCTTGTTGTTTCTGCTGCCGGAGCTGCTGGTGCTGCTGCAGGTGTGTGGCTCTCTGCGCCACAACCAGCCAATAACATAGCCAATGCAAATGCTGCGAATAATGCTTTACTCATTGCTCTTCCTTCTGGATTGATGAATCTTGACGATTCGATGTATTTGCAAACGCGCGCTAACACCCACGTTTGACACGTGTACTCTCACGACGAAACATTGCATACGCCACTGAAGCCTCTGACGTGAATATAAGAGTTGTTAAGAAAATGGTAAATTGTGGAATCCACGTACCGCCTGCATGTCGCAATGCCAATGTTTGCAATGCTGTCGGGCACATCGTGATGCCATATGATGTATGCGTCACAACAACATATCTGCGTTGATTGAAGTAGCAAACAGATTCAATCAACGCACAAATCAGGGAAAGAAATAAAGATGAAAGCTTGCTTGCGCAAGGTAATCAAACTTGGCGTGCTCATCATCAGCGTTGTATTGATTACTGTACTTGCCGTGCGTATTTACGATGTACACGGTGGACCGTCACTGCAACTCTGGCATACACATGTGCCGCATGAAATGCCGCACAAGGAACTGGTGAAAGCGGACTGGGCCGCATATCTGGCAGCAGAGAACGCCGTCTTCGATGAAGTCCGGACCGCGGTCAGCGAGAAGCTGGATGCAGAGACGCGCGTACCCGGCAATCGCTACTATCCAAACAGCCCCATCTATCCGCCACACTTCAAACAGGACTGGAATCGTTCTTTCTTGCTGGAGCCGCAAGGTGCAGCACGGGGTGCCGTCGTACTCTTGCATGGCTTGACCGATTCACCATACAGCCTGCGCCATATCGCCTATCTGTACCAGCAACGCGGCTTCGTCGTGCTTGCAATCCGCCTGCCGGGACACGGTACGGTACCCGCAGGTTTGACCGATGTGGTATGGGAAGACTGGCTTGCCGCGACTCACCTGGCGGTGAAAGAAGCGCGTCGTCGCGTCCCTGCCCCTTTGCCACTACAGATCGTCGGTTACTCCAATGGTGGTGCACTCGCATTGAAATACACACTGGAAACCCTGGATGACCCGCAGTTGGCGCGACCTGATCGCCTGGTCTTGCTGGCACCGATGATAGGGGTCACTGAACTCGCGCGCTTTGCCGGTGTATTCGGCTGGCCTAAAATTTTCCCGGCATTTGCGAAGGCGGCCTGGCTCGATATCGTGCCCGAGTTCAATCCATTCAAGTACAACTCATTCCCGGTCAACGCGGCCAGTCAATCGTCATTGCTGACGCGCAATCTGCAAGCGCACATCATCCGCGAAGAACAACGCCTGCAGCAATTGCCGCCCATCCTCACCTTCCAATCCATAGTCGATTACACCGTCAGTACGCCTTCGGTCGTCTACAGCCTGTATGCGAGGCTGCCGGACAATGGCAGTGAACTGGTGCTCTTCGATTTGAATCGCTATATCAAGTTCGGCCCTCTACTGCGCTCCGGCAATAATATGCAGGCAGATCGTTTGTTACCGGCCGCACCACGCAATTTCCGCTCTACGGTAATTACGAATGCGGGCAGTGATACCCGCGATGTGAAAGAACACAGCACTGCGGCCCGCAGCGTGAACGAAGAAAGGCGGGCACTCGGCCTGTCCTTCCCGGCCGATATATTTTCCCTGTCGCACCTGGCGCTGCCTTTCCCGCTCAGCGATCCGCTCTATGGTACCCAACCGGACAATAGCGATAATTTCGGTGTCAATCTCGGGGCGATGGCAATACGCGGCGAACGGGGCGCGTTGATCGTCAGCCAGGATGCGCTCACGCGCCTGACCTCGAATCCATTCTTCCCTTATATGCTGGAGCGCATAGGTGAAGGTTTGACTGTGCCGGCACGACCCTGATCACGGTCGGCGGCCTGCATTAGGCTATCATTGCGTATTGTTCACCTTCGAGCTGCACCATCATGACGCAAACCCTGATCGATACCAAGGCGCTGGAACAGGTGCTGGAAGAATTCGCCGATGCACGTAACTGGCACCAGCACCACTCACCCAAAAACCTGGCGATGGCCCTGACCGGTGAAGTCGGTGAGTTGGTGGAGATTTTCCAGTGGCGCAGCGAAGAAGAGTCATGGCAGGTCGCACAAGCGCCGGAAACTGCTGAACACGTGCGGCAAGAGCTGGCTGATGTAGCCTTGTACCTGGTACGGCTGGCATCGGTGTTGAAGGTGGACCTGAATGCCGCGATCCAGGACAAGCTGGTGCTGAACGCAAAAAAATACCCGCCACTGTAGAATCCGGCGCTGCCTGGTTTAGTGCAGCGCTCAAGTACGACATACAAGATTTAAATCATTTCGATATTCCCATGACAGATACAGCTTTCAATTCCAGAAAAAATCCTGCCACTACCTTTACCGAATGGCTGCGCGAACAACACCAGGAAAACTGGGACGCAGCAATCAATCACCGTTTCATCGATGAATTGTTCGCCGGCAGCGTCGCTACCGATGTGCTGCAACATTACCTGGTACAGGATTATCAATTCATAGACCGCTTCGTCGCCCTGCTCGGTGCCGCCATCGCAAGTGCCGACCGCTTTGAATCACGCGTGCGCCTGGCGCGCTTTACCGCGATGATTACCAGCGATGAAAACACTTACTTCCTGCGTGCATTCGATGAGCTCGGCCTGCCTGCAAAACACCGTAATGCGCCGCAACTGACGCCGCAAACCAAGGCCTTCCAGGATTTGATGACGGAAGCCGCGCAAAGCCAGGTCTATCCGCTGTGCCTGTCGGTACTCACGGTAGCGGAATGGCTGTACCTGAGCTGGGCCGATCGGCCGGATGCGCAATTGCCGCCGCGCTTCATCCATGCCGAATGGATCACACTGCATAACAATCCGGCCTTTGCCGATTTCATCGGCTGGTTGCGTTCCGAACTGGATCGGACCGGTGCCGCACTGGACGCCGAAGGACAGGCCCGCAGCGCCGATATGTTTGGTCGCGCCGTCAAGCTGGAACGTGATTTCTTTGATCACGTCTACACCCCGCTCCAATATTCTTGAACCACCGCCCGCTCATTCACATAGCGGGCCACGTCTTATTGAAGGAAGACCATGTCTTTTACAGCTGAAATCTGGAAAAAAAATGCGGCCTTGTTTGAAACAATCCGCACCATGCCATTCAATCAGGAACTCGCTGACGGCACCCTGAGCAAAGAACGTTTCCGTCATTACATGATCCAGGATGCGCACTACCTGGTCGCTTTCGGGCGTGCGCTGGCGGTCGCTGCGGCCAAGGCAGACAATGCAGATGAAGTAGTGCAATTCGCCAATGCCGCGCATGGTGCAGTGGTGGTCGAACGCAGCCTGCACAAAGACTTCATGGAACAGTTCGGTGTCAGCCCTGCGACCTTCTCGTCCACGCCGCTGTCGCCGACTACCCATCATTACAGCAACTTCCTGCTGGCCAATGCATGGGGCGCATCCTATCCGGTCGCGCTGGCCGGTTTGCTTCCCTGCTTCTGGATCTATGCCGAAATCGGCCGTGACATCATCGGTCGTGCCGCCAAGGACAATCCTTACGATTCATGGATCGCCACCTACGCCGGCGATGAATTCCATACCGCAGTGCGAGCTGTGATCGCCACCGTGGACCGCGTGGCATCCGTGGCCAGCGAAGAAACGCGACGCGATATGCATATTGCTTACACGCATGCTGCAAAGCTGGAATGGATGTTCTGGGATTCCGCCTATCGCCTGGAGCAATGGCCGGTCTAGACCGCCAGGCCTTACTCCACCTTTTGCAAGACAGGAAGAGGTAGACTAGGGGCTGGCTTGCAGCAATGCTGCCGGCATCATTTCCATCACTACAAGACAGGAGTTCGACATGGACGAAGAAAATTTCAACCTCAGCATGCGCAAGTTTTTGAAGATGGTGGGTGTGAGTTCACAGCACGAAATTGAAAAAGCAGTGGCCGCGGCGATCGCCAACGGCAGCGTTGCGGGTACCGAGTCTTTCCCGGCCAAGGTTACGCTGGAAATCGCCGGACTCAAACTGAAGGTGGACTTTGACGGCGAGATACGCCTGCAATAAAACCAGGGTAGTCACCCACAATTAAAATCGGATCTGCATCACTGCACATCCGATTTTTTCATTCTGGCTACCAGCTTTAACGGCTAAAGAGACTTACCACTTGTACGGCGGAATCGCGATACTCACCAATTCATTGATTTGCGTTTGCTCGGCGAAGTGCCCCGGATTGCTCTCAGCTGCGGCCTGCCGTGCATGGGTAACGATGAACAAGCCACCGATTACTGTGATGGCGCACACCAGTAGTGTGTAGTGGAGTTTTCTCATGGTTGTCTCGATTCAAAAAATGGAGTCACAGAATTACGGCAAGGTACTGATAATCTGATCGCTACCTACTGTAATTTGCGGCCCGAAAGCCAAAATATTGGCATGTGTAAGCCATGCTTTTTCACTGCTGTCTCGGCTCATCTTTTGCTTCTTCCCCAACCATGGATTGCGTTTTTTGCGTTGCAGGGAATTTTCCTCACCTAAAGCGTGCACGAACTCCGGCGTAAAAATGCTGGGCTCGGTCTTGTTATATGCATAGCCTTCATTTTGGATCTTGTTGCCCAAATAACGCAAAGCTTCAATACGTTTTCGTTTCAGGATTTTTTCAGTTCGTTCAGCTTGATGTTCGACACTTTCCTGCCGCGCATTGATATAGCCCGGCCATTCAATGTCGCCCAAACGTTCGGCGATTATCTGTTTGAACATCGTCGATGTCTCGCCTGCTGTGCCTGGAAGAATGGACATGATCACCTCTGATCCGATTTATTCTCTTATTGAACCCTTATTCAGAACACCCGCATCCCGCATTCACCGTCCCTAGCCTGCCATAGCTGCAGCAGTGTATGAGTATCGTAGCCGGAGGCGGCACGGGCTCATATAGGACAGAAGCGCGAGTTCGTGTAGGAAAAGATGAAGGAATGCAAACTTTCTGCCATAAATGCGATATGTCAGATGACATAGAATGACAGCTGTCAAGTCTCCTGTTGTCTTTTGGTAATTTCGTCCATAGCCGCCAAATCCACTACTAATTTCCTGTAGGCTTGTGAGTCAGGACTAACTCGCTCAGCACTCATTCGATAACGCACCATGCCTAACGACGAAACATCTGTTAAGACCACTGCAGCTATCCCCACACTCGCTATTCCCGCACTCTCGCTGGCCGCCTTTGGCAGCGCCATCTCGCTGCGCGTAACCGATCCCTTGCTACCGCGACTGGCCCAGGAGTTCGACATTTCGCTGGGGAATGTTTCCTACGTTATTACCGCCTTTTCCATTGCCTACGGCATCTCGCAATTATTCTTCGGCCCGGTCGGCGACCGTTTCGGCAAATATTTCGTGGTGGCCTGTGCCTGCGTCGCCTGCGCGCTTACCTCATTGCTGTGCGCACTGGCCCCCAACTATCCGCTGCTACTGGTCGCACGCTTCATGGCAGGTGCCACTGCGGCAGCGATTATTCCACTTTCGATGGCCTGGATAGGCGACGTCGTACCCTACGATGAGCGACAACCGGTACTTGCCCAATTCCTGATCGGCCAGATTGTCGGGATTTCCGCCGGGGTCTTGTTCGGTGGATTGGCAGCCGACTATTTCAGCTGGCGTGTGCCGTTTTTCGGTATTTCATCGTGCTTCGTACTGATCAGCATCACTTTGTTTTCCTACAACCGCCGCCTGCCGGCCTATGCGCTGACCAAGCACAAGGCCGAAGGCGCAGTGATACGTCGCATGATCAATGAATTCACCCAGGTCCTGTCCACACCGTGGGCGCGCGTAGTCCTGTTCACCGTGTTCCTCGAAGGTGGCTTCCTGTACGGTGCGTTTGCCTTCATCGCGACCCATCTGCACCACGTCCATCATTTATCGCTGACCAATGCTGCGTCGCTGGTGATGCTGTTTGGCCTTGGCGGCCTGCTGTATGCCGGCACATCACGGAAACTGGTGCGCAACCTTGGTGAAAAAGGCCTGGCGCGCTGGGGTTGTGTGGTGATTGCCGCTTCCTTCCTGACGATAGGACTGGCACCGGTCTGGTGGTGGGCGATACCCGGTTGCTTCGCCGCCGGCCTGGGTTTCTACATGCTGCACAACACCTTGCAGATCAATGCAACGCAAATGGCACCGGAACGCCGGGGTGCAGCGGTATCCACCTTTGCGTCCTGCTTCTATATGGGGCAATCGGTCGGTGTCGGCATTGCCGGTTTGATGGTCGGCTTCATCGGCACCACCACCGTGATTTGCATCGGTGCCATCGGCGTGCTGCTGACCGGCCTCAATTTCAGCCGGCTCAAAGCCAGGACCTGAGACAGTAGCGACATGTCAGTATCAGAGTGATTTGCTTGCGGCAAATGTCGTAAGCGATATACTGATACTGAACACTATCGCTTATCAGGAGGCTATATGTATCGCAAAATTCTGGTCGCTTACAATGGCACGCCCGAAAGCCGTTCCGCGCTGCAGGAATGTGTAAGGCTGGCTCCGACTCCTGCTACTGAAGTGCATTTGCTGGTTGTCGTCAGTCCACCGCAATCGGTCGTCATCGGCGAATATGCGATGGTTTCCATGCTCGGCGTCGAAGAAGAAATCGCGGCGGAACGCCAAAAAATGGAAGATGAGTTGAATATCGGCCTGAATCATTTACGTGAGGCAGGGTTGAATGTGCAGACTCATCTTGAAGTTGGCGAGCCGGTGCCGATGATTTCAGACCTGGTCGATAAGCTGGGTATTGAATTGGTGATCGTTGGTCATTCGCGCCAGCAATCGCTGGCCATGCGCTGGTGGCGTGGTTCTACCGATGCATTGCTGGTGGAGAAAATCCGCTGCAGCCTGTTGGTGGCGAGCGACCCAAATTAGTATTTACGGTACTGCAAGGTGCTGTCGAAACATCTTGTTACAGTCTTTACCAATAAGCGGTAGCAGCACCGTGCAATTGGGCGTTAAATACAATCATCATTAGTGAGATTGTCATGAAAAAATTTATTACCCTTTCCCTTGCCGGCCTGATAACAGGTGCAGCCTTGCTGGCTGCGGCACCGGCAATGGCAGGCGGTGGTCACTGGTCCGTCAATGTCGGCGTCGGCCTAGGTGGTGGCGGTTACGGCGGCTATGGTGGCTACTATGCGCCGCCACCGGTGTATTACGCACCACCGATGAATAACTATTCCAACTATTACGCACCGCCGGTTGTGTATGGCAATGCGGTACCGGTTTACCAGGCGCCGCCACCTGTCTATTACGCTCCGCCGCCTGTGATCGTTTATCGCAGTGCGCCACGTTATTATCCGCAGTATGGCGGGTATTACCGTAACCCGGGTCCGCATTACCATGGCCCACATGGTAACCACGGTCATCGTTAATAGTTAATTCCCTGCCTCATGCAATGATCAGCCTATGATTGTTGCAGGCACAAAAAAACGGCTAGTCCTTACAGGCTAGCCGTTTTTCATTGCTGCGGATTGATCAACTACCTGATCAGTTGCCGCTTATCTCCAGCCGCGATAACCATGTCCGTAACCACCGTGGTAACGCGGACCATAGTAACCGCGCGACCGGTATTGGAAACCAAGGTTAATCGACGGCGTTACATACACAGGAGCAGGAGCGGCATATACCGGTCCTGCATATACCGGCCCGGTGACATAGCCTGGTTGGGCATAGTAACCATCGTTATACGGCACCACCGCACATCCACCAAGTGCAGCGAGCGCTACCAGCGAAATTGTGAGGCGTTTCGCCATGCCTGGTGTAAATGATTTCATCGCAACCACCTTTCTTCGTCCTACTCGTTTAGGGAGCAGTGCAGCGTATTCGTCACTTCAATACCTGCCGGCTCCCACTCCGATATTCTTTTTTTGCACTGATGTTTCCTGTCGAAACCATCCTTGCTTCAGCCGGCCGCGGCGCTATCGGATGCACCACTGCCGGCATTTATCCTGTTACGACTTAACGGCGATAGTAGTCACGGCCATATGGTTCGTAATCCACACGTCGTTCATTGCCGCGATAGTACTGACCACGATATTGATCGCGCTCGGCATAGCTATCACGATAATAAGGGCGCTGATAAACCTGTACCGGACGCGGTGCCGGGCGATAGTATTGCTGCGGTTGGTAATACGCCTGCGGTTGACGGCCGTAATAACGGTCATCATGACGTCCGGATGACGCACTGGCACCGACTACAGCGCCCAGCACACCACCGACGATCGCAGCATCCTGTCCGCCTATGCTGTTACCGATGACGGCACCCACCACTGCACCAAGTGCAGTATTGACGCCACGATTGTCTGCAAAGGCAGTGGTCGACACTGCAGCAGTCGCTATCAGGGCAATACCGATCAATTTCTTATGCGACATGGCGCTTCCTTTTTATCCGTCGCGGAAACCAGATTTGGTTTCAAACTCGCTACGTCATGGAATCACTATATAGATCGGCTGCGTAAAATCCACGAGGGAAATAGTCTTTTACAATTGTAAAGAAGTATGAAGACAGCCCGCTGCCGCCAGGCATAGTTGCCTGGCCTTGTGTATCTGCGGAGTGCCTGGATGATGTGGCGACAACATCCATATCTGATTCAGTGGAACAACAGAATCAGGAAGTGAAGATCAGAGGTTAACTTCGGAAACGATCTTCCATTGCGCGCCCTCTTTCGCCCAATACTGGCGCTTGCGCGTGACGTGCTTGCCTTTGCCTATGGTTGCTTCCTGTGTGAAAGCGGCAACAATCAATTCTTTCTGGTCTTTTTGATCAGGGTAACGGAACAAGGTTACATCACGTAAGCTGACGCTGATTTTGCGCGCTCCCAGATTCGACTGCTGAACTTTATCCAGCCAGTTGCTCAGGTTTTGACCGCGCATCGCCTTGAAGTTACGCGAGTAATGGCGACGCAGCGATTCCGGATCCGTGGTTTCCAGGTCAGCGCGCCAGGCTTCCAGCATTTTATTGGCAGCCAGTTTGTCCGCTTCCCATTTGGCCTTGCTGACGAACTTCAAATCTTCACTGATGATGACCGGCGTATTGCCGATTTCAACCGATGCCGATAATTCTTTCAGGTCAGGATTTGTTAACACGACGCAACCATCGGATGACAAAGGCGGGCGACTGTAACTATCGGAAGGCGTGCCATGCAACCAGATACCGGAGCCACTGCGGCCATTCGCCTTGTCCCATTCATTCGGATAATTGATAGGCAAGGCACCGGGACCGTAGAACTCAGGCAGGCGTGCACCAGGCAAACGCGCGGTAATGTAATACACACCCAGCGGCGTCTTTTGGTCGCCTTCCTTGAATTTGTTGACGCCGAGGCGGCCCTGGCTGATGTAGTAATCGCTGGTCAGCTTGAATTGGCCATTGACGCGCTGATAGACATACAGGCGTGAACGCTTCGCGTCGACCAACAAGACATTCTTCTGGTCTTCGCGCATTTGCAAGATCGCACGTGGCACCAGGTCGGGGTCTGGCCGCTCGCGCAGGGACTTGAGGCGGACAATTGCCTCATCGCGCAAATTATCCAGCCGGTCAGCCGGCGCATTCGGAGCCGCACCAAAGGTTTTGATCGGACGGGTGTGCAGCAATAGCAAATCGCCACGTACCAGGTGACCAAGGCGGAAAGTAGGATAAGCCGCTACCAGTGCATCGGCTTTGGCTTGTGCATCACGCAGACGATTTGCCGCCAATGCCTTATAAACATCGATCAGCATGATTTCCGGATCGAGGCGCGCCGGCACCCCTGGCTTGCTGCCATTGGCCCAGGCCGGTGTCGCCATAACGCTGGCGGCGACTACTACGCCTAAAGCAGCACTACTTGCCTTATATCCGATACGACGTGCGATAAATCGCAATTGTGTGCACAAACAAACCATCAGCTACCCGAACGCTCCTGCTTGATATGCCATTTATTGCCTTGCTTGGTCATGACCAAGGTTTTGCGGCTATTGGCTTTGGTACGATCAGAATCGTAAATCTGACGGAATTTTACAGTAGCAGTGTTACCAGTGACGGTAACTTGCGGCGTTTCTATCTTCACGCTGATGCGGCCCTTGTCTTCGATACGGGCGCGACGCTCATCCGCCCAGTCCTTGCGCGACTGGCCCGGCGGCAAAGCGAAATCACTGGCGTAGGCATTCAGATAAGCTTTCACGTCGCGTGCACTCCAGGCCTTGGCCCATGCGTTCACCGCGCTCATGACTTGCTCGCGCTCGGCATCAGCGGCGGCATTGGCTTTTGCTTTCGCTTCACGCTTGGCATCGGCTTCCGCTTTTTGTGCCGCCTTCTGCGCCGCTTTTTGTTCGGCTAATTGTTCTGCCTTTGGATCATGTTTCGGTTCAGGCTTGGCTTCGACCTTAGGCGTTTCCTTGACTACCGGCTTCGGTGCAACTACCGGTGCAGGCTCAGGCTTTACCGGTTCGACCCGCGTTGGTGCCGGAGCTGGTGTCGGTGCTGCCGCCACTACCGCCACTTTGGGATTGGTGCCACCGGTGGTATTGCCAACCAGGGTGCGCACCATCGTCAATTTGGACTTTGCCGCGGTATTGCTGTTATCGAGCTGCAAAGCCTTGTCGTACGCCTGGCTTGCCAATTTGGCATGTACGTCACCCAGGTTTTCGTAAGCGGTGGCATAAGTCGGATTGGTGCGTATCGCCATATCCAGCGCCGTGCGCGCCTTGTCGTATTGACCACTGGATGCGTACAGCACGGCCAGGTTGTTATACGGTTCAGGCAGGGTTGGATAATCTTCTGTCAACTTGGTAAAAATGGTGATTGCTTCCGCCGACTTGTTTTGCTCGGTCAGGATCACACCCTTGAGGAAACGCATTTGCGCGTCGCGCGGGTTCTTGCTGAGGAAGGCATCGGCCTTCGTCAGGGCCTGTGCATGCTGGCCGGCACGCAATAACTGCGACACATCCGCCAATTCATCGGCCATCGCCGGACTGGCATACACACCTGCAACAAAACCGATAGAGACGAGAGCGCGGCTCAACGCGTGGCGTAGGCCTGAATGAGGGGTGCGACGCGACGCAAAGAACATGGTTTTCCTTATTATGGTTGTAGGGTAAATACGCACACCCGATATAGTACGACAAACAGCTCGGCTTCCACTATCGATTGCTACATGGAAATGTGGCTGCTTGACTACGTTATCCGGGGTTTTACCGCGAGCGGAGGGACAATTTCGAGGGCGGCGTCGATTTTGCGCGATTTAATTGACAGCTGCAAGCGAGATGGCAGCAGATGCTGCCGGAAATTTCACCGTCGACAGAAGCAGGTACACAAGCAAAAAGGAGATGCAGCTTTGCGGCTGCATCTCCTTTTTCCGGTTTGCTGACGGCAGTTTACTTGGCTGCTGGTGTCGGCAGTGTGGTCAGGGCATAAGACATTTGCAGGTTGGCGGCCGGGGTCACCGCTTCCGCTACTGTACTGACAGAGTGTGGCACAAGCACGGTTTGCGCTACCGGCTGCGCGCCAAACATCTGCAAACCATTACCCTGCACGGCCCAGCCGGCGAGGCCGGCACACAGGGCAAAGCCTGCGGCTACTGCAAGCCATGCGGCGGTGCGTGATTTCACCGGTGATACCAGCTCAGCTTCAGCCAATACCGCTTCCGCACGCATGCGCCATTCTTCGTTTTGCTCACCCTGCTCGCTGATACGCACCAGCAGCTCGTGCGCCACAGCTTGTGCTTCGGCTTGTTCGCGCTCCAAACGTGCCTGGTTCGCTTTCGACAGTTCCAGTGCGGCGGCCGCCGACTTTGCCTGTTCCTGCGCGTAAGCGAGCGCAATACGCTCCGCTTCCAGTTGTGCTTCCTGTGCCAGGCGCGCTTCGGTCTCTGCGGCCAGGCGCTGGTTTGCCAGTTCGGCTTCTTCCAGTCCCGCAATCGCGCATTGTTCTGCTTCGGTACACGCGCGCTGCTCGGCCGATAATTTTTCCTGCAGCGCGGTCAGTGCAATTTCACTGGCTTCTGCTCTTTGCAATTCCAGTTGTTGCTGCTCTTCCAGCATGGCCACAGCCTGCTCTTCGGCACTGATGCGTTGTGCTTCGATTCCTGCCAGCTCGCTGGCTTCCAGTGCTTTACGCTCTGCCAGTTCCGTCAGGATGCGCTGTGCTTCGGCTTGCTGCATTTCTTTTTCCAGCAATTCCTTTTCAGCGGCATTAGCGGCTTCGGTCGCCTCACGCAATGCAGCCTGCACCTGCTCACGGCTGCGCAAGATGCTGGTTTGTTCCTGTTCGGCGCGGGCACGCGCTTCCGATGCTGCCAACGCTGCTTCTTCCGCCTGCAGTTTTTCCTGGGTCGCCTGCAGCAAGGATGCTGCAGCATTCGCGCGCTGCTGCTCGGCCTGCAATTTTTTCTCGATCGCATTCATCGCCTGCTGCTCGAGGTTGGCGCGTACCCTTTCGGTTTTCGCCAATTCGAGTGCCTGCTTTGCCTGTACTTCAGCGGCAGCCGCTGCTTTGCGTTGCAGCTCAGCTTGTTGCTCGGCCGCTTCCAGCGTTTGTTTTTCCGCAGCCAGGCGCACAGCACTGGATGCACGCAATGCCTCTTCCGCTGCGCTACGGGCTTGCAATGTATTGGCTTGTTCATGCTCGAGCAGGATGCGCGCCTCGGCTTCTACCCGTGCCTTTTGTTCCAATGCCAGTTTTTGCTGCATCGCTGCCAGCGCCTGCTGTTCGGCTGCGCTGCGAGCCTGTTCCTGCTGCGCCAGTTCCAGTGCCTGTGCTGCGAGCTGCTCCGATGCCAATGCCGCCGCCTGCTGGAATTCTGCACGTGCCTTGGTTTGCTCCAGAGTCGCGCGCGTCGCCGCGCATTCCGCTTCGCTGGCGGCACGCATTTTTCGTTCTTCCAGTTCACGCTCGCGCAGCATTTCCATCTTTTGCAATTCAGCCGCAGTGCGTGCTTCGGCTTCCGCTTGCGCCGCCGCTTCGATCTGGCGTTTTTCTTCCAGTGCCTGCACCGCCAGCTCTTCAGCTTCTGCGCGTTCGCGCTCGGCACGTGTCAGCTCAACCATTTGCCGGGTTTTTTCCAACTCTGCGCGGGCGGCTTTACGCTGCATTTCGGTCTGCGCCCTGGTTTGAGCCAGTGCATGCTGCTTGGCCATTTGCTCTGCTTCGCGTGCTGCGCGCAATTCCTGCTCAGCTTGCTCTTGTGCTTCCAGCAAAGCAGCAGTTTCCTGATTCGCACGATCACGTGCTTCGGAGGCAGCCTTGGCTACCTGCTCCTTCGCGATCCGTTGGCGATGGCTGAGTAATTCCTTTTGTACTGCATCAGCATGTGCACGCTCGACAGCCAGTTTTTCCTGCATTGCCTGCAACGATTTTTGCTCGTCCTGCAAGCGTTGCTCCTGCAACTTGGCCAGTTTCACCGCTTCATGCGCTTTTGCCAGTGCCGCATCGGCCGCCGCACGTTTATGGTTCGCTTCGGCGACAGTTTGTTCCAGCGCCAGCTTGATGGCGGCGCTTTCTGCTTCCTTCGCCGACAGGTTTTGCTGTTCTGCTTTTTCCGTCAGGCGCAATAAGGCGGCTTGTTCCTGATCCGCTTCCGCATTCGCGGCAACGCTGGCGGCTACCGCCTGTTCCGCTTGTTTTTTTGCTTGCAAGGCAGCCAGTGCAACTTGCTCTGCTGCAGCACGTTCGCGCTCCGCATTCGCCAAAGCCAGAGTTTCTTCCGCTTTTTGCGACGCGGTTTCCGCCATTTGCTGTTGCAGCTCAAGGCGTTCAGCCGCACGGTCCAGTGCAATTTTTTCAGAAGCGACACGCGCTGCGGCCATTGCCGCTGCCGCCCGTTCCATCGCCACGCGTTGCTCCGCCAATTCACGTGAGCGTAATTCTTCTTCGGTACGTACCCGCGCTGCAGCCATTGCCTGTTGCTCGGCGATTTCACGCTGGCGTGCTTCTTCTTCGCCACGCGCTTCCACTGCGATGCGGGCCCGCACTTGTTCATCCGCCTGGTGTTCGGCTTCCACCCGCGCTACCGCCGAGTTTTGCAATTCTTTTTCGACCTGGATGCGCGCTTCAGTTGCGACACGGATACGCTCTTCCGCTTCACGACGTGACTGTGCCGCCACGGCCGCCATCTTTTCCACATGTTCGCGACGCGCTGCAGCGGCCTGCATTTCGGTTTCCGCCTGCATGCGCATCTGGATCGCTTCCAGTGCACGCTGTTCGGATTCGAGACGGGCTTGCGCGATGCTATGTTGTTCCTGCTCGGTCGCAGCACGTGCCTTGGCTTCTTCACGTGCACGCACTTCAGCCGGCATGCGGCTCAGCATGGTCGCGAGTGCCTTGCTGTCAGCTTCTTCACGTTGCTGGCTCAGCATGACTGCATCACGACGCGTACTGATCAGTGCCTTATTGGTTTCCAGTGCGAGCTTTTCGCGGCGGGCATGTTCGCGCGCTAGGTCGGCGACGCGCGCTTCCAGGCGAGCACGCTCTTCGGCATCTTCCTGTGCCGCACGGGTTGCGATTTCGGTAGTGGCAATACGCTCCGCTACCTGGCGACGCAAGTCTTCGGTTTCCTGCGCCAATTGCTCGGCGGCCGCGGCCGCACGTGCACTGAGCTCGGATTCTTCGGCGATTTGTTCTACCGTGCGCTTACGCGCCAATTGTTCCGCTTTGGCACGACCGATAGCGATGATGCCCAACTGGGTATCGGCCTCGGTACGCGCGCGCAGTTCGGCGATTTCCTTGTTGACGGCGATGGTGCGCGCTTCGCTGGCGGCACGCGCCTGGCGTTCGGCTTCCAGGCGGGCACGGCTGGCGGCGATGGCTTCTTCCGCCGCACGCGCATGTTTATTGGCTTCCGCAATCGCCGCCGCATCCGTCTGCACGCGATCTTCTGCCAGCGAACGGGCGTGTGCTTCCGCATAGGCGCGGTTTTCAGCTGTTACGGTTGCCTTGGCTTCTGCTTCTACGCGGGCGATCGCTTCGCGGATTGCCTTGAGGTCCATGCCGCCGACACGTGCACCACTTTTCGGCACATCAATTGTGCTGTCTATGACGTCGTCGTTCTCCGCAGCCGTCGCCGACAGAGAAAGATTTTTGCGCAGTGCCTGGTTCGTTTCCATCATGGATCCCCGTTTGAATATCGTTTCCGGCTGCTTTTTATCCGCTTTTGCCGGAGTTTCTTGAGGCATTATCAAGGGACGGCCGGTAAATCAGGCCTGAAAAAGAGGGGGAAAGCCGAGCCATTTCGGCGATATGCAATGGCAGCCGGGCCCGCCGGCAGATGAATTGACGCGGGATTACGACCGTCGACTACTGTTAACTAAGGGCGGGGAGCGATCGACAGTTCGTGCAAGATACTGCTCAGGCGCTCCATGCGGAAGGGCTTCACGAGGAAGTAGTTCATGCCCGCATCCATACATATTTGTATATCTGACAACGCCCCGGCTGCTGTCAGCGCCACAATCGGCAGTGTCGCCGCCGGGCCGCTCATGTTGCGGATGGCACGGGTAGCGGCCAAACCATCCATTTCCGGCATGTGCATGTCCATCAGGACCACATCAAAAACGCTGGCCTGTACCGCCTGCACCGCTTCCAGCCCGTTTTGTGCGATTTCCACCGTATGACCGGCTTTCCTCAGCAAGGTAGCGGCGACTTTTTGGTTGATTTCATTATCTTCCGCCAACAGGATATGCAACTGGCGTGTATTCCTGGCAGGCGCGGCCAATACCTCCGCTGTCGCTTCCGTTTCACTGCCGACACCAAACTGCAGCTCGAACCAGAATTGACTACCCTTACCCTCGGTACTATGCACACCTATGCTGCCGCCCTGCATATCAACGATCTTTTTACAGATCGACAAACCCAGGCCGGTGCCGCCGAAGCGCCGTGAAATAGAGTTATCCGCTTGCGAAAAAGCCTGGAATAAGCGTGCCTGTGCTGCCGGGGCAATCCCAATGCCGCTGTCGATCACGGTAAAGCGCATACGCGCCTGGCCTGCATTCAGGTTCAGCAATTCGACCTTCAAGGTGACACCACCCTGCTCGGTAAACTTGAGCGCATTATTAATCAGGTTCAGCAAAACCTGGCGCAGGCGATTCGCATCGCCGACCAGCACCCGGGGGATCTCGGCTGGGCATTCGATCGCCAGCGACAAGGCGGCATCACAGCTGCGTGAAGCCATCAGGTTGATCACGCTATCCATGGTTTTGAGCAAATCAAACTGCGCGGCTTCAAATTGCAGGTTGCCGGACTCCAGCTTGGAGAAGTCCAGGATGTCATTGAGTATGCTCAATAAGGCTTCGGCAGAATATTGCGCGGTTTCGAGGTGCTCGCGCTGGGT
Organism: Herminiimonas glaciei; assembly: GCF_042664955.1. Lineage (NCBI taxonomy): Bacteria > Pseudomonadati > Pseudomonadota > Betaproteobacteria > Burkholderiales > Oxalobacteraceae > Herminiimonas > Herminiimonas glaciei. Next base: position 2,023,228 of record NZ_JBHTBU010000001.1, read on the forward strand.
ACGGTCGGAGGTTTCAGCCAGCGCCAATTGCATCATGCCCAGCATGCCATTCATCGGCGTGCGGATTTCATGGCTCATGACCGCCAGGAATTCTGATTTCGCCCGGTTCGCCGATTCCGCCTCATCCTTCGCTATCGATAGATCACGTGTGCGTTCCACCACCTGGTATTCCAGGTTGCGGCTCAGGTTCAGCAGCGATTCATAGAGTTGCACATTCGCGAGGCCGGCCGAGATATTGGTGCACATGACATCGATCAGCCTGTGCTCTATCTCCGACAAGGCGCGCTGCAAAGGACAGCAAATGACATATTCATTCGCATCATTCAGCGTTTGTATATACAGGCCGACATGCTGGTCACTGTAGATATTCTTTTGCGCCGCCAATACTTTTTGCACGGTCTCCAGCACCGCAGGTTCGGTTCGTATGATTTTGCCGACCGATGTGACCACCCGCATGTCCTCACTACCCAAGGTGCGTCGCATCACCAAACCATCGAGTGGATGCTGGATCAGCAGGTTTAGCTGCTTGAGGATTTGCATCGCAAAAGCTTGCTCGGAAGGCGTTTGCAGGAAGGCCGAAGCAGCATTCACCACATGCTCGAGGCCGTTGCGCCCTTTTTCCAGCAAGAGGATATCTTCGTAGGAGCGCAGTGCCGAAATCACGCAGGTCAACAATTTTTGCCTGGTCAGTTCGGTCTTGGATTTGTAATCATTGATGTCGTAGTCAATCACGACATCACGTTCCGGTGCCTGCCCCGGCTGCCCGGTGCGCAGGACTATGCGCAAGCTGCGATTACGCATGTCCTCGCGGATGTAACGCACCAGCCTGAGCCCGGCATCCTCATCTTCCATCACCACATCCAGCAGGATAATTGCCATGTCCGGATGTTGCTTCAACACTTCGCGCGCTTCCGCCGCTGAATACGCATGCAGGAACTCCAGCGGACGCCCTTTGAAGCGGACGTCTATCATCGCGACTGCCGTGACCTGGTGCACTTCCTCTTCGTCATCGGCAATCAGGATTTTCCATGGCACGCCACCGTCGCCGCCGGCACCTTCTTTTTCCGGAGCAAATGAAAAATCGTCAAACATCGCGCATCCTAAACATGGTCGGGCCCGTCAGTATCGATTTCAGTATCCGCTGCCTCTATCGGATTGCGCGGAAAACGCAGGATGAAAGTGGTACCCACGCCCAACTGGCTTTCCACCGCAATCTGTCCCTGCAAACTACCGTTGACCAGGTTGTGCACGATATTCAGGCCCAGGCCGCTACCGCCACGACCGCGCGTCGTCGTGAAGAAAGGGTCGAAGACTTTGGCCAAGTTCTCTTGCGGTATGCCATTGCCGTTATCCGACAGGCTCAGTTCGAGCATATCGGTTTCTTCCCCCTGCTCATACACATTGCGCACCACGATCAGTATTTCACCCGGCACATGGTCAGTAAAGGCATGTAGCAAGGAGTTCATGACCAAATTGGTGATAACTTGCGACAAGGCCCCCGGGTAGGTATCCACCTCTATCGTCTCATCACAATTGACCGTCACCTTGTGCTCGGAGCGACGCAACATCGGACTCAGGTTGGACAGGATTTCATCAATATAAGCCTTGAGGCGGAAGGTCCGGCGCTCTTCACTGGTCTGGTCAACGGCGACGTCTTTAAAGCTCTGTATCAGCGTCGCCGCGCGTTCCATATTCGACAACAGCAATTTACTGATGGTGCCAGCGGTACCAACATAAGCATCAAGGTCGGAGCGCTTCATGGCACCGCTCTGGAACAGCGACTTCAATCTGGCAGTTTCCTCTGCCAGTGTCGAAGCACCGGTGACACCGACGCCCAGCGGCGTATTGATTTCATGCGCGACACCGGCCACCAATTGTCCGAGCGAGGCCAGTTTGGCCGATTCCACCAATTGCTTCTGCGTGCGGCGCAGCGAGTTCAGCGTGTCATGCAATTCGGTATTCTTGTGACTCAGCGCTTGCGTACGGGCTTCGATTTTTTGTTCAAGGTCGTTGTACAAGCCGGCGTTTTCCAGCGAGATTGCAATCTGTGTCGACAGGATTTGCAGCAGCTCCGTATGTTCCGATGTGAATGCATCGAAGGCCAGGTTGTTTTCCATATACAGCACGCCGACCAATTGCCCTTGCTTCTGCAAGGGCAGGCACAGTATTGACTTCGGCCGTTCGCGCTCTATATACGGATCGCCGTTGAACTGGCTGTCATTGCCGGCATCACCCAACACCACATTGCCGTGTGTGCGCTTTACATAGTTGATGACGGCCAGGCCCAGCGTCGTGCTTTTTTCCAGCGGCAATTCCTGTTCCACCACGATCGTGCCATCCGCACTGACTTCCGCCTGGATAAACAAGCGCCCGTGCTCCATCAACAGCAGTGCACCTTTTTGCGCGCCGGCATTTTCAATCAACAAACGCATCAGCTTGGAGAGTAATTTATCGAGCTGGATTTCACTCGACAAAGTCTGCGAAGCCTTGATCACCGTCTGGATATCGACCTGCCGTTCACGCGCATCTTCCAGGTCACGACTGTTCTCGCGGCGGCGGGTAATCACGCGTGCCAGCAAGATCGGATACGCTTCCTCCATCTGCATCGCCTTGGCAAAAGCACCCCACTCTTCATAGCGTGCATGCGCCTGCTCCAGATGCATGCGTGCATTGATGTCCTTGCCTTGCCCGAGATAAAACTTGCCGGTCAATTCATGCGCCAGCGCTTCATCGTTGATAAAACCGTATTTGCGGGCACCGGCAATCGCCTGTTCATAAGCTTGCTCGGCCAAGCTGTTCCGATCGCTGACGCGATAACGTTCCGCTTCGACCAATTGCCATTTGTGGCGATAATTCATCGGTGCATGATCAGCCCAATCCTTAAATTGGCGCTGCCATACCTTGACCCGTGCCAGTGTCGCCGACGCATGGGCATCGTATGGCCGGCACAAAGCCAGCTCCGACAGTGAATACACCCACATCAGGAAGCCGGACGAAGGCGTACCGAAATGAAAACCCGGCAACTCCATGGCTTCCATCGCATGCAAGCGCGCTTTGCCGAATTCACCGAAATAATATTCGCCGATAGCTTGTATCGTACGCACATAGAAAATGCCCCACGGGTCGGCGGCATTCTTGCGCGACTGTACATAATCTTCCTGGTCGCGGCCTTGCGTGATGTCGGTAATGGATTCACCAACCAACCGTGAAAACAGCAAGGCCCAAGGGATCATCACGCCGAGCAAGGCGGCATAATCCATCTTGCGATAGATATCGAGGTCCTTGCGTATCGTTTGCAAGGCTTCCTGCACATTGCCGCCGGACTGGAAGCGGATCGCATCCGAAAAGGACAAAGCCACCATCGCGCCCGGACGGTCACCGGTTTCCATCGCCTTGACGTAGATATCCATCAAGGGTTCCAAAGACAGGCGCAAGTGCTCGCGATGGTGTCGTATGATGCCGTGGAAAATCCCGGCCGCCCCCAGCGAAATTTTTTCCCCACCCAGTTGTGCCGCGACCTTGCCGAATTTATAGCCGTCGGCAATCTTGCCGAGTTTGCCGACCAGCGTGCGGCCCCAGACCGCGTATGCATAAGCACAATGCGGCGACGAACCATAATGGATCGAACGACGGACCATTTCCAGCGCAACCCACAACACGGAATTGGAACCGGCCAGGTAGGTGAAGCCGTAACCGAGGAAAGCCATGGTCGCGTGCAGTTGCAGCAGATACTCCGGATCGGTTGCCGGTGGCAGGTTTTCCAGTTCCAGCGGGTCGCGTCCGCGCATCGCCGCTTTCAACTTCAGGCGTGCCAGCAGGATATGTTTTTCATTCAGGTTAGGCGGGATCTTGATGCCGGCAATTTCCAGCATCTCAATGCCGGTCTTCATCAATTCTTGCGGCTTGTAGATCGCGCCGTAGCAACGTATCAGGTAATTCTTGGCCGCGATGATTTCACCCGGCGTTTCGCTGTGCTCGCAGACGATCTGGCACAGCTTTTCCATTTCCTTGTAATCGGCACGGGCGAAGGCGGCATTGATCTTTTCCATGTACAGCTCGTGCATGAAAACCTGTTTTTCACGCCAGATATGTACGCTGCCAAATTCGCCGGCAATATTGATGCAATCGCGGTGCACATCGAAAGCGGCTGATTTACGTGCTTTCTTCGCGGCCTGCAAATTCAGCTCCGCCAGTTTCTCTTTCTCGCTTTGCAGCGTCAGCAAAGAACGTCCCTGGTTCAGGTGATCGACCAGTTCGAAGATCGATTCTTCTTTTTCTTCATCCGTCAGGCTGTTCAGCAGCAAGCGGCCGATTTCCAGATGGATGGCATCAGCTTCGTATTTGGCAATGCCTTCATACGCCGCCTGCTGCACTTTATCGTGCCGGAACTGATAAACGTATGACACCAGCGCGGTGGCCGCCACCGTATGCTCGGCCGGCAACACCAGGCCGGTCTGGATTGCATCGTGCAAGAGTTCGCCGATGTCCTGCTTGGAGCGTTGGCTGACGGTTTCCAGCGTTTGCAAATCAAAGCGGCTGCCGATACAGGCGGCGATCGTCAACAGCCGTTGCGTGGATTCCGGCAAGCGCCGCAATTCCTTGGTCAGCAGGTCAACCACGTTATCGGTGATGTTGAGTTCTTCGATCTGCGCAATATTCCAGCGCCAGCGGCCGTTTTCAAAGAACAGGAAGCCATCGCTGTTGAGGCTCTTGATGAACTGGCCGATGAAGAAAGGATTGCCCAGCGTCTTGCGATAAATCAGGCTGGCCAGCGAGATCGCTTCCGCTTCTTCACATTGCAGCGTATCCGCCACCATCTCGAGGATGCTCAGGTCGGATAAAGGACTCAGCTCGATAGTCGTGACATTGGCTTCCTTGCGGATCAGGTCCAGCGTCAGGTTTAGCGGATGCGCAATATCTACTTCATTGCTGCGGTAGGCCCCGATCAGTAGCAGGCAGGGGTCGTTCAGGTTGCGCATCAACAAGCTGATCAGCTTCAGTGAAGCGGCGTCGGCCCATTGCAAATCATCAAGGAACAATACGATAGGATGTTCGAGACGCGTGAACACACTGACGAAGTTTTGCATCACGTAGTTGAAGCTATTCCGTGTCGCACTCGGCAACGGTACTTGCGGCTGCTTGCCGATGATGAATTCCAGCTCGGGAATTGCATCGATGATCAATTGCCCGTTTGGGCCCAACGCTTTCAGTAACTTGACACGCCATTCGGCAATCCGGCTTTCATTTTCCGTCAGGATTTGCCGCATCAGTTCACGGAAAGCCTGGTTAAAGGCAGAGTACGGGATAGTCCTTTTGAACTGGTCGAATTTACCGGAGATGAAATAACCGCCTTGGGCCACCACCGGTTTATGGATTTCATTGACCAGCGACGATTTACCGACGCCCGAATAACCGGTCACCAGCAACAGTTCTGTCGTGCCGGCCGTGACATTCTTGAATGCAGTCAGCAAGCGCGCATATTCGCAATCGCGACCATACAGCTTTTGTGAAATTTGCAGGCGATCGCAGACGTCATGTTGCGCCAACGGGAAAGGCTCAACCACACCGCTATCCTGCAGGGCGACCCGGCATTGTTCTATATCACTGAGCAAGCCTTCCAGGCTCTGGTATCTGTCTTCGGCGTTCTTCGCCAGCAATTTGAGGACGATATTGCCTATCGTTTCCGGTATCGCCGGATTGAAGCGGCTCGGCGGCAAGGGCTTCTTCGCAATGTGGCTATATACCAGCTCCATCACGTTGTCCGACTCGAACGGCAGGTGCCCGCTCAAGAGTTCGTACAGCACGATACCGAGCGAATAATAATCGCTGCGGTAATCGACCTGGCGATTCATGCGTCCGGTTTGTTCGGGCGAGCTGTATGCCAGCGGTACCGTCGCATCGTTACGGAATTCGACCGACCCATCCTGCAGCAGGCGCAGGTTGGCCAGGCACACCGCCTGATGCAGGTCGACGCGCTTATGCACCTCGCTCAAACCCTTGATCAGGGCGACGAACAAATGCAGTGCGGCATTCAGGTCATACGCAGGTATATCAACATGCTCATCCGCCTCATCCGAAATCGCGGACGCACGGAAAAACATCGTGCGGTGCAAGCCGACTTGCGTCTGGCTTGAGCGCTTCGCTAATGGTGACCAGGCAGATTGCTGTGGGAATTTGATTTGATGCTCCGATTTCATCGCAAATTGGCGACAAAGGGTGCCAGTTCATCTTGCAAAAAAATTAATTACAGTTAATTATAGGCAACTGTTATTCGCTCAACCGCCCCGCGTAATATAGCTGAATCCTCTAGTGCGCGGCCATGATGTGGTATCAAATCTACAATTAATTTATGTCAGACAACACACTCGCGCAAGAATGCATTCCGGTTGGGGAACAGCAATACACCGCAGACCTCGCCGCCCGTCTCAAAGCCAAAATCATCCGCGACAACCCGACCGGCATCATGCGCCGCGATGCGCACCCAAAAATGCATGGCGTGGTCAAGGCGGAATTTACAGTTGAAAGCAATCTGGCACCGGAACTGCGCGTCGGCATTTTTGCCGAGCCGCGTAGCTATCAGGCCTGGATCCGCTTTTCCAACCAGGATGGCACGATACAGGCGGATAAGGCGCGCGATATCCGCGGCATGGCGATCAAACTCATGGGCGTAGCCGGCGACAAATTGCTGGAGAGCGAACGCCACGAACAAACCCAGGACTTCATCGTCATCAGCACCAATGTCTTCGTGACTAAAAACGTTGAGGAATTCGATGCGCTGATCAAAGCCATGACCGGCAGCATTTGGGCCAAGATCGGCTTCTTTGCGACGCACTGGCGCGTGATCTGGAATCTGGTCACCTCATTAAAACAATTCGCCAATCCGCTGCAAATGCGCTACTGGAGTACCACGCCCTATTTATTCGGCGACACCGCCGTCAAGTATTCGGCTATCCCGCACGTTCCACACCCTGATGCGATGCCACCGAATCCAGGGCCGGATTACCTGCGCCAGGCCATGGTGCGGCAACTCGGCCAGGGCGAAGCCAGCTTCGACTTCACGGTACAACTGCAAACCAATGCAGAGAATATGCCGATCGAAGATCCGGGCAAGGAATGGAAAGAAAGCGAATCACCGTTCCGCAAAGTGGCGACGATACGCATCCTGCAACAGGAATTCGATAGCGAAGCACAACGTGTATTCGGCGAAAACCTGTCTTTCACGCCATGGCACAGCCTGCCGGCGCATCGGCCATTAGGCGGCATCAACCGTGCACGCAAGATCGTCTACGATGCGATCTCCACCTTCCGTCACGAGTACAACAAGGTGGCACGCAAAGAACCGGGCAGCTGGGAAATCTGAACCATCATTCAAACCACAGCTGAAATAAAAAAGGGAAGCCGCTTGGGCTTCCCTTTTCCTTTCCGGCCCTTGTATCAAGTCGGATCGACAATACCCTTCGCAATCATGCGCAATGCAGTCATGCTCGGGATGAAGAAGTAATCGCCACCACGCGTTTCAACCAGGCGTGGAATCTTCGACAGGAAGTACGGTGCTTCGTCACTATCCGCTGCTACCTGCAACACCGCCTTGCTCGGATGCTCGTCATCATGGTTACCGAGGATGATTTCCTTATCGTTCGCTGCGCGGAAATCATTGCCGTAGTTGATCCACTGCTGCTGCACGAATTCAAACTGGCGATTGATGCTGGAGTTCAGCATCATGATGACGATGCCGTGATTGCCGTCATCGCGCGCCGGATTTTTCACTTCACCATACGGCAAGCCGCGCCGTATCACGCGACGGCGGTTCGCCAGTGCACCCGGCGTATCGAAGGCATTCGGCGTCAACTCCAGCGACGCACGCGGGTTGATGCGGCGCATATGCGAGCTGAATGGGCACTTGGAGCCATCCATATCGTCATCAAAAGTGAAACCGCTCAACATGCGATCGCGTTCAGCCGGGGTAGCGGCGGCGAATTTGGCATCCCATTGCGCCTTGCTCGCGACATCCGGTGCCGACACGATAGGTGCGCCATTGTCACGCCAGCGGCCGACGAATTTCGCCGCCAGCAATTCCTTGCCGCCCGGGTACTTCGCACCTTCCTGTTCCAGGTAGGCATTGAAAGTACCGACATTTTCATGCAGCTTGCGATACACCATGAAGGTGCCGTTACGCGATAACAATTGCGGTGCCGGTGCGATCGGATACTCTTCCGCTTCATCCCGATGCCCGAGGATAAATTCGCCGGTAGCCAGCGGCACCCATTTGCCGCCCTTGAGTTGCTTGCCACGTCCCACCACACGTTCCGGCTTGCCCGGCAAACCTTCGAAGACAGGATCGCCGATACCGTCGGTATAGCCGAAGTGCTCCTTGCTGGTCGCCTTGCCGTTTTCGAATACCGCATGTACATCCTGGAACGGCAGGTGCTCGGCCCCGTCGTCACCCCTATGACCGGACAGGATGGCGACACCGCCGGCGCTGTCATGCACTATTTTTTGCAGCCATTCATAACTCTGTTGCATGGCCTCGCGCGTTTGCCCATTGATCGAAATCCACACATGTACGTCTTTATGACGGTCATGTTCACGGCTCTCTTTCCAGATCGGGTCCCAGTATTCGGGGGCGCTGCGCTTATCGTCACCGAGGATATCGACACGCTTTTTCATCCCCATCACGAATTCCATCGGGAAGCCGATCAGCGATGCGCGCGGCAATTCCAGCGTCTTCAGGCCGGGATAAGTGAAGGCGACATTCACGGTCGACATCGGTTTTTCTATCGGGTTGGGTCCCTGCCCCCAGTTCACGGCAGTCGTAACCTGCTCGGTCACCTTGCGCACGAACTCACGTCCGCGTGCCCCGTCACGGATATTCAAAAATACATAGCGTGCATAGGGAAAATTGTAGCGGCCATAGGCACGGATCACGTTGCCTTGGATATCCATCAAATCCAGAACTTTGCTCACAAGAAGATCCTTCTACGATTGTTTATTGACAGTGGATTGCCCGGGGAGCCAGGTCGGCTCCTGCAAATTGGTCGGGGCTACCCGCTGGATAAATGCCTGGTATGCCTGCTGCAGCTCGGCTGCCGGCAAGCCCTGGTGTTCAGTGACGAAACGCGAGAACTCCTGCTTCAGGTAGAGTCCCTTCAATTGTTCCGGCAACGGCTCATCGTTGGAACCAACGAAGAACAAGGCGGCTTTCAATTGGCATTTCTTGATGTAGGCAATGAAACTATCGGCATCCGATACATGCTCGAAACCATAGCAAAAGCCCCACAGGTGACGGATGTCATCACTGATGGCACTCCACATTTCGCGCAGGTAGGTATCGGGATCGCCGTGGATATTGCAGCACCAGACCAGGTATTTCGATTGCAGGTGGTCTTCTTCCGGCAAGGCGGCACGACGGAAACGATCGGAGAAGATAGACAGGAAGTCGTACCAGGTGCCGCCGAAGTCGGTGCCGGGCAGTGATTCGTAGTACACATCGTCGAGCACAAAGTAGCGGCACAGATATGTCTGCGGCACTTTCGCCATCGGGCTCATTTCATTCAAACCCCAATCCTGCAAACGACGCCGCACTTCATCACTGTAGGCGGTACCGCCGATATGGCCTTTCTGGATCGGACACAGGCAGGTAATTGCATAAGCATTTTTGCTGACATTCCCCATGCTTATTCCCCCTTCGCCTGGTCGGCCAGGCTGACAATCGGCGTTGGCTGCATATCGCCCAGGTCATGCTGCAGGCTGCGCAACAGGGTCTTGTATTGCTTGAGGAATTGCTCCGGTTCCGCTTTACCGAAATTCGCATCGAAAGCGATTAATTCGGCTTTCAATGTTTTCGCCGCCTTCACATCATTCGCCGCCGCCATCGGATAGGCGTTGTAATAGTGATCGGTCTGGACCTGGTTGAATTGGATATAGGAGTGAAACGGCGTCAGCGGGACTGACTTTGGATAGCGGATATTCCATTTCCAGAACAGATCCAGGCCACTTGGAATAGCAAACGTGAAGGAATCAACGTATTGCGCCCAGCTACCGTTGAAATTACTGAAAAACAGCATGTACGCGTAATTCAGTTTTTCCTTCGGTTGCCGTTCATCCAGGTGCGGAAACTGATTCTTGCCGATAATGACCCAGCGCGCATAGTGTATCAGTGACAGGGTAATCAAACCCTTGAGGGTGGCCGGCTTGCGCAGCGCCACCCAGAAAATTATCTTGTTGATCCAAGTCATATACCAACGGATCGGCGTGATCACGTTCATGGCATATGCCTTTCCAGCAATATTGGACATGCATTTCCCCTAGTTGCAGCAGCTAAATAAAAAGCGCACAGGTATGCCACCGCATACCAAATGCGCTCGCTTTACCAACATGCCTGTACATCCGTCGATTAGGTGCTACTTAGGCCCTATGCTCGGCACGCCTATGGCGTTCCGGCCCCGATCCGGCACAGACAAATGCAATCTTTTCCTTCAATAGCATTTCCGCACGGAAAATAACTTTCGCAAGACTACATGAGAAAATGCGCTTTTTGCAATTCAAAACAGGGGGAAACACGGGGCCAGCGCAGGTTTTTATTTAGGTTTACGCTTGAAACCGTGCTTTGATATATTCTTTCCCTGGAGCCAGCCTTTGCTGGTCCAGCTCACGATGCAGGCTTACCCGTCGGGAAATCATGTCTTCATATCTGCCGTTCACAACAAAAAAAATAAGTCCGGCGCAGCGCCAGCGCATAGCGCGACGTCGGGAACATCAGAACAGTACGCTGAGCAACACCCAGCTGGACGAGCGTTTGCTCGATGACCTGCAACGCGTGGTCAACAGCCAGATGAACGGCATCATCGGTGCGCTGGAAATGATCCGGCAAAATGACCTGGCTCCCGACCAGCGCGAAATGATCCACCTGGCACAAAGCAGCGCCGACAACTTGCTGCTTAATATCGAACAATTACTGGAATCGAATACCGACCTTGGCATCCACCAGCTCGCGACCGGTAGCGCCCTGGGCTCACTCAACGGCATACGCATGCTGTTTATAGACGCCAACGAAGAATCGCGTACCCATGTCGTGCGCGAACTGCAGCAGCGTGGCGCACGCATCGAAGGCTTTGATATACCAAAAGTGGCACTGGCGGCATTGGAAAGCGCCGCCATTGCCGGTGATCCCTACCGCATCGCCCTGTTCGATCAAAACATCCCGGGTATCGATGGTGAAACGCTGGGCACCGCCATCGGCAGCTCCCCGCTGTATCGCGATACCCTGGTAGTCTTGATCAGCAACGAACATACGCGCCACGATGCGGATCGCCTGGCACATGCCGGCTTCTCCGCCTGGCTGCCGAAGCCGCTGCAGCAAACCATGTTGCTGGATACGGTAGCGATGCTGTGCACTTGCATTGCGAAGAAAGATGCGCCGCGCTTCGTGTGTGCCGGGGTACATTTAAATGCCGAGTATGTGGTGTCCGACAATGCCCACGCCTTCACCCATACCCGCGTGCTGGCGGTCGACGACAACCCCGTCAACCTGCAAATTGCGGAGCGCATGCTGGCCCGCTTCGGCTGCCAGGTTGATACTGCAGGCGACGGCCAACAGGCTTTGCGCATGGTGCATGTACGGCAGTACGACCTGATCCTGATGGATTGCCAGATGCCGAATATGGACGGCTATCAAACGACTGCCCTGCTGCGCGCCGCAGAAACCGGCGACGAACATGTCCCTATCATCGGCTGGTCATCAGGTGTCAACCGCAGCGAGCGCGATACCTGCCTGGCGATTGGCATGGATGATTTTATTTTTAAACCAATACGCATGCGCCCCTTGAGCGACATGTTGAGCCGCTGGCTGAAGCCGGCGTCCACGGAGCGTTCTATGGTACGTAATGATGATGACCTGGAAGCCACCCAGGCGATGTTTGGCACTGACTTTGCCGAGCTGGTCGACCTGTTCCTGACCGATAGCCCGAAACGTTTTGTTTTCCTGCACGAAGCCATCCTCGCCAATGATGCATTAACGGTTGCCAAGTTTTCCCATGTCTTGTGCGGCAGTACTTCGTCGATCGGTGCAACAACACTGGCCGCCTTGTGCCGTGAACTGGAAATCCGCGCGAAGAATAATATCCTCGGTGACGCCAGCCTGCGCCTGACGGAAATCGAACTTGAATATGCGCGTATAGATAAAAAACTGCGCGAGATGCTGGCCCGTACCGCACCGCATATAGAACTGCCACCGGGTGCACACAATAAACTCTAGCGGTATCCGGCCATCAGCGACCTGCCCCCGACTTCAGCTGAAACCTCTGCTATCTGACACCGGATATGCATTTCTATTCCTGCGCAGCGCCGCATATCACTACAATAGCCACACAATATTTATCCTACGATGAAACAAGCCGGAGCAAGTACGCACATGAGTCCTATCCCTGAATCAAAGAAGAATCACCTGTGGCGCAAAACGATCTGGTACACCGATCCGGAAGCGTATCCGCTCGGCCCGCATCATTCGGCAGAGGTGTATTGCTGTGAAGAATCGAATGGCTATGCCGTCTGGTATGCACGACGCCTAGCCAAGGATGACAGCCGCAATGTATCCAAAACGGAGAATGGCGATTACCTGCTGGCTTACTTTGCCAGTACCAAGCGCGATGATGCAATCGAGTTTGCGGTGCTGATCGCGAATAGCGATAAGGATGTGGACCAGGTCATTGCCAAGCTGGATGCACTGGCCGGCAAGGCGCAAAAAATCTGAAGCCGGGATTGCGGCGGCCGCATTAGCTCAGTAATCAGGCCGCCATTTTCCGGAATTGCTTTTTACCGCCTGCTTTGGCTTCATACATCAGGCGATCTGCCGCCTTCAGTATCTCGTCATAAGTCTGTAACCCGGGGTGCGGCAACACGCATATCCCTATGCTGGCACCCAGGCGCAGATCGCTACGCGGTGCAGTCACCTCGGCGATTGCTGCGAGTATCTTTTCCGCCACCAATTCGACGTCCCGGTCCTGGCTGATATGCCGCAACAGTATCCCGAACTCATCGCCACCCAGTCGTGCCACCCGGTCCGATGCACGTACACAGCCACTGAGTGCGAGCGCAACCTTTTGCAAGGTTTCATCACCGGCCGCATGGCCGCAACCGTCATTGATTGCCTTGAAGCCATCCAGGTCCAGCAACAACACGGCACTGATTTCCCGGGGCTCCATGCGCGACTTCAGTGACCTGAACAAATCATCAAACACATCGGCGAAACCGGCACGGTTCAACAGACCCGTCAGGTGGTCATGCTTGGTCGCCTCTTCGAAGTGCGCCGCACGTTGCTCGAACGCGTACTTATCCTGTTCCAAGCGCTTGACCAATACCACGACGTACAGCGGCACCAGCACATTGAATAACACGATGCCGGTCGCGACACCCGGGATCGTGTGCCATTCCGGTGAAAAATAAAATGCGATCGCCATCAACGCGCCGCCAACCACCGACGACAGCCAGGTGTAACGTGTACCGAAACGCAAACCGTTACCGATCGAACCCAGCGCCGGCACCCACGCTACCAGCCCGGCCAGGAAACCCGCCAGGTACATACCCAGCGCCGGCAAAGCCTGGTCCAGTATGCTTGCCAGGGTGCGACGCAAGCTCGTGTTAAAGATCGAAAAACGAACGACAGCCACCCAGATCAGCGCATAGGCAATGTAACCGGCAGCGCCAATAACCACACTGACGGGTATTGCCTGCCATTGAAAATACCAGGCGAGGATGAGGTACAAGCAAAAAGGTGTGACATTGATGACACGGAACCTGGCCTGGCCAAGTTCGGTACCGATCGCGGACGGCTGGGGGGCAAAACTGGATAACCAACTAAAGCTGCGCATAGATCAGACCATCTTCTTCATCGTGGTTTTTATTAAAGCCGGCTTCTAGGCTAATAGCTTGGGCAAGGACGAACTCAGTAATGCTATGCCGGACAAGGTGAGCAGGCTCAAGACCAGGCGACGGAATGCGACATCAGATATCCGATGATACAGCCTCGCTCCGAGTAGCGACGGTATCAGCATCGCCGGAGCCAGTACCGCAAAATAAGGCAACATGGTGACCGTGATAATGCCCTTGTACAAATAAGCGAGCATGGTGAATATCAGCGCACCCAAATTAAAATTTTGAATGATGACGCGCTGCTTATCCTTGCCCATACCCTGCAGTGTGCACCATAAAGTCGGCACGATCCCGGCAAATCCGCCAAAGCCACTCATCACACCGCCAATCAGGCCGATCGCGCCATCTGCGACACGCCCTTTCGGCTGGAGCTTGGGAAAGCGGGAAACGAAGAGCATGGAAGGACACCAAATGATCAGTATCGCGCCCAGCAGTGCCTTGAACATATCCATATCCAACATCGGCAATAGCAGGACGCCCACCGGGATACCAATTGCGCCGCCGACAAAGAATGGCAGCAAGAGTTGCCAGTCAAAGCCGCGCTTCACGGTGAATGCCGCAATGATTTGCCCGGTCAATGCACCGAACACCGCCAGCGATGCGGCAATCACCGGATCCATGCCCCAGGCCCAGAATGACATGGCCGTCATGCCAAATGCGAAACCTGACAAACCCTGGACGAAGCCTGCAGCGATGCCACCGACTATGATGAAAATGTAGATGGCATCCATCAGATATTCAATTCGTCCACAAGGGTGCTTCATCCATCAACGCCACCTGCTCACGCAATTCCAGTATCCGGTCTTGCCAGTAGCGTTGCGTATTGAACCAGGGGAAAGCCACCGGAAAAGCCGGATCGTCCCAGCGCCGCGCCAGCCACGCCGCATAATGGATCAGGCGCAAGGTACGCAAGGCTTCGATCAGGTGCAATTCACGCGTATCGAATTCGGCAAAATCCTCATAGCCGACCAGCAAATCAGTAAATTGCCGCACCATATCGCGCCGCTCGCCAGACAGCAGCATCCATAAATCCTGGATCGCCGGTCCGCTACGGCTATCGTCAAAGTCGACAAAGTGCGGCCCGGCATCGGTCCACAGCACATTGCCGCAATGGCAGTCGCCGTGCAGGCGCAAGCTGCGCACATCCCCGGCCCGATCAAAGCAGCGACGCACACCGTCCAGCGCCTGCGTCACTACACTGCGATAGGCGTCCAGCAAATCCGGCGGGATGAAATTATGCGCGAGCAAATAATCGCGCGGCTCTTCGCCGAAGGTCTGGATATTCAATGCCGGCCGGTGTTCAAAGCTTTTCAGCGCGCCGACGGCGTGGATGCGGCCGATGAAACGCCCCAGCCACTCCAGCGTCGCCGGATCATCCAGCTCCGGCGCGCGTCCGCCATGCCGTGCAAACACCGCGAAGCGGAAACCGGCAAATTCATGCAAGGTCTTGCCGTTTGCGAGGGTAGTCGCCGGTACTACCGGGATTTCGCTTTCCACCAACTCATGTACGAAAGCATGTTCTTCCAGGATGGAAGCATCGGTCCAGCGTGCCGGCCGATAGAACTTGGCAACCAAAGGCGGCCCGTCTTCCATACCAACCTGGTACACGCGGTTTTCATAACTATTCAGGGCCAATAAGCGGCCATCGCTATACAGGCCGACGCTTTCCAGCGCGTCCAGTACGCAGTCCGGCGTAAGTGTAGAAAAAGACAAGGGAGTGGAATCATTCATTTGAGCATTGTACGGTGCGATGCCTGCTTGCCGCCGCCTGATTGAATAGATTTCATTGCTGCCCAAGCATCGCTTCGGCAAAGGCGTACTGTTACACTGTCGCCCTGATCATCATTGAAGAAAATCCCGCCATGCATCTCGACCAGCCCCTCTCCGACAAGGAATTCGACGAACTCGACAAATTCCTGCTTTCCGACCGCACTGCAGACGACTGCATGGCGATGGATTCGCTGCATGGCTACCTGACCGCCCTGGTGGTCGGCCCGGAAGAAGTGCCGCTGGCTGAATGGCTGCCGCATGTCTGGGGTGAAAACGCGGAAGCGATCCCGAAATTCAAGAACGACAAGGAATACGAACGCATCGTCGGCCTGATCGCACGCTTCATGAATGAAATCGCCATCACGCTGGAAGTCGCACCGAAAGAATACGAACCGCTGTTCTGTGAACACGAATGGGAAGGCAAGCCGGTACTGGACGGTGAAGCCTGGGCCTGGGGCTTCAACCTCGGCATGAGTTTGCGCGCCGAAGCATGGGAGCCTATCAATAGCTCGAATATCGCACCGCTGATGCGCCCTATCTATCTGCTGGGTGCGGAAGAAATCGAAGAAGAAGAAATCGTCCTGGTCGATAATCCGGTCAAATGCCACAAGCTGACGATAGAAATCGAATCGGCGATCCCGGAAATCCACAAGTTCTGGCTGCCGCATCGCAAATCAGCAGTCAAAACCGTACAGCGCGAAGAACCGAAAATCGGCCGCAATGACGAATGCTCATGCGGCAGCGGCAAGAAATACAAGAAATGCTGCGGTGCTGCTACCGAAGGCGGGGCAGAATAAAATATAGAAGTCCAATAAAAAGCCGGCAGTAGCCGGCTTTTTTGCGTCAGGGCGGGCGGCATAGCGCCGCCCACGGTCCTTATTCCTTGATGAAATGTTCGCGGTAGTAACGCAATTCTTCGATCGATTCGAGGATATCGGCCAGCGCCGTGTGCTTTTGATGCTTCTTGAAACCGTTCACCAATTCAGGTTTCCAGCGGCGGCACAGTTCTTTCAGTGTCGACACATCGAGATTGCGATAATGGAAGAAGGCTTCCAGTTTCGGCATGCCACGCGCCATAAAGCGTCGGTCCTGGCAAATCGTATTGCCGCACATCGGCGATTTGCCGCTAGGCACGTATTTCTTCAGGAATTCAATCAGCGCGGTTTCCGCCTCGGCTTCAGTCACAGTTGACGCCTTGATACGATCAATCAGGCCGGAACGACCATGCGTTCCTTTATTCCACGCATCCATGCCATCCAGCACTTCATCCGATTGATGGATTGCAAATACCGGGCCTTCGCCTAGTATGTTTAAATTCGCATCGGTCACCACTACGGCAACCTCGATAATGCGGTCCTTGTCTGGATCGAGTCCGGTCATTTCCATATCGACCCAGACCAGGTTGAACTCGTTCGGGCGTAATGGGGCTGCGGATGACGACTCTAATTCAGTAGCTTGTGACATAATTGTTTTCCTTTAGCCTGCTCAATCCGCCATTTTCTCACAGGAAAAGAATGTCATCGCTCGCGTTTACCGTTTTGTTTGTCACTTTTCTGATTATCAGCCTGCTGGTACGCTTTTGGCTGGCGTCGCGCCATATCCGCCACATCATGGCCAATCGCGCTGCGGTCCCGCCGCAATTCGTCGGCAAAATCCCGCTGGAAGCGCATCAGAAGGCCGCTGACTACTCGGTCGCCAAAACCAAATTCGCACTTTTCGTCGTCATCCTGAATGCCGCCACCCTGATCGGCTTCACGCTGATGGGTGGCTTGCAATGGCTGGCGGAAGGCTCGCTGTTTATCTTCGGCCCGGGCTACCGCTATCAATTGGCACTGGTGCTGTCGTTCGCACTGATCTCCGGCCTGATCGAACTGCCGTTTGATTACTTCCGTCAATTCGTGCTGGAAGCGCGCTTCGGCTTTAACCGCATGTCGCCGCGCCTGTTCTTCACCGACTTGATGAAAAGCACCGTCATCTCGCTTTCGCTCGGCCTCGGCCTGGTCTGGATCACCATCATTCTGATGGAAAAATCCGGCGACCTGTGGTGGCTGTATGCATGGATACTCTGGTGCTCGTTCCAGATGCTGATGCTGGTCCTGGTGCCGCTCTTCATCGCGCCGATGTTCAATAAATTCAAACCGCTGGAAGATGAGAACCTGCGCACCCGCATCGAAAACCTGATGCAGCGCATCGGCTTCAAGGCCAGTGGCCTGTTCGTGATGGACGGCTCCAAACGCAGCGCGCACGGCAATGCCTACTTCTCCGGCTTTGGCGCGGCGAAACGCATCGTCTTCTTCGACACCCTGCTGGAACGCCTGGCACCGAATGAAATTGAAGCAGTGCTGGCACATGAGCTGGGCCACTTCAAACTCAAGCACATCGTCAAGCGCATCGTCGTCATGTTTGCCGCTTCGCTCGCTTTCCTCGCCGTGCTCGGCTATCTGAAAAACCAGACCTGGTTCTACACCGGCCTCGGCGTCGAACCAATGATGGGTGCCAGCAACGACGCGATGGCATTGATCCTGTTTGCCCTGGTCTTGCCGGTCTTCGCCTTCCTGTTCTCGCCGCTGACTTCGCTTAGCTCGCGCAAACATGAATTCGAAGCCGATGCCTTTGCAGCGCAACACACCAATTCGCAAGACCTGGTCTCGGCCCTGGTCAAACTGTACGAAGACAATGCGTCGACACTGACGCCGGATCCCTTGCATTCGGCCTTCTACGACTCGCATCCGCCTGCCACCGTGCGTATCAATAAACTGCTGGCGGCCGGTTGAAGCCGGAACTCATGACCAGCGCCGCCGAATTACGCCTGCAAACATGCCAGCCACAAACACTGGCATTGTCTGCAGACGAGGTGGCTGCGCGCTTGCAGGCACTGCCCGAATGGCAGCTGCAGGATGGCAAAATCGTCCGTGAGTATTCCTTCCAGAATTACTACCTGACACTGGCCTTCGTCAATGCCATCGCGTACACAATCCATACCGAAGACCACCATCCGGAGCTTGTCATCACCTATAAACAATGCGTGGTGAAATACGACACGCATTCGGTCAATGACGGCAAAGGCGGCCTGTCGCAGAATGATTTCATCTGTGCCGCCAAACTGGATGCCATTTATGCGCAATCCGTGCCACGGAATGTGAATTGATGGAACTCATTACAGGCACCGTCATTGCCGCCCATGGCCGTCATTACCTGGTCCAGACCGAAAGCGCCAAACTGCAATGCGTCACGCGCGGCAAGAAAAGTGACGTCGCGGTAGGCGACCTCGTCAAACTGAAATTGACGTCTGCCAACCAGGGCGTGATTGAAGAAATCACCGAACGGCAAACCCTGCTGTATCGCTCCGACCAGTACAAATCCAAGCTGCTGGCGGCGAATGTCACGCAACTCTTCATCGTGGTCGCGACCGAGCCGGGCTTCTCCGATGACCTGGTCTCGCGTTCACTGGTGGCGGCGGAAGCTGCCGGCGTCAAGGTCCACATCATCCTCAACAAGATAGACGTGGTCGCTGCGCTGGAAAAAACCCGGCAGCGCGTCGCCTTCTATGCGGGCCTAGGCTATCCGGTGCATGAAGTATCGGCTACCACCCAGCCGGAAGCGACCTGCACCGCCCTGCTGCCCTTATTAAAAGGACATTCGACTATCCTGATCGGCCAGTCCGGCATGGGTAAATCGTCGATCATCAACCTGATCGTGCCGGATGCCGACATTGCAGTGCGTGAAATCTCTGCCGCACTCGATACCGGCAAGCACACCACCACCTTTACGCGCTTGTATGTAATCGATGAAGAAACATCGATTATCGATTCGCCCGGCTTCCAGGAATTCGGCCTTTATCATCTGACCGAAGGCATGCTGGAACGGGCTTTCCCGGAATTTGCCTCGTACCTGGGACACTGCAAGTTTTATAACTGCCATCATTCGAATGAACCTGAATGTGCGATCCGTACTGCGGTCGCGGCAGGGTCCATTGCCCCCATGCGACATGCGCTCTACCTGCAGTTATTGCATGAATCATCACAAAAGCTTTACTAAAGTCGGCTCAGGCACCGGCCTTAACGCTGGCTTTTAGATGGAAATCCCTTATAATTGAAGCAGTTACAACAATCGGCGGCAGGCGCCAACCTAGCCGCCGTTTTCAATTATGGCAATCAAACACTTTCTGCAGTTTTCCGATTTAACGCTGGATGAATTCGAGCACGTCATCGAACGTACCCGTGTCATCAAGCGCAAATTCAAGAACTACGAACCCTACCATCCGCTCAGCGACCGTACGCTGGTGATGGTGTTCGAAAAGAATTCCACCCGTACCCGCCTGTCCTTTGAAGCCGGCATGCACCAGCTCGGCGGTGCGGCGATTTACCTCAATACCCGCGACAGCCAGCTTGGTCGCGGCGAACCGGTAGAAGATGCGGCACAAGTCATGTCCCGCATGTGCGACATCATCATGATCCGCACCTTCGGCCAGGAAATCATCGAGCGTTTCGCCGCCAATTCGCGCGTGCCGGTGATCAACGGCCTGACCAATGAACACCATCCCTGCCAGGTGCTGGCCGATGTATTTACCTACATCGAACAACGCGGTTCGATCAAAGGCAAAACAGTGGCCTGGATCGGCGATGCCAACAATATGCTGTATTCGTGGCTGCAAGCGGCGCAAGTATTTGACTTCCACGTCAATGTCTCAACGCCGAAAGGATATGAAATCGATCCGACGCTGGTAGCGCAGGACAATACGCATTACACACTGCATGCTTCACCATCCGACGCCTGTGCCGGCGCACACCTGGTCACCACCGATGTCTGGACCAGCATGGGCTTCGAAGAAGAAAACGCAGCGCGCCTGAAAGCCTTCGACGGCTGGATCGTCGATGCCGCCAAAATGAAACGGGCGCAGCCTGATGCCCTGTTCATGCACTGCCTGCCGGCCCATCGCGGCGAAGAAGTGGCCGCCGAAGTCATAGACGGTCCACAATCGGTAGTCTGGGATGAAGCAGAAA
This sequence comes from Herminiimonas glaciei, assembly GCF_042664955.1. Classification (NCBI taxonomy): domain Bacteria; kingdom Pseudomonadati; phylum Pseudomonadota; class Betaproteobacteria; order Burkholderiales; family Oxalobacteraceae; genus Herminiimonas; species Herminiimonas glaciei. The sequence continues at coordinate 2,043,927 of NZ_JBHTBU010000001.1, forward strand.
ACCGTTTGCACGTGCAAAAAGCGCTGCTCGAATACCTGGTCCTCGGCCGGCTCGAATAAGCCAGGACATCATTTATCCGCTCAGTCACGACTGACCCATCAACACATTCCAAGTACGCGAAGCAAACACCATGTCGAATATCCTCCAATCCGTTCCCGTCAATCAAAAAGTAGGCATCGCCTTTTCCGGCGGCCTGGACACCAGCGCAGCCTTGCACTGGATGCGTCAAAAAGGCGCGATTCCATATGCTTACACTGCGAACCTCGGCCAGCCTGACGAAACCGATTACAACGCGATCCCGGAAAAAGCCAAGGCTTACGGTGCCGAACTGGCACGCCTGATTGACTGCCGTGAACAACTGGTAGCGGAAGGTATTGCAGCGCTGCAAAGCGGCGCATTCCACATCTCGACCGCTGGCGTCACCTACTTCAACACCACGCCGCTGGGTCGTGCTGTTACCGGCACCATGCTGGTCGCTGCGATGAAAGAAGATAACGTCGATATCTGGGGCGACGGCAGCACCTTCAAGGGCAACGACATCGAGCGTTTCTATCGCTACGGCTTGCTGATGAATCCGGCGCTGCGCATCTACAAACCATGGCTGGATGACACCTTCATCCAGGAATTGGGCGGCCGCAAGGAAATGTCCGAATTCCTGATCAAGTCCGGCTTCGACTACAAAATGTCAGTGGAAAAAGCATACTCGACCGATTCCAACATCCTCGGTGCGACGCATGAAGCGAAAGACTTGGAAGAATTGAGCAGCGGCATGAAAATCGTGCAGCCGATCATGGGTGTGGCCTTCTGGCGCGATGACGTCGAAGTCAAACGCGAAGAAGTCACCGTCCGTTTTGAAGAAGGCCGTCCGGTCGCCTTGAATGGTGTGGTCTATTCCGACCTGGTGGAACTGATGCTGGAAGCGAATCGTATCGGCGGCCGTCACGGCCTCGGCATGAGCGACCAGATTGAAAACCGTATCATCGAAGCAAAGAGCCGCGGCATCTACGAAGCTCCGGGCCTGGCATTGCTGTTCATCGCTTACGAACGCCTGGTCACCGGCATCCACAACGAAGACACCATCGAGCAATACCGCGAAAGCGGCCGTCGCCTCGGTCGCCTGCTGTACCAGGGCCGCTGGTTCGATCCGCAAGCCATCATGTTGCGTGAAGCGGCACAGCGTTGGGTCGCACGTGCGATCACTGGTGAAGTCACGATCGAACTGCGTCGCGGCAATGATTACTCCATCCTCAATACCGTCTCGGCCAACCTGACCTATGCGCCGGAACGCCTGTCGATGGAAAAAGTCGAAGATGCACCATTCTCGCCGGCTGACCGTATCGGCCAATTGACCATGCGTAACCTCGACATCACCGACACCCGCCAAAAGCTCGGCATCTATAACGATGTCGGCCTGCTGACCGGTAACACTTCGGTTGCCTTGCCACGCATAGGCAAAGACAGCGACAAGAAATAATTTTTAATTTATTTACATATCAGAGTCTATCCATGAGCACACAATTCGACCAAGTCAGCGTCATCAAGAAAGCCAATATCTACTTCGATGGTAAATGCGTATCGCACAGCGTCCTGTTCGCTGACGGCACCAAAAAAACCATCGGCGTAATCTTCCCGTCGACGCTGAAGTTCAACACCGGCGCAGCAGAAATCATGGAATTGAATGCTGGCAAATGCCGCATCCGCCTGGCTGGCGCAACTGACTGGGAAACCTATGAAGGTGGTCAGCAATTCAACGTACCGGCCAACTCCAGCTTCGATATCGAAACCATCGATACCCTGGACTACGTTTGCCACTTCGTCTAAAAAATTTCGTCTGACGCAAGCGACAAAGACCGGATAAACCAACCGGTCTTTGTGCTTTTTTGCCGGACGCATAGTCGCATATCACGGAGTAAACATGTCTTCGAACGCCCCATCGGCAGCAGCCACTTCCCCTGCGATCGTCCTGACCGGCGACCGCCCTACCGGTCCTTTACACCTCGGACATTACATAGGCTCATTGAAGTCGCGCCTGGAACTGCAGGACACACACAAGCAATTCATCCTGCTGGCCGATACGCAAGCCATGACGGACAACGTCGGCCGCCATCAACGCGTGACCGAGAACGTACTCGAAGTTGCACTCGATTACCTGGCCGTCGGCATAGACCCGGAAAAGTCCACCATCTTCATCCAGTCCCAGATCCCTGAACTGTATGAACTGTCCATGGTGCTATTGAATCTGGTGACGGTGTCGCGCCTGGAGCGCAATCCGACCATCAAGGAAGAAATACGCCTGCGCAATTTTGAACGCGATATCCCTGCCGGTTTCCTGACGTATCCAGTCAGCCAGGCCGCTGACATCACCGCGTTCAAAGCGACCCTGGTACCAGTCGGTAACGACCAGTTACCTATGATCGAACAAACCAATGAACTGGTGCGCAAGTTCAACAGCGTGGTCGGCAAAGATATCCTGGTCGAATGCAAGGAACTGCTGTCGGCGACCAGCCGCCTGCCTGGCATCGATGGCAAGGCCAAGATGAGCAAATCACTCGGCAACTCCATCGCACTGGGTGCAAGCGCTGCGGAAATCAAAAAAGCCGTCAATGCGATGTACACCGACCCGAATCACCTGAAGGTGGAAGATCCGGGCCAGGTCGATGGCAATGTCGTGTTTTCATTCCTCGATGCCTTTGATGACGACAAGGCGGCAGTGGAAGAACTGAAGGCACATTATCGCCGTGGTGGCCTGGGTGACAGCGTGGTAAAGCGCCGCCTGGAAGCCCAGTTGCAAGCCATGATAGAACCGATACGCACCCGCCGTGAAGCGTATGCGCAGGATAAAGGCGAAGTACTCGCCATGCTCAAACGCGGCACCGAACGGGCACGTGCAGTCGCAGCCAAAACACTGTCTGAAGTCAATGCTTCGATGGGACTGAACTACTTTGACTGAGCTATTCCATAGGATCAAATAGCAAACAAAAAGCCCGCCTTTGTCATGACTAGCCGTTCTATTAAAGTGTAAATTTTAAATTTGCAAGCTAAAATCCCCCCGTTAATCCTACGAGGGGATTTTTTTGTCTGCTAAAACTAAACATCCACGCATTCCGTTACCAGTCGACGGTATCCAATCCAATTTTTGCAAAACCCCGCGCTGCCTGAATTTTGGTGTTCCACCGTCAAATCATTCGTTAAGAGGACGCTTGCCTGCGGGGCAAGGGTCTGAGGCGCGGGATTCATATGTGTTGACAGGCGGCGGCGTTTCTCGACAGGTCTACGGCTGCAGATTATGTAAAGGTAAAGTGCGATTCAAGAGCAACCGCGCTATTGCGGAGGAGTTCACTCGCCTCATGAAAGTTAACCGAGCGCCGACTGAAAGCAGTTGCCCGACTCAGGACTGCGAAAATCAAGGCCGCAGTATAGTCCTACACCCAAGTTGCTACCGGGCGCATGGAAAGACACTAGCAGGATCCGATCGAATTCAGTGTCGAGCATGCAGGATAACCTTCACACTGAATGCCAAGAACATACGAAAGTCCAAGCGCCCAGATATTTCACTTGTAGTGTTCAAGCTGCTAATGAACAAAATGCCCATGCGGCGAATTTGCGAGACTGCAGAAATTCAGCCTGCGACCCTATATGGGAAAATTCGTCAGATTCATGCCAAGAGCGTTGCATTTTCTGCCAACTACGAGAAGATGTTTGATAAGAATTTACGTGTTTCCCGTCTCTATTTAGCAGTTGATCGACAGGAATACATTTTTAACTGGGGAACCGAACTCGATCGTCGAAACACAATCCTATTAGCCATCGGCAGCGCCGACAATTCCACTGGATATGTGTTTGGTATGCACCTCGATTACGATCCTGAACTTGATGCCGAGACAGTAGAGCGTGATGCGATCCTACGGGGGGACTACGACCAATTTCATCATAATCGTCATTATGCGCGTGTCTGGCTTCAGCGTGAGCATTTAGAAGAGTTTCGAGTGTACGACCGAGAAAAAAGCCGAAAAGGAACGCTGGCGCAACGTATTGCAGACGGTTACAACGATAGCGAAAGCGGGAATCAAGCACCAATAGCTTCTGCGAACTATCGACTGCCACCGCAAGGTATACAGATCCACGCTGAATACACCATGGCAGCGCATTTTTATTATCTAAATGCGCTTACAAAAAACGTCGACAAGATTCGATTCTTTCTTGATCAAGACACGGGCATGCGTACCTCATGTCTAGGAGCATTTAGTGATCGAATAAAAGATCGTTCCGTCGATGCTTTCTTAGTTCGTATCGGTAAAGCTTATACGACAAGTAAAAAAATGTTGCTAAAGGCTAAAAGCGGCACTGCGTTTACAAAAGCAAGGAACGAATGTCCAAGCTTGAATAAAACTGAAATAGAACGTCTGCTTATGAGAAACAGCATTGAACAGATGCAGTTTATCGGCGAAAGTCGCGATCGTTGGCTAATGCATCCGTTCCCAGACATGAGTGAGCCTGAAAAAGCGGTTTGCTATCTCACCGATTTTGAGGATTACGATCTGGATCATCTGGCATCGTTATATCGAAAAGCCAGCCTTCATTCGATTGACCGATTCTTCATGCAATTAAGGCGTCGGATATCGATCCTCGAACGCCCCTTTGTCTCCTCAAGCTCAAATAGAACCTGGTATGGCTATGCAGCGTATAACCCAGCGGTCGCGATACAGCTCATGGAGACTTTTCGCGTAGTCTATAACTTTGTACTTATTGGGAAGGATGGCCTAACGCCTGCAATGCGATTGGGTATCGTTGATAGGCCAATGACGCTTGGCGATTTACTGGGAGAAGCTTGATTATAGAAATTTAAAGCGAGTCGCTAACGCGGGGTCGGCTAGGCATATGTGTGGGTGCGACTCAGATCGATCATCCAAGCGCAGAGCGATTAATAAATATCCCACCAGTGAACGACGCACTTCACATCGGCAGACCCAACCAATTTTTTTCTCTTTGTGCATTCCGTATTCCGCAGCCACGATCATTTTCTGTGTGTCACTCAAATCTGGTTGAGTCCGTATTTCAACTGTCTCGATCGCGTTCCAGTTCACATCGTTCTGCACTGGAACGGTGCTAGTACGATTCAAGGGCTTGGCATCCAATATCCGTAATAAAACGAGATCCACAAAATCTTCGCGAAGGCCATCATAGGCGCGTACGTGCCATCGAAGTCCTGCAAAAACCAGTGCATGAGGCCATACTTCACGCTCGCTCGGTTCGGGATTTGAAAAAGACTGGTAGCTAATGCGCAGGCCCATCCGTTGACTCAACGCCCGTGTCATCTCTCGTAGCACTTTAGGATTAATTGTGCCGCTTGGTATTGGTAGGCCAACCGTTGTCACACCATTTCCGATGGGTGGCAATAGTGTTGCTGACTTCGATTCGTGAAATGCGCGCAGCATAGCTAAATACTCTTCACCTGAACCAGTAGCAATTTTAGGCTCGAAATCTCTACCTGGCCGATATGCGCGCGCAGAGGGGTCATAGGCCAGGTTGTCGGGGAACGCAGTCCGATAAGCCGTGAAATCTTTTGTAATGTGGTTTTCGCTTAATTCAAAGGCGTGCGAAACCCGCGGACGGTCAACCATCCCCTCCCAATACGCAACAGACTCGATGTATTGCAGTCGCTGACGCTGGGCATAACCGAATGATTCAGACAGTTCCATGTATGGTAATCAAAAGATGTATTGTAAATTTATTCGTTGCTACAATTTATTTGATTATTACACTTTATTTAATTGTAGTACATGTATAATTGTTGATACGCAATTTAATTAGTATAAAGCATAATTTCGCGAGCGCTTGAAAATGACGACCCCTACCGATAAATGGCTGCGCACACTGGGCTATACCAATAGCCCGGCGGACGTATATACGCGCGGCCAATTACCTGCAGAGCATGCATATGGGTCAGAAATTGAAGCGCTTCTGGAAGATTGCGCCGGCATTGGTGCCACTGCTGTATACACAGTAGATGGCTTGCCTACCGTTTGCTTTGTTGAGGCGCCAACGGTAACTGAGCAGCCGGGCGATTTGATCGACTTGATTCGGCAGAAAATCTGGAATCAAAGTTTGATTTCTTTGATCATAGTGGTTGATGATCAAACGGCACAGCCATTATCTGTGGCAAAAAAAGGAAAGAGCGCGACGTGCCTTAATCTAGCTGAGGCTTCGCAGACTGGTCCGTACTCAGCAATCGACGTCATGTCAGGCGCAATCGAGGAGCGACATCCTGATTGGTTTTCTGAGGAGGGACGCGTCGATCGTGATTTACTTCGCAATTTGTCCCTAGCAGTGGAACAATTGCAAAAATTCGGAATGGGCCGCCAGCCAGCGCAATACGTACTGGGCCGTTGCTTATTCGTTTCATTTCTGGAGCACCGCGGAATCGTCGGACCTGACTATCGTGAACGTCGCAGTGTGGGGCAACTCCATGAGCTGATTGCTCAGCGCGACCGTACTGGCCTGGCCAAATTACTCAATAGCTTGAAGGATGATTTCAACGGCGATTTTTTGCAGCCGGAGAAGGATGTTCCACTCGACTGGAAACCGTTTTCAGATGATGTACTGGGTAGCTTGGATAACTTCCTCAGTCGAGTGGATTTGGAAACTGGACAGCGGTCTTTTTGGGCATATGATTTTAGGTACATCCCAGTCGAGCTCATCTCAGGTATTTACGAAACATTCTTAGACCATGAAAGCAAAAAGCTTTCTGGTGCCTATTACACGCCGCGACACCTCGCTAATTTTGCAGTCGATCAGGTCTTTGCAGATTCTAAAGATGTCTGCGAGGAGGTGGTCTATGATGGGTCGTGCGGCTCAGGAATTTTGCTAGCTACCGCGTACCGTCGCATGTTGAGGGTAGCGTCCCGGCGATCTGGCGGGAACATTAATTTTCAGCGGCGCTGTGAGCTACTGCTCACACACATCCATGGAAGTGACATCGACGAAACTGCCTGCCGTGTTACGGCATTTAGTTTGTACCTGTGTTTGCTGGAAAATCTCCAACCTGTTGATATCGCGCTTCTCCAAGAAGACGAAAAGGTCAAACTCCCACCGCTACTCGGCAGAACCATCTTTTTCGGAAATGAGCAGGGCGACTTTTTCTCTGAAAAAAATCCTTTCGCCTCCAAGAAGAGTTGCACCATTTATTTGTCCAATCCACCTTGGTCTGAGCCGCAAGGCGCGTCGGCGAAATTATCCTTTGAAACTTGGTCGAAGAGTCACGGTAAAGCGATGTCTTACCGGCAGATCGCCATTGCGTTCGCGCATAAGGCACCCCTCACTGTGGTTGATGGTGGCCGTTTCTGTTTAATTTTGAATGCAAAGCCGTTTCTATCTCGGTCAAGCCAGCCTTTTTTAACGCAATGGCTCAGAGACTGGAAATTGTCGCGCCTTATCAACTTTTCCGATATTCGAAAGTTGCTTTTCCCTGCGGCCAGCCATCCTTGCGTGGTTGCTGTCGGAAGTCCGCGCGCGAACGAACCGATGTCTGGCGCTGAAGAATTCGAATATTGGGTACCAAAGAGCGACGTGAGTTTAGCATTCGGCAGACTCACAATCCATGGGATCGATCGCCAACGTGTGCAGACAAGTGCCATTGCGCGAGACAACCAACGTCTGAGGTCATTCTTCTGGGGCGGCCCTCATGATCAAGCCTTGATTGCGCGTCTACGTTTGAGTGGCACGGTACAAGATCTATTGGACCGGCAAAATAAATCAGCCCCTCGCTGGATAAGTGGTAAGGGCTTTCATCATATTGACAAGACGGTGACTCCAAGCCCACCAGGGAAGCTTGCAGCCATCCCATTTTACGATGCGAATCGCAAGCCTTCGCTGCCTGTACTTGACACGCAAATTTTGCAGCCATTCCCGGCAAAATTTTTCGAAGTTGCGTCGTTCGGTGCGCATGACGGTCAATTGTTCCACGGACCTCGCGTCATCTTCAATGATGGCGCCTCCGATGAATTTGAACCGCAAGCTTTTTTTTCGGACCAAGCATTTAGCTTTCAAAGCTCTGTTGGGGCATTTGCTGGCCCGGAGCATGATCGCGGTCTGTTGAAGTTTTTCGCCGTCTATTTACGCTCTAGTCTTGCTAAATATGTGTTGTTGCACACATCGTATGCTCTAGCGACAGAACGCACGCGTGTATCGATGACAGAGGTCGCAACCTTGCCGTTTGTCGTGCCCGAAAAGCATCGGAATCCAGATGCGGCAGCCAAAGCAGTTAATCGTGCCGCAGTGCAGGTAGACATGCTTGCAAAGATGACCGCGTTCGGGCAACAGCAAACTTATGAAGAGCTGCGTCGTACTCTAGACGAAATCGTGTTCGACTATTTTGGGCTAAATTCTGCAGAGCGCCTTCTAGTCATAGAAGCGGTTAACACGTTGATTCCAAGTGTGCAACCAAGTTCTTTAGCGACGTTGCGCAAACCAACATTGAAGCGCGCAACAGAAGCCGATATCCAACAGTATGCAATGACGCTGCAGGTTGAACTTCGGCGAATTCAGGGACAGATCGGTGGCGAAGGTGAGATCGCTCTAGATACATTGGTCCAACCTTATGACGGGATTGGATCGATCGGGATCTGCCGTATTTCGCTTGCGAAGCAAGCGTCGAAGCCCACTGTTAAAATTGGTAATAAAGTGGTATTAGAAACACTGGACTGGTTACGCGAGCAAGAAGTGCTTCCGATGCCAGTAGGTGAGTCCTTTAGTTTAGTGTCGGATTTTCTTTTCTTCTTTGGAGATTCCATTTACTTAGCTAAACCATTGATTTCCCGATTTTGGTTGAGTGGGCAAGCATTGCGTGATGCGACGCGCATTATTGATGCTATTCAAGCGGGAGAAGACAACCGTGAATTGAGCGCCCAATGACGCGAAAGGATTGGCTTTCAAGTTCATGGGAAAAAGCGTTTCCGAGCCGACGCGATCCCAAGAAAGTAGTTCAGTTCATGCATGAACAGTGGCGAGAGCTATTTAAAACAAATCCAGCTGCAATCGATGTGGATATTCCTGGAAATCGTGAGCCAAAAATCACAGAATTTTTTTGCGAACATTTGAGAAATAATTCGGTGGCCGGTGGTTTAACCGGTTATTTTTCTTACGAGAACCAACACGGCACCATCGAGCCTGGGGCGACAAAATTATCACGACGAATCCGCACTGACATTCAATACCTTTTCTATGCGCCCAATTCACCCAGCATCGTGCATCTGGTTTTTGAATTTAAAAAACTTAAGAATACTGCCGCAAGCAGGAAGTCTTATTATGGAACTGACGGAATGCTCCGTTTCATTTCCGGAGATTATCAATCTCGGTGGGCATACGGATTCATGGTAGGCCTTCTTGACCGTGAAGGTGCAGAAGCGGTGAAACAACTAAAAACCGCACTTCAAAAACCAGGAGTTGCCAGCCATCCGCTGCATCTCATCAAGGATATCAACGGTAAATTGATATCTGATCCCTCCTTAAATATGCCGAATATCGCGCATTTCGACACAAAACATTCGCGTACGTTGCACGGTGAAAATCGCGATCTGATGCTGTGTCATCTTTTTTTTGATGTGCAGTAGTTCTATCAACTCTGACTCAATTCGACGACACCTGTAGTCAATGGTATTGATCTTTTAGAGCAGCGATTGAATCGTCCCGAGTAATTTTAAAAGCATGCCTTTTACATCTCAAGTCTCGGTTTCAATCGAATGTTTACTTTGGGTAGAAAGCTGACGTCTAACATTTGAGTACAGTTCTGCACATTAATGGTCGCCTTGGAACCTTACTAGGTGGGTAATTGAACGTGTAGATGACTGACCACTTATTGCTCGTACTAGTTCTACTCGGTTAACACTTCCTGTGCAATCGTTTGGATGGTTTAAAATACGCCTCACTTCGAACTGCCAAATATTGGAAAATTCATGAAGCTTCCTCAGACGATAGAAGAACTAGAAGAGCTACTTGCGTCACCGATAACAATTCCTGATAATTTCAATCTGGATGCTTCTTCTGTTCTGACTCGATCTTCATTTCCAATTGAGGATATCGCGCGAGCTCAAACGCTGAATAGCCTCATTCGTAAAATTCCTACTAGTCACGGAAGCATTAAATTTTCAAGTCAAGAACAAGAAGTAGAGGCGCTAAATATACTTGGCACTATTCCTTTAGGTTTGCTCTTAATAGCCCGCGCTCGTGAATGGTTTCCAAAAAATGAGCAATCACGACTCAAATCGATTCGCGCTGATTACTTTGAGCAACTACATTCTTGGCCAGACTTAGCAAGAAGAGATTCAACTTTCCTGCTCTGTGATGACGAATACAGTAAAGGTCTGCCTTTTCCGCTATTTGATGCAACAGGAAAACTTAAGAGCGGGCAATATTTTGAAAAATTTGTGCCTTCTTTGGTTGAAAGTGTTATGCAGGCCGAAGAGCTCCGTGGTGAATTCATTTCTCAATCTTCATTGCTGACAACTTTACTGTTTGAACTTTTTAAAAATACTCAAGACCATGCACTGTTTGATGCAAGGAATCAAGGCATTGTTGGTTCAGTAAGATTGATTTCATGCAGGTTTTATGACTTAAACGACTTGGTTGTACCGAGTCAAAAGGATTCGTCTGTTCCTCTTGAACCTCATATCGCCTTTGTAAAATCTCTTCAAAAAACTGGCTTGAGTATGAGGGAACAAGCTAAAAAGCATTATCAAGGGATCTTGGAATTCTCCGTTATGGATAGTGGTCCAGGTTTTGTAGGAAGTTGGTTAAGACGACCTGTGACAGTGGACGAAGATATTTCGACTGAGTACCAAGCGGTGCTTTCCTGTCTTCGAGCCGGGCATAGCACCGCTCGTAATCCAAACCGAGGATTGGGCCTTACCGACGTCCTTCGAGCACTTCGCAAGCTCAACGGCTTTATTCGTATTAGGACAAACAGAATATCCGTTTACCGCGACTTCAATTTGCTCAAAGATGATATGAAAGATCCCGTCGATGCTGTTCTTCATGACTGGCGAAAAGGGCTTTCGTCTAAGGCAAGCGTATTCGGTGAAACCACGGGTGCTGCCGTCTCAGTTCTTGTGCCGGTGGAGGTCTGATGTCTCATTTTTCCTTATACTCGCATTATTGCTATGGTGAGCATGTAACAAGCCTGAATCGTCAAATTTCAATCGTCTTGCATTCAGATAGTCAATCTGTTGAGGACTTGGCTAGAGACATAGCGCAACAACTTCGTAATAACTCAGCTCCAGCACGTGTTTTAATTTTTGGTCGTACTTGCCATATCGATCTGATTCGAGCTCTCTTTGTAAAAGATTCTCCCTTTCATCAGCGACTGACTTCAGCTTCTGGCCGAGCTTTGTCTGAGAATGATTGTTTTGGAATAATTTGGCAAAATGGATCGAATGCTTATCAAGCAATCGGTCACAGCACAATCACATTGAATCAAATATCTGCAGAGGTTCGCTATGCAGCGAGCATGACCGCGCAGGCCATTTTTAAAGATACTGGATGCCTTCATCTTGCGCCTAGAGGCAGTCATTTCAGCAAAACCTCAAAAGCACACAGCGACGCATTTATACGCGCCTCAAACGCCCTTATATGGTCGAGGCACACACTTACCTTGGCCTATTGGCTTCAGCCATTTATTTCACAGAAGGCAAGCAGAATCCTTGTTGATACATCCGCGATTGCGTCGTTGGTTTATGCTGCTTGTCATCTCGGCATAAAAACGCAGCATTTGTCAGAGATGCCCGTTATAGATTCGTTTCGATCCTATGAAGGTCTATCTGATGAGGACTTGGTCGATGTCAAAAACTCCCTTTTTATTTTGTCAGCTAGCACTTCTGGCAACCTAGCTAGGGAGGCCTTCTCTAAGCAAGTCACTCGCAGTCGTCTGACCACGCTGTTTCTTCTTAGTTCAGATCAGTCAGACCAAGATGCACTTTGCTATCTGCGAAAAGACGTGGAGAAAAATCCTGAAGGTTTTGATTTGCTACAAAGTTGGAAGGAAGCCGAATGCCAGCTTTGTAGCAGTGGCTCGGCTCCTGTCAAAATAGGCGGCGATCTATTCCTCACCTCATTGCCAACTACAAACAATGTGTCGCTTCTTAAACGCCATATTCCAACTGCGCAGAGAAAGCTGCTGGAAAAATTTGCCGGTACGGGGGTTTTTCGCGTGCACCGAAAAATTGGAGAGCGCATAAGCGAAATTACAATTGATCTGACACCACTTTTGAATCCTGCAGAAGCCGAATCAGATACTGTGAATGAATTCCAGCAATCATGGAGTCGTTTATTAAGGACAAGCATTTCAGCTAACATCAGTCATATAGTTTATCCAACATATCCATTAAGCGATGATCTTGCGGCTGCCGTGTGTTCTTATACGGCGCAGTTTGTTAAAACTTCAGCATCCCCAACAGCCGGGAATGCATTAGTGGATATCGTTCCTGTTCAAAATGGCTCTGCAGCGATTGTTGCAACTTGCGTCGATGACCCAGTGGAAATGATGGGTATTAGTCGAGATTTACGAAGCTTAATTCCAGGTGGCTCTGCTTCATATTTTGTCCCTTTTCTCAAGGCTCGATCAGAGGCGGAAGCCCGAGGTATCTGCATCAATCTTACGTATGGTGATAGAGGTTTAAATACACATACATTGCACAAAATGTATGAGTTGCATCTGCCAAGCGATCCGACAGAAGATTCTTGGGATACTGAACTCAAATATATTATTAGGCTATCTGAATGGCTTGAAGACCGCGACGGTAAAGTTCCAGCAGAACTTCTTAATCGCCGAAACGCACTTAGAGCCTCCACCGAAATGGGTATTGGAGAGAACATTTTTTGGCCAGATCAATACGGTAAAGCTTTAACCATTAGATCGAACTTTGTTCTTCTTGACACTGACGATGGCAAAAGATCGTTGACCCAAGCGGATATTTTTGTAGTTGTCTCATCACTTTTAAATAACCTTAGGCATATCGACACAAATGAGAGTTTACGTGTCACCCAATTTGATAGAAAAGTAATTAGCCCAGATGATTTTCACAAATTTAACGACGGGGTTATTCAAGCAGCGATATTAAGGGCTGCTCGCGGAAACGAATTGAATTATGTAGCAGCTGACACTGATAACTACAGCACAAAAATGCGAGATATTCTGCTTAAAATGCTTGATGGCGGTGTGCCGTGCGATCAAGAGGCAATTACGGAATTCATGTTGGCAATTGCGGTTGGACGACTGCGTGTCGACTTGGCACATCGCGACCAGATTTGCCAAGCAGTAGTGAAGTCTCGAGAGGGGACAGAAGATATAGCGTCATATATCTCCGCAGGCATATTAAGCGGTCTTGTATGACAACCGAACGTAGCCAATGGATCGCGGGTATTTTGAGGAAATTTAAATATATTTTTTAGTGAATTACAATTAAACATAAACACTAAGGAGTTGTATGGCAATCGCATTGAAATTATCGGATGAGCTAATTGATCTGGCCAAGCCATATGCCATTGCTGAGCATCGTTCAGTTTCGAAGCAGATAGAATATTGGGCGCGTCTCGGAAAGGCTGCTGAGGATAATCCTGAACTGCCAATTCGTTTCATAAAAAGTACATTACTTGCTATTGCTGAAGCAGACGCTACTCAATTTATTGAGTACTTATCGGTTTGAATCCGTTGCCAACAGCGACACTTACTCAGTAATCTTTGACTAATGCGCGATGGCGCACTGATTACATGCATAGTGCCTACTTGAGGTTGCAATCTGTTGGTTACTTGGATACGAATACTCTGTGTCTTGCATAACACCTTCATCAGTTACGTCGACGGTCACGAATAACGCCAAGACGACATATAACTTCACTCGCTATCTATATCAGGGAGTAAAAAATCCCCTCTAAGCTAGGTTAGAGGGGATTTTTGACCGTTTTACACTTTAATAGAACGGCTGGTTGTCATGAAGCCGGGCTTTTTTATTAAAGGTGAAGTATCTGGCTCCAATAGCACTGCCCTCATTTTGAACTGTAGTCTGGACGGCCTTGCATGCCTTCCACCATAATGACGCTGTTAAAGATTGCTCTCTGCCAGTTTGAATTAACTTACATTTACATCGCGCGACTTACCCGCTGTGTTTTAACTAAGAAAGAAAAGCATGATTCTTGGAATTGATGTCGGCGGCACCCATACCGATTCGGTATTGATGCAAAACCGCAAAATCATCCGCAAGTCCAAAGTACTGACCGACAAGAACGATATCCTCGGTTGCGTCATGCGCGCGACCCAGGCCGTGGCTACTCCGGACGATATCAGGCAATTGCATCGCATCGTCCTCAGCACCACCATCTCCACCAATGCCGTGGCACAGAACCAGCTCGATCCGGTCGGCCTGATCGTCATGAACGGCCCCGGCGTGTCGCCCAAGGATTTGCCACTCGCTGACCAGACCCACCTGATCGCCGGCTATATGAACCATCGCGGCAAGGAAGCCGAAGCGCTGGAAGATGACGAGCTGGAAGCCCTGAAACAGCAATTCCGCGCCGACAAGATAGACAACCTGGCGGTGATCGGTAAATTCTCTACCCGCAATCCGGTACACGAACAGGAAGTCGGTGCCTACTTTGATGGGCAAGCCAGCCATGTTTCACTCGGCCACCATCAATCCGGCGTCCTGAATTTCCCCCGCCGTATCGCAACCACCTACCTGAACGCTGCAATCTGGCGCCTGCACAGCCGCATGGTTGATCAATTGGCCAGCTACCTGCAGGGACTGGGTGTCGATGTCCCGCTCTTCATCCTGAAGGCAGACGGCGGCACCATAGGCGTCGAGCAATCACGCAAGTATCCGGTACAAACCATCCTGTCCGGCCCGGCTGCCACCATCATGGGGGTGCTGCCTTTCGTCAGCTCGACTGCTGATTCGGTTTCGATCGACGTCGGCGGTACCACCACTGATATCGCATTGTTCGCCGATGGCGCGCCGTTGCTGGAACCACAAGGCGTAGAGATCGAAGGGCACAAGACACTGATCCGCGGCCTGCTCACGCATTCGATGGCGCTCGGTGGCGACAGTCATGTGCAAGTGATCGATGGCGCATTGCAGATAGGCCCGGAACGCAAGGGATCGGCGATGGCCTTCGACGGCCCGGTACCAACACCGACCGATGCATTGATCGTACTTGGCCGCGCCAACATAGGCGACCAGGCCAAGGCATTGCGTGCGATGGAGAGCCTGGCGGGCAGCTTGCAGCAGACACCACAACAAGTTGCACAAGCGATCGTTGATGCCATGTGCGCGCGCATCGCGACCAAGGTCAACGAAATGATTGCCGAGGTCAATAGCAAGCCGGTCTACACCATCCATGAACTGCTGGAAGGCAAGGTACTGAACCCGCAGCAATTGATCGCGGTCGGTGGCCCGGCGCCATACATCGCCGAACAGGTTGGCGCATTGCTGGCCTTGCCTGCCATCGTGCCGCAGGATTCGGAAGTGATCAATGCCAGCGGTGCGGCAATGGCGCGCACAACGGTAGAACTGAATCTGCTGGCCGATACCGAATCGCAGCAACTGAGCTTCGCCGAAGACGGTCGCAAACAAAAGATTTCTTCGCGCATCAGCGTCGATGAAATCGTCGATATCGGCAAGGAAAGATTGCTGGAAATCGCCAAGGCTGCTGGTGCACGTGACGAAGACCTCGAAGTGGAAGTCGCTGACCTGCAGTCATTCAACGTCATCCATGGTTACGCCACCACCGGCAAAAACATACGCGTCCGCTTGCAGATCAAACCCGGACTTATCAAGCAACAACAATAAACGACAGTAAGCAAGAACAAGTGTGAGGAACACATCGTGACTAAGAAAACAGGATTGGTATTTTTCCCGGCATTTGATTATGCGATTTCACCAACGCATCCGGAGCGCGAAGAGCGATTGCTGTACACGCAGGACCAGGTATTCGAAGAAGGCCTGCTGGACTTCGACAATATCAAGGAATTCAAACCCGGCGTCGCCACCGCGGAAGATATCCAGCGTGTGCATTTTTGCGTGCCCGGCATCGATGAGATCGTGCATGCGTCGCACCTGATTGCGGTCGGCGGCTGTATTACCGCAGCAGACAAGGTGATGACCAAGGAAGTCGATAATGCCTTCGCGCTGGTGCGCCCTTGCGGCCACCACTCCTATCGCGTGGTACATGGCAGCCGTGGCTTTTGCACGCTGAACATGGAAGCCATCATGGTCGAATACATCCGCCACAAATATGGCGTGAAGAAAATCGCCATCGTCGATACCGATTGCCATCACGGCGACGGTTCCCAGGATATTTTCTGGCACGACCCGAATACGCTCTTCATCTCGATGCACCAGGACGGCCGCACCCTTTACCCGGGCTCCGGCTTCGCCGATGAACTCGGCGGCCCGAATGCCTTCGGCACCACCATCAACCTGCCGATGCCACCGGATACCTGCGAAGAAGGTTTCCTCTACGTGCTGGATGAAATCGTCATGCCTATCCTCGATGAATTCAAACCGGACCTGATCATCAACTCGGCCGGACAGGATAATCACTACTCCGATCCGATCACCAATATGAAATTCACCGCGCATGGTTATGCCGTACTCAACCAGCGCCTGAAGCCGGACCTGGCAGTGCTGGAAGGCGGTTACTCCATCGAAACCGCGCTGCCCTACATCAATACCGGCATCATCCTGGCAATGGCAGGCATGGATTTCAGCCATATCCAGGAACCGGACTACGATGCGGAAAGCCAGAAGCAACCGGCCAACATCACTGCTTATCTGGAAAAACTGAAGGATGCGACTTTCCATCACTGGAACAATCGCCACGCCTTGCGTGAACAGGTGTATCCGGAACAAGAGTTCCACAAGCGCAGCATGGATGTTTACTACGATACCGACGGTATCCGCGAGACCATCAATGAAACCGTGCGCTCATGTCCGGATTGCGGCGGCACCGTGGTGATAGATTCACGCTGCGACGATACGCGTAACCATATCCTCGCGGTACAAATTCCGCGCTATGCCTGCGCACCCTGCCGTAGCTATGGGGAAGAGCAATACGCGAATGCGACTGTCGGCCGCTACACGCAAGTCTTCCTGCAAGACAAGGACAAGGATATCTACCTGTCCAAGTAAGGAAATCCGGATCAGTACCGGCCCGGTCCGGGTCGGTACTGCATAAGGATTTTATCCGGCACTTCCGATGGCCTGCAGCATATCGCTGCCATAAGGCGATAACAGCCAGCCTACCAGGGCACAGTGCAGTGCGACCGTCACCCAATAAATCCGCTGGAATGAAGGCTTGCTGGTTTTATGCCGCAGGATTTTTTGCGCCAGCCAGCCACCCGGCCATCCACCAAGCAAATCCAGCAGGTGCAAATTGTTTTCACTGATGCGCCATGTACCTTTGCGTGCCGCCGATTTATCAATCGCGTAAGCGGCGAAAGACAGCAGGCCAAGCGCAAGATAGCTACCCGCGACCTGCAATAAAAATTTCGTATCCATACGGTATTTCCAGGAATCAAAGGAAGATGGGTTCAGGCTCGAGCTGCACATCGAAACGTTGCGCCACATCGGCCTGTATGGCTGCTGCCAGTTGCGCAATGTCGGTACCGCTGGCACCGCCCCGATTCACCAGCACTAGTGCCTGCTTTTCATAGACGCCGGCAGCACCGGCGGTCCTGCCCTTCCAGCCACACTGGTCGATCAGCCAGCCTGCCGCCAGCTTTACGCTGCCATCCGGCTGCGCGTAATTCACCATCTGCGGATAGCGCTGCAACAAGGCATCCCGCTGCGCTGCCGTCACTACCGGATTCTTGAAGAAACTACCCGCGTTGCCAATGACTGCGGGGTCCGGCAATTTACGGGTACGGATGGCGATCACTGCTGCGCTGATGTCTTGCGGCGTCGGCTGGCTGATACCACGTGCCGCGAGTTCCTGCGTGACATCGGCATAGCGCAAATTGGCTTGCCATTGCCTGGGCAAGGCAAAGGTGACGTCCAGCACCACCGCGCGGTCGCGCAGCCGATGCTTGAACACGCTGTCACGGTAGCCAAACATGCAGGCTTCCTTGTCCAGTACCAGCTGTTCGCCGGTTTCGAAATCGAATAGTGTCAACGAGTGGAAACTATCCTTGATCTCGACGCCATAGGCACCGATATTCTGGATAGGTGCCGCACCGACGCTACCGGGGATCAGCGACAGGTTTTCCAGTCCGCCCAGGCCCTGCGCCAGCGTCCACTGCACAAACTGGTGCCAGTTTTCACCGGCGGCGGCACGGACATAGGTAGCACTATCATCCTCGCCGACGATTTCTATACCCTTGATACCGATATGCAATACCAGGCCGGGGAAATCGCGTGTCAAAAGGATATTGCTGCCTCCACCCAGCACCAGGCGCGGCAAGGCAGCCAGCGCGGCATCCTGCCGCACTTGCTCCAGTTGCGCCACATTGCTTACGGGGAGATAGGCTTGCGCACTTGCCGCCACGCCGAAGGTATTCAGCTGGCGCAAGGAAAAGTTGTACTGTACGGGCAAGGAATGAGTCATAGTGGGCGATTATAATCGCAGCACTAGCTGCCCGGTTTTTTGTCCGTTAGAATGGCAGCCAAACCAATGAACAACAGGCTTTCGCGGCTACCTGCCGCGAGCCAAGCAAGAAGGAAACCGCCATGCCATCATTTGATACCGTATCCGAAGCCAATATGGTCGAAGTAAAAAACGCCGTCGACCAGGCCGGCAAGGAAATCACCACCCGTTTCGATTTCAAGGGCAGCGATGCCCGCGTTGAACAAAAAGACCGTGACCTGACCGCCTATGCCGATTCCGAATTCCAGTTGAACCAGGTACTCGACGTCCTGACCGGTAAACTGGTCAAACGCAATGTCGACGTCCGCTTCCTCGACCGCGGCAAGATAGAAAAAATCGGCGGCGACAAGGTCAAGCAAGTCATCAAAATCAAGAACGGCATCGAAACCGAAGCTGCGAAGAAAATCGTGCGCATCATCAAGGACAGCAAGATGAAAGTGCAAGCCAGCATCCAGGGTGACGCCGTACGCGTGACCGGTGCCAAACGTGACGACCTGCAAGCCGCGATGGCAATGCTGCGCAAGGAAGTCGCCGACCTGCCACTGGAATTCAATAACTTCCGCGACTAATCATCCCCGACCGGCAAGCAGTTCATTCCAGCCCAGGCTACCCATGAAAACGACACTGCTTACCACCCTGCTCAGTCTCAGCGCCCTGCAGGTACAGGCGGCTGACATCAGCGTCGTCGGCCTGTTTCCCGGCAAGGCGGTATTGGTGATTGATGGCGCTGCACCCAAAACCTATTCGGTCGGCAATACCGTGAGCTCCGGTGTCATGCTGGTCGATGTGAACCAGACCAGCGCCACCTTCGAAACCAACGGTAAAAAGCAGCGCATCGATATCGGCGGCCACGTCAATCGTGCCGCGCCATCCGGCACCAGCAGCGTCACGCTGCAAGCCGATGCCCGTGGCCACTTCCTGGTCCAGGGCCAAATCAATGGCGGTACCATGCGCATGCTGGTGGATACCGGCGCCTCGATGATCTCCCTCTCCGCCGCCGATGCCCGTCGGCTCGGCATCGATTACAAGAAAGGCCGCCCGACCTACGTCAATACGGCGAACGGCACCGTCCCCGCGTACCACGTCATCCTGAATACGGTGAAGGTTGGCGACATTGTGCTCAACCAGGTTGATGCACTGGTGCAGGAAAACGACCTTGGTTTTGCGCTGCTCGGCATGTCCTTCCTCAAGCGTACCGAGATGCGGCGCGAAGGCGAGCAAATGTTGCTGACCAAACGCTTTTAAATCTTTCGATAAAATTCGCGGCAATAAAAAACGGGCACTGAATTCAGTGCCCGTTTTGCTTTTCGCTTAATTAACTCAAGCGTCCGGATCCTTGACGTGGCGACGTTGTTTGACCGCTTCCGCCAAGCCTTCCAATACACCCAGGCTGTCTTCCCAGTTGATGCATCCATCAGTCACGGATTGGCCATAGACCAGTTCCTTGCCCGGGATCAGGTCCTGGCGACCGCCGACCAGGTGCGATTCAATCATCACGCCGACGATACGGGTGTCACCACCGGCAACCTGCTTGGCGATATCGGCACAGACCGGGATCTGGTTTTCCGGTTTCTTCGAGCTGTTGGCATGCGAAGTATCGATCATCAGGCGCGATGCCAGGCCGTTTGCAGCAATGTCCTTGCACGCCTGTTCGACGCTGGCAGCATCGTAGTTAGGCGTTTTACCGCCGCGCAGGATGATGTGGCAATCCTCGTTGCCAAGTGTCGACACAATCGCGGAATGACCGCCCTTGGTCACTGACAGGAAGTGATGCGGCTGCGATGCGGCCTTGATCGCATCCACCGCGATCTTCACATTGCCATCGGTACCGTTCTTGAAGCCGACCGGGCACGACAGGCCGGACGCCAGTTCGCGATGCACTTGCGATTCTGTAGTACGTGCGCCGATTGCACCCCAGCTGATCAGGTCGGCGATGTATTGCGGGCTGATCACGTCGAGGAATTCGGTACCTGCCGGCAGGCCGAGTTCATTGATGTTCAACAGCAGTTCACGCGCAATCCGCAAACCGTCATTGATGCGGAAGCTGTTGTCCATGTATGGATCATTGATCAGGCCTTTCCAGCCGACCGTGGTACGTGGCTTCTCGAAGTAGACGCGCATCACGATTTCCAGTTCGCCGGCAAAGCGCTCGCGCTCCTTGATCAGGCGGTTCGCATATTCCATCGCGGCCTTGGTGTCATGGATAGAGCATGGTCCGATCACCACCATCAGGCGGTCATCCTGGCCATGCAAAATGCGATGCAGTGCGATACGCGCATTCGCTGCGGTCGTTTCTGCCTTGTCGGAGATGCCAAGCTCGCGAATCAAATGTGATGGTGGCGTCAGTTCTTTCATTTCTCGAATCCGTAAATCATCTGTGCGTGGCATGTTTTTCTCCAGTCAAAATCTGTTCTGCAAAAATAAAAAACCGCCATCGCGGGCGGTTTTTTAAAGAATTTCGGTCTAAGCTTTTTTTACCTGCGCGCTTACCGCTTCTCCACCGCCGTTGGGCTGGAATAGCTAAAGTAAAAGTAAAATTGGAAGCGCGAGGAAGTCATGTTTTCACGTGTAATGCAGTTATCTGTCAGTAATAGTGCAATAAATCAGCAGGTTTCGCAAGTAAAACGGTAAAAAGGCGTAGCAGATATGGCAATTATGGCTTGAATACCAACACTATCAAGCCGTACCACCCACTGTAACGCCATCTATACGCAGCGTAGGCTGACCGACGCCTACCGGCACGCTTTGTCCTTCCTTGCCGCACACACCGACGCCGCTGTCTAGGCGCATATCGTTACCTATCATCGATACGCGATTCAAAACATCAGGGCCGTTACCGATCAGGGTCGCACCCTTGACCGGATAAGTTACCTTGCCGTCTTCTATCATATAAGCCTCGCTGGCCGAGAACACGAATTTGCCGTTGGTGATATCGACCTGACCGCCGCCGAAGTTCACCGCATACAAACCGTTCTTTACAGAAGCGAGGATTTCCGCCGGGTCCTTGTCGCCACCCAGCATATAAGTATTCGTCATGCGCGGCATAGGCAGGTGCGCGAACGATTCACGACGTGCGTTACCAGTCACCGGCATTTTCATCAGGCGCGCATTCATCGTGTCCTGGATATAGCCTTTCAGGATACCGTCTTCAATCAGTGTCGTGCACTGCGTCGGATTACCTTCATCATCGATATTCAGTGAACCGCGACGATCAGCAATGGTGCCGTCATCGACCACGGTCACGCCTTTGGCCGCGACGCGTTCACCGATGCGACCGGAGAATGCACTGGAACCCTTGCGATTGAAATCGCCTTCCAGGCCGTGACCGATCGCTTCGTGCAAGAGCACACCCGGCCAGCCAGGGCCAAGCACCACGGTCATCGGGCCGGCAGGTGCCGGACGCGCTTCAAGGTTCACCAGCGCCGAAGCAACTGCTTCGCTCGCATATTTTTCCAGCAATTCATCGTCGAAGTAAGCATAGCTATAGCGACCACCGCCACCACTGGAACCCATTTCACGACGACCGTTTTGCTCGGCAATGACAGTAATCGAAACGCGTACCAAAGGACGGATATCGGCTGCCAGCACACCATCGCTGCGCACCACCAGTACCACGTCGTATTCACCGGCGAGGCCGGCCATGACTTGCACCACACGCGGATCTTTGGCGCGTGCGATACGTTCTATTTTTTCCAGCAGCTTTACTTTTTCCGTTGCATCCAGCGAAGTCAGCGGATCATGCGGCAGGTACAGCGAACGGCCGCCAGCAGGCTGGATCGCCGACGCCACCTTGATCTTGCCTGCGCCCTGGCGTGCGATGGTACGGGTCGCCTGCGCGGCCTCGAGCAAGGCGCGTTCGGAGATTTCATCCGAATACGAGAATGCGGTCTTGTCACCGGACACGGCACGCACACCGACGCCCTGGTCGATGGAAAAGCTACCGGTCTTGACGATGCCTTCCTCCAGACTCCAGCCTTCACTCTTGGTGAACTGGAAATACAAATCTGCATAGTCGACGCGATGCGTAAACATCGACCCCAGCGTTTTGATCAGGACGGATTCATCCAGGCCAAAAGGCGTCAACAGTACATCGCGGGCGACGGCTAGCGTTTTGAGATTTGGTTCGAATGGAGTCATTGTGTCTTTGCTATTCACGCGTCAAGCGCAAAAATTGATTCGGATAGGCGAATTGTAGAGCAAATGGCTCCTTCGCCCCCAACTACTACAGCTTGCGATGTTTCAATGCAGGAAGATTTTCCCGAACACCTGATAAATAATGGGGTTCGATATCGCCAATTACAAGCCCCTCGCCCTCTGCCAGCACGGTTTTGACATCACCCCAAGGGTCGATCAGCATGCTGTGGCCCCAGGTGGTACGGCCGTTTTTATGGCGGCCGCCCTGCGCCGCCGCCAGCACATAGCACTGGTTTTCAATCGCACGGGCGCGCAGCAGGATTTCCCAGTGCGCCTTGCCGGTTGTATAAGTAAATGCGGCCGGTACCACGATCAGCGTGCAATCACCCATCGCGCGATATAGCTCAGGGAAACGCAAGTCGTAGCAAACCGACAAACCGACCTTGCCAAACGGTGCCTCGAAGGTCGTCACATCGTGGCCATCCACGATGGTGCGTGCTTCATCATAGGATTCTTCACCTTTGGTGAAGCTGAACAGGTGGATTTTGTCATAGCGCTGCACGCGCTCACCTGCCGGGTTGTACACCATCATGGTGTTCAGGACTTTGTCAGCGACCTGCGCCGCCAGCGGCAAGGTCCCGCCTATCAGCCAGATTTGATGTTCGCGTGCAGTCGCGGCCATGAATTCCTGGATAGGTCCCGCATCCACTTGCTCGGCATAACCCAGCTTATCGGTCTCATGCATCCCCATCGCCGCCCAGTATTCCGGCAGCAAGATCAATTGCGCACCCTGCTGTGCCGCCTCGGCGATCAGGCGTTTGGCCGTCGCAATATTCTCCTCTATCGAAGGAGAGGAAATCATCTGGATCGCGGCAACGCGCGAGAGGGAATTCGTCATGATTCAGCTTTCTGTACGCTCGTTTTCAACACATTAACCGGGCGTTGGTGGTGGCACGGGTGTTGAAGATTGTTCGTTTTTGCGATCTACCTTGGTGACGTTCGGGTCTTTCCACGGCCCGGTAATCATGTATTCAAACGTAAATGCGCGCGCCAACGGTTCACGCAAGAATAATTGTGCCAGGAAGGTACCGGCACCGATGACCGGATTGACCGCCAGCGCATACGCAACCGAGGCAGCCCCGGCATTGATTTCCGGGATCACCACTGCACGCAGGTTTTGTGATTCCTTGTCGATATCAGCCGAGCCGTCTATCAATACCGTGGCGCTGACGCCGCGCATTTTCAGGTTGTTGGTGGAAGCCACACCATTGTTGATATTGGCGCTCCCGGTGATGCCGTCGAACGCAAAGCCGTCAGAAAAGACATCGCGGAAATCCAGGGTCAGGCGACGCGGTATCGATTGCAGGCTCAACACACCCAATAGTTTGGCCGCGCCCGGTTCGACTTTGAGGAACTGGCCGGAGGCCATGTCGAGGTTGATATTGCCGGACAAGCTCGGGTAATCGATGGAGAACGGCAAGCCCTTCCAGCTGATGGTGCCTTCCATTTTTCCTTTGCCACCACGCAGCACATCAGCAAAGCCGAAACGACCGAGCAGGTTGCCCGCGTTATTGATGTTCATGTTGTAGTCGAGGCTGGAACTATTGCCGCCCCGCTTCGCCAGCCAGCTGCCACTGGCCTTCAGGCTTGCATCCGGATTGCTCAGCGACAGATTGCGGATACGCCATTCCCTGCCTTCGGTCGCGCGCACATAGTTCGCAATCAATTCGAGATGACCGAGTTTCTTGCCCATCAATTCAAAGTTGTCGGCAATCACATCCAGTGCCGGCATTTCGGTTGCGGTATCCACGCCGTCGAGCAGGTTCTTGACTTCGGTATTGGCCGTTTTCGGTATCGTCAGCGAGGACAACCTAGCGGTCACTTTACCCAGGCCACGTCCGGATGAAGACTCTATCCACGTTATGTAGCCGGACATTTGCGCCGCATCGACGTTGGCTTGCCACGCGCCTTTGTCATGCGTGGCACCCAGTACAACGTTGTCAAATTTCTTATCGAGCAAATTTAATTCAGTGGCGCGTACCGCGATGCTGGTCGGATCGACATACTGCGACAGATTAATGACGCTTAACGGATCCACGGCTACCTTCTTCTTCGGGTCAGGTGCATCGGTCGCCATCACTTTGAGCCAGTCATCAACATTCAGGCTGCGCAGGCTGAGATTGAGTGCCAGTCCGCTGTTCGGCGTCGGGGCTGGTGTATTCACACCGATGCCGCCGTAGACCACGCGCCATTCAGGATTAGCGACCGAGGTATTTTTTTCGCGTGCGTAATTGGCGACAATCGAAGGCCCCAATGCCACCTTGATGTTGTCGCGCATCATGGTCGCGCTATCGGATTGCAAGCCTATCTGTTCAAACTTAAGTGGCAAGGCATCTTTGGCAGCCTTGTTCAGCGGTGCCGGGAAGTCCAGTCCCAGGCCGCGCAGATTGGAGTCGACCACGATATCCACGCGCTTGCTGCGCACGCCTATACTGACGCCGAAGCGCGTACTGCCATTGATTTTGTCGGTCAGTTTTTGCATCGCAGGCGACGGGTAGTTTTTACGCAAACCCAATGCGGTAAGCGTGCCGTCCGCCTTGATCAGGATGTTGCCATCCTTTTGCGTACCGCCGGACACCGTCAGCGGTCCGCCGAGGAAAGTCGACTTGACGCCATTCAGCGTCAAACCTTTTTCATTGAACTCCAGTTGCCCCGTGGTACCCGACATCATCGGGATCACATTTTGCAACGTCACATTATTGTTATTGAATTTCAGTATGCCCTGCACCTTGGCATCGATCATTTTGTGCAACGGCAATTGCAATTTGAGTCCCAGGGTCGCATTGCCGCTGGCTTTGGTTTCATCGGTGAAATGATCTATCCATTCCGCCACCGGGCTGTCCAGCGTGTACTGCACCAGGGTCTGCAAGGTACCGGCGGCATTGCCGTCGATTTCCAGCACAGGATTATCCGACAGCAAATCGGGAATCACCGCTTTCACATTCGATACATCCGCGCCATTGGTCTTGCCGCTTTCACCCTTGATTTCCATACGGGTGCGGTCGAACAGGATGGTGCCCTTCACTTTTTCCAGTAAAGGCCACATCGGCTTCTTGCCATCCTTGGCAAACAAATCAGGCGCATAGTTCAGGCCGCCATCATCGATCCGGCCACCGAAGGTAAATTCGCCTTTTGGCTTTTCATTCGGTTTGGTGGTGTGGAAGGGAAAATGCGCCAGGTCACCCTTCAACTTGATACGGCCATCGCGCAGGGTACCGGCGATCAAGGCATGCGATAACCAGTTGCGGAAATCCGGATTCATCGCGGTCGGCAGGTAATTGCCTATCTTGTTCAATTCCAGGCCGGAGATATTGCCGCTCACATCGATCGTACCCAGGTCATGTCCGGCCTTCTTGTGCAAAGGCATCAGGTGTGTGCCGGACAAGGAAGCAGTCAAACCCTGCTGTACAAAATTCAGGCCCTTCACGCTGAGCAGGAATTGATCGTTCTTCTGGAAGGCCCATTGCGCATCCATATTGAAGGTATCGAAAGCCACTTCAGGCTCGGAGAAATACGTCGGCAAGGCCAGCTTGAGCTGGTCGGATGCCAGCACGATGTTGCCGCCCTGGCTGTTGGCATCGATGCGTCCGGATAAATTCTCGAAGCCCGGGATCGCCGGGACCGCCGCTTGTGCCGGTGTACTCGCCGTCGCGGCGCGGGCTGAACGGGCCGGCTGCGCGTTCAGCGCCAAATTCGCAAAATCTCCCTTGATTTTGTATGAAGCAATCTCCGGATAAGCACCCGTCCACTGTGCCGAGAAATCCTTCAATAGGCCACGTGGCGCAAAATCGCTGATCATGCGCAACTGCTCTTCCGGCAGCGGCAAACGACCGGCGAAGTTGGCCCAGGCCTGCAAGTCCAGTTGCTTGACCAGGACTTCTGCATGCTCCGGAACGTCTTTTTTTGCCGCCACATAACGCTTGCTCAAGGTCGTGCTCGGCAACACCAGGCCATCGCGTGTCTGCAGCGCAAAATTCATCAGTGAAATCGTATAACCCTGTGCACCGAAGGTCGGCTTGCCATCACGCGGACTCGCATCCAATGGTTCACTGATTGCGATACGGCCATACGCCGACGTCAATTCCAGCGGCACCAGATCCTTGCGTAATTGCGCCGACACATCGGACAAGGCGAGGTCAGCGGTCAGGTCGGCGATGCGCGCATGGTCGAAGCTCAGCCACGCACGTAAAGAACCTTTGGCTTGCTGCAACTCAAACGGGAAGTCGATATAGGTTTTCCATGCCGCCAGCTCGGTATCGCGGACCGCGGTATAAATGGTGCCGGTCCAGCGTGTCGCGTCGGAAATTTTCTTGGAAAAATAAGGATGATCAAAAGCTGCACGCACATCCAGCGGTGCAGCTATGGCAGCAGGTGGGGTCGCCTTCAGTGCGAACTGATGATGCCGGCCTTCATTATGCAAGACCATATTCACATCACTGAGCAACAACTCCGGTGCCTGCCGTGATTTATCCTGCCAGCGCAACCGCCCGTCCTTGATACGGATTTCACGCTGCGACAATATCCAGTTGGCAGCCTTGCCGTCGCCATCCTTTTGCATATCGATCAGCATGCCGGCGACATAGAAGTTGCCATTGGCGTCGCGCTCGACGTCCATATCCGGCTTTTCTATCTGCAGGCTGTGCAGGCGCAGGTCAGCCACCATGACTGACCACCATGACACGGTGGCCGACACTTTCGGCAGGCGCAAGGCGACATCGCCGGCCTTGTCGTAAATCGCTACATTGTCCAGTGACAGGAAAGGACGCAAGCCGTGCCAGGAAGCGTCGATAGAACCGATGGTGACCGGACGCCCGATCGCCTTGGTCGCGACATTTTCCACATCGACACGGTAGTTGGAGATTTGCGGCAAGACGACGTAGCGCAAACCGAGGAACAGCACACAGAATATGAAATAAGCCACCAGCAACAGCTTGCCCAGCCAGCACAGCGCATTAAAGCTGGCCCGGTTTGCATAGCTTACGCATGCCTGGATCGAGCGCCAGCCTGTCTGCAACTGATGGGCATTTGGGCTCGGTTCTGGTGGACGTTGATCTGTAGGCATCAATCAAAAAGGTCGGTGAGTCGACTTCGCGTAGAATAAAACAGCCGGCAGGCCAAAAACTGACATAAGCCGACAACAGCGCGGACTTACACCGCAATCATCAAGAACCCCTAGGATACTCTCTCCCAGCCCGTGACGAACATACCTTTGACCCAAGTTGCTGCATCCCGGTTTTATACCCGATGGATTAACGCGGATGAATCCCGCGCACAAAAGGTAGCCGAAGTCGGCAAATTATCCCTGAACCCCGAGGTTTTCGCTCGGATTTTACAAAACGAAACAGATGGCGGCGCCTCGTTGCCGGCCGCAATGCGGCGTTTGCGCAATCTGGTGATCGCCACCCTGATCCGGCGCGACCTCAGCGGGCAGGCCGACCTGGCCGAAGTGGTCGACACCATGACCGCCTTCGGCGACTTCGCGGTACAGCGGCACCTGGCTGCCGTCATGGCCGATATGGTGGCTATCCACGGCACGCCGGTCGGTGCCGAATCGGGCGAAACCCAGGAAATGATCGTGCTTGGCATGGGCAAGCTGGGCGGCGGCGAATTGAACGTTTCTTCAGATATCGACCTGATTTTTGTCTATCCGGAAGATGGCGAAACCGTCACCACCACGCCGGAACAGCGCCAGCTGTCCAACCATGAGTTCTTTACACGGCTCGGCAAGAAGCTGATCGCCGCGCTGTCCGAGATCACCGAAGACGGTTTTACCTTCCGCGTCGACATGGCTTTACGGCCTAACGGCGTGTCCGGCCCACTGGCCGCCAGTTTTGGTATGGTCGAGGAATACCTGATCGTGCAAGGCCGCGAATGGGAGCGTTATGCCTGGGTCAAGGCACGCGCACTGACCGGCAAACCGGCCGATATCGCAGCGCTGGAACAAATCATCCGTCCCTTCGTCTATCGCCGTTACCTGGATTACGGCTCGATTGATGCAATCCGCAATATGCATGCGCAAATCCGTGCCGAAGTCACACGGCAGGAAGCGCGCCACCCGGATCGTAGCAATAACGTCAAACTGGGTCGCGGCGGCATCCGCGAAATCGAATTCCTGGCGCAGGTATTCCAGTTGATACGCGGCGGCCGCGATGCCGCGTTGCGGGACCGCTCAACCCGCCGCACGCTGCGCATCCTCGCTGAAAAGCAGTTATTCAAACCCGAAGTGGTCGAGCAATTGCTGCATGCCTATACCTTCCTGCGCAACCTGGAACACCGGCTGCAATACCTGGACGATGCGCAAACCCACACGCTGCCGGCGAATGAAGCCGATCGCCTGATCGTCGCGCAAATGATGGGATACAACGATGTCGCCTCGCTGCTGGCGGCGCTGGAAGAACAACGCAAGCTGGTTGCAACCCAATTCGATGAAATCTTCAGCGACAAGGCCAGCGACACTGCCACCGATGAAAACGTCGATGCAGAGCTGAGCGCAGTCCTGAGCGATAGCGACAATGCGGAAGCAATAGAAACCTATCTGACCACCCTGTCCTTCGACCATGCGGCCGACGCCGCGCAGCGCTTGCTGTCGACCTGGCACTCGCCACGCCTTCAATCACTGCCGGAAGCCAGCCGCAACAAGTTGGTGGCACTCGTTAATGCATCATTGCCTATCATCGCCAAAGTCACCGAAACCCGTTCGCTGGCTTTGAATCGCCTGTTGAATTTCTTCGAGGCAATTGCGCGACGTGCTGCTTATCTGGCACTGCTGACCGAATATCCGCATGCACTGGAACGGGTGATCCGCATGATCGCTGCCAGCGATTGGGCCGCGCAATACCTGACGCGCCACCCTATCCTGCTCGACGAATTGCTGGACGACCGCACGCTAAAAGCGGCACCGGACTGGAATGCCTTTGCGCGAGACTGCCGCCAGCGACTCAATGAAACACCCGGCGATACCGAACGGCAAATGGACGTGCTGCGCGAAATGCACCACGCGCAACTGATACGCCTGCTGGCACAGGATCTGGTCGGCGACCTCAGCGTCGAACGCCTGGCCGATCATCTATCCGAACTGGCAGATAAGCTGGTGGCCGAAACCATCCATGCGATCTGGAAAACGCTACCGACCCGCCATCGCGAAGAACCCAAGTTCTCGGTGATTGCCTACGGCAAGCTGGGTGGCAAGGAACTAGGCTATGCGTCCGACCTCGACGTCATCTTCCTCTATGACGACGACGACCAGGAAGCGCCGGGCTTGTACGCCAAACTGGCACAACGCTTCATCACCTGGATGACTGCGCACACACCGGCCGGCATCCTGTTCGATGTCGACATTGCGTTGCGACCTGACGGTGCCAGTGGTTTGCTGGTGTCGACTGTTTCTTCTTTTGAGAAATACCAGACCACCTCGGCCTGGCCCTGGGAACACCAGGCCCTGACGCGCGCCCGTTTCTGTGCCGGTGATGCCGACATCGGTGCCCGCTTCGAAGCAATACGCGTCAAGGTATTGCGCCAGACGCGAGACCCGGTGAAGTTGAAGGGTGATGTGCTGGATATGCGCAAGAAACTGCATGATGCGCATCCGAACCGTACAGATCTGTTCGACCTCAAGCACGACAACGGCGGCATGATCGATATCGAATTCATCGTGCAATTCCTGGTCTTGCGCGATTCGGCACAGCATGCGCAGTTGACGGGTGATATCGGCAATATTGCCTTGCTGAAGTTATGCGGTGAGCTGGGGCTGATTGACCAGACCTTGTCAGGCAAGGTGGCGGATGCTTACCGTACCTTCCGCAAGATGCAGCATCAGATACGATTGCAAGGGGCTGAGCGAGCCCGGGTTGAGACTGAGCGGGTTGCCGAGGAAATTGCGAACGTAGAAGCTTTGTGGAGTGCAGTATTCAGCTAATACTCCCACTCATGTCAGCGCATGCCCACTTTTGAGCATGAAATGAAATCACTTATCTATCAATGACATAAGTGACTTGCCCTAAGGTTATCCACAAGCCTGTGCACAAAAAACGGGGATAACTTTGGGACTTATACACATCGCACCGCGCCACATCCGGCAACGCACTTCGCCGCGAAGAAGGAACCGAATCCGCCCGGCTAGAACGAAAGCAGCCCACCAATAAAAAACGCCCCGAATCCCGGGGCGTTTTACTTATGCATAGCTGAATTACTTGGCAGTCATCAAAGCAACCGTAGTATCCAGCATACGGTTCGAGAAACCCCATTCGTTGTCATACCACGACGACACTTTCACCAAACGGCCCGACACTTTGGTCAGGGTCGCATCGAAGTTGCTCGAAGCAGGATTGTGGTTAAAGTCGACCGATACCAGCGGCTCGGTTTGGTAAGTCAGGATGCCTTTCAACGAACCTTCCGACGCTTCCTTCATGACCGCGTTGACTTCTTCAACCGTCGTGTCGCGTGCAGCGATGAAAGACAGGTCAACCAGCGAAACATTGATGGTCGGAACGCGGATTGCGAAACCATCCAGCTTGCCGTTCAGCTCCGGCAAGACCAGGCCAACCGCTGCGGCTGCGCCGGTTTTGGTCGGGATCATCGACTGGGTTGCCGAACGGGCGCGACGCAAGTCTTCATGCATCACATCGGTCAGAACTTGATCGTTGGTGTAAGAGTGAACAGTTGTCATCAAGCCGTTAACCACACCGATCTTGTCGTTCAAAGGCTTGACCAATGGAGCCAGGCAGTTGGTGGTACACGATGCGTTCGAAATCACGGTGTCGGTGGATTTCAAGACATTGTTGTTGACGCCGAACACTATGGTTGCGTCCACGTCGTTGCCGCCTGGTGCCGAGATAATGACTTTCTTGGCGCCGCCCTTCAGGTGGGCCGAAGCTTTTTCCTTGGTGGTGAAGAAGCCGGTGCATTCCAGCACGACGTCTACGTTCAATTCACCCCAGCCGATGTCAGCCGGATTGCGTTGTGCGAATACGCGGATCTTGTCGCCATTGACTACCATGTAATCGCCGTCAACTTCAACGGTGCCTGGGAATTTGCCATGCGCGGTGTCATAACGGGTCAGATGGGCATTCGATTTAACATCGCCGAGATCATTGATCGCAACGATTTGAATGTCATTCTTTTTGCCGCCTTCGTAATGTGCACGAAGGATGTTGCGGCCGATACGGCCGTAGCCATTAATTGCAACGCGGATGGTCATCTTTTTCTCCAGAAAAATTCAACAGCAAACAAAAATATTCAGTCCTTATTCAGCACAAGCCTGCCGCAGTGCAGGCAGGTCGCGCCAGCCGTAACCGGCTTCCATCAAATCCAGGCCGTCCCATGTGAACGGCTGTTCAATCAGCAACTCTGCACCCAGCTGTTCGTAAAACTGGCGTGCACCCTGGTTGCCTGCAATGACCCACACCAACAAACTGTGCGCGCCCTGCTTTTGCAATGCTTCTGCCACCAAGGCCAGCAAACGGCGACCAACGCCGCCACGCTGGGCAATCGGTTTGAGATAAATCGCCGTCAATTCGGCATTCATCTCATGCTTCTCCGGCATCAGGTACATGCCGGCGGCAAAGCCGACCAGTTCAGTCCCTGCTTCCGCCACGAAAATCGAAATCGTCGGCAAATCCGCCAGCAATACCTGCGACCACATCGCAGCACTTTCTTCCGCACGCATGCTATCCAGATAGGCATCCGGCATCACGCCACGATAAGTCGTGCGCCAGCTGTCTACGCGCAAGGCCGCTATGGCCTCGGCATCGTTAGCCGTCGCGCGGCGGAAAGTGATCTCGGTCACGCCAGTGTCTTCTTGACGGCAGCGATGACGTTTTCGACCGTGAAGCCGAAGTGCTTGAACAGCACGCCGGCCGGAGCCGATTCGCCAAAGGTGTCGATACCGATGACGCCGCCTTCGAGGCCGACATATTTGTACCAGAAGCTGGTGACGCCGGCTTCGATTGCCACGCGTGGCACGCCTTTGGTCAGGACGCTGGCTTTATAAGCTGCATCCTGACGGTCGAAGACGTCAGTCGAAGGCATCGAAACAATGCGTACTGCCACGCCGTGCTTGGCCAATTCATCCGCCGATTTGCTTGCCAGTTCGATTTCGGAACCGGTCGCGATCAGGATCGCCTTGGCATTCGGTGCGTCACGCAAGACATAGCCACCACGTTTGATGTTGGCGATTTGTTCTGCTGTACGTTCCTGGAACGGAAGGTTCTGGCGCGAGAAAATCAGTGTGCTTGGACCGTCTTTGCGTTTGACCGCTTGCTCCCATGCCACTGCCGACTCAACGGTATCGCATGGACGCCAGTTATCGAGGTTAGGAATCAGGCGCAGGCTGGACACGTGTTCAACCGATTGATGGGTCGGGCCGTCTTCACCGAGGCCGATCGAATCGTGCGTGAATACAAAGATGGAACGCAGCTTCATCAGTGCGGCCATGCGCAATGCATTACGGCTGTAATCTGAGAAGGTCAGGAAGGTCGCGCCGAACGGGATGTAACCGCCATGCAGGGCGATACCGTTCATGATTGCGCTCATACCGAATTCACGCACACCGTAGTTGATGTGGTTACCGGCCTGGTCAGCGCGGACTGCAACGCATTCTTTCCAGTTGGTCAGGTTGGAACCGGTGAGGTCAGCCGAACCGCCGAGGAATTCCGGCAATACCGGTGCCAGCGCCTGGATCGCGTTTTGGCTCGCTTTGCGGGTGGCGATGGTTTCTTTTTTCTCTACGCATGCAGCGATGTAAGCGTCGACCGCCTTGTTCAGGTCGCCCGGCAATTCGCCGGCCATGCGGCGTGCCAGTTCGGCGGCTTCTTTCGGGAATTTTTCGCTATACGATTTCAGCAAGCCATCCCAGTTGGATTCCAGTACCTGGCCTTTTTCCTTCGCATCCCATGCTGCATACACGTCTGCAGGCACGTCGAATGGCGCATAGGTCCAGCCCATCGCTTCGCGGGTTGCGGCGATTTCCTTGTCACCCAGCGCTGCGCCGTGCACATTGTGCGTGCCTTCCATGTTCGGCGAACCTTTACCGATGACGGTACGGCAGCAGATCAGCGTTGGCTTGTCGGAGGCTTTGGCTTGCTTGATCGCTGCGTCAACTGCATTGACGTCATGGCCGTCCACTGCGCGGATGACATTCCAGCCGTAGGATTCAAAACGTTTAGGCGTATCGTCGGTGAACCAGCCTTCAACGTGGCCGTCGATCGAGATGCCGTTATCGTCGTACAAAGCGATCAGCTTGGACAGGCGCAAGGTGCCGGCCAGCGAGCATGCTTCATGCGAAATGCCTTCCATCAGGCAACCATCGCCGAGGAACACATAGGTGTGGTGGTTAACTACTTCAAAGCCCGGGCGATTGAATTCAGCCGCGAGCAGTTTTTCTGCCAATGCCATACCGACGGCATTGGTGATGCCCTGGCCCAGCGGACCGGTAGTGGTTTCAATACCTGGCGTGATATCAACTTCAGGGTGACCCGGGGTTTTCGAGTGCAATTGACGGAAGTTGCGGATTTCATCCATCGACAGGTCGTAACCGGTCAGGTGCAACAAGGCGTAATGCAACATCGAACCATGACCGTTCGACAACACAAAGCGATCGCGGTTGACCCATTTAGGGTTGGCCGGATTGTGCGAATAATGATTGGCCCACAAAGCGACGGCAATATCTGCCATCCCCATAGGCATACCGGGGTGACCGGAATTGGCCTTTTGTACTGCATCCATTGCCAGCGCACGGATTGCGTTGGCCATTTTGGTAGTCGGGAGCGTGGAAGTCATGTGATTTGTGTAGATGGCGAGTCGAATGGAATAGAATCAAATCCGGAACAAAATACTGGTGCACAAGCAAATAAAAAACTCTTTGCTGCGAAGCCGCATATTTTACCAGAGTGGCGCGCCCAGACTAAAATCGAATTCCGGCCTTTGGCCGAAGTTTCACCTAAATTAAACATTGCGATGCCCTATTTTGTCGCAAAACCATGTCGAAAAGACAAGCAACGGATCACAGATGCCTCGTTTTTATTGCCCGCAGCCGCTCACCATCGGCGCGGTAGTCACCCTGCCAGACCATGTCGCCCACCATATCCAGGTGGTGCGCCTGGGCAGCGGTGACCATATCACGCTGTTTAATGGCGAAGGCGGCGAATACACCGCCACCATTACCACTATAGAAAAGAAACGGGTGACAGCTGAAATCAAACTGTTTACCCCGCGCGAAGTCGAATTGCCGTACGCGGTGACCGTGGCGCAGGCGCTGCCCGAAGCATCCAAAATGGACTGGATCATCGAAAAAGCCGTCGAACTTGGCGTCCATGCCATTCAGCCGTTGGCCGCACAGCGTTGCGTGGTAAGGCTATCCGCCGAGCGCACAGCCAAAAAGATGCAGCATTGGCAAGGGGTGATCGTCGCCGCATCCGAACAAAGCGGGCGCAATCGCCTGACGGCGCTGGCCGAGCCGGTCGATTTCAACCAGTGGGTGCAGCAAAAGGATTTACATAAACGCATCCTGCTCAGTCCGCGCGCCGAACAATCCCTGTCTGACTGGGCGCGCCATCATCCACCGCAATCGGTCGCCCTGATGATAGGACCGGAAGGCGGCTTTACCGACAAGGAAGAAGACCTCGCGCTGGCGCAAGGCGCGTTGATGCTGTCCATGGGCCCACGTGTGCTGCGCACCGAGACCGCCGGATTGTCGGCGCTGGCGGCCCTGAATGCGGTCTGGGGCGAGATGTAGCAAGCGCCTCGGCGCACGTCCTTATGCGGAAAATCAGCTTTCCGCGCAGCGGTTTGCCCCATTCAACGATCTTAGTCGCAGGGAAACCCGACGAAAGCATTTATAATTCAAGGTTTTGCGACAGTTTCACTCACTCATTACATGAAGGTATTTCGCGGACTTCCCAATGCTGCTTCCCGTGCGCCCTGCGCGCTGGCAATCGGCAATTTCGACGGTGTGCATCGCGGCCATCAGGCCCTGCTGGCACGCTTGCGCGAAGTCGCGTCGAAAATGGGGCTGGAATCAGCCGTGATGACGTTCGAACCGCACCCGCGTGAATTCTTTGCCGCGCGTGCCGGTGATCCATCCAAGGCGCCGACGCGTATCGCCTCCCTGCGCGACAAATTACAGTCGTTGGCAAAAGCCGGCGTCGATCGCGTCATCGTCGAACATTTCAATGCGCACTTCGCTTCCCTGTCACCACAGGAATTCGTAGAAAAAATCCTGGTGCAGGGCTTGCACGTCAAATGGCTGATCGTCGGTGATGACTTTTGCTACGGTGCCAAACGCGCCGGTAATGTTGCAACGCTGATCGAAGCAGGCAAGCAATACGGCTTCCATGTCGAATCGCAGCCTACCGTGACCAGCAGCGGCACCCGCATTTCTTCATCGGCGGTGCGTGAAGCCTTGCTGCATGGCGATTTTGCCCGTGCAGAAGAATTGCTCGGCCATCCGTATGCGATGTCCGGCCATGTCATCCACGGCAAGAAGCTGGGTCGCACCATAGGCTTCCCGACGCTGAATGTACGCGTCGCGCACAAACATCCTGCGCTGTCCGGTATATATATAGTGCAAGTGCATGGTCTCGACGACCATCCATTGCCCGGCGTCGCCAGCATAGGCGTGCGCCCGACTGTGGACGATAGCGGCCGCGTATTACTGGAAACGCATTTGTTCGACTACTCGCACCTATGCTATGGCCGCCTGATCCGCGTGGAATTCCTGAAGAAACTGCGCGACGAAGAAAAGTACACAGACTTGCCGACGCTGACCGCCGCGATTAACCGCGATGCGGTGGAAGCACGTGCCTATTTCAAGCAACTGACCGACGCGGCTACTTCCGCGACTGACCGAATTTGACGATGGCCCGCTGAAGTATCACGACCGTTGTTTCACCGACCACCTTCGAAAAAATATTATGTCTGACAATCAAAACAAACCTGGCAAGCCGGCAGCAAAACCGCAAAGTAAATACCCGGTCAATATGACCGATACCCCATTCCCTATGCGCGGTGATCTCGCCAAACGCGAGCCACAATGGGTCAAGCAATGGCAAGAGCAAAAGGTCTACGAAAAAATCCGCAAGGCTTCCAAAGGCCGCCCGAAGTTCATCCTGCATGACGGCCCACCGTATGCGAATGGCGACATCCACCTCGGACACTCAGTCAACAAAATCCTGAAAGACATGATCGTCAAGACGCGCCAGTTCGCAGGCTTTG
The DNA here is from genome assembly GCF_042664955.1 of Herminiimonas glaciei. NCBI lineage: Bacteria > Pseudomonadati > Pseudomonadota > Betaproteobacteria > Burkholderiales > Oxalobacteraceae > Herminiimonas > Herminiimonas glaciei. Next base: position 2,080,956 of record NZ_JBHTBU010000001.1, read on the forward strand.
ACGCACCGTATGTACCGGGCTGGGATTGCCACGGCATGCCGATCGAAATCCAGATCGAAAAACAATTCGGCAAGAACTTGCCAACCGCAGAAGTTTTGTCCAAGGCACGTGCTTACGCGAATGAACAAGTCGAACGCCAAAAGAAAGACTTCATCCGCCTCGGCGTCCTCGGTCAATGGGACAAGCCATACAAAACCATGGACTTCGGCAATGAAGCCGATGAGTTGCGCGCGCTCGGCAGCCTGATGGAAAAAGGTTACGTCTATCGTGGCCTGAAACCAGTCAACTGGTGTTTCGATTGCGGCTCGGCACTGGCTGAAGCGGAAGTTGAATACCAGGACAAGCGCGACCCGGCAATCGACGTCGGCTTCCCGTTTGCCGAACCGGAAAAAGTAGCGAAAGCATTTGGCCTGGCGAAGCTGCCAACCGACAAAGGTTACGCCATCATCTGGACCACCACCCCGTGGACCATTCCGGCCAACCAGGCGCTCAACGTCCATCCTGAATTCACTTACGCTTTGGTGCAAACCGAACGCAATGGTATAACCATCCTCATCATCCTCGCGGCCGATCTGGTCGAAGCCACGCTGCAACGTTACGGCCTGACAGGTACCGTCATCGCGACTTGCGTCGGTGAAGCGCTGGCCATGATCAAGTTCAAGCATCCGTTTGCAGATGTTGATCCGGGCTACAACCGTTTGTCGCCTATCTACCCGGGCACCTATGTCACCGCTGACAGCGGTACCGGCATCGTGCACTCGGCACCAGCCTACGGTATCGAAGATTTTATTTCCTGCAAATCGCACGGCATGCGCGACGATGAAATCATCGCGCCGGTCATGGGCGACGGCAAATACGCATCATGGTTGCCTTTGTTCGGCGGCCTGACCATCTGGGAAGCATCGAAACCGATCTGCGCCAAGCTGGATGAAGTCGGCTCGCTGTTCAAGCTGGTGATGTTCGACCATAGCTATATGCATTGCTGGCGTCATAAGACACCTATCATCTACCGTGCCACTTCGCAGTGGTTTGCCGGGATGGATGTGATGCCGAAGAACCAGGGCGCAACCCTGCGTGAAACCGCATTGCAGGCCATTGAAGAAACCGAATTCTTCCCGAGCTGGGGCAAAGCGCGCCTGCACGGCATGATCGCGAATCGTCCGGACTGGACATTGTCGCGCCAACGCCAGTGGGGCGTGCCTATGGCTTTCTTTGTTCACAAGGAAAGCGGTGACCTGCATCCACGCACACCTGAGTTGCTGGAACAGATCGCACAACGCGTGGAAAAAGAAGGCATAGAAGCATGGCTGACACTGGACCCGAAAGAGTTGCTCGGTGCCGATGCAGATATGTACCTGAAGAACAAGGACACGCTGGACGTCTGGTTCGATTCCGGTTGTACCCATCAAACCGTCTTGCGCGGTTCGCACAAGGAAGAGCTGGCCTTCCCGGCTGATCTCTACCTCGAAGGCTCGGACCAGCATCGCGGCTGGTTCCATTCGTCGCTGCTGACGTCGTCGATGATGAACGGTCGTGCACCTTACAAGGCATTGCTGACGCACGGCTTCACGGTCGATGGCGAAGGCAAGAAAATGTCGAAGTCGCTCGGCAACACCCTGGCACCGCAAAAGATTTCAGACACACTGGGTGCGGACATCCTGCGCCTGTGGATCGCATCCACCGATTACTCCGGTGAATTGTCGATCTCGGATGAAATCCTCAAGCGTGTGACCGAAAGCTATCGTCGTATCCGCAATACCGTGCGCTTCCTGTTGTCGAATACTTCTGACTTCGATGCAGCGAAAGACCTGGTACCGGTCGCCGACATGCTGGAAATCGATCGCTATGCGATTGCGCAAATGAACGCGCTGCAAGCTGAAATCCAGGCGCATTACCAGGTCTATGAATTCCACCCGGTGGTGTCGAAACTGCAGATGTACTGCTCGGAAGACCTCGGCGGCTTCTACCTCGACATCCTGAAAGATCGCCTCTACACCAGCGGCGTGACTTCACATGCACGTCGTTCGGCGCAAAGCGCGATCTGGCACCTGACGCACTCCCTGCTGCGCCTGATGGCACCGATGCTATCCTTCACCGCAGAAGAAGCGTGGGCGGTATTTGCCAGCCCGGAAATGAATGCCGACGGCACCATCTTCACGCACACTTTCTATCAATTGCCGGAAGTGGCGGACGGTGCAGCTTTGCTGGGCAAGTACGCGCTGCTGCGCGAAGTGCGTAATGACGTTACCAAGCAACTGGAAGAAGTACGCGTCGCCGGCGGTATCGGTTCTTCGCTGCAGGCGGAAGTCGCATTGCAAGCGAGCGGCGACAAGTTCGATGCACTGGCCAGCCTTGAGGATGATCTGAAATTTGTCCTCATCACTTCGCAAGCCAGCGTCAGCAAGGTCGCCAAGGCCGAAGAAGAAAGCGTAGCGGTCACACCATCGGCGGCACAGAAGTGCGAGCGCTGCTGGCACTACCGCGCCGATGTCGGTTCGCATGCGGAACATGAAGGCTTGTGCGGCCGTTGCGTCGCCAATTTGTTTGGCAAGGGCGAAGCACGCCGTTTTGCATAAGACTGCCGCAAACGGCATCATTGATTTGCGCACACCTCGCTCCGGCCACGGCCGGAGCGATTTTTACGACACTTACCGGCAAAGATAGCGATGGCTTCCAATAAACGTTACTTCTCCTCTTCCAGCAGCATGGTTCCCTGGCTAGGCATCGCCGCCATCCTGGTCCTGCTCGATCAAATCACCAAAATTACGATTACCCGCCTCTTCGTCTATGGCGAATCGCATGCGGTCACTTCCTTCTTCAACCTGGTCCTGGTCTATAACAAGGGCGCAGCGTTCAGCTTCCTCGCGTCCGAGACCGGCTGGCAACGTTACTTCTTTACAATAATGGGGATAGGCGCTGCCATCTTCATCATTTACCTGCTGAAAAAGCATGCCGGACAACGCCTGTTTTGCTGGGCGCTGGCCCTGATCCTCGGCGGCGCCATCGGCAATGTGATCGACCGCGTGCTGTACGGCCATGTCATCGATTTCCTCGATGTCCATATCGGCGGCTGGCACTGGCCTGCCTTCAACATCGCCGACAGCGCGATTTGCATAGGCGCAGTATTGTTTATCTATGACGAACTGCGGCGCGTCGGAAAATGAGCCTGCGGCGCGCAAGCTGATACACTAGCCCGCACATCTTTCAGGAGCGTCCTTCATGGATCTTGCTGGTAAAAAAATCGTACTGGGATTAACCGGCGGCGTCGCCTGCTACAAAGCGGCTGAATTGACACGCGCCCTCGGCAAGGCCGGCGCGCAAGTGCAGGTTGTCATGACGAATGCCGCCACCCACTTCATTACACCGGTCACGATGCAGGCGCTGTCCGGCCATCCGGTCGTGACCGATCAATGGGATGCGCGCGTAGCCAACAATATGCCGCACATCGACCTCACGCGTGACGCGGATGCGATCGTGATCGCGCCCTGCTCCGCCGATTTCATCTTCAAGCTCGCGCATGGTGCATGCGACGACCTGCTCTCCACTTTATGCGTGGCCCGTCCCGACACCCTGCCTTTGCTGGTAGCACCGGCCATGAATGTAGAGATGTGGCAAAACCCGGCGACCCGGCGCAATGTGGCGCAACTGAAAGCGGATCGTATTGCGGTGCTCGGCCCTGACGCCGGTGAACAAGCCTGTGGCGAAACCGGTATGGGCCGCATGCTGGAACCCGAACAATTGCTGGAAGAAATCATTGCATCCTTCCAGCCCAAGCTGCTGGTCGGCAAAAGCGTGATGGTGACCGCCGGACCGACCTTTGAACCGATAGACCCGGTACGCGGCATCACCAATCTCTCGTCCGGCAAGATGGGCTATGCGATTGCCCGTGCCGCGCGTGAAGCCGGTGCCGACGTCACACTGGTATCCGGCCCGACCGCACTCGATGCACCGTATGGCGTACAACGCATCAATGTACAGACCGCAGAACAAATGCACGACGTCGTGATGTCGCGCATCAGCGCACAACACATCTTCATCGCAGTAGCTGCCGTCGCCGACTGGCGCGTCGCCAATGTCAGCGCACAGAAACTGAAAAAAAATGCAGCCGGTGATGCACCGTCGCTGGCCTTCGAACAAAACACCGACATCCTGGCCGCTGTTGCCGCATTGAAAAATGCACCGTATTGCGTCGGCTTTGCCGCCGAGTCGGAAAACCTGCTTGAATACGGCGAAGCCAAGCGCAAGAAAAAGAATATCCCGCTGCTGGTCGGCAATATCGGCCACCAGACTTTCGGCCAGGACCAGAACGAACTCGTGCTGTTCGACGACAAGGGCCATACCGCCTTGCCACTCGCAGACAAACAAAAACTGGCGCGTCAGCTGGTGCGTGAAATCGCACAGCGCCTGTCCTGATTCCGCCTCTCCAGATCCAACTATCTACCTATATCCCCATCATCCAGCCCATGAAGACTATCGAAGTAAAAATCCTTGATCCCCGCATGCAAGACCAACTGCCAGCCTATGCCACCGCAGGCAGTGCCGGCCTGGATTTACGGGCCTGCCTAGATGCACCTATCGTCATCAAACCGGGCGAAACCCATCTGGTACCGACCGGCCTGGCAATCCACCTGGCTGATCCGGCTTATGCGGCGATGATCCTGCCACGCAGTGGCATGGGCCACAAACATGGCATCGTTTTGGGGAACTTGGTCGGCCTGATCGACTCCGATTACCAGGGCCAATTGATGGTGTCGACATGGAATCGTGGTCAGACAGAATTTACCCTCAATCCGATGGAGCGCCTGGCGCAATTGGTCATCGTTCCGGTCCTGCAAGTCGGCTTCAATGTAGTTGAAGAATTTGATACAAGCGAACGCGGTATTGGCGGCTTCGGCAGCACCGGGAAACACTGAATTTCTAGGAGAATTTTTTATGCATGCCCTGCTGCAACCTGTAGTAAGCAAAATGAAGCGGCTATCGCCGGCCACCACCGCCCTGTTTCCCATCGCTTTATTGCTGGCCGGTTGCAGCACTGTCTCGCTCGATACTCCTAGTGCCCGTCCCGGCACCGTGGCACCTGCCCCGGTCACCGAATCCGCACAAAAGCAAGCCTTGCGCAATGTCACCGCGCAGCAGGATCGCCTGTATCGCCTGGCCGCACCACTGCTGGTCAATAATGCACCGCTGTGCAAAGGCAATGCGCGCAACCTGATCGGCTTCAGCGCCAAGACCAAGTATTCATTCTCGGAAGACTATGTAGAAGCGGCGCAATCGCTGGGCTTCGATGAGCGCCTGCAAGTCACCGGCGTCCTGAACAATAGCGGCGCAGCACGTGCCGGCGTCAAACGTGGCGATATCCTCGCCACGGTACAAGACAAACCGATGCCGCAAGGACCGAACGCCGAGCGCCAGGCTGCCGCGATACTCGGACCGCTGGTCAACTCGACCAGCAACGTCAAACTCGGCCTGATCCGTAACGGCAGCAATGTCGCGGTCACCGTGCCGCTGACCCGTGCTTGCGGCTTCGGCATTGAGTTGGGTAACACCGATAATGTCAGTGCGTATGCTGATGGCCGTCGGGTACTGGTGACACGCGGCATGCTGAATTTTGCCCGCAACGACAATGAAGTCGCTTACGTACTGGCGAAAGAACTGGCGCATAACGCGCTCGGTCATCCGGCCCAGCAAAGGATGAGCGCAACCGTCGGTGGCGTCATCGACAATATGATACGTATCACGCCGGATGCCGGTGCCCTCGGTGGCAGCGGCGGCATCAAGGCCGTACCACAGGAAACCGATGCTGCAGCCGATCGCCTCGCGCTCTACATGCTGGTACGTGGCGGTTACAACATCGATGGCGTCAGCAGCTTCTGGCAACGCCTGGCAACGCAATATCCGGCCAGCGTCACCAACAGCTATACCGCAATCCACCCGGCGACCGCGTATCGCGTGACCGTGATCGACAAGACTGTCAGCGAAATCAAAGCCAAGCAGGCAGCGAAACAAAACCTGGTGCCGTGATAGACAGATCAGATGTGAAATAAAAAAGGAGCGCAATGCGCTCCTTTTTTGTTGCCTCAAACGTTAAGCCCTATCGGAGTATCACACACCATCCAGCTCAAAAGCGCTGCCGTATCGTATCAACCAGCGCGCGTGCTGCCGCCGATAAATGACTGTTGCGGCGCGTGAACAGGCCTACCGTATGCGCCACGGTCGGCGTCAGCGGCACCTGGTGCAGTCCCGGCATTTCATCCACCAGGTTGGCCGACAGGATAGTCGCGAGTGAACTATTGCGCACGGTAGCAAGTATCGGTTCTATCGCATTCATTTCCATCACGATACGCGGCGTGATGCCGTTCGCCAGCAAAATCGCATCCATCATTTTTCGCGAATTGTATTCATCCGAGAGCATGATCAGTTCATGCTCATTCAATTCGTTTAGCGCAATTCCCGCACTACCCACGAGTGGATGACGATCGCCCACCACCAATGCAAGCGGCACGGTAAAGAGTGGTTCGACATTGATCTGTTCTGTACTGGACGGTGCGTATGCCACGCCAAAATGCAACTCGCCGTCCAGCAGGCGTTCTTCGATCTCGCCTGAACGCAAACGCAAGACCGTAATCTTGATGCCGGGATAAAGCTGGTTGAAATCGGCCAGGATAGGCGGCAGGTGAAAGGTACCGAACGAAGACAGCACGCCAAACGTCACCCTCCCGTGCTTGAGATTTTCCAGTTCGTTCAAGGCATCAAGGCCTGCATCGACTTCCAGCAACGCGCGCTTCGCATAAACCTGGAACAGTTCGCCGGCAGTCGTCAGTTTGACGACACGACCAACCCGATCGAATAACTGTATGCCCAGCTCATCTTCTATTTGCTTGATTTGATGCGACAGCGTTGGCTGCGTGATGTGCAGGCTCTCCGACGCGCGCGTGAAGCTCTGTGACTGCGCCGCCGCCAGAAAGTAACGCAAATGTCGCAATTCCATACTGTATTTGCTCCCTGCATTTACGCCTGATACCGGCTTTCCATAGCCATCGGTTTAAGGCTGGCTTATCCATAGTTTCATCAATGTTATATGAAAATACATAGATGACATCTATAAATTATATAAATTTAAATCATTTGTGCAGATATATGGCGCGGGCTTAGTCTGTAAAAAAACGCGCAAGGACGCGTCAGCAAGCCGGTTTATCCATGGATAAAAAATATCAAGGAGACAAGGATGAAAAAGCTGTTTGCACTCACGCTCACTACCTGCCTGACGCTGGCCGGCACGGCTGCCCACGCCGATGATGCCTATCCGCAGCAAACGATACGGCTGATTGTTCCGGCATCGCCGGGGGGCGCTGCAGATGCCATTGCCCGCCTGGTCAGCCCCGGCCTGTCGGCAAGCCTGGGGCAACCGGTGGTGGTCGATAACAAGGCGGGGGCATCCGGCACCATCGCCGGTGCGGCGGTCGCCAAATCGAAACCAAACGGCTATACCTTGTTGATGGCGCAATCGACCAGCATCGTGATCGCCCCACACATCTACGAACAACTCTCCTACAACACGCTGAAGGATCTGGTGCCGGTAACGCAAGTCGTGCGCGTACCAAATATCCTGGTCGTTAATCCACAGGTGCCGGCAAAGACTGTTGCCGAATTCATTGCCCTCGCCAAAACCAAACCAGGCGTGTTTAACTTTGGCTCGGCCGGCATCGGCTCGCCCAGCCACGTCGCCGGCGAAATGTTCGACCGGCAAACCAAGATCCAGATGATGCATGTCCCCTACCAGGGATCCGGCCCTGCCGTCATCGCATTGCTCGCCAATCAGATCCAGGTGATGTTCGCACCGATCACCGCGGTACTGCCCCTTATCAAGTCCAACAAATTGCGCGCACTGGGGGTTACCACCATCGTACGCCAGCCGGCATTACCGGACGTGCCAACTATTGCAGAATCGGGCGTACCCGGTTTTGACATCAATTCGTGGTTCGGGGTTTTCGCTGCCGCGGGTACCCCACCTGACATCATCGCGCGTCTGAACCGCGACATCATCCAGGTACTGAAGGATCCCCACGTCGCCAACGCGATTGCGCTGCAAGCATCGCAAGCAGTCGGCAATTCACCGCAAGAATTTGCCGCATTGGTGCGCAACGAAAACCAGCAGTTCGCCACACTGATAAAAGAAATCGGCCCGCAAACCATGAGGTAGCTCCGCCATCCCGGGGCACATGTGCCCCGCTCCAACTCCACCTTCAACCTAACCGCAACATTAACGGGAGATCACGCATGTCCGCTCTAAGCTTGAAACAGGCCAACAACATTATTGAAAGCGCCCTCGCGCATGCCCATGAAGTCGGCATCAAGCCACTCGCAGTGGTCGTACTCGATGCCAGCGGCAACATCATTGCCGCACAACGCGAAGACAACGCCAGCATGTTCCGCCTCGACATTGCACTGGGCAAAGCCTGGGGCGCCGCAGCCATGGGTTGCTCCAGCCGTGCGCTCGGCCTGCGCGCCAAAGACAACCCGGCCTTTTTCACGACACTGGCGGCGACTGCAAAAGGTCGCTTCCTGCCACAAACCGGCGCCGTACTGATCAAAGGTGAAGACGGTGCGATTCTGGGCGCAGTCGGTGCCAGTGGTGGTACCGGCGATGAAGATGAAGCCTGCTGCCTCAAAGGTGTGGAAGCTACCGGCCTGCTTAGCAATGCAGCATGAATGGCAGGATCGCCGCAATCTCAAGGAAAGAACAATATGACTACCAATACCAAAAACAAGGGTGCGGTTAAAGCAGGTAACGGCACATACATCTTCGCCTTGCCGGAGATGGCGGGCATGGCTGCCGGTATCGGTTACTCGACCGCTTTCGGCCCGGTTGTCGAAGGCGAACGCATGCAGGTCGGCCTGATCAGCAAGCCTCGTGGTACTGGTGCGAAACCACATACCCATCCAAACGAGCAATGGAATTACATCGTGCAAGGCACCCTGCGCGTAAGCATAGGCGATCAGCCCGAGCGGCTATGCGGTCCCGGAACATTGTTGTACTTCCCGGCCAATATCGTGCACTCGACAGTCGCAACGCCGGATGAAGACGTGGTTTTCCTCACCGTCAAGGATTTGTCACACGGCATCCATGGCAAGGCTGTCGATGGCACGACGGACGGTGGCTATTTCGAACCCGGCTTCGGGAGCAAGTAACACAACAACACGCAATCCGGGCGGCCACAGGAGAAACACAGCGATGGATAACATCAGGAATATCGGTTTCATCGGCATAGGCAATATGGGGACGCCTATGGCCGGACAGCTCGCGCGCAAAGGTTTTAACCTGACCGTATACGACAGGCAGGCGGCGACCGCCAATGCATTCGCACGCGAACATGGGGCACGCGTCGCACGCAGCGCGGCAGAAGTGGGAGCAGGCGCCGATGTGGTGATTTTCATGTTGCCCAGTGATCAGGTGGTGCGGCAAGTATTGTTTGATGATGGACTTGCGACGCAACTCGCACCCGGCAGCATCGCCATCGACATGGGCACTTCCGCTCCGGCGGTAACACGCAGCATCAGCGCCGAACTTGCCGCGCTGGGTATCGGCTACCTGGATGCACCGGTCATGGGCGGGGTGGTATTCGCGCAGGATGCCAGCCTCGACATCATGGTCAGTGGTGATGACGCATCGATAGAGCGCTGCCGGCCATTGTTCGATGCGATGGGGCGCAAGCTCTGGCCGTGCGGCGACATCGGCAGTGCGCATGTACTGAAGGCGATGACCAATTACATCAATGCATGCGCACTCATCAATACGCTGGAAGCGATGACGATAGGTCGCAAGTTTGGCCTCGACAGCAAGGTCATGGCCGAAGCCATCGATGTGATGTGCAACGGTCGCCAGCATCCGGTCGTCAAAAAAATCATCCCGCATGTGCTGACGCAAAAATTCGGCACCGGCATGGCGATGCAACTCATCGCCAAGGACGTAAAGATCGCCGTCGACAGTGCACATAGCGTGGGCGCAGCGGTACCGTTAGGTGAAGCGACCGAGCAACTGTGGCGCGCCGCCTGTGAACAAATCGGCGGCAGCCGCGATCACTCGGAAATCGTCAAGTACTGGGAAACCGCAAGCGGTGTCCAACTCTGACGCGTCACAAGCAACTGTTTCCCATCACGTGGTTTCAATTGAAAAATAACCTTAGGAGAATTGAATGAACGCAGTACACAAGATATCTGAAAACACTGTGCAAGGTGTCGAGCATTGGACCAACAAGGGTGACGTCCGTTTGTTTTTATGGGAAAAATTTGTCGATACACCGGAGGATAAACCTGCGGTACTGTTTGTCCACGGTTCGTCGATGGCATCGCAACCGACCTTCGACCTCAAAGTACCGGGCCGGGCCGATTCATCGGTAATGGATTGGTTCGCCAAGCGCGGCTTCGTTTGCTGGTGCGTCGATATGGAGGGATATGGCCGCTCTGATAAAACACGTGATATCACTTGCGACATTTCCAACGGTGCTGACGATCTTGCTGCCGCCACCGACTATATCCGTCGTACACGCGGCATTGAAAACTTCCTGACCTACGGCATTTCCTCGGGTGCCCTGCGCGCCGCCTTGTTTGCACAACGCTTTCCCGACCGCGTATCACGGCTGGCACTCGACGCCTTCGTCTGGACTGGCGAGGGTGCACATACGCTGGAGCAAAGACGCAAGAAGCTGCCTGAATTCCTCGCGTCGAATCGACGCCCTATCGATAGGGCTTATGTCTATTCGATCTTTGAGCGCGATCACGCCGACTGCGCAGAAAAACGCGTGGTGGAAGCGTTTGCAGATGCGATCCTGGCACTCGACGACTCCATGCCGAACGGCACGTATATCGATATGTGCTCCAAATTACCATTGGTTGATCCGGAGAAAATTACCGTGCCTACCGTCGTGTTACGCGGCCAGTTTGATGGCATCGCAGCCTTTGACGACCTGATTGAGTTCTTCAAACGCCTGCCCCACCCCGACAAACAGTTCACCATGTTGAACGGAATTTCCCATGCCAGCTTCCAGCAAAAAAACTATCTGATGGTTTATCAAATACTGCACGCATACTTTACGCAACCAGTGCCGGTATACGTTTCAGCAGGAGAGCATTGAGATACAGTCCGCTGCTGAAGAAAACGGCATAGTACAAGGCCACGGCTGCTTGTACATCGCATCTGGCTTGAATCCCTGTTTAAAGTGAATGTAAAAAAAAGCGTGCTGCCTGATCCGGACAGCACGCTTTCATTTTTTTCGCCCTGACAACAGCAGCCAACTAATCAGGCATGTACCTTCATCGCTTCATCGATATCCGCACGCGTCAGGTCCGGTGCAAATTGCTGGATGAAGTCATATGTGTATTGACGCAGGTAAGCACCACGACGTACCGCCAGGCGTGTCACGTTTTGTGCAAACAGGTGTGAAGCATCAATCACCTTCAGGCCATTACTGCCATTGTGCTGCAAGGCCATCGAAGCGACTATGCCGACACCCAGGTTGAGCAACACGTATTGCTGAATAACGTCCGAGTCCATCGCGGTCAACACGATATCGGTAGTGATATCCGCCTGCTTGAACGCATCATCGATGTGACCACGACCGGTAAAGCCGAGATCATAAGTAATCAATGAATACTGCGCCAGGTCAGCCAGCGTGATCAATTTCTTTTCCAGCAAGGGATGACCGTCCGGTACGACTACCGAGTGATGCCAGCGGTAGCATGGGAAAGACACCAAATCTTCGAACTGGCTCAAACCTTCGGTTGCGATACCGATATCCGCCTTGCCGGACAAAACCCACTCAGCGATATGTTCCGGCGTGCTTTGTTGCAGGGCGATACGCACTTTCGGGAATTCCTTGCGGAACACCTGCACCACCTTAGGCAGCATGTAACGTGCCTGCGTGTGGGTAGTCGCCACTGCCAATGTGCCGATTTCCTGTCCTGCGTATTCCTGGCTCGCACGTTGCAGGTTTTCCGCTTCCAGCAATAAACGGTCGATGATTTGCAAAATGCCGCGACCGGGATCGGTCAGGCCGGTCAGGCGTTTGCCATTGCGTTCAAAGATATCGACGCCCAGCTCTTCCTCCAACTCGCGAATCTGGCGGCTGACGCCAGGCTGCGATGTGAACAGCACATTCGCCACCTCGGTCAGGTTGTAACCGCAACGCGCGGTCTCGCGGATCGATCGTAGTTGTTGAAAATTCATATCCAGGCACCTCTATCTATACTTGCGCAATAGTGCGGTGACTAACGGTCAGCGTTTAACGCTTACACCGATTCGTCAACAAACACTTGCAAACGTTTAGGACGAACGATCAGCGTTTCGCCCTCTTTCAATTTCAAATGACCAAAGCGTTCATTCGAGATCACGGCTTCAATCAACTCGCCGTTATCGTCACGCTCCAGCTCCAGTTGTGCCAGCGGGCCGATCGCATGGGCGCGGCGCAATTGCACCACGATGCCTTCCGCACCAGTCGTGTACCTGTCCACTTCCAGGTCATGCGGACGCACATAGCCGATACCCTTGGTATCCTGTGTTTCTGCATGCTCGGGCGCCTCGAATGCGATGCCTGACGATTGCAAAATGCCTTCATGTACGCGACCGTGGAACAGGTTCACATTACCGAGGAAGCCATAGACGAAAGGCGAAGCCGGGTTGTTATATACATCCTTGGGCGCACCGATCTGCTCGACATTGCCCTTGTTCATCAGGACGATCTGATCCGCCACTTCCAGTGCTTCTTCCTGGTCATGCGTCACGAAAATACTGGTGACATGCAGGTCGTCATGCAGGCGACGCAACCAGCGACGCAATTCCTTACGGACTTTTGCATCCAGCGCGCCAAATGGTTCATCCAGCAACAAGACGCGTGGTTCCACTGCCAGAGCACGGGCCAGCGCAATACGCTGACGTTGGCCACCGGACAATTGCGGCGGATAACGATCAGCCAGCCAGTCCAGTTGCACCAGTTCCAGCAATTTGGTGACTTTTTCCTTGATCTGCGCCTCCGATGGACGGGTCGCCGCCGGGCGCACGCGCAAACCGAAAGCGATGTTTTCAAACACGGTCATGTGCTTGAACAATGCGTAATGCTGGAATACGAAGCCGACCTGGCGTTCGCGCACATGGCGCGCCGAAGCATCTTCGCCATCCAGCAACACTTGCCCGTGGTCCGGTTGCTCCAGACCGGCAATGATGCGCAACAAGGTGGTTTTGCCGCAGCCCGAAGGGCCCAGTAATGCAGTCAACTCGCCCGCCGGAAAGTCCAGCGATACATTGTTAAGTGCGACAAAATTGCCAAATTGCTTTTGAATATTCTTGACTTCGATGCTCATGATCCCTGCTCCTGAAACTGTTCGTGTGTATCTCGTAAACGCCATTCGATGAATGATTTGAGCGCCAGTGTAACCAGTGCCAACATTGCCAGCAACGATGCTACCGCGAATGCCGCTGAAAATTGGTATTCGTTATACAGAATCTCGACCTGCAAAGGAATCGTATTCGTCTGGCCGCGGATATGGCCGGACACCACCGAAACTGCACCAAATTCACCCATCGCACGGGCATTACACAAAATCACACCGTATAACAAACCCCACTTAATATTCGGCAAGGTCACATGCCAGAAGGTTTTCCAGCCGGAAGCGCCCAATACCAGCGCCGCCTCTTCTTCTTCACTGCCCTGCGACTGCATCAGCGGGATCAATTCACGCGCGACAAACGGGAAAGTCACGAAAATTGTCGCCAGCACAATGCCGGGAACCGCAAACAGGATCTTGATATTGTGTTCCTGCAGCCAGCCGCCGAACCAGCCCTGGGCGCCAAACAGCAAGACATAAATCAGGCCCGAGATGACAGGTGAAACTGAAAACGGCAAATCGATCAGTGTCAGCAAGATGCTTTTGCCACGGAAATCAAACTTGGCGATACACCAGGAAGCCGCCACACCGAACACCAGGTTCAGCGGCACGGCAATCGCCGCCGTCAGCAAGGTCAGCTTGATCGCCGACACCGCATCTTCTTCCAGGATCGCCGCAATATAGGCATCCCAGCCTTTTTTCAACGCTTCGGCAAACACCGATGCCAGTGGCACAAACAGGAATAGCGTCAGGAAAGCCAGCGCAACAATAATCAATAAAGTGCGTACCCAAGTTGGCTCCAGCGTTGCTGCGGGAACGCGCGGCGCACGCGCCAAGCTAACCGGAAGCGCACTACTGGAAGGAGGAGCGATCGCCGCCATATCAAACTTTCTCCGCCTGACCACGCTTGCGGGTCCAGGCTTGCAATAAATTAATCGTCAATAACATCAGGAAGGAAGCCAGCAACATCACCACCGCAATTGCTGTTGCACCTGCATAGTCATACTGTTCCAGCTTGGTCACGATAAACAGCGGCGTGATCTCGGACACCATCGGCATATTGCCGGCAATGAAAATCACGGAACCGTATTCACCGGTGGCACGTGCGAACGCCAGCGCAAAACCGGTCAGCAAGGCCGGGAATACCGTCGGAAAAATCACCTTGGTAAAGGTTTGCCAGTGGCTCGCACCGAGGCTGGCTGCGGCCTCTTCCAATTCACGCTCAGCATCTTCCAGCACCGGTTGCACGGTACGCACAACAAACGGCAAACCAATAAAAGTCAAAGCGATGATCACGCCCAAAGGGGTAAAGGCAACCTTGATGCCGATCGCTTCCAGGTAACGACCGATCCAGCCATTTGGCGAATACAGTGCGGTCAATGCGATACCCGCAACCGCGGTCGGCAATGCGAACGGTAAATCAACCATCGCATCAATAATCTTCTTGCCGGGGAATTTGTAGCGCACCAGGACCCAGGCCACGATGCCGCCAAAGAAAGCATTCAACACCGCGCCGATCAGCGATGCGCCAAAGCTCAGCTTATAAGAAGCAATCACGCGATCCGAAGTGACGGCCGCTATGAAAGCGTCCCACGTCATCGTGAATGTTTTCAGGAAGACGGCCGACAGCGGTATCAGGACGATCAGGCTGAGATAAAAGATCGTAAAGCCAAGCGACAAATTGAATCCGGGCAAAACCCTGGATGCGGTTTGTTTCCTGACAGGAAGGGCAAGGACGGCTGACATAAGCTCTCTTATTACAAATATGGCTAACAGGCTGCAATAATCACACTTAGGCGTTATAAAGAAAACGAATCTTTTTGCATTTTGTTAGAAGAAAAACGTATATAGAAATCAGTCATAACTATTCACAGCAGCCTGACCCCTACAGTCAAACAGAAAAATAATCCATTAAAATCAAATACTTAAAATAAAAATTGCAGATGAAGCAACTCGTGTGCAGATAACGATCATTCCTGGTAGACCTTGCCATACCCCCAATGCCACCTCCCAAACCTATGCCGCGATGGTCATGACTGGGTGTAAACGGTAACGACAAACACATGTAAAAAAGGGCGATCATCGATCGCCCTTTCTTTAAGTATGTTGCGCGGTGATAGCACACCGTATTCAGCGCTATGATTTTTTCATGCTCGCAAGCACCCGGCCGCATAAATCGCAGGCTTCTTCAAGATGTTGCGCCAGATGTAAATGCCTGGAATTGGCTTGCCACTCCTCCATCGCGGATCTGAATGTAGCAACCCACAGAGTCGCCACCATGCGCAACTCGCTACGCCGTTCGGGCTCCGGCCACACCATAGTCAGAGCCTGTAACAATGCCCGCTCCCATTCCATGAACGATGCATGAAAGCTCATGCGCAATTTTTCGGTAATGTGCATCAACTCTTCCATTGCAACGATTTCATCGTTTGCATGCCTGGAAAGGTGTTCTTTAAATACCCTGTGTATGAGCTGAAATGGAACGTTATCCCGCGACGCGGCTGCAATATCTTCCAGCAAGGGTGACCAGCAGCCCCGGTGCCAGGCAACCAGGAGCTCTTCCTTGCCCGCGAAATATGAAAAGAAAGTCCGGCGCGAAATCGCGGCCGCTTCAGCAATCGCATCCAGGGTAGTAGCGTGGTAACCATGTTCGACAAACAAGCTCATACCCGCATCAACTATGCGTAGATAGGTATCGCGCCGTTTCTGTTCGCGCAATCCGAGCGTGGCCGGAGAGTCAATTTGCTGATTCGTATTCACCATGGCTCCTTGCAATTTTGCACTTAGTGCAATAATATTTGCACTAAGTGCAAATATTTTACTCAATTTCATCCGCCTTACCGTCGTCACCAATACTATTTTTCAGCACCTGTTGCGAAATCGATGCACACGCAATGTTGAATGGAAATGCAGGAACGATAGCAAGCGCCGGGTACGGCTCAGGGGAACAAGTTGAAGCAAGAAAACATAGTAGTGGTTGGCGGCGGCATCGCCGGCCTTGAAATCGCGAGCTCACTAGGCCGGAAGTTCAAATCCGGCAATTCGAATTCACCGTCAATTACCGTACTTGATCGCGATTCTGCCCACATCTGGAAGCCGATGTTGCATACCATTGCGGCAGGTACGCGAGACATCTCGCAACAACAAACAACATACGCGGCGCAAGCCAGGGATTGTGGCTTTACATATCAACCGGGCGAATTGAACGGTTTGGATCGTACCGGCAAGCACATATCCATCGCCGCGCTGTATGCACCGGATGGGCGCTTGCTCATTCCGGAACGCACCCTTCCCTACGATAAATTGATACTGGCAGTCGGCAGCCAGGCCAACGACTTTGATACTCCGGGTGTCAAAGAGCATTGCTACATGATCGACTCCCGGGTGCAGGCGGATGCATTTAATCGTGAAGTGCGCTTGCGCATGTTCCAGTGCCTGGGTCTCGATCAGGAATTATCGATTGCCATCGTGGGTGGCGGCGCGACTGGGGTCGAGCTTGCAGCGGAGCTGATCCAGCTGGCTGAAATTGCAGAGAGCTATGGTGCCGTCGGTCTGGGATCAAAAATCCACATCACTTTGATACAGAGTGGGCCGCGTTTGCTGGATGCTTTCCCGGAATCCATTTCGCAGGCGGTCAGGGACAAGCTGGAAGCACTGGGTATTAAAGTATTGACCGATACACGTGTACTGTCAGCTTCGGTGGACGGGCTAAACACTGCGGATGGCAACTTCATTCCAGCAGCCATGTTGGTGTGGGCAGCGGGTGTTAAAGCGGCCGAAGTGATGAGCCAGCTGGATGGATTGGAGTGCAATCGCAACAACCAGTTGATAGTCAACAATCGTTTGCAAACCACGCTGGATGATTCAATCTATGCGGTCGGCGACTGCGCGAGCCTGACCTTGCCGGGTTCTGCGCGGCCACTTCCGCCAACCGCACAAGTGGCACACCAGCAAGCCGTTTACCTGATCCGTCATTTCAACAAGATACTGAAGGAACAAAAAATACCGGACTTCCGCTATCGCAATCTCGGCGCACTGGTAGCGCTAGGCGAATACGATGCCTATGCTTCTTTGGGCCAGTTTGGTCTTTTCAAGAATGGTTTTATTCGCGGCAAAATTGCGCAAATAAGCCACGCGATGCTGTACAGAAGTCATCAATCCAATTTGCATGGTTTCTGGCGCGGGAGTTTGCTATGGATGGTAGATCAGCTGAATAAAAAAGTACGTCCTTCCATACGACTGGATTAATGCACCAAGCTAGCTAAACAGGACGAAGCTGTGTGGGCGACAGCACCCCTAACCACGCCACGCAGGCAATCACGAGTACAACCAATGCCGTTTCCGTCAACATGGCTCTGCGCAGCAAGCTCACAGCCTTGAGTTGATTCCCGGCTTGCAAGGCTATCTCTACACGCGGCCCCAGGAAGAAACGATTCGCCGCCGCGAGGGCCAGCATACCTGTGAACAGTGCCAGCTTAAGCGATAACAATATACCGTACTGTGTTGTGATCAAGCCTTTGATCGATGGCCCTACGATCAATAGATAGTTCGCGATGCCTGTAGTCATCAAGGTCGCTACGATCACCGTTCCGAAGTGGGCAAAGCCGTTTGATGTCTTGCTCAGTACTTCCGCCGCATCGGGATAAAACCTGGGCTTCATCAGCGCCAGCATCACAAAAGAGAACAGCGCGCCGACCCAGGCTCCTGCCGCAAACAAATGCGCGATATCTGAAACCAAGTGGATCATCCCTTGTACGCCGTCGTTCATTGCGGCATGGCCGGACCAGGCGAGCGTCGCCAGTGCAAGTGCGGAAAATGCAGCCAGCCAGCCGTAATGAAAGCGCGCCCCCGAGCTGGCCACGATGATGACACATGCAAGCAAGGCCACGATACGCAACGCCCACGCCAGGCCCATGTCCGTGCCGGTAATAACCATGCCCAGGATATGGATAGACAATTCACTGTAACTCTCCGCACCTGACATCGCCTTGGCCATCACCAGCATGGACGCGATAGACAGTATCAGGCTGAGGATAGCTGCTGCCGCTGTGAGGATGGTGTATTGCCTGTCAAAGTAAGCAAACTTCACCGTTAGCCGCAGCGCATAGAGTCCGAATACGGCGACGCCAAACAGCGCAGCCATGCTGACGTAAAGACCAAATCGCAATGCGATGTTGAGTCCGTCGTCAGCCATGGCTTACTTCACCTCGAAGGAAATAGTACCTTTGACCGGATGCGTGTCCGATGAAACCGCGCGCCATTCAACACGATAGCTGCCGGCCACCAAAGGTTTTGCAGGTGTGATCACCATGGTCTTGTCATCGCTGCCGCCGGATACGCTGGCTCCCATTTTCATGGAACCGTGATTCGCCATACCCGGCATTTCCGTCATGATGAGTGTCGCACCGGAAAATTTCTTGTTCAGCGCTTCCGTAAATTTCAGTTCTATCGTGGCAGGCGCTACACCTTGGGATTTATCAGCCGGATTGGAAGAAACCAGTTCAGGATGGGCAAAGGCCGATGCCGCAACAAACATCGCTGCTGCAGCGAAGGCGAGTTTGGAAGAAAAATGAGGGGCAGACATAAGGATTCCTTTCTTTTAGTAATTGATACATCAAGGCTTAAAAATTTCGTTGTATGCCCTGCATCCGGCATCCATTCAATTGCTTAGAACCAGAAGCGTAAACCGGCAACGACGCGGGTCTTGATTGGTTTGCCGCCATCTGCGCGAACGAAGTCAGCCGTTTCGCCAAAGCTGCCGGCGCGCTCGACACCGATGTAAGGTGCAAACTGACGCGTGAATTCATAGCGCAGACGCAAACCCGCGGATGCTTCAGCCAAACCACTACCGAGCCTGAGTGCCGGATCGCGTTTACCGAATGCCTGCAGTTCCATCTTCGGTTCGAGTATCAGTTTTTGTGTAATCAAGAGTTCGTAACTGGCTTCGAGTCGAAGTGCGGTACGTCCGCCACTCCCCACATAGGCGGTCGCATCCACTTCAAACCAGTACGGTGCCAGTCCCTGGATACCAAATGCCGCCCATTGGCGGTCCGGGCCTTCGCGGCTGGAGTCCAGGCGTACACCAGCCTGTACATCCCAGTAAGAAGCAATCGCGCGACTCCACAGCAACTCGGTACGAGATTCCTGGATCCGACGTTTTTCCGCATCACCTTCGGCCTTGATGACAAAACGGTTGTAGGTAGTGCCATACCAGCCTTGCAAGCTGTATGCGGTCGAGTCATTGCCACCGTCGTTAAACCTGCGCTCCAGTTGCTCGCCGCGTATCGATGCAAATGTATGTTCGTCTGCCAGCATCAGGCGATCAACACCAGGCACCATGTAGTCGCCGTCGCCCAACTTGATACCGTTGGAATAGGCGTGCGGATCACGCGCATCTGCCGGGGCCGAACCACCCTGCATCTGCATGGCACCATGGTCCATCGCAGCCTCGGGAGCCGCGGCACCCGACATATTGTGACCTGCGTGTGGATCGGCCACCTCCGGTTTCACGCCCATAGCATGTCCGGCATGCGGATCAGCGGCGTCCATCTGCATGGCGCCATGACCTGCGTGCGGGTCTGCTGCCTGCGCATACACCGCCCCGCTCACAAAAGACGCACAGACTACCGCCATGGCCTGAAGATTTTTTGCTCTGAATATCATCTCTTTCCCCATCATCTTTCAGACACCACGACCTCGCGGAACATGCCCGCGTCCATATGGAACATCAGGTGGCAATGCCATGCCCAGCGTCCAAGTGCATCGGCTGTCACCAGGAAGCTGATGCGTTGCGCCGGTTGTACCGGCAAGGTGTGGCGACGTACGAGGAACTCACCATCAGGACTTTCCAGGTCACTCCACATACCGTGCAAATGCATCGGATGCGTCATCATGGTGTCGTTATGCAGGATGACGCGCAGACGTTCGCCATAGCGGAAATGGATGGGTGTCGAGCTGCCAAATTCCAGTCCGTCTATCGACCAGCTATAGCGTTCCATATTGCCGGTCAGGTGCAGCTCGACTTCGCGCCCGGGTTCACGTTTGTCTATCGGGCCTGATGGCGTGCGCAAGTCGGCCAGTGTCAACACGCGACGACCGTTGTTACGCAAGCCTATGCCCGGATCATCCAGATTGGTACGCGCCATATCCACACGCATATCGGTACTCGGGCTATACTCGGTGCGTGCATGTCGTGCGGTCTTGGACGGTACCGCCAAACCTGATTTGCCTGACATGGAATCGCCATCCATCATGCTCATGCCATCCATGCCCGTCATGCTGTCATCGTCCATGCCGGACATCGCACTATGATCCATGGTCATACCACCCATGCCAGCCATGTTGTTATGGTCCATCCCGGCCATACCGCCGTGGTTCATGCCACCGTGACCGCCAGAACCGTGCTGCATGTCACCCATCATGTCGCGCATGGTCAGCCATTCAGCCTTGTCCAGCGCCGGTACCAGTGCTTGCAAACCTTCACGCACCGCCAGCGTGCCGCGCGCAAAGCCGGTTCTGTCCATGGACTGGGCAAACAGGGTGTAAGCCTCATCCTTGGGTTCCACCATGACGTCTATGGTTTCACCGGGACCGAAGCGGAATTCATCTACCGTCACCGGCTCGACATCCAGGCCATCGACATGCACCACCTTCAATTTAAGGCCGGGGATGCGCACGTCATAGAAAGTATTGCCGGTGCCGTTGATCATGCGCAAACGCACGCGCTCGCCCGGGCGGAACAAGCCCGTCCAGTTACCGGCAGGCGTGATGCCATTGGTAAGGTAAGTCAGGGTCTTCGAAGACAGGTCCGCCAGGTCGGTCGGACTCATGCGCATCTCGTTCCACATCTTGCGTTTGTCGAAGGCAGCACCAAATCCTTCGCGGGCTGCGTCACGGAAGAAATCGACGACGGTCGGCTGGTTATAGTTGTAGTAGTCGCCCTGTGACTTCAGTTTGGCGAAGACGCGCATCGGATCTTCGTCGGTCCAGTCGGACAACAGCACCACATGATCGCGGTCGGCACGGATGGTTTCGGGACCTGCAGGATCGATGATGATGGCACCATACATGCCGGTCAGTTCCTGCATGCCGGAGTGCGAGTGATACCAGTAAGTGCCGCTTTGCTGGACCTTGAAGCGATAGGTGAACGTAGTTCCGGCAGGGATACCGGCAAAGCTGATGCCCGGCACGCCATCCATTTGATACGGCAGGATAATGCCGTGCCAATGGATAGAAGTGCTTTCTTTCAGTTTATTGTGCACGCGGATAGTGACGGTCTCGCCTTCGCGCCAGCGCAGTGTGGGTGCCGGGAGTGAACCATTGATGGTCGAGGCCAGGCCCGGCTTGCCGGTGAAGTTGACCGGTAACTCTTCCACCACCAGGTCAAATTCATTGCCACGCAAAACCGGCGCAGCGCCGCGACTCACCTGCTCGCCACGCGCGACAGCACTCAGGGCCGACACCGACAGGCTGGCCAGCACCCCGCCCGCAGCCAGGCCCTGCACAAACCGCCTGCGGCTCAAGCCGGCAGAAGGAAGGATGATCGGTAATCGACGTGACATGTGTAATTCCTTATTAATAGAATTGCGTCTTGCAGAATCGCCAGTGATATTGCCTGACCCGACGCGATGGTAGCTATCCTATGTGCCGGCTACTGTCAGGGAAATTACGACTTCATTACATTCCTGTAATGTTGGTGTCATCTGGATGCCGGATTCCATCAAGTAGATGCTTAGCCGTGTAAAAATACGTCTGCACGCGGGCTTGCCCACCAGTGGCCGGACTACCTACAGAGGAAGTAATGAAAATATTGGTTGTGGAAGACGAGAACAAGACTGCGGACTATATCCGGCAAGGCCTGCGGGAAGCCGGATTCGTGGTTGATGTCGCGCGCAACGGCCTGGACGGTCACCACATGGCCATGAACGAGTCTTACGACTTGGTATTGCTGGACGTGATGCTGCCCGATGTGGATGGCTGGCATATAGTCAAAGCACTGCGCGATGCGGGTCACCAGGTGCCGGTACTGTTCCTGACCGCACGTGGCAGCGTCGATGACCGCGTCAAGGGACTGGAGCTGGGTGCGGACAGCTACCTGATCAAACCTTTTGCCTTTTCTGAATTGCTGGCGCATGTTCGTACCCTGTTGCGCCGCAGGAATGTCCCCGCCCAGGCTGACCAGTTGCAAGTCGCCGACCTGGTGCTCGACCTCGCGCGCCGTAAGGCAACACGGATGGGCCAACGCATCGTGCTGACCAATAAGGAATTTGCCTTGCTTGAGTTGCTGGCACGGCGGCGTGGTGAAGTACTGCCGCGTTCACTCATCGCTTCCCAGATCTGGGACATGAATTTCGATAGCAATACCAATGTCATCGACGTCGCGATACGCCGCCTGCGCGCCAAGATGGACGAACCCTATGAGCCCAAACTTATCCATACCGTGCGCGGCATGGGCTACACACTGGATATCCCGGATGAAAACTGAGATGGCCGGCAATACCGCGGAAAAACGTCGCCCGGCGTCACTCGCCTTACGCGTGACCATACTCGTCGGTATTACTACAACACTGGTATTCATGGCATTCAACTGGGTCATCGTCCGATCCCTGGAAATGCACTTCGCCGAGCAGGATACAACCGAACTGCAGGCTGTCGCCGGAGCGGTAGTCAAAACCTTGACTGAAGTACCGCACGAGGAAGGCAATGACTCTGCGATGGTGAAACAGCTTGCCGCCATCGCCATCGGACGGCACGGCGTGACCTACAGCGTGTACGCCAAGTCAGGCACCCCGGTCTATATCGGTCACGGCGCCGACCTGAGCCTGCTGCTCAAACGCGGCAAGTTTGACTCGACCATCGCGGACGACGACGTGATCATCTGGCAAGACGACGGCAGGTCCTATCGCGGTGCGGCGCTGGAAGTGGGGCCTGAAGCAACACCCGGTGGCATTCCGTTTGTGGTGGCGATTGCGATGGACATCGATTTCCACCTGGATTTCCTGACGATGTTCAAGACCATCTTGTGGTGGGCCACGCTGATCGTTTCCGTCATCGCACTCATCGTTGCCTGGTGCGCGGTGCAATGGGGCCATCGTCCAATACGCAAAGTATCCCGCGATATCCGCGCCATCCGCTCGTCCCGCCTGGATGTGCGGCTCGACCCGACCGAGGTACCGATCGAACTGGCAGAGCTCGCCGCATCATTTAACGATATGCTGGGCCGCATAGAAGACGGCTTTGCAAAGCTGGCGAATTTCTCTGCCGATATCGCACATGAACTGCGGACACCTGTCACCAACCTGGTGATGCAAACCGAAGTCGCACTCAGTCAAAGTCGTTCATCAGCCGAATACCGCGAAATCCTCTATTCCAACCTGGAAGAGTTCGAACGCATGAGTCGCATGATCAGCGACATGCTGTTCCTGGCGCAGACGGAGAACGATCCGCACAACCTTCATTTGTCGGATATCTCCATCGCTGCGATGATCCAGGATCTGTTTGACTACTTTGAAGCGCTCGCTGAAGAAGCCAACATCACCCTTACGCTGGCGGGGAATGCGGCACCTGTCAAAGCCGACCGCGAAATGATGCTGCGCGCGCTCAGCAACCTCATCTCCAACGCCATCCAGTATTCAGCTCCCGGCTCTATTGTCATCGTGCGCTTGTCGCAGGACAGGCAAGTGACGACGGTAAGCGTGGAAAATCCGAGCGAGCAGATAGTCAAGGAAGACTTGCCGAAACTGTTTGATCGCTTCTTCCGCACTGATCCATCGCGCAAGCGGAAAGCCTCGGGCGCTGGACTGGGCCTGGCTATCGTGAAGTCCATCGTTGAAGCACACGGCGGGACGGTACAGGCCACTTCAAAACAGGCGCGGGTTAAATTTGAAATCAGCCTGCCGCATATCCAGAAGGCGTAAGCCCGCAGGACTTTGCCTGCGTGTATACAGGCCAAGCCACCTTAGTCACGCAAGGGCACGAGTAAATGTATCGGCGGAAGCTGTAAGGCGTTTGCCTCTCCCATAGACCAAAGATCCAGACCTCCTAGCAAGTTGTCCTGTTCGAAAACGAATGCGCCAAACTGATGGCCATGCTCATCCGTCCATTGATAGTCAGCCAGTATGCGCATTCCAAACGTTTGAGGACGCTTTCCATCAATGGAAAAATCGATGCTGGCGCAACCACACTGGCAGTGAGAAAACACTTTCGCTTTATCCAGTTGCGGCAGGAAATCTTCAGCACCGTCTATGCCGTGACGCAACAGCCACGCCGTTAACTCGAACTCTTCCTGGGTGAGCAAGCGTGGCTCGGCTAGCACTCCTAGTTGGCGTGTCGTGGGTGTTGGTAGGCCAGGTTGAACCGCAGGCCTCGGCATAAACCGTTTCCGGCTCAGCCATGATAATATACGTTTCATATACGTTTCATATACGTTTTATACATACTTTATATAAACACACATCATGGGCATCGTCAAAATCACCGAAGAAATGCACACCAATCTGCGCCTGACCAGCGGCGCGATGAGCCGCTCCATCAATTCTCAAGCCGAGCACTGGCTGCGCGTAGGCATGATTGCAGAATTGAATCCCGGACTTTGTTATAACGATATCTGTCAAAAATTGATAGAGGCCGAGCAGCAGGCAGGAACATCCAGTCGCGACCTCAGCCTCTCACTGGAAAAAACCTGATGCCTAAAGTCGAACTCAAAAGCGCAGCCGATATAGCGATGCTGCGCATTTCCGGCGGTCTGGCGGCAGATGTCCTGCGCATGATTGCTGAACACGTCAAACCCGGCGTCACGACCAATCAGCTGGATAAGCTATGCCACGACTACATTGTTGATGTGCTGCATGCGGTGCCTATTAACATCGGTTATCACGGTTTTCCTAAAACGATATGCACCTCGGTCAATCATGTCATCTGCCATGGCATCCCTTCCGACAAGGTATTGCGGGATGGCGACATCATCAATATCGACGTCGCATTGACGAAGGATGGCTGGCATGGCGATACCAGCCGCATGTATTGCGTCGGCCAGCCGAGCATCCTGGCACAACGACTGGTGACCACGACCTATGAAGCGATGCGCGCAGGCATACTCGCGGTCAAGCCGGGAGCGACCTTCGGCGATATCGGTTATGCCATTCAATCCGTCGCACACAAGGAAGGTTTCAGTGTGGTCCGCGAGTATTGCGGTCACGGCATAGGCCGGATTTACCACGAAGACCTGCAGGTGCTGCATTACGGCCAGCCGGGTACGGGACTCACCCTGCAAACCGGGATGGTATTCACGATAGAGCCGATGATTAATGCAGGCAAACGCCATTCGAAGGAATTGGCGGACGGCTGGACCGTCGTCACCAAGGATCACTCCCTCTCTGCACAGTGGGAACATATGGTCGCGGTAACGGAAACCGGCTTTGAAGTCCTGACGCCATGGCCGGATGGCTATGGGGAATATTCAGCGCTTTCGGCCTGAGCAATGCGGGATGGCTGATTGATGACGATTAGGCAAAACCAAGCAAAAACTTGTTTTGCTTAATCCAGTAGTTGATAATTGCCGGCATGAACGACACTACACAACTCCCCCCGCTCCCTGACCGCCTCTCCATTGATCCGCGCAGCCCGTTCCACGTCGCCGCCATCTTTGAACACGAGGTTGGCATCAAACTCAACGATAAAGAACGCTTTGACGTTGAAGAATATTGCATCAGCGAAGGCTGGGTCAAAGTCCCTGCCGGCAAGACTCTGGACCGCAAGGGTAATCCCTTGACGATCAAGGTCAAAGGCAAGGTTGAAGCTTTTTATCGTTAAGTAGATGCCTGCTGTGGGTCGATGCCGGAATAACTGCAAGCGACCCACAGCCACCATTCGTTAAAAGCATTGCGCTTACCACTCTACCCTTAAGCCTAATTTCGCTTCATAGGCATAACTGTTTCCATCAAACGCACGTTGATAACCCAGCGTGCCGTACAGGAATTTCCCACGGCTAAGCTGTTTGGTAAGTCCGCCTTTGATTTCGCCCCAATTGCCACCCATATCCGCCGGGAAAGAGACAGATCCATTTGGCCCGGTAAAGTCGACCTTCGGTTGACCACTGAATTCCCGCAAGACACTCAATCGTACCCAGCCCGTCGAATCGCGCAGCTCCGCATTTTTTTCCTTCGTCCGGCTGCGTCCGATACGTACGCCCAGACGTCCAATCATGGAATGCCCATCGCGAAAAGAAACACTACCGCCGGCATCATTGGTATCGTCCAGATCAAGTTTGCTATAGATGACTTGTGCCTGCGGTTCAATCAGCCAGTCATTCTGCAAATGGAAGGGATAACCGCCTTCCAGTGACAAGGTATAGCCCATTCCTTGTGTCTTGAGTTCGGACAAGCCACGCCTGCTATCGCCTTTGGCGTCATACCAGGTTGCCTGCACCACACTGTCGATGTACCAGTTGGTCGGGCCGAAATGTGTCCAATAGCCGCCTATCGTGTAAGCGTTGAAACTATTGCGCCCTGCCGCAGTGCCATCGAAGTGGGTCACGTTACCCTTGCCGTAACCGATTGCGCCATACACACCCGCATGCTGGTGGCCGTTGCTATCTTTGGAGCGATACAGATCCATACCCGCCTGCATCGCATAAAAGTCATGGTTGTAACTCGGACCGACACCGAATACATTATTTGCCTGTCCATCACGTTTACCGTGCTGTCCTATTACGCGTCCCCACATGCCGTCCGGATAGTTCTTGGAACCAAGTTCATTCATGCTGTCGCCACTGCTCAAGCCGGTCGCGCCGCCACCCATCCATTGCGTATCTTCACCCCAGCGTTCATCCAACGTATCGATAAGCTTGCCACCGTACAGGATGCCCAATACCGGCAACACCGCATACAAGGACGTTTCCGGACGAACGCGGGTTGAACGGAGATACCAATTATCCGGCGCAATGGCATTGCCGCTACCGCGGAATAAACCATAGTCATAGATACCGGCTACGGCCGGTGCACCCAGTGCAAAGGCATTTGCGGCAGTCGTACCGCCATTAATTGCCTCGACGACCAGAATGCCACTGCCTGTGGTTTCTGCACCGGTGCCGCCTGCATTGGCAATACGCAGGAAGGAGTTTCCACTCGCAGTGCCACCATTAATGATGAGTTTGTCTGAGGGCGAGACATCGGTACCCAGCTGGGTATGGAGACTGATAGTGCCACCAGCTCCCACATAACTATTCGTAGTAAGCGTCTTGAATACACCACCCGACGGCGCAGAAAAATTAATCTGGCTTGCACTATTTGCCAGGCTGCTGACGACTGAGCTATCCGTCATATTCCAGCGACTGGCGCTCGCAAACTGGAAATTATTCCCCTTCGGAGTCGCACCTGTCCAGGTAGAGCTATTGGACATCGCCAAATTAACCTGACTACTACCGTCGGCGAGGATGTTGCCATTGAGCGTAACGTTCTGGTTTGCGAGCAGGCTAAGCTGGCTATTCGTTAGCGCCGACACCAGGGTCGGGCCACTGACACTGGTACCGTTCTGCAAGCTCACGGATGTAATCGAGTTTGTACTCTTTATGGCGAGCGCCTCACTACTGACACGTGCACCGTCAAAGACCGCGCTTGTTCCTATGTTTTGCGTACTAAGATCGATTGCCGTGCTGGTGCCGCTCACCGTGAGATTGCCACGCGTCATGTTTACAGTCGAACCACCTGCGATACTAATGCCCTCGCTATTTGTGCCCGTCGTGATGTCGGTATCGGTCAATTTCACCACCGCCCCGCCCGCCACATATGCGCCCCAGCTGTCACTGCCCAGGTTGAGACGCGAATTATTGGCAGTGACAGACACTGGATTCCCGCTCGCCCAAATACCTACACTTTGATTGCCCGTTGTGAGCGCAACATTATTCCAATTGGCGGCCGCACCTGTCGTGATGCCGGTATCGGCAGCGATGACGAATACATAGGCACCCACACTTTGATTGCCTGAAGTGAGATTGACGTTGGTGAAATTGGCAACTGCTTGTCCCCTGACCCATGACGCATACGAGTAGTTGCTGCCACTGCCGTTCCCGACAGTCACGTTCGAATTGCTTAAGTTGACAGTCCCCTGTGCATTCGACGACGGCAGCCCGCCACCCGGTGCCGTGTTGGAAGCTTGCACTGCAAATGCCCTGCCATAAGGAAGATAGATATTGATACCATCAGCATCTATGATGCCACCACCAAAGGCGGCAACGCCGGCCACAGTGGCCGTTGACGGGAAGCTCGGCTGTTGTGTAACCAACACTCCGCTCCCCAGTTTGAGGTAGCCGGTAGTCGACGCAGTCACAATGGCTAAACTCGCTTGCTGTGCTGCATAAATCGTCGTGTTCGTAAACGTGGCACGTGCGTTACCTTCGTAAACTGAAACCGGGGTGTAATAGGCACCCGGCGAGCCTGCCTGGCCAGTAATGGTGAAATTATCCGCAGTAAGGTTGGCACCGTAAGAAGAACGCACAGTCCCCCATGTTTCGCCATTGCGCGTTTCCGGTGTTCCGCCCACTATAAACAAGCCGGCGGTAGGACCACTGCCCGGTGCGCCGACACCCGGGTCGCCATATAGTTGTTCACTGTTGGGCGGGGGCTCACCATGTAAGGGCGGTGCTGCATAAATATAGGAGGCGATGCAGCTTTGCACCGCAATGCATAACAAGGTTCGTCGTACGCCGGATAAGCGATGAAAACTTCGATGTGGCAGTTTGATAGAGTCCGCTTCTCTCGCAACGGACGGCGAACAATTCGTGAAACAAGTACTGATACGAGAATGCGAAACCATATCGATATCTCCTTGACTACCAGTCTGTTGATCCCACTGTTGCGCGCTACAGGCACGCACTTCCTTGTAACGACGTCTTTAATTTTTTAGCTACCGCCGTGTAGCCATCTATCGAGGTAAGTCGGACAATGAGAAGCATCGTTGGCAAGGGCTAGCAGCCGCCCTGCGTTCCTGCAATTTTTTCTTTTATTTCTGCGCTTCGGTATAAGGATGAGGAGCGATCCAGGATGGTGCAGCTTTTCAGCATACGGGGAGCGTGTCAATTGCCCTCTAGTGCATGCTCGAGAGCACTTATGGGAGCCTCCACACGTTCGGCACAATGGCGTGACGCGAATAGTGAGTACCTGCTTTGGGCCGATATTGAACATCGGCGCGCGAATGAAAAACCTGTCTGGCTTGTCGGTATTTGGTGTTCTTTAATTTTGTACAGGGAATATCACTCCCTGTTCCCAACGCGAATCCCAATGCTTTACATAGGCGGCTGCCAACACGGGATCATTCCACACCACCAAAACGTTTTCACTATTCGAATCGGCTGCACCGGCGGTGTAGTTATAGCTGCCGCTTTGCACGTGTTGACCATCGACCACAATATATTTGTCGTGATGCAAGGCATAAAATGCATTCGTCTTTACTGCAATGCCCGCATCCGTTAATTGGCGCAGCGCTGACAGGCTCGACTTTCCGAGATTTCTTTTGTAATCAACAATCACACGCACATCAACGCCACGCTGCCTGGCAGCGAGCAGCGCTTTGACCACTGTGGGCGAAGTAAAAGAGTAAGCAGCAAGGCGTAACTCTTTCTTCGATGCATAGATCACTTTAAGCACAAGATTCTCCCCACCCGCTTCCGGCGAGAATGCACTTTCGATGACAGGAGCTGCGGCCGCCATCTCCACCGGCGGCGCTGCCTGCCTTTGATCTGCCATGGACTGCGTGGTGTAAACGCCCAGGAACAGGATCAGCGACAAAGCGGGTATGATTTTCTTCATATCGGTTATTACATTTAAATTTGATTTCAACGCTGATGAACTTGGCCCCATTCCCTGCTCTTATGACAAGCGATGAGCTGCGGGGCCTCTTGGAACAGACACGTTAAGTTTGCGATGTTGCCCTGCCGGCCTCATCGATCAAAGCCGTTACCTCTGATGGTTGGGATGCCAGGGAGGCGTGACTCGCTTTCAAGGTGATGACCTTTTTTGCACCAAGCCGCGCTGACATCCTCTCCTGGTTTTCCGGAGAGATCATCCTGTCCTCGCTTGAAATTTGATACCAGGATGGCTTTGCTTTCCACGCCGGTGTGCTGATCGTGTCACCAAAGGTTCCGGCAAGCGGGGCTTTTTGCGTCGCCGCCATCACAAGTCCTTCATCCCGGGTCATATCTTGGCAAAAACTCTCATGGAATTTATCACGCTTGATCCACAGGTAACCGTCACTATCAGGTACCAGATTGGGCGCAGCAACAGGCAGGTGTTCTTGCGTAATGCCGCCGGGACTTTCTCCGGCATCCGGCGCAAACGCGGCAATGTATACCAGACCGACGACATTAGGCTGGTTCCCCGCTTCAGTAATGACCGCCCCACCATATGAATGGCCGACCAGCAATACCGGACCTTGTTGCTGGGCAATCATTTTCCTCGTACGTTCGACATCATCTGCCAGTGAAGTCAGGGGCAATTCCACAGCGTAAACGGACGTATACGCCTTGCGTGAAAGTTCGAGTATGACCTTGCTCCAATGCGCGGCTCCTCCCCAAAACCCGTGGACCAGGATAATCGCAGGCTTGTTGCTCATCGTCTTTCTCCTTATCAAGAAAAGAAAATTACAGCTTCTTTTTAAACCATTGAACAAGGATATGCGAATGCGCAAAAGATTACGAGGTCGAATTTTCGACAGCAATTCGGAGGCCATACCATCCGGACATGGACACAAGGATAAGCTTGCATAGGCAAGCAGCGAGCTAAGGACTGCTTACAAGCCGGAGCGGGTCTCCTTTAATTCAAGCATCAGTTTTCAGGTATTTCCGGATTGGCCTGATAACGTAGCCAGCCTGCAATTCCTGAAGTACCGCCAACGCTATCCTTTGGGTGTGACCTGCCTTCATTCACAGGAACTTCCGCAAAATCAAAGGGGCTCATTCCTTCAATGCAGGCAACATTGACACCGTACTGATGCGGAGAAGAACGACGTTGATGAAAAGTGTAAATGCCACAGCATGAACAAAAGTAGTGCTTGGCCTCGCCAGTATTAAACTGATAAAGCGTCAGCACCTCTTCACCCTGTAGTACCTTGATGTCGTCCAGGTTGGCAGACACAGCCACCGCACCACGCATGCGGCAATATGAACAATTGCATCTGCGCACAGTGCGCAAGCCATCAGTCAGTAGCACGGTAAAGCGGACGGTGCCACAGTGGCAAGCGGCATGATAGACAGGCCTGTTATCAAGATTATTTTCAGTCATTTGCCAATTCTAATCGAAGTCTGCTTTCGGCCAAGAGCAGACGCAGTGAGAGGGGATGCCACTGGCATCCCCTCTCAATCGCTTAGCTTATCAATTCCAGTGTGGATAGTGCTGATGCACAAACTGGACCGCTTATTCGGACGAGTAAGCAGTGATCAATCAGTTTATGGTTTGATCCGTTCGACGTCGGGCAATTTCCAAATCTTTTCGGCAAATTCTTTCTTCGGCCCATAGAGTCGGAACAGCAATTCGAACTGCCCCTTGGGATCGGTCGGTACCCAATTGGATTTCTTGCCGGCCGGTGCAACCGGGCCAAAGTAGATATCCGTCGAGCCATCCGCGTTTTTCTGTACTGAGGTATCGTTCGAAGCCAGGCTCGGGCGAGACATCCGTTTGATGAGCGCATGTGTCGCGCGATCATAAACCGTCACCGACCAGTACTGCTCAATCGGTGCATTCGGTGGTACCGTCAGGCGATAGGTACTTTTTCCGTCCAGCGGCTTGCCCGTACGATCGACGATGTTGATGAGGTAGAACTGGCCGGCACCGAGTACCTTCGCGCTGAAATAAGCCATGTGGTACATCACCGCACGGCCATCAAGGCCATATTCGTTGGGATCTGCAAAGTTGCTGCTCAGGCCATCCCGTGTTTCAGGTGGGACAGGCACCGACCAGTGTGTTCCATCGAAGAATGCTGGTACGAAGTTACCTTCGTATTTCATGCCGATGACTGCGTGCGCCTCCTGCGCAGCCTTGCTTAAAATCGCTTTAGTCTTGGCATCCGGTTTGAAGGGCTTGCCTTTCTCTATGCCCAGCGTCTTCAATGCATCGATCATGACTTTATCGCGCGTGAGCCAGGGCTCCAGTTGCACAAAGCGATTAAGCAATTCGAAGAAAGTCGCATCATAAGGAATTGTGGAGTCGAATGATTTGTCATAGGCATCCACGAATACTGTCGAATTCGGATCGCCGCCCAGTGGATAAACTTTTACCCGCTTGCCGTGATCAACGGCAGACTTGATATCCGCATCGCTGCGGCTCTTGAAGTTGGAGCGCAGGATCACAAAGCCACGGTATGTTTCGGATGGCAATACGATGTAACCATCCGGGGCTTTTTCCTTATATCCCGGCGGGGTGACCAGGTACTTGGCACCCTTGCCCTTATCCATGCCGGCCGGACCGACGTCGGCCAGTGCGTTTTGCCATGCGACGTCGAAACTACCCACGATCACATGGTCCGCATCAGCCTGTGGAATTTCCACCACGACCGGGCCGTTCTTCGTGTCATAAAAAGGATTGAGGTAAATCGTGTCCGGATTTGGCGTCAGCGTCTGGTTTTTCCAATTCACCGGCCGCGACCAATAGACGACTTGATTCGGCTTGGCACCGTTATCAGCCGCCGCCTGCAGCATGCGCTCATAGTTGACTGCCGGCATGCCCCAGATGACCGCCTCGACCGCACGACGATAGATGGTTCGCTCGACCACCTGGCCGGCAGAAGTGGCGGCCTTTTCCCTGGACGTTGAGTCTGCAGCAAACGCGGAAGACGAGCAAATGGCGCACAGCGTGGCCAGGAAGGCGACGATCTTTTTCACGATACTTCTCCTTTATTTTTCAGACGAAAAATCCGCCGCCAGGAAGGCTGCATACAAGCTTCCCGGCATCAAGGCACAGCGTTCTATTTCACGATTTCAAAGTCGGCAGGCTTCCACGCACCATTGAAGGCGGCTGCTTCCGGGCCATAAATCCGGAAATAAGCGAACCAGCCCTTGCCCGGCCTGGTCTGTATCCAGTGATTTTCTTTACCCTTCGGTGCCTTGGGGCCGAAATACAACTCTGTTACCCCGGTCTTCGGTGCGTCTTTCAATTCGAACAGGGAGCGCAGTGCAGCCTTGCCCTGGTCCGCCACTACCTGGCTGCGGGTTTCCGCATCGTAGACAGTGACCGACCAGAATAAATGGCCCGGCACCGGTTGCGGGACGACCAGCTTATAGGTCTTGCCGCCATCAAGAAATGCTCCGGAACGGTCGCGCTGCGCCAGCCAATACAGCGATCCCGCCTGCGGATCACGGCGGAACATGGCCGGTGAAGAACCGATCGCCTGGAAGAACCATTTGTCGCGTGCATAGGTATCGACAAAGTTCGCCGCATTGAAATCACCATCCTCGAAACGCAGCGCAGCCCATTCCCATTTGCGGTCCGGCCATACGATGCGATCTGCCCGACGGTCGGCAAAGGACTCTACGCGCATCTGGGCATTAGCGATTTTTGCAGCTTCGGTCAGGATGCGTTTGATACGTTCATCAGGTTGAAACGGTTTGCCCTTTTCGATACCGAGTGCGGCGAGTTCACCATAAGCATCGCGATAACCGTCGAAGGGTGCCTCTTTCTGTATCACTTCATTCAGTGCTTCCCAATATTTGAAATTATTTTCCCAGGCCAGCGGGGTCGAATCTTGCGGCTTGGGTGTCAGGTCTTTCCAAGCTGAGGCGCTCCATTCCGTCCAATTCGCGTCCGGGTTGAGCGGTCGTACCTTGATCGTCTTGATACGCTCAATAGCACCGGGAACATCACCAGCTACCGGTAGTGAACGTACACCTACGAGCATTTGATAAGTCGTGGAGCGGGCGACGCGGTAACCCTTGGGTTCCTCTCCCTTATAGCCAGGAGGCAGGAATACCACTTTATCGCCCTTGCCGGCAGCCGGGCCGGGCACGCCAAGATCGGCAACCCAGCGCTGGTTGATATCCATCGCGATGCAGATGAGCGGGCCGGCCGGCAATTCCACCACCATCGGCCCGTTAGTCAGATCGAGAAAGAGCGGTGCATAAGGCGTGTCGGAATTCAGTGTGTAACCAATATGCTTGGGCTGGGTGTCGAGCGTGCCGGAAACCTTGTTGGGGAAGATGCCGATCTTCTCATTACCCTTGAGCATTGCATAACCCGAAACCGTCGGATAAAAAATGCGATAGGCCTGGATGGCGCGATTCATGTCGAGGCTGTCGTATGCTTTACGCACAGTCTCCGGTGTCGGGTAGCCACCTTTAAATTTGTAATCATCTGCGTATGCAGGTGAAAAAGTGAATGCGCCCAATAGCGTCAGGCCGAGCAATGTAGTTCCGGTTTTCATGCGATGTTTCCTTTCGTTTGTAGGCGCAAACAGATCAGAATGTGAGGGTCAGGAATTCAACTTGTGAAATGCCATCGTCAACACCACAAGACCAGCCACTATGCCGCGATGCCCTGACAGAAACGAAACTCAAAATAGCAAAATGAAAGGGGCTGTGCTATTGCCTGTATGGCCTTGCGCCATTGCCCTTTGGTGCAGAATGCTGGACTGAATAGCCCGGGCACCCCATGAATATAGGGCGCGGAAAAGAAAAGCCCGCATCCTGGTTCAGGATGCGGGCTTTTGCACGCGGAATGCTTTTGACGGTAGCTAATTACACAAAAACCAGCTGACCACGCAAGGCGGCAACAAAAACATAACCAATGAAAGTACCAAGGATGGCAAAGATGCCGCCGAGGACGTTAGGTGCCGGGATCGGTGCGCGTACGGATGTGTAAATCAATCCGGTCACCAGACCGACGCAAGATGCCAGAATTTCGGTCTGACCAAAGCCAATTTCAACCATGAGAGTCTCCTGTTTTCTTTAAATAACGATTGCTGTTTTTTGCTTGGCTGTGTGTTTAATCGTTCTTTGGACGACCGAAGACAACCGCTTTGCGTATTTTTTGTACGATCAGGTAACCGATGTAGGTAAAGATGATCGCGAAAATCCCGCCGAGGACCGGTGGCGCAGGGATAGGCAGGCTCAGCCAGGAATACAGGGTGCCGGTGATCAGGCCGACGACCAGGGCCACGATTTCATTTCGGCCTACATAAACGTGTTCAGGTTTCATTGCTTTTTCTCCTCCAGGATGGACGGCAAATATTTGCCGCTTACATTTTTTAAATTTGATGCTGACGGGTGTAGCCCGTCAGCGCACTGCATTACTTTGGAAAGATGGCCTTCTTGATGATGGCGTGCACGCCCCAGTTGCCATCGACGACTTGCGTAATACCGAAGTCGACCGATACCGAGATCAGCGAAATCGCTTCGTCTTCAGTCAGGTTGCGGGTATCCATGAAGAAGCGACGGGTCTTGTTGAAGGCGTCGGTCATTGCGCTATCGAGCGAGGACTTCTTGAAGATCTCCGACGCATTGTCGGCACCGAATTCCTTCAGGTAGTTCGGGCTGCTGAAGCCATGCACGATCAGTTCGCTTGCGGTTTCCAGCAATGGATAATCGAGACCCTGCAGCTTGGTACCCGCCAGGTCGGCTTTCTTGTGCACGATGAACTGGAACAAACCGGTCAGCGAGCATTCGATAGCGGTACCGCAGAGTTCTGCATCGCCTTGCGAAGCATGCGGATCGCCGACCGAGAACATGCCGCCGGCCACAGCGACCGGGAAGAATGCGGTAGCACCTTTGCCCATACGCCAGTTATCGAAGTTGCCGCCGGTGTAGTTCGGCACAATCGACGACACCATATCGGCTTCAGACGGTGCGACACCTATCGTGCCAAAGTGTGGACGCACAGGGATTTCATAGCCCTTCAGCACGTCGTAATTTGGCTTGATCGTATTTCTGTCGACAGGTACACCCGGATAATCGATGATCGGATGCACGGTGCCAAAAGGATCGGTTTGCGGTGTCCAGCGATAGTTATAGACCGCCTTGGCCCAGGTCTGGTCCCCCTTGGCATCCACTTCATAAATAGTGATGACTTCACGGCCCTTAGGCTCGGTGATCAGGTTATTGTAGTGGTAGCCCCAGTTACTGGCGACGTTGGAACCAAAGGTCTTGCCACGGTAATCAGGATTAGCGGATGGACGTTGCATGGTGTCGATGATGCGTACTTCCAGCACATCGCCCGGCTCCGCGCCGTTGACGTAAATAGGACCGGTACACACGTGTACACCAAGGCCGCCGCCGGCACCCAATGGATCATCCATCGCACCTGCACCACGGCGATTCACCGCCTTGCTCTTCGCATCCCACTGGAAAATGCTTTCCGCACCGGCATCACCCTTGACCATGCGTTCGATATCGTCGTTCGCATGATGGGTCACGGTTTCTATCGTCGCGTAGTCGCCGGATTCCAGTTTCAGCAGCGGCTCCATGGTCTTGCTGAAATAGCCCCAGTGGATGGTCTTGTTGTTGGCCGGAACGTAGTAATGGCTGACTTGTTCGCCGGCTTTTTTGGACGGCAAGGGACGGTGCGTCACGCCAGCCAAACCTGCTGTGCCGGTAGTTGTGTTTCCGCCTATGCTGCTACGCAGGCTTTGACGGGCTTCCTTGAATTCGCCTTGCAGATCGGCATCGTTCAGGTGTGAAAAGTGCTGGCAGCCAGCACCACAAGTATGATCTGACATATATCTCCTAATTTTTCTAAGTAACCACTGGATCGTGGTCTTGCTCAGATCATAGGAGCGGGGAATTTTTTATTCTTGTCTGCAGGCGCACGATTCGTTGTCAAACCAGGCTGCACGCCTTGTTTGCAATGCAACAAATGGCCGTTATTGAGAATAGTCTTAGTGGATATGCGGGAAACGCGCAGGTACCCATGTCCGCAGGTAAAAAAATGCAGGTACAAAGTATCCTTTGCACCTGCAAAAACGGAGAAAAACTAGGAAAAATGCATGAGGGTGTCAGTCTTCATGCGAAAGTC
This sequence comes from Herminiimonas glaciei, assembly GCF_042664955.1. Classification (NCBI taxonomy): domain Bacteria; kingdom Pseudomonadati; phylum Pseudomonadota; class Betaproteobacteria; order Burkholderiales; family Oxalobacteraceae; genus Herminiimonas; species Herminiimonas glaciei. The sequence goes on from NZ_JBHTBU010000001.1 coordinate 2,118,320, forward strand.
ATCTTTTTGCTTGTTGCTCGCCACATCCAGGTCCGCGCGCTGCACACCATTCTTGGCTGCGACCACTTCGGCCATGATGCTGATGGCGATTTCAGATGGGGTCTTGCTGCCTATATAGATACCTACCGGGCCGTGCAGTTTGGCCAGGCTGGCATCGCTGAGTGCGAAATGCTCGGCCAGCCGGCTCCGTCGTGCGGTATTGTTGCGACGACTGCCGATTGCACCAACATAGAAAGCAGGACTTGCCAGCGCTTCTATCAATGCCAGGTCATCCAGCTTCGGATCATGCGTCAATGCGACCACGCAGCTGCGTTGATCCAGTTTCATCGCCAGCACCGCATCATCCGGCATGCCTTCGATGAACTGCACATTCGGCACGCTCCACGCACGGCGGTATTCTTCACGCGGATCGCAAACCGTGACCGCAAAACCACTGAACACCGCCATCGTCGCCAGGTATTCAGTCAACTGCCCGGCACCTATCAGCAACATCCGATAACCAGGCCCGAACACTGCTTTCATGTCGTGTTTGGTAACGCTCAAGGCAGAAGGACGTTCAGCCGGTGTCAATACGACTTGGCCGCTGCTGAGATCGACCTGGCGTTGCACCAGCGCCCCACCCTCCAGTTGCCTGACCAATTGCGTCAATAGTGCTGCGTCCGGATTGAATTCCAATAGCAATTCCAGCGTCCCGCCGCAGGGCAAGCCGAAGCGATGCGCCTCATCTGCCGACAAGCCATAACAATCCCATTGCGGACGCCGTGCCTTGCCTTCCGCAGTGACAAAAGTCTCCCACGTCGCGAAGCGCCGGATCAGGTCATCCTCGATGCAACCGCCGGAAACCGACCCGACCACGCTGCCCGTTTCGCATAAAGCCATCAGCGAACCCGGCGGTCGCGGTGACGCGCCCCAGGTTCGCGTCACCGTTGCGAGTACCGCATTCTTTCCCTGCAGACGCCAGTCCCGCAAGGTCCTCAGTACGATCAGGTCGAGGTTTTCCATCAGGACTCCTTATCCGCCCAGATAGGCGCGACGAATTTCCGGATTGGCACGCATTTCTGCAGAACTGCCCTGCGTCACGATATGGCCGTTTTCCAGCAGATAACCACGGTCACACATCGCCAGTGCGGCATATGCATTCTGTTCAACGATCAGCACCGTGGTTCCTTCACTGCGGATTTCGCGGATCAGGCTGAAGATCTGTTCGACGATATTCGGTGCCAGTCCGAGTGACGGTTCGTCAAACATGACCAGGCGCGGACGCGACATCAGCGCACGTGCAATCGCCAACATCTGTTGTTCACCACCGGACAAGGTGCCGGCTACCTGCTGCACGCGCTCACGCAAGCGCGGGAACTTGTCGAACATGCGTTCCATATCGTCGCGTACCTTGGCTTTATCCTTGCGCCGATACGCGCCCATCTCCATGTTTTCGCGCACCGTCAGTTGCGGGAAAACACGGCGTCCTTCCGGACAATGCGAGATGCCGTGGTCGATGACTTCGGCCGGTGACGCACCGGATACCAGATGGCCATTCATGCGGATACTGCCATGTGCCAACGGCTCAAGTCCGTTGATGGCACGTAGCGTGGTCGACTTGCCGGCGCCGTTGGCACCAATCAGCGTGACAATTTCACCTTCATGGACTTCCAGCGAGATCTTGTTGATGCCGGTGGTAGCGCCATAACGTACGGTGATTTCTTCAATTTTCAGCATGTTCGATCCCCGATCCAAGATAGGCGCGAATGACTTCAGGGTCATTCTGAATTTCCGATGGTGAACCGGTGGCGATCAGGCGGCCATAGTTCAGCACCACGATGTGATCCGAGATTGACATCACCATATGCATGTCATGTTCGACCAGCAATACGGTGACGCCGCTCTGTCCGATACGCCTGACCATTTCCTTGAAGGCTTCGGTCTCAGAAGGATTGAGGCCGGCCGCCGGTTCGTCCAGCAACAAGACCTTGGGCTTGGCCGCCAGCGCCAGGCCTACACCCAACAGGCGCTGCTCGCCGTAAGACAGATTGGATGCCAGGGTATTGGCGCGTGCGCTCAAACCGAGGAAGGCCAGCAAGTCATTTGCCTGCGTGCGCAAGTCGGCTTCTTCGCGACGGAATTTCTGCGTCCGCAACAAGGCTTGCAGCACACCGCACTGCCCTTTCAGGTGCAAGGCGGTCAGGATGTTTTCCGCCACCGTGCAAGCTGAAAAGATACTGGTGCGCTGGAAGCTGCGCACCAGGCCGAGTTGCGAAATCTGTTCCGGCGCCATACCGGTGATGTCATGGCCGAATAATTTGACGCGACCCGAAGTCGGTTTCATATAACCGGAAATGACGTTGTAAGTCGTTGTCTTGCCGGCACCGTTCGGACCGATCAGGCTGACGATCTTGCCGGCCGGGACGATGAAACTGGCGTTATCCACCGCCGTCAAACCGGCGATGCGCATGGTCACGCCCTGCAGTTCGAGCGCGGCTGTCGTGTTGGATTGGCTCATGCTATTTTCCTCCGTACGACCGGTGTTTGTTCACTCATGGACTTGGCGGAATAGCGACGCAGCAAATTACCGGCCGATGGCACCACACCTTTAGGCATGAAGACCAGTACTGCGATCATCAACACACCGTAAATCATCCACTGGATTTCCGGCGACACCACACCGCGCAGTACTTCCGGCAACAGGCCGAACAGCAAGCCGCCGACCACCGGTCCGGCCAATGTGCCCTTGCCACCGACGATGACCATGATGACCATCATGATGGTGAACATGAACATGAAGACATCTGGATCAATAATCCTGACCGTATGCGCGTACAGCCCACCGGCGGCACCGGCGATACCGGCGGCAAAGATGGTGGCAATGCCGAGATAGTGGGTAACGCGTATGCCGACCGAACGCGCGAGGGTTTCGTTTTCACGCAGGGCTATCATCGCGCGACCGATCCGGCTATGCACAATCGCCGCAACCAGCAGGTAGGACAGCACGGCCACCGCCAGCACCAGCCAGTATGTGGAGACCTTGGATGCAAGGTCGATGACGCCCTCGCCCGGTACCCACATCGTCAGCGCCGGGATATTGTTCAGCGCCATCGGTCCTTCGGTCAGGTCGACCCAGTTCAGCGACACCATGCGCATCACTTGCGCGAAGCTGATGGTGACGATCACAAAGTAGGCACCGCGTACCCGGAACGCCAGCTTGCCCAGCAACCAGCCGGCAATGGCGGCAAACAAGATACCGCAAGCGAATGACAGCCAGACCGGCTTGGCCGTTACCACCAGCGGTTCGGTCATCCCCCACAGCGTGACGTCAAAGCCGAGCGACAACAAGGAAGTGGTGTAAGCACCGAGGCCAAAGAACGCCACATGGCCGAGGCTGAGCTGGCCGGTGTAACCCAGCAACAGGTTCAGGCTGATCGCGGCAATCACAAAGATACCGACCGAGGCCACTACCGACAGCAGATAAGGGTCCGGCCAGACCAATGGCAGCAAGGCCAGCGCCAATACAGAGACAAGAAAAGTGATTTTCTTTTTCATGATCAACCTACTCTTTCCCGAATAGTGAACAAACCTTGTGGCCGGAAAATCATGACCGCAAGGATGACAAGGAAGCCCAGTGCATCGCGATACGCGGTAGAGATATAGCCGGCGCCAAACTCTTCCACGATGGCGAGGATGAAACCACCCAGTGCCGCGCCCGGCAGATTGCCGAGTCCGCCTAGGATGACAATGGCAAATGCCTTCAGGCTCGCCAGGTCACCCATGGTCGGCGTCACCACGAACACCGGTGCCAGCAAGGCACCCGCGACCGACGCCAGGCAGGAACCCAGCGCAAAGGTCAGCGTGTAGACATGCGATACATTGACGCCGACGATCTTCGCTGCATCCTTGTCCTGGAAGGTGGCGCGCATTGCCAGGCCGAGACGCGAACGTTCGATCAGCAGGTAGAAAATCACCAGCAGGGCCAGCGCCGTCACCAGTACGAACAGGCGGATCGGGGAAACAGAAATCGCACCCCAGACGATAGGTTCCTGGCTGAATGGTGAAGGTACCGACTTGGCGACACCGCCCCACATCAACAATTCCGCGTTCTGCATGATGATCATCACGCCTATCATGATCAGCATGACTTCATCGATGGCCTTCAGGTCACGCCGTCGCAACAGGAAATATTCAATTGCAGTGCCAAACAGGAAACCAACGATGGCCGCCACAATCAGCGAGCCGAAAAAGTTCATGCCAAACATGGCCACCACGCCATAAGCGACATACGCACCCAGTGCATATAATTCGCCGTGCGCAAAATTCACCACCCGCATGATCCCGAAGATCAGTGTCAGGCCGATCCCGAGCAAGGCGTAGGTCGAGCCCAGCACGAGAGCGTTAAGCGTATGCTGTAATAATTGGTCCACAGGATTCCTCCTGCAGGCGGCGTGATCAAAGAGATGTCACGCACTGCCCACGTGTAGGTGAGTAAGGGCGAAGTCGCAACAGCGACTCCGCACGCCATGCATTACTTGACCGTGACCTGGCCGTCTTTCAGTTCGACGACATAGACATTCGGATTCGCCTGGCCGCTTTCCTTGCCGGCCACACCGACCTTGCTGAAGGCGATATCACCATTGGTACCCTTGACCTGCACCTTCCACAGCGCATCACGGATGGCGGCAGGTTCAGCTTTACCGGCCAGCTTGATCGCTTCGGCGATGGTCAGGATTGCGTCAAAGCCACGGAAGCCCTCAACCTGGCCTGCGAGTTCCAGGCCGCGTGCTTTCCAGCCATCCATGAAGGCTTTTGCCACTGCCGGATGCTTTGCACGTTCTGGTGCCCACGGTGCGAAGAACAAGAGATGCTGGCTGACATAACCTTTAGGGCCGGGCGTTTTCAACAGTGGTTCCGGGAAGGCGCCGCCGGTAGTAATGATGCGTTGTGGCAGGCGTTGTTCCCCGGCCTGGCGGATCGCCAGTGTCAATTGTTCGATACCCGAGGTAACGAATACCGTATCCGAGCCACTACCCTTCAGGGCTGCCAGCTGTGCCGACAGATCGGTCATATCAGGGGTCATGGTTTCGGTACGACCGATGGCAATACCTTTTGCTTCCAGCATCTTCTTGAACTCGACTGCCGCGCCCAGGCCCCAGTCATTGTTCACAACGAGGAAATCAGCCTTTTTGCTTGCCGGGTTATAGCCGTCTATCACTTTGGAAAATGCCTGTGCTTCCATCGCGGAAGTCGGGCTGGTGCGGAATACCCATGGATTGCCCGCGGTGGTGATTTTGCTGGACGATGCCGCTTCTACTACCAGCGGCACTTCGTATTCGATCAGCTTAGGCATGATGGCGAGTGTAAAGGTCGAGCTCCAGGCACCCATCAGGACCGGTACCTTGTCTTTCAAAATCAGTTTCTCCACCGAGTTGACGGCTTCACGTGGATTGGACTTGTTATCCTCGATCACGAGCTGGATTTTCTTTCCCAGTACACCGCCGTTTTGATTGACATAGTCGGCGGCGATCCGCGCACCGTTGGTAACGTAGGTACCGGCCGCTGCGACCGGCCCGGTCAGGGGTTCGGTTACACCGATCTTGATGGTTTCCTGTGCATATGCGGAAGTTGCTGCAAACATGGCCATGCCGATACAGGCTGCCAGGGATTTTTTAATGTGCCAGTTCATAATAAGTATCCTTTGTGTCCGAATTAATGGAGTAATTGAGTAAGTTGTTGGGTAACTAAGTGCGTTTAATTTCGACGACTGGAAAACAGACCGGCCAGCCATGCCTTGAGTAAGGTCCAAAGGTCTATCGAAGATGTATCCCTGTGCGCCGGGCGTGGTGTTGCTGGTGCTGCTCCCGCATCCGCGACGCCACTGCCATGCACAGCACCGGCTGTGGCAGGCAAAGGCAAACGCGCTTGCAGGTTTTCAGCGAACTGCTTGGTCAACTGCTCGGCCAGTGCCCGCACTATCCCTTCGCGGCTGAACTGCGCCAACGAACCGGTAATGCTGTGATCGACCTTGACCTGGACATCGGTGCCGCCGGCTGCTGCCGCTGTGACGGTAAAGCTGGCTTCACCTTTCACCCGGCTATTGCTGCGCGCGTCCACTGCGGTGCCAATGATCGCGCCGCTGTTGGATGTCTCATCCAGGTTCAGGCGTCCCTGTCCGGCAAAACTGGCGGCGATAGGGCCGAGCTTGACCTTGAACAGCAAGGGGATAGCGCCCTCTTCGCTGGCTGTCGCCTCTCTGTTAATGGAAGCGCCGGGCAAGCAATCGACCAGCAATTCGATATCGTGGAAAGCTTTCCAGACAGTGTCGGTCGGAGCTGCGATGTGAAAGGATTGTTCAAGCTGCATGAGTATTCTCCTGAGATGAAACTGATTGGGCGCGTTCATGCAGCACACGCAGGATTGCGCGCACGATGCCGAAGTAACCGGTACAGCGGCACAGATTGCCCGCCAATTCTTCGCATACCCTGGCCTCGTCGGCATCAGGCAAACGCAATACGATGTCGCGCGCGGTCATCAACATGCCGGGGGTGCAGTAACCACACTGCAACGCATGTTCGGCAGAAAAGGCCGCGCGGAGTTTGGCCATCAGCGGATCGTCGTCGAAAGCTTCCAGCGTACGTATCTGCTTGCCTTCGAAACGCTTGGCAGACTGCAGGCAACTACGCTGTGGCGCACCGTCTACTTCGATGGTGCAGGCACCGCAGACACCCTGTTCGCAACCGATATGCGTAGCAGTCAGGCCGCAGTGGTCACGCAGGGCATCGGCCAGGTGGGTACGCGGTTGTAAGGTCAGCTGGTAATAACGGTCGTTGACATTCAGTTCCACTGCAGTGGTTTCCACCGTCGGAAAATCTATCGGTAATGCGCTCATCGTGTTTTCCCCATATCCAGTGCCACCAGCCTCAACATCTCCATCAAGGTGTGGCGACGATCAAGTTCCAGCTCGGGCGCAGCCTGCCGCACGATCTGTTCACGTACTGCGCCTTGCAGCAATTCCGTCATCAGGCCCGGTCTTTCAACGACGAAGGGCGCGCCATCCAGTGCTCCCACCACGACCCGCTCGGTACCGTCGCTGCTATCGCGTATGCCGGACGTCATCGCATGCGAAAGTTCACCGGTCTTGCGGCATAACTTGCGATACGACCATTGCATGCTGGTGGTGCGCTTGGGCACGCTGACCGCGATCAGGATTTCACCGTCCACCAATTGGGTTTCATACGCAGAAGTCATGAAATCGCGTGCGGCGATATCACGCTGACCGGCAGGACCGAGTACATGCAGGGTGGCTCCCAGCAAAGGCATGGTGCTGATCCAGTCTGCAGCCGGATCGGCGTGGCACAGGCTGCCACCGAGGGTGCCGCGATTACGTACGGCACGGTAGGCAATGCCGCGTGCGACGAATGGCATCAGGCCCTGGCTGGGATCCGGCACGCGCTTGTCTTCTATTGCTGCATGCGTGGTCATCGCACCGAAGCGGATTGCAGTGCCGGCATCCGTCACTGCGCGCAGTGATTCAAAGGCATCGAGATCAAGCAGGGTTTCCGGTTGTGCCAGGCGCAAATTCAACATCGCACCCAGTGACTGGCAACCAGCGACCGGTTTGCTGCCCCAGCCACTTTCAGCAAGTTGCGCGGCAGCTTGCGCGAGGTCATCGGCCCTGATCAGGCTATAGGCTGAAGGTTTCATGCGTGTACCTCCTTCGCTGCGGCGATGGCTTCCAGTACCCGGCGCGGATTGGCCGGACACTGCAACAGTTCAGCGCCCAGTCCATACAGCGCATCATTGATGCCGTTGATGATGGCAGCCGGTGGCGCAATCGCACCACCTTCACCTATGCCCTTTTGCCCGTACTTGCTGTTCGGGCTCGGGGTTTCCATATGCAACATCTTGAGCGGCGGCATCTCACCGGCACCCGGCAACAGGTAATCCTGCATCGTCGAAGCCAGCGGCTGACCTTCGCTATCGAAAGGCATTTCTTCGTACAAGGCGGTACCTATGCCCTGCGCCAGCCCGCCATAAATCTGGCCTTCGACGATCAGCGGATTCAGCAACACACCACCGTCTTCACAAATAACGTAATCGAGAATGGCGACATGACCGGTGGCGGTATCGACTTCAAGCAGGCAGGTATGGCAGGCATAGCTGAAGGTACCGGCGTCCGGCATCATCTTGTAACCGGCCACCACTTCCAGTCCGCCCGGATCGACCGAGCCGACCGGCAGTTTTTGCGGGGCGCGATACCAGGTATGCGCGATCTCGCTTAATGACAGGCGTTTGACGCTGTCTTGCACCCCGACCGAACTGTCTTTCAAATTCATCAGGCCTGCATCGCTATCGAGCAGTACCGCCGCCATGACCTTGACGCGCTCTGCCAGTTGTTCACAGGCGGTACCTACCGCACCCCCAGCCATCACCGCACAACGCGAACCCCAGGTACCGGTGGAGTACGGCGTCATGCCGGTATCACCGTGGATCACGCGCACTTTTGCGATATCTATGCCGAGTACCGTATGCGCGATTTGCGCCATCGAGGTTTCCAGCCCCTGTCCGTGTGAATGCACGCCGATACGCAATTCGAGGATGCCGTCAGGAGTAAAGCGCGCGGTACATTGTTCGTAACCCGGCACCATTGGTATGCCCCAGCCGTGGTAAACCGATGTGCCGTGCGCGCCCTGCTCACAAAACACCGCCATGCCGAGGCCGAGGCGTTTCTGTGCCGGGTCGTCGCCATTTGCAGCGTGACGTTCGCGCTGCTTTGCGCGGCAGCCTTCCCAGTCGATCGCAGCAACTGCCTTATTCATGCAAGTCGTGTAATCGCCGGAGTCAAATAGCTTGTTGGTGATATTTGCGTATGGCATCGCAGCGGCAGGCACCAGACTCTTGGCGCGTAGCACATGTGGCTCGATGCCGAGTTCACGCGCTGCAATATCCAGCATCACTTCCAGCGCGAAACAAACACCGGTACGCGCCACGCCGCGGTACGGCAGGATCGGAGGTTTGTTGGTAGCAGCCGAACGTGTGCGACAAACAAAGCTGTCCATCACATACGGACCGGGCAGGATAGAACCGATCTGCGCGGCTTCCAGGCAGGCACTGAATGGATACGATGAGTAGGCGCCAGAATCGACCACTGCATCACAACGGATGCCGGCCAGGCGGCCTTCGCCGGTCACATCGACCGCAATGTCGTAGCCGTGTTCACGGCAATTGGCATTGGCAGTCAATTGTTCACGCCGGTCTTCCAGCCAGCGGATCGGACGCTTCAGGTGCATTGCCAGCCAGGCACAGCAGATTTCTTCCGGCAGCAAGATACCCTTGTAACCGAAGCCACCACCGACATCCGGTGAGATAACGCGTATCTGTCCTTCATCCAGGCCCAGGCATTCAGCCAGGCCGGTGCGATTGATGTGCGGTACCTGCGCCGCTGTGTACATAATCAGTTGGTCGACACGGGTATCCCACCAGCACAACACCGCGCGCCCTTCCATCGGCGCCATGCATTGGCGTGCCATACGTAGTTTGCGGCTGACGCTGTGGACTGCTTCATCCGTCGGGCTGACGCGCTTATCTATATTGGTTTCGGCAAAGACGTTTTCGCTCCAGTCGTCATGTACGCGGGTATCGCTTTGCAGCGTGCCGTACATATCGGCCATCACCGGCAGTTCCTGGTAATCAACGAATACAGTCGCTGCGATATCTTCCGCCCGTGCCCGATCCGGTGCGATACAGGCTGCGACCAGTTCACCGACATGGCGTACTTTGTCTTGTGCGAGTGGGTACTGAGCTGAAAGTTTGAAACCGGGCAATGAGGATGCCGCGACGATGGGACGGACGCTGGTCAGGTCCGCCATCGTGTAAACCAGGTGTTCCATGCCTTGCGGCTTTTCTATCTGCCCCAGACGGGCATGTGCCACCGGCGAACGGACAAATGCAACTTCAAGCATATCCGGCATGCGCATATCGCCGACGTATTTACCCTGGCCCAATAGCAGCCGTTTGTCTTCCTTGCGCAATACCTCGCGACCAATCCCTTGATCGGTACCGGATTGCATGAGCAAATCGGGCATCACCAGATCATTCATCGATATCTCCTGAACATTGCCGAAACATGAAAATGAATTCCATGTTCCTGCATCTCCAATAATTATGTGGCATACCACATTTATGTTGTTATATGTGATTCATTTTTGCGTTACGAGCGTGAATTATTTTCACCTCCTTTGCGCCGTACTACGATTTAATTTCAGTGAACCCCATCCTGCAAAAACCAAGAACAGGGTGCTACGGAACTGTCGTGATACTGAATACTAAACATCAACCTAAATGTGCTTTTCCAAGCTATGCCCACATACATAAAACTGACGGAATACCTTTAGCAATGACCATGCCAACCTTGCAGACATGTCAGATACTACGCCAGTCAAGTCATTGATTTCAATAAAAATTATTGAATTTCAATTTATGTGGTACAGCACATTTATTGGACTTGCATCAAACAATATTCTTGAATGAGTACCGATATTTGCTGTTGTACATGAAAATCACACGCTTTGCATCAAATTGGAAAAAATTTGTGTCAAAAAGGTGCAACAACATTTTGATTTGCGCACCACTTTGATCACAAGCAAATTCAACGTGACGTAAAACCGCATGCATCATGCCTGCCATACACATACCGCATGAACGTGATGAATCATCTCAAAGCAAATGAGAAAATGCACGCTGCAGTGCAATGCAAATTTTTTTAGTGAGGAAAAATTGTTAGCGCGCTTTGAGTAAAGGCACTCTGTCTGTAGCTTCGCTTTCCACCAGTCGTACCATCAACAGAATGAATAGCTTGCGCTCTTCCGGTGTGAGGCTTTCGATTGTGCGATCGTGCGCATTTTGCACTGAAGGACGCATCTTCTTTACCAATGCCCGCCCCTTGCGCGATAACTTGACGTACTTGACGCGCTTATCGTGCTCGGACTGGCTGCGCACGATCAGCTCACGCTGCTCCAGTCGCGGCAATACTTCCGCCACACTGGTGCGTTCCAGGCCGATATGGTGCGCCAGCGAGTTCTGGTCCAGCTCGCCGTACTCTTCCAGCGCCGTCAGCAGGCTGTACTGCACCGGCGTGATGTTGTGTTCCAGTGTTTCTTCCATGAACAGGGCACTGTGGATTTGATGCAAGCGACGAATCAGGAATCCCGGCCGTGTAAACAACAGGGAGCGTGCTTGTACTGACTCCATTTCGCTCATCAGGGAGGGCAAGGCTGCTTCTTCAATCTTGTTCATGGATAATTTATATATAAGGGAACTGGATGGAATCCGATGTGCCGCAAACCAGAAGTATATGTGAATCTGCAACAAAACCGGCAATAAAAATAGTTTATAAATGTGGTGCACCACATTTATTTAAACTTGGCATAGAATATGCGGTGCACCACATATTATCCCAACCATGAAGGACTTGCCATGAATCATATAATTCTCAAAGGCGGCCGTGTAATTGATCCAGCAGCCAATCGCGATGGTGTCTTCGATGTATTGATCAAGGACAATGTCATTGCTGCGATAGACCGCGACATCGCGGCACCGGACAGCAAGACAACAATTGTTGACTGTCGCGACAAGCTGGTCTTGCCCGGCCTGATCGACACGCATGGGCATGTGTACCAGGGTGTCACCGGTCGCTTCGGCCTCAATGCCGACATGTGCGGCGTGTATTCAGGCGTAACCACTTTGGTCGACCAGGGTGGTGCCAGCTGCATCACCCTGCCCGGCTTCCGCCAGTATGTGATCGAACCGTCGAAGACGCGGGTCGTCTCATATATGTCGGCCTATCTGGTCGGCGGCCTGGAAGGACATTTCTATCCTGAGCTATATCGTCCGGATTGCCTCGACGTGGAAGCAACGGTTACCGCCGCCAAAAAGAACAGCGATATCGTGCGTGGCCTGAAAGCACATGCGGAGATCGGTGGCTTTTCACGCTGGGGCGTGGATGTCATGCGCATCGCCTCGCAAATCGGACGCGAAGCGGCCCTCCCTGTTTATATCCACTTCGGTCAATTGTGGCCCAAGCCGGAAGACGGTGGCGCGCCGGTCAATCCGGACAGCATTTTCAACCAGGTCGTCGATATGTTGAAACCGGGCGACGTCCTGGCCCATCCTTTCAGCCGCCATCCGGGTGGCTTCGTTGAAGTGAATGGTTCCATCCATCCGATGGTCAAGGAAGCGATTGCGCGCGGACTGAAGATAGACGTCGGCCATGGTTCACACTTCAGTTTCAAAACCGCGCGCATCGTGCTGGATGCCGGTGTCGTGCCGGATACCCTGGGTGCCGATATGCATGGCTATAACACCATCGTCCCGCCACCAGCCGGCACGCCATCCTGGCACCCGGATGAAAGCGTCCATATCTTCAAGGGCAATGAACGCTTCAGCCTGGTATCTGCGATGACCAGCATGCTGGCGCTTGGCATCCCACTCAATCACGTAGTTGCCATGGTGACCAGCAATGCCGCCAAACTGGCCCGCATGGAAGATGAGATCGGCACCCTCAAGGTGGGTGGTGTCGCCGATGTCAGCGTACTGGATGACCTGCGTGGGCGTTGGGTAATGCATGACAATGAAGGTACGCAAGTCATTACCGATCGCATGCTGCATCCTGCGTTCTGCTACCGCAATGGCCAGCGCTACGATGCCACTGCCACCATCCTCCCTGTTGCAAAGGCCGCATGATGAAAATCAACCAGCCACTTACCCTGCAAGAAGTCGAACAAGTGTTCGACGCCTACGAAAAAGCATTGGTCGGCAATGACGTGGTCAAGCTTGATGAGTTGTTCTGGGATGATGCCGCAACCTTGCGTTACGGTGCGACGGAAAACCTGGTTGGCTATGAAGAGATACGTGCCTTCCGCCTGCAACGACCGTCCGCCAACCTGGCGCGCACCGTGACCAGTCGGCACATCACGACCTTTGGTGACAATTTTGCGGTGGCCAACATTACCTTCACCAAAGAAGGTGTGACCCGCATCGGACGACAAACCCAGACCTGGGTCAAATTCCCGGATGGCTGGCATGTCGTCGCCGCGCACGTCAGTTGGATGGATGCCAAATGAATAATCCACATAGTTCATACAACAGCGAGCTGCAACCCGGTACCGGCGGTGCCTTCCTGGCCGAAGCCTTCGGCCTGCCCTTGCAGGCGCATCTGCCGCTCGGCAATAAACTGGAAGGCGTGCGCTTCGCCGTCAAGGACGTGTTCGACATCGCCGGCACGCGTACCGGTGCCGGCAATCCGGTCTGGCTCTCCGGCAACTCGGCAGCGAGCAAGCATGCGGCGGCGGTTGAGCGCTTGTTGTCAGACGGTGCCAGATTCGTCGGCAAGACACTGACCGATGAACTCACATACAGCCTGGCAGGTATCAATGCGCACTATGGCGTACCGCGCAATCCTGCCAGCCCGGATCGCCTGCCCGGCGGCTCTTCGTCCGGTTCGGTCGCTGCAGTCGCGGCTGGCCTCGCCGATATTGCACTGGGTACCGACTGCGGTGGCTCGGTGCGCTTGCCGGCCAGCTACTGTGGTGTATGGGGCATGCGCCCTACACATGGCCGCCTGTCCGGACACGGTTGCCTCACACTCGCACACAGCTTTGATACGGTAGGCTGGTTTGCCGATACGCTGGAGCACCTTGAGCAAACCTTTTGTGCACTGGCCCATGCTGAAACCACCAGCATGCCGGCGACGTTCCTGACGCTCAATGATGCCGGCATCAACGGTTTGCTGGATCCCGCAGTATGCAATGCATTCAGCAGGCTGAAAAGCGCACAAAGCGATTTTCTTGCAGTAGACAGTGAACTCGACCTGGCATCCTGGGCGGCCGCCTTCCGCGTCCTGCAGGCATCCGAAGCGTGGATGGAACATGGGCTGTGGGTGACGCAGCATGCGGATGAACTGGGTGTCGATATCCGCCAGCGTTTCAATATCGCCGCCGGTGTCACCGCAACCCAGGTCCGCGCCGCGCAGGAAGTCCGCATCGCCGCCATCCGTGAACTCAATCGCATCCTGGACAGCCAGCACAAGGTCATCGTGCTGCCTACCGTACCGACACCCGCCCCCTTGCTCAGCGCTGACGGTGCCACGGTCGACGACGTGCGCATGCGTTCGCAACACTTGTTGTGTATTGCCGGGCTGGCTGGTTTGCCGCAACTCAGCATGCCATGGATACAAGTCAATGGCGCACCAGTCGGCCTCTCCATCATCGGCGGCCGCGGCTGCGATGAAATCGTGCTGCATGCGGCACACAAGCTGCAAGCGCGCATTACGAATTAAACCCTGACGGAGACGCAATATGAATCCCAATAAATTCGATGAAGAGATCGCATTGATTGCCAGCCGTTTCGACGACATATTCTGGACGGATATTCAATTGCGCTCCGCAGTTTTACCCGCTTTGCCTGCCACCGCCATGCTGCATGCGGGGCCGCCGCTGACAGGTGTAATCCCTGCGGCGATCAGGCAAGCCGCGCTGGAAGCGATCCTGTTTGAAGGATGGGCGGAGAACCACGAGGCCGCGGCACAATTGCTTGCGCAGGGAAAAGTCACCTTGCTGCCGGCGCAAGACCATGGTGTCGTCACACCACTGGCGCAAGTTGTATCGGCATCCATGCCATTATTCGTCGTCACGCGGCAAGGTACAACGCGCTATGCGCCGATGGTAGAAGGCACACCGCCTGCGCTGCGCTTTGGCAAACCGGGAACCGCTTCACGCACGCAATTACAGTTGCTCGCGCAATTTGGCCAGCATGTGCTGCAGCCCATACTGGCACGCCGGCCCGTTGCGCTATCCAGGTCGATTCATCACGCGCTGGCCGGCGGCGAGGAATGCCATGCATTAACAGCACGCGCCAACGTCGCCCTTGTGAAGCAGCTGGATGGACTCAAGCCGCAAGACCGGCAGGTGATCCTTTCCAATCCGGGTTTCGTATTACCACTGTTGATGGCAGTGTGTGCCGTGCGTCTCGAACAAAGCGGGCATATCGTCGCTGCCGGTGGCAACGGACTAGTGTTTGGTTATCGTTTGCGCGAATCGAATGAGTGGCAGGCTATCCCGGCCACACCGCCACAAGGTACCCGTTTCAGCGGACATGAAAACACGATCGCACTGGGTGCGATAGGCGATAGCGCCGTCATCGATTTCTGCGGCCTCGGCGCCCAAGCACTCGCGTTTGTACCAACGCTGGCAAACGACTGGAAAGAATTCCTGCCGCTCGACCTGCATGTACATCGCACACAATTATTGAATGAACACAGCGGCATGGTCGACCTGAAAAATATCCTGAGCCGTGATTGTGCACCGATGGTCAATCTCGCGATCCTCGACAAGACAGCGGAGGCAGGCCTGATCGGACGCGGCGTATTCACGGTGCCGACGCAATTGTTTGCGGACCCGCAGGAGCAACTTAAGGATGTCCTGATCAGTTAGCGTTTAGAATCGACTATCATCTTCGCCATGAACCCAGCCATGCAGTCACATGACCATGAACAGATAGTCGGCATTTTGCTGGCAGCCGGTAAAGGGCTGCGCTTCGACCCGTCCGGTGCGCAAAACAAATTGCTGCAAACCACCATCGACGGCGACACCGTTGTGATCGCCGCCGCCACTGCCTTGCTCGCCGTATTGCCACAAGTCACGGCGGTAGTGCGCAATGCAGAAGATGCCGTAGCGAGTGAGTTGACGCAGCTCGGATGCAAGGTAGTCGTTTGTCCTGATGCTGAACAGGGCATGGGTGCCTCGCTGGTTTGCGCACTGGAACAAAACCAGCAAGCCACCGGCTGGATCATCGCCCTGGGTGATATGCCACGCGTGCAAACCAGCACGATAGCGGCACTGGCGAACGAACTAAGGAATGGAGCCGGCATCGTCGCACCGTTTTACCAGGGCGAACGCGGCAATCCGGTCGGCTTTGGCAAGCAGCACCTGCCCGCACTATTGATGCTGGGCGGCGACCAGGGCGCACGCTCCTTGCTGAAAAATCATCCGGTCACCAAAGTCGCGGTCGACGATCGCGGCATCCATTACGATATCGACACCGTGGCAGACCTGCAATCCCGGGCAGATTAAACTGTCTTTTCAAAAGTTGCCGGATCCGACAATATCTCGACGATACGATCAAACACCAACCTGATGCGCGCCGGCACCGGTCCACGCTGCGGACGATAGACATACAAATCCCAGGGCTCCGGCTGGTATTCATCCAGCACCGTCACCAATTGACCGGAACGTATATACGGCTCGGCCTGATGACTCGATAGCTGGCCGTAGCCGACGCCGGCTAGTACGGCATTGCATTCCACCTCAGGATCGTCAGTGACAAAAGTCGATGCGGTAGGTGTCAGCAAATGATTCTCGGCAAAATACCAGGGCCAGATCCGCCCGGTATTACCGTCCATCAGCGCCGTCGTTGGCAGTTTCGATAAATCCTGTGGCGTCTTCGGCTTGCCTCGGGCGGCGACCAGTTCCGGCGTACCAACTATATGGAAAGAGATTTTTGCCACCGAGCGCGCAACAAAGCCGCTATCGCGTAGCTGCCCTATCCGCACCCCGATATCTATTTTCTTATCGACGACGTCTGCCACCAGGTTGGTCACACCCAGCTCCAGCCTTAAACCGGGATGACGGTTAATCAAAGGCAGCAAAGACTGTAATAGATGATGACGCCCGATGATGCTGGGAGTGGTAATCCGCACCAGGCCGGCCAGATCCTTGTCCGATTGTTTATCGCTGTGATGAAACAGACCGTCAACCCCTGTCACCATTTCACGCGCGTGTTCGGCCAGATGGGTACCAAACTCGGTGATCTGGATGCCACGCGTATTGCGGTGGAACAGCAATTCGCCTACCGCCTCTTCCAGTTCCTTGACGGCACGGGTGATGGCCTGCGGCGATGTGCCCAGGCGGGCGGCGGCCTCCTTGAAGCTGTTTGAGTCTGCGGCGGCACAAAAAAGGCGCAGCATCTCCAGGCGGTTCAGCACGTTTTGTCCCCTTTTCTATCCGTTATACGCCAAACAGATAGCGCACATGCGAATTCCAGATTTTGGAATTCTCAAATCTTAACATTTTCATTTATTGCGCGTGCGGGACTGCAGATACTACAACTCGTTATCACCACTCGTTTCACAAATGTTTGCGAGACGAGCATGGATGTTTGTGAAATGATTTTCATTACCAACTTCGCTCAAAACAGGCAACTTGGTCAACCGTATTCCATCCCACCTCACTCCAAAAAAATCATGGCGACTCTCACTATCAACGGCAAACAACATCAAATGGACCTGTCTGACGACACTCCCTTGCTGTGGGCATTACGTGACCACCTGGGTATGACGGGAACGAAATTCGGTTGTGGCATGGCTTTATGCGGTGCCTGTACCGTCCATCTGAACGGCCAGGCTATCCGATCCTGCATCACACCGGTTTCGGCGGCAGTCGGGCAAAACATTACGACCATCGAAGCAATGTCGGAAGACAGTGTAGGCAAGCGTGTACAACAGGCGTGGACCGAACTCGGTGTGCCGCAATGCGGTTACTGCCAGTCCGGACAAATCATGTCCGCCACCGCCCTGCTGAAAACCACGCCGCATCCGACCGATGCCGAGATTGAATCGGCGATGAGCGGCAATATTTGCCGCTGCGGCACCTACACACGCATACGCGCTGCGATCAAGCAAGCTTCCGCGAAGAAGGGACAATAATATGAGCACAGTATTCGATAATGAAAATGGCAATGGCGCACCGGCGCTGCCCGCTTTGCCATCCATGACACGCCGCACCTGGCTCAAGGGCGCAGGCGCCCTCACCGGTCTCGCACTCACGGTCGGTGCCGCCGGCATCGTACGTGCCGCCACCAGTGATGAAATCAAAAAATACGGTGGCGACGGTATGCCGGGTGGCCTGGTCGATGACACCCTGGTGTTCGTCTCGATCGCTGCCGATGGCATCGTCACCATCGTCGCCCATCGTTCCGAAATGGGACAAGGCGTGCGTACCAGCCTGCCTATGGTGGTAGCTGACGAACTCGAAGCAGACTGGAGCAAGGTGCGCGTAGCCCAGGCCCTCGGCATGCAGGAAAAGTACGGCAACCAGAATACCGATGGTTCGCGCAGCATGCGCCACTCATTCGAACCCATGCGCCGCGTCGGTGCGGCGGCACGCCAGATGCTGGAACTGGCGGCGGCACAACAATGGAATGTAAAGCCGACGGAAGTGCAGGCGAAGAACCACGAAGTCATCCACACCAAAACCGGCCGCCGCCTCGGCTATGGTGCATTGGCCGAAGCTGCCGCAAAAATCACACCGCCTGCGGCCAAGGACTTGCGCCTGAAAAAACCGGCCGAATTCCGCTACATAGGCAAGGAAAGCACACGCGGCATCGACCTCAAGAATATCGTCACCGGCAATACCCAGTACGGCATAGATACCCGCCTGCCCGGCATGCTGTATGCAGTCGTCGCGCGTCCTATGGTGATGGGTGGCAAAGTGCGCAGCTTTGATGCGTCGGACGCATTGAAAGTGCCTGGTGTCATTCAAGTCGTGGAGCTAAAGAGCAGCCCCGCACCGGCCGGCTTCAATCCACTCGGAGGTATCGCCGTCATCGCCAAAAATACCTGGGCCGCGATCAAGGGACGTGAAGCACTCAAGATCACCTGGGATGATGGCAAGCATGCCAGCTATAACTCGGTCGAATATAAAAAGACTTTGCAGGATGCAGCACGCAAACCGGCCAAGGCCGTACGCAACAATGGCGATACGATGAGCGTGTTGTCCAAGTCTACGCGTCGGATGGAGGCTGAGTATTACCTGCCGCATATCGCCCACGCGACAATGGAGCCACCGGCCGCCACAGCACATATCGTAGATGGTAAATGCGAAGTCTGGGCTTGCGTCCAGGCGCCGCAGGCAGCGCGTGAAATCGTCGCCACCCATCTCAAACTCAAACCGGAAGATGTCACAGTGCATGTCACGCTATTGGGCGGCGGCTTCGGTCGCAAGTCCAAACCCGACTTCGCGGCAGAAGCAGCCTTGCTGTCACAAGCGATGAAAGGGGTGCCGGTCAAAGTGACCTGGACGCGTGAAGATGATATTCATAATGACTATTTCCACACGGTTTCCGTCGAACGACTGGAAGTGGCGCTGGACGCTGGCGGCAAACCCACGGCCTGGCTGCATCGTACCGCTGCGCCGACCATAGCATCGATCTTCAGCGAAGGCGCCAAGGGTGAACAGCCGTTCGAACTCGGCATGTCGGCGGTCAACATCCCGTTTGTCATACCCAACTTCCGCGTGGAAGCACCGGAAGTTGAAGCACACACCCGCATCGGCTGGTTCCGTTCGGTCTCCAATATTCCACATGTGTTTGCAATCCAGTCATTCGTAGCCGAACTGGCGGCGGCAGCCAAGCGCGACCACCGGGATTATTTGCTGGACCTGATCGGACCGGCACGCAAAATCAATCCGAAAGATATGGCGGATGAATGGAATTATGGCGAATCGCCTGAACGTTATCCATTGGATACCGGCCGCATGCGCAACACCATCACGCTGGCCACCAACAAGGCCGGCTGGGGTCGCAAGCTGCCCAAGGGACATGGCCTCGGCCTCGCGGTTAGCTACAGCTTCGTCACCTATGTGGCGGTGGTCATCGAAGCGGTGATTTCGGACAAGGGTGAACTCTCGATTCCACGCGTTGATATCGCCGTCGATTGCGGCGCACAAATCAATCCGGATCGTGTCCGCTCGCAAATTGAAGGCGCCTGCATCATGGGCCTGAGCCTGGCGCTGACGGGTGAAATCACTTTCAAGGATGGTCGTGCCGAACAAGGCAATTTCCATGAGTATGAAGTCATGCGCTCGATGGATGCGCCGCGTGAGATACGCGTGCACTTTATCAAACATGATTTTGACGTACCGTTGGGTGGCGTCGGTGAACCGGCTACGCCACCGATTGCGCCCGCCTTGTGCAATGCAATCTTCGCGGCAACCGGCAAGCGCATACGCGACCTGCCACTGCGCAATCAATTGCAGGCATCTGCAAAATAGTGAGAAATCGCCATGGATAGCATCGACCTCGAAGTACTCAAAGCCGCCGATAGCTGGCTGGATGCCGGTCACGCTTGCGAGCTGGTCACTGTCGTGCAGACCTGGGGCTCCAGCCCGCGTCCGGTCGGCGCAATGATGGTACTGCGCGAAGATGGCCTGGTCATCGGCTCGGTCTCCGGCGGATGCATCGAAGACGACCTGATGGCACGTGTGCGCAATACCGGACGAAAGCAGGAAACGCCTGAATTGCTGACGTATGGCATCAGTGCGGAAGAGGCTTTTCGTTTCGGCCTGCCGTGCGGTGGCACTATCAAACTGGTAATCGAACCACTATCAGGCAAAAGCCGGATCAAGCAATTGCTGGCACATGTCATGCACCATAATCTGGTCATGCGCCAGCTGGACCTGGTCAGCGGCGCAGTCCGGCTCGCACCTGCACAGGCAGGTGCGGTGCTGGACCTCACGCTCAGTGTATTGACGACCATCCATGGTCCGCGCTGGCGCTTGCTCATCATCGGAGCCGGACAGCTATCGCAGTTCCTCGCGCAAATCGCGACCGGCCTCGATTACCAGGTGGTGGTGTGCGACCCACGCGAAGAGTATCGCCTGGCCTGGCAAGTAGCCGGCGTAGACGTCATCCATGCGATGCCGGATGACCTGGTGCTGGAAATGAAAATGGATAGCCGTACTGCAGTGGTCGCCCTCACCCATGATCCCAAGTTGGACGACCTCGCCTTAATGGAAGCCTTGAAATCCGAGGCCTTCTATGTCGGCGCGATTGGTTCGCGCATCAACAATGCGCGTCGCCGCGAACGGCTGAAAGAATTCGATCTCAGTGATGCACAGTTGCAGCGTCTGCACGGCCCGATCGGTCTGTATATAGGCAGCAAGACGCCGGCTGAAATTGCGATTTCCATCCTCGCCGAACTGACTGCAATACGCAACGGCGTCGCCCTGCCTGACAAGATGAGCGTCGCCAGCGCCAAGGATGAGATTGAGCTGCCACTGTGGTCACCAGCGGGGCGCGAGGTAGTGCCGACACAACTCAACTGAAGATTTTCTGCACGGATTATCAGGACAGGTTTTCGCTCAGTGCCGGCTTGTCGGCGGCAAGATGCGGTGGCTTGAGCGCTGCATTATGTGCCAGTACCACTACTTCAAATTCGGCATTTGGTACCGGTCGGCTCAGCAGGTAACCCTGGAATGACAGGCAGCCGAGCTCGGCCAGGAATTGCCTTTGTTCCTGCGTTTCCACGCCTTCCGCTATCACGTGCAAACCCATGCCACGCGCCAGCTCCACTACCGTACGCACAATCGCGACATCATTCGAATCGAACAGCATGTCACGCACAAAGGACTGATCGATCTTGAGCTGGTCCAGCGGCAGTTTTTTCAAGTAGTTGAGCGATGAGTAACCGGTGCCAAAATCATCCAGCGACAGGCGTATCCCTTTCGCTTTCAGGGCATTCATCTTGGCGATGATATCGTCCACATCATTGACCAGCATGCTTTCTGTCAACTCGAGTTCCAGCAAATGCGGATCTGCGCCTGACCGGTCCAGTACCGATACGACCTGGCTGACGAAATCAGCTTGTTTGAACTGCAGTGCGCTGACATTGATCGCCAGGCTTAAATGCGCCATCGCCGGATTTTTTGACCATGCGATCAATTGCGCACAAGCCATGCCGAGCACCCAATGCCCGATCGGCAGGATCAAACCGGTTTGTTCCGCCAATGGAATAAAATCAGCCGGCGACACCATGCCTTTGACCGGATGCCGCCAGCGCAACAATGCCTCCGCCCCCACAATTTTCCCGTCATTCCCGGTTTGCGGCTGGTAGTACAGCATCAATTGATTATCCCGCAGCGCCTCGCGCAAATCCGCTTCCATGGCATTGCGTTCCGACAGGTCGGCCTGCATCACCCAGAGCAGCGCCCACAACAGGCCGCTGACCAATATATTGTGCATCCACGTTCCGGCTACCCGCACATCCGCACCCAGCGCATAATCGCGCGTTGGCACCCATGCGGTGCTGGCGAAGAAAATAAAACCGAGCAAAGCCAGCAAGACCATGCCGTGCCGCAGCCATCGCTTATCACCCTTGAAGACCAGCCATGCAAACAATCCGACAACCAGGAAATAATTATGATTGGAGCGCGGCGCTTCCGGTGTCGGTACGTCAAGGAAGGCACAGAACACACACAGGATGAGATAGACCGCGCAAAACAGGATGATGGACGCTGCACGTATATGTCCGCGCAAAGTCAGCACCGCGGCAGCCACGGCAACTGTGATGGAAACCACATTGAGGGGCCAGATATCCCAGTTACCCTGCATCACAAAATACAGGCCCCACAACAAAGACACGCCGGCCAACACGATAGAACTCAGCAGCAAAGCGCGGCGCATACGGAGCGACTGCGTACTGCTGGAGTTGACCGGCATACCCATGAATAGCTTCCCCTGTCCGGGCCCGGCATTTGGTCACCGAACCTGCTTGCAGAAAAGTCTACGCTTGCACAAAGTCTGCAGCAAGGAAAACCGGATGGGAAGGGAGCGGCGTTAACATTAATTAACTGCCAGGCCGCGGCGAACGTATATGGCCGCGCCAGGGCGCTTAAAACATGAAAGCCAGCATGCCCCAGATCCGACCGGAGCGGTCGGTATCGCTGCGGGCGACCGCATTGCCGACTTTATGGGCGTACATCAGGCGCAATTCAAGTCTGTTTTGCATCGCAAAAGACAGGCCCACGCCTGCGCCGGACAAGCGGCGCTGGTTGTCACCATGGATGAATGGTCGGGCATTGGTCTCGACCATACCGCTATCGATAAAGCCGCTCAGCATCAACTGGCCCGGGAATAATTGCTGGTCCAGCGTATGACGAATTTCCGCAGTCGCCACATAACCTTTATCACCCGACGCCTCACCGCTCGGATAGGCACGCACCCCGAATGGGCCGCCGAGGGACATTTTTTCCGCTGAATCGAGATTCTTTGACGCCTGTTGTCCATTGAGCGACAACAGTAACATGGTGCTGTTACTCAGCCATTGATACTGCGCCAGCGCGTAAGTGTAGCGTTGATAAGCACCATTGGTGCGCGCTGATAAAGCATCAATATCGCGTGCCAGCGGCGTTTCGATATCGAGTCGTCCGCTTTCGGCACGCAGGCTGAAGGTAGTCGTGCCTTCGGATGAAGCGATACGATTCCGCACATCACCGCTCAAACCCAGGCCGGCAACCTGATTACTTTTACGTGTACTGCTGGCAAAGGCACCGACATTATCCTGCAAGGATTTTTGATCCAGCCCTGCTTCCAGGTTCAAATTGAAATCACGTGAGCGTCGCAACGGATAGCTGGCGGTCGCTGACCATACACCGGCACGACCGTATGCATCCAGTGCGGCGAAATTACCGCCAACCTGATAGCGCGATTCAACATAGGCCAGACCCAGGCGCAAGCCGTCACCGCCGACTGCGATGCTATAGCCCAGGCGCGCGTAATCCTGCCCGTCGGCAGTTGTAAACACACGGGCATCCAGACGATCTGCATTGCCGCTAGGATTGTTCCATTGCACGGCACCGCCGAAACGGTTACGGCCGGTATTGCGCACGCCATAGTTATCGGCTTCGAGTCTTGCCTGCCAGCCCGCAGCCGGCCCGACCTTGAGGGTAAGGTCAGTTGTGCCAGGTAACGCACCGGGTTGAAGGTTGCCGCCAGCCTGGGCCGCCTGCGTGACATCCTGTATCAGCAGGATGGCGCGCTCCAGCTTTGCATCACTGACCGTTTCACCCAACTGTTGCGGTGTCAGGTAGCGCTGCAGGATGGCATCGGAAAAACCGGACTGATTGTCCAGCCTGACCTTATCGTAATGACCTTCCAGCACGGCGATCTCCACCACACCATTCTGGATATCCTGTGCCGGAATATAAGCACGCGCCACCAGATAACCATGTTCACGATAGTAGGCCGTGATGCGTGACGCAGCCTGCTCCAGTTCACCCAGGCTGCGCTCGGCGCCGGTGACATCCTGCACCAGCGGCAACAGCAGCGCGCTATCTATGGACTGATTCCCGCTGATGCGAAACGCCTGGACCTGGAAGCGTATGCTATCAACCGTCGGCACCGGTGCCGCCGGCTCCGGTGGCAACTGGATAGTGCCCGTCGCAGGCATGGGCAAGGCCGGTGCCGATTGCTGCGATTCGCGCAAGGTGCTGCCGGCATTCGGTATCAATTGTGCGACAGCGGCGGTAGTAAAGGTGCTGCCCAGGTACAAGGCCAGGACAAGCAGGGACGGCGTAGCGCTACGGCAAGACGACATGCTGGCTTTCTTCATTTTGGGTAATACTCAGGTTGAGCTGGTGAAACCATGTATTTCATCGCTTGGAAGCGGAATTTGTGGCCGCCCTGCTATCGCCCAATAGCTCGGCAATTTTGTTCGTGAGTTGTCCGATATGCACCATGGCCTCAGCGCCGAATTTTTGCAACTCCTGACTGTTGGTAAATGTCTGCTGATTGGCCGCTGTAGCGGGGGTATTTGGCCGCGCTCCGCCAGAGCTCGGTAACACATCGCGCAGGCTAGGCCTGACGCCATTGCGTGGATTAGTCGCTGCCGCAGATTTGTCATCGGCAAGTCCTGTGGCGGCCTTGGCCACTGCGGCTATCCTTGCCGCAGATGACAAACTGCCCGCACCATTTGCAACGGCATCCGTTCCATCCTTCACCGCATCCTGCATCTTTTGCTTGGCCGCATCCACAAGTGCGCTAGCCTCCTGCGTGGCGGCTGCCACTCGCTCACCACTTGTTTGTCCTTTATCAGCGGCTGACTGCGCCGCTTTTGCGTCATTTTCAGCTTTTGCTTTCGCCATCGCTTCCTGGAATTTTTGTAGCGCTGTATCCTTGGCATTTGTATCACCGGCGCCGGCTTTTTTATCCGCCTCCAGCCTTGCCTGTGCGTTTTCTTTGGCTGCCGTTGCTGTTGCATCCAAAGGTTTATCCAGAGGCGCGACTTGGTTCAAATCCAGCTTGCTCGCAACATCACTGAGTGTATTATTGATAGCGTCAATCCTGGCCTGTACAGTAGCCGGATCTACTTTGCTATCCGCCTTCGCCTTCTTCGTAAGATCTTCGAGCAACTTAGTAAATTCGCTCATAAGTTTATTGAATGCTTCGACGGCAGCCGGAGACATTTGTGAAACATCGGTGTCACCTGCCGCAGCGTTTATCTTTGCCTTCTGCTGCGCGATAAACGCGTCATTTTCGGCATCAATCGTTGCCTTGTCCTTCACGATGGATTCGATGAGCTTGGTATCGCTCGACTTAATCAGGGAATCCATGTAATCGGCGATGTCGGCTATTTGTTTAAGAACGCCCAGTGTCGTTGCGTGTATTGCGTTGACGCTTTCGGACAAAGCAGGATTATTGGTATTGGGAGTGAGTACTCCTGTTTGTGGAATGAAGTGCCATTGGAAAACCGGGCCAGTGCCGACACTTTTCCAGACATTCGCAAAATCCCAACCGACGAAGGTTGGACGCGCACCGCCATTACCCTGCATTTCCTGGGTAGTCCGACCTTCGCCGCCGGCACTGCTTGCTTGTCCCGAGGTTTGCGTATTCCAATAGCTGGCATCAACGATGGCGAGGGCGTCGCCTGGTATCAGGACCGTATTGCTGCCGGCAAGTCCGCCGACATTGCCGCCGCTGCCGCTGACCGCACCGCTTGCATATGTATTGCTGATGCGCCCGCCATTTTGCATATTGCCTATCAGGCCGCCGATGCCATTCATGCCACTGACCGCACCGCTCGCATAAGCGTTGCTGATATGGCCACCGTCATTCAGTCCGACCAGGCCACCCACACCCTGCTGTCCATTTACATTCCCGCTCGCATACGCCTGGATGATCTGGCCGTAGTTCCAGCCGACCAGGCCGCCCACATTATTGATGCCGCTCACCGAACCGGTGGCGAAGGATTTCGTGATACTGCTGTTGTGATAATTGACGCCGACCAGGCCGCCGACGAAATCACTGCCACCGGCATTACCACTGGCATTGCCGGTGCCATGGGCATTGTAGACATGCGCATCCAGCAAGGAACCAGCCAACGGCCCGACATAACCGGCACCAACAAAGCTACCGCCTATGACACCGATATTGCTGAGGGTGCCGCCTTCCACCTGACCAAAGAGACCGACATATTGCTGCGCCAGGCGATTGATCGTCATATTCGCGACGACGTGTCCCTGCCCATCGAAATTACCTTTGAAAGAATCTACGCCATTACCAATCGGTACAAAGCCTGCGCCACTATTCCATCCTGCGGTACCGCCTGCTTCGATATCATTCATCAGCCGATAACTGCCCGCCAGCAAAGCCGCACTGCTGCCTACACCTTGCAAGCCATAGACATCGGTGATTTTGTAAGCATTTGCACTGCTGCCGTCACCACCTGCCGCACGCAGGAAGCTGCCGCTATTGATACGGAAATCCTGCGCGCTGAAGGCAGCCAGATTGCTGCTGTTTTGTATCCAGTTGCCACCATTCAGTGTGAAGGTTTTGACGTTCACCGCTGCCGGTGCGCTGATGGTATTAACCGCATTCAGTGTCAAACCGCCCTGTCCTGCATTGATCGCGGCATTCAGGTTGATATTGCGCTCTGCTTCCAGCGTCAGGGTATTCCCCGAGTTCCAGCTCACAGCATCATTGACAAAGATGTCGCCATTACCGGCATGACCATCAGTAACGGTCTTGAACGTTATATTGGTGCCGCCCAACAAGCTGCTCAGGCTAGTGGCAGCAATGTCGCCGCCGCTGTTGGCGATGACGAAGTCGTTCGGGTCTATCAGCCACATGCCGGTCTTGCCATGCGTTGCTGTTGTCGTGACTTGCACGCTGTCTGCGATCTTGACCTTGCCGCCGGACGTATCGATGAAGCCGCCATTGCCACCAGCTGTGGCGGACGCATCCAGTGTGCCGTCGACCAATGCGGTACCGCCATGCGCCATCAAGCGGATTTCACCATTTTGATTGCTGACTGTGCGTGCCTGAATGACGCCCGTGTTGTTGACCACGCCGGACAACACCGCGTCCTGCCCTTTGCTGCTCAGCAGTACCACGCCACCGTCCGCCTGGATCAGGTGATGGTTGGCGGCCAGCGCATCCACCGCGCCCTGGTCTATGCTCAAGGTCAGCAAATTATGCGCTGCCAGTGTCAGGGTCATTTCCTGACCGGCTGCCAGCGTCACATTGCCGCCATCTGCAATAAGTTTTCCTTCATTAATGACTTTCGGTGCCAGCAAGGCAATATAGCCACCGTTAGCTGTAATCTCACCCTGGTTCACTACACTGGCTCCGGCCACGCCGCCCGGTGTAAATACGTACTTGCCATTGCTGTTCATGAAGTCGCTGTCACTCAGCTTCATGGTCGTTGCGACCAGACCACCGACATTGACTTGCGCACCGTTGCCGAACAGGACGCCATTTGGATTCAGGATAAATACCTGGCCGTTGGCTGACAGGTTGCCGAGGATTTTTGACGGGTCCTGGCCCAGCACACGATTGAGTGCAATCGCATGCGCACCGGGCTGGTTGAAGCGCACGCTCTCATTCGCGCCGATATTGAAGCTGTTCCAGTTGAGCGCTAGGCGATCGCTGTTTTGCTGGATGGTGGTGGTATTGCCGCTTTGAGAAATAGTGCCGCTGCCCGCGCTCACTTCGCCACCGACCGGCGCTGCACAGGCCAGCGCTGCCGGTAGCAGGCCGGACAGGAGTGCCGCCAGGCGTCGCGCACTGCGACGCTTGTTACGCCTGCCGCCGGCAGACAGTTCGGAGACGGCGATTAATGCACCGTGGGTCCTGCTCCTGATCACGCGGTAGATATGGTTCATGCCGGCCTCGCTCGATTGCTGTAAGTGCAGGCATGATAGGAAACTTTCCCTGTATCCACATTGGACTAAAGTCTCATGCGGACCAAATGGTATTGTGAGTATTTTTGCAACAAGCAGTTGCGGATAAACGCTGCGGTAAGCAGTTAGCGCGGTTTGCCCAGCAAGCCCGCGCGCCGCGCCACCACGGTCGCCTGCGTGCGGTTGAGGACATCGAGGCCGGACAGGACGGCGCTGACATGGGCTTTCACGGTTTTTTCCGTCATGCCCAATTGTGTGGCGATTTCACCGTTACGCAAACCATCACACATCAGGCGCAATACTTCCATCTGGCGCGGCGTGAGCCGGCTCAACAGGGATGCATCATCGTTACTGCCACCATCCTGCGTATCCAGGTGGCTAAATGCAGGCGGCAGGTAGCCATGCCCCTGCATCACGCTGGTCAATGCAGCGAACAAGGTTTTGCTGTCCGCCGATTTATGAATGAAGCCATGGGCGCCACTGGCCAACGCATGCCGCACATCGTCCGGATCTTCCGAAGCCGACAGTGCGAGTATGCGCAGCCCGGGGCGCAGTTGCCGCAAGCGTTGCAGCAAAGCGCCGCCGCCGATATCGGGCAGGTAGTAATCCATCATGGCAGTGCTGATGGCTGTTTCAGTTTCCAATAACTGCAGGGCTTCATTGCCGCTGGCAACGCAATGGATGTGCAGCGTCGGATCAGCCTGCGTCAATGCCAGTGTCAGTCCCTCGCGGAACATTGCATGATCGTCGATCAACAAGACTGATGACACTGGTGCTTCTCCCCGGCTTTTAGCTGACCCGTATTATCGCTTAGTTCAAAAGAACCTCACCCGAAGGCAGCTTTACTGCGCGCCACGTGCCTCTGCAAGCGCGATAGTCAGGTGCTGCACTTTCTTTTTCAATTGATCGCGCTCTTCGTTCAGTTCGATGATCTGCAAATTCAATTTATGAATGGTGATCTGGTCCGGCGTTGCATCGGCCGGCGGCGGGACCGGCTCCGGTTTCGGCGGCAACCTGGCTTCACGTACCTGGCGCGCGACCTGACGCAATTCCTTCTTGCCGCCGGCCACTGCTTCTTTCTGCTGTTCTTCCGGCAACGATGAAATCACGGCAGCGGCATTAATCGACACCACGCCGGTCTTCACCGCATTGACCAATTCAGGAGTCGCGGTTTTCTGGATCTTTTCGATTTGTCCCAGTGTCACGCTGCTGACGCGCGCGGCGCGCGCAATCACGTCACGTGTCAGCGCCGGTTCATCTGCAGGTGGCGTGGCTGCTTCCGCATCCGTTGTTGTCGCTGCCTCTTTCGATTGCGCCACACGCGTCGATAGGATTTCCTTCTTGCGCAAAGCCAGCACACCGCGCTGGAAGTCCGATACGCTGCGCCGTCCCAGATGATTATCAATCATCCAGAGGTGGACATCATCCATCGATTTGAAGGTTGCGTTTTGGACCGTATTAAAGCTGATGCCATGCTTCTGGCAGATACCGTAGCGATTGTGACCATCGATCAACAGCTCACCCCACAGCACCAGTGCATCACGGCAACCTTCCGCTAGCAAGCTGCGTTCCAGCGCTGCATATTCGTCGCTGGTCAGTGGATCAATATAAGCCTTCAGTTCATCATTGACGGTAATGTTGGTGGTCATGGTTCTGTTAAAAATGAGTAAGGCGACAGTTTACACACAGGCATGTCCTTGTCGCAAAGTAATTCCTAGCATCTCCATACCGCGATAGTTGGCATTTCCACAATCACAGGAGTATTGTTAAGCCGGATATTGGCCAGTAGCGTGCACATGATTATCTGGTACTTCGGCAACGCGATTGGTTCTTCGGTTGGCGCATGGGCTTATGCACATGGCGGCTGGGAACTGGCGTCGCGGGTTGGACTATCGTTGCCGGTGATCGGCCTATTGTATTTCGCGACTGAAAAAAAATAGAAGCACTGACTGTGCGTCACTCTCGCGAATGTGGGTCGGGCAGCATGCGGTGCCCGACCCACATAAACAGCTTCTGATTTAAAACGGCATCTGTGCCGAGAACGCTACACTGCGCGGAGTACCCAGGTAGTAGCTGTTAAGCCAGTAATCACGATCAGCTACGTTGTTGACATTCAGGCGTAGCGTCAATGGACGACCTGATACCTGCGTAACATAGCGCATACCCAGGTCAACTGTCGTATATGCAGGCAAGCGACTGGTATTCGTCTCGGATGACCACTGTTTTCCGACATGATAAACGCCGCCGCTCACGCTCAAACCCGTCACCCAGGGCAATGCATATTCCGAATACAGCTTGGCCAGCATCTTCGGCACATTTGCCGGCGCACCACCATCAAACTCGCCGCCCTCGACTTTCGCTGTCAGCATGGTCACGCCGCCCACCACACTCCATGCATTAGTCAGTTTACCGAATGCCGATACTTCGGCACCTCGATTGCGCTGCTTGCCATCCTGGCGGTAAGTACCGCTCGCGTCAGTGAATTCATTAGCCTTCTCAATATCGAACAGTGCGCCACTTAGGAGTACGCCACCCAGCTCCGCCTTCACGCCGATTTCTTTTTGCTTGCTTTGCATCGGTGGCATGATCGCCAGCTGATTGGTCGCGGTCAGGGGTGCTGTGCCTCCTTGCTCCAAACCTTCAATATAAGTAGCGTAGGTTGTCAGCCATGGCACCGGCTTGAATATCAGCGATGCGCTGGGTGAATTGCGTGAGCGCTTATAGTCTGGCTGTTCGACGTTGGTGCTACCATCCGGCTCCCGGCCTATGGTCTTGATCGTGCTGCGATTGACTCCCACCAGGGCAGACCATTGATCATTGAATTTCACCAGGTCACCGATCATAAAATTGTCATTGGTGGTGCGGCTGGCGTAGTACATGGAGTTTGGCGGAACCGCCGGCCACACTGGTTGTGCTACATGCGTAGGCGTGCCGAAGCCATAGGGCCCCTGCCAGCCAGTGTTCGGGGAATAGGAAGTCTGCCATTGGCTATCGGTATATCCAAAATAACCCAACGTTACCTTATGACTGATTGATCCTGTAGCGAAAGAGAGATCGGCGAGTGCCTGCTTGCTTTCGGATTCCGTTTTGGAGTAACCGGAATGGATGCGGATCTGTGAGTATCCGGTCGGCGAGCTGACAGAATTCATGGTGTGATCCTGCTTGGGCCGATCCTGATCCTCGCGTATATATGCCACACGCAAAGTAAGATGTTCGTTGGCCTCGAAAGTCGCCTTGGCCATTAATTTCCTGGTTTCCATCTCATCCCGGATCCATGGCTGGCTCCAGTTCTTGCTCGAGTCCGGTGCCTTGATGCGCGGCACCCCTTCTTCAAAGAACCAATAGGCAGTGGGTGCCTGCATCTTGTAGTCGCTGTAGGAGCCACCGAGCTCGACCTTGAACCGATTCGTAATATTGAAGTCCAGCGCCACACTCGCCAGCGTCCGGTCTATCTTTTGATCATCGACTGCGGTCTCGCCATCCTGGCGTACGAGGTTGACGCGATAGCCGATCTTGCCGTCGGCGTCGAACGAACCACCGAAGTCACCGTGGATGTAGTTCTGGCTGCCTCCGTAATTACCAACCGTAATGCTGTTCAGACGATCTTTGGTGGGACGCTTGTTCACATAGTTCACCATGCCGCCAGGCGACGCTGCACCAAACAGGAAGCCGGAAAGACCATTCAGCACTTCGACGCGCTCTTTGTCTTCCATTGACACTGCAAAGCCATATGAACGGCGCAGGCCATCTTCGGCACGATCGTAACTACCGAAGCCGCGTATCTTCACCATTGGCGCCCAGCCACTGCCTTGCGGTGTTTGCGACAAGGTGGATGGACTGATTTTGTACACATCGTCAGGCGATTGTGCCTGGATATTTTTTATTAACTCTTGCGATACGACGTTGACGGAAAACGGCGAATCAAGCAAATCCATATTGCCCAGTGCGCCCATCGACGATACCGACCTTGTGCGATAGCCATCGGCCGCTTTGCCTTCCCCCTGCAAGGACTGTGTATAGCTTTCATTTACCGCCAGCACCGTAACCGCCGGCAGCAAGCCGCTATCAGGTGTCGTTTGCTTCTTCAATGTGTATTTACCGCTGCCGTTATTAACGATTTCGAGATTACTGCCCTGCAGGATCCTGGCAACGCCATCATTGATGCCGAACTCGCCCTGCAAACCCGGGCTGTTCAGGCCTTCTACCAGCGCCGGCGGATAAACCAGCAACACACCCGAGGTCTTGGCAAACGAGGTCAAGGCAGCCTCCAGCGATCCGGCCGGAATGTTGTAACGTTTGCTGGCCGGACTGGCTTGCGCGGTTTGCGCCAACGCTGCGGTGCTGGCCGCAAGGGTGCCTAAAGCGAGTGCTACCGCCGCCATCCTGAATACGGCGAGGCGCACCGAGTGGGCCAATGGTTGAAGTTTCAATGGTGCAGCGAGGTAAAGAGTGCCGTGACGGCTCTTTGTAGCGAATTTCATGGTTACCTTTTCTTGCGTCAATGGAGTGTTCTTATCTCTGTTGTCGCGCTGCTCGGGAAAAGGTACAGAAATTAATTGAAATATTTTTAAACGATCATGAGGCTGCCGTATCCACCGGCCCTGCCGGCACTATCCGCGTCCAGTACCTGGTAAATGTTTGCACCCGTACCGGTAATACTTCAGTCAGGGAAGTCAGTATCTTTTGCATATCATTCAACGGAAATACGCCGGACAGGCGCAAACTAGCGCTGGCCGGATCGCACGACAGATGGCCGGGACGATAACGCTTCAGCTCTGCAATAAAATCATCGAGCCGCATATCAGATGCAATCAGCACACCCTCGGTCCATGCGGCCTGTGCACTAATGGCGTGTGGCGGCGTCACCACGCCTTCGGCGTTGAAGCTGCCTGCCTGTCCCGCATCCAGCCGCACTACCTGCCCCGGCTTATTGGCAGGGATTAATTCCACCGCTCCTTCCAATACTGCTACCTGGCTAATATCGCCATCGTGTCGCACCGTAAACTTTGTACCCAGCGCAAGGATGCGGCCGGCAGCGGTTTCCGCCATGAAAGGACGTGCCGGTGATGCACTATCTTTGGCAGTGGTGATCAATAATTCGCCACGCACCAGTTGCACCAGGCGCAAGGCCGAGTCATAGCGCACATTCACTGCGGTATCGGTATTGAGCTCCAGCTGCGTACCATCAGTCAGCTTGAAATTGAGCTGCTCGCCGGTCGCGGTGCGTATTTCACTGCTGAGGGTTTTCCACAACATGGTTTCTGATGACAACCATGCGGCGGTACCCACGGTCACAACAGCAGAGAAAGTCTTGAGCGCTTTACGGCGGCTGCGCGAAGCCGGCTGCGCAATGCTCGCTATCGCGGTGTCGGCAGACACGCCATTCATACGCCCGCGCAATTGCTGGTTGACGTCTTCAATATGCAACCACGCACGTTCATGTTCCGGATCTGCCGCGCGCCATTTCTGCCATGCGGCGCGACTATCCGAGTCGGCGCTGCCCGACCACAGATGCACCAGCCATTCGACAGCTTTATCGATGACTTGCGGATTGAGTGTTGCGGTGTTTGATTCAGGCATGAGTTTTGTGTCGACAATCAGGCTTGCGCGCCAGGAAAATAAATCTGGCGTATCGCACGTGCCATGTACTGCTTGACGGAACTGAGGGAGACATCCAGGCGTTCCGCAATCTCGGCATAAGGCATGCCGTCAATCTGCGCCCACAGGAAAGCCGTCCTGACCTTGGCTGGCAAACCGTCGAGGATGCGATCGATTTCAAGCAGGGTTTCAATCACGATGGCTTGCGTTTCCAGTGACGGCACCAAAGGCTCGGGCAGATCGGCAATGCTATCGAGATAAGCACGCTCGACTTCGAGGTGACGGAAATAACTGGCGAGGACGCGCTTGGCGATGGTGGTCAAAAAGGCACGCGGGGTATCGATCTCGACCGCATTGCGCGTTTCGATCACACGCATATAAGTGTCATGCGCCAGATCCGCCGCATTGTGTGGACAGCCGGTTTTTTTACGCAACCAAGCCTTCAGCCATCCGTGATGGTCACTGTAGAGCCGGGTAAGCGAATCAGAAGAACTTGCGGTATGCACGACATGCTCCAGGGCAGATGCACTAAGCATCATTAAATTGGCTGGCGGCACAAAGGCGGGGCTGGCTGGTCTAGTTGAGAACTGTTCTCATTATTCCAGTGCGGCTGGTACAGCGTCAATGTTTTGCGGCGAATGTGTTGTAGTCGTGCGAATGGCGTAGCGCAAGCACCCGCTGCAAGCGCTCTTCCGTAGTAAGGTCACCTTCCAGGTACAGCACCGTGCACTTTCGCATACCCAACCATTGCCTGTGGCGTTCCAGGCTGCGACCTTCAGCCGTGCCTTCGTCATATTGCGCGGCCCAGGCAAGGAATTCCGGATCAGCCTTACCGAAGCGGTGTTCTTCGCGTAGCTTGAGGCGTGCCAGCCTGAGTTCGGTCGGGATGTACAGGAAAACCACCAGGTCGAAAACATCTTCCAGCTCCTGCCCCCAGCCGATCAGCGAACCCGCAACGACGGCGTCTGGCTTGCTGCGGATATCCTGCAACAAGACGCCGCCACGTTCAGCTTCTGCGCGCTTGTGTTGATAGGGTGGATCGCTGGGCAGCCAAAAGTAATCATCGGTTTCAATGAAAGTCGCATGGGTGGCTTCAGCCAATGCTGCTGCAAGCGTGGAAGTGCCGGAGCCGGCAGCGCCGGTAATGAGGATATGCATAGAACCAAGAAAAGGCGTGGGTAATATTAGCCGTCAAGCGGAACCACGCGGTCACCCTCGCCCGGCACGCAACCATCGGCAATCGGGGTCCAGCCGCGATGCACGACAACCTGCTTGCCGTCATGGCAGATTTCCACGCGCTCACTGCTGGGGTATTGCTCATGGACGAAGGTTTCCACCGTCGACGGCAAACTGATTTTCAACTTCAGCGCATAGCGGTCTTCGGCCGGATGATCATCCAGATGCAGCAGCGGAACGAAGCTCGATGCAAACATCAGCCAGTGTGAGTTAACAGGTGTCGGCTCCGGCGCGTAATGCGCCTGCTGCAACCAAAGCTGTGCACGCTTGCGCAAGTCTGCGCCATCGTCCAGATGTCCCCAGCCGGCCGCCATGGTTTCCATCACCCACTGATTGCAGTTCTGATAGTTGAGGCCGTAGGCATAGGCATTTGCACTATAGGTCGCCGCCAGCAAACGCAATACGCGTTGCTTGTCCAGCGCCGCTTCCTTCAGCATTTGTGCCGCTTCGGCCGGAACCTTGACGATGGAAATATAGCCCAGCGCAGGATTATCGATGCCCATCGCAAACCCCGCCATGCCCTGGTCGTAAATGCGCGGACGTTCTTCTTCACAGGCATAGTAAAGCTGGCGAGCAGTCCACACTTTGTCTTCATCGCGCCAGGCAATGGCGGCATGCGAATAACGAATATTAAAGCGTGACAGGTCGAGGCCGGAGCGGCTGATCAGGACGGTATCCGTGTTGGCAAGTGCCAATTCCTCGCGCACGACAGCCGCGAAACGCAATATGCGATCCTGCTGTCCGGCCGTGAGTTGATGCGCGCGATCACAGAAATTGGAGGCGGCTGACGAGCCGGAAGCGGCGTGTGCCGCACCGGCTGCGGTAAAGACCGCAACCGTCAGCGAAGAGTAAAAGAATTGCCTAAACCTCACAGACCGACAATACGCGGCGCGAGTTCTTCATGCCATTTGTCGGCAAGTACCAGATAGAAAGCTTCGCGCGTATCGCTACGGGCGAACTCGAGGCCATACACGCGATGCTGTGCATATACCAAGTCACCACGGCCGAGGCCCTGCTTGTCCAGGATATTGACCGGCAGGTCGAGCACGATGCGTTGCTGCGTTTCATCAGCCTGCATCGTTACACGACGAAAATCACCACGCTCCGGCGCTTCAGCCACATCGATGATGCGGTAATCGCCATCGGCGCGCTTGTCATCCTTACTCGAACTATCGCTGGATTCATGCAGCGAAGCGGAGACACTGCCGCTGGAAGCCGAACCTGCACTCGAAGCCGATGAAGGCAGGCTTTCAGCATGCGCCTGAAAGGCAAGACTCGTTATTGCAGCAAAGCAAGCAAGGCGAAGACCGTGGGGGAAATTCATGAAAGACTCCTTTTTATTATGCAAAACCAATATGAGATATCTGACTGGCAAGAAGCTGCAGAGTTCTCATAAGCGGCGGTTTCGGCACAATTTCTGGTACTCGACGCACTGAGTAGACATCGACATCTTATATTGTCTGCACAAATTTGAATGAGAAACCCGTCATTAAATTTGTATATGACAGGAAATCCCACCCTTGCCATTTGCCAACATCTGCAAATCGCCGACGACGCAAATAAAAAAGCCCGCTGAAAAGCGGGCTTTTTACTCTTGCAGACAATCAGGCTGATTGACGCAGGGTCTTGGCTGCTGCCACCATATTGTTCAGTGCCGGCAAGACTTCCGCCCATTGACGTGTTTTCAAACCGCAATCCGGATTGACCCACAGGCGCTCCGCAGGGACACGTTCTGCCGCTTTCTTCATCAGTTGCACCATGTGCTCCTGGGTCGGAATGTTAGGCGAGTGAATGTCATACACACCAGGGCCGATCTCATTCGGATAGTTGAAGTTATCAAACGCATCCAGCAACTCCATATCCGAACGCGATGTTTCGATCGTGATTACGTCGGCATCCATATCGGCGATCGACGCGATGATGTCATTGAACTCCGAATAGCACATATGGGTATGGATTTGTGTTTCATCTTCCACGCCATTGGCCGTGATACGGAACGATTCCACCGCCCAGTCCAGATATTCCTGCCATTGCGATTTACGCAGCGGTAAACCTTCACGCAGTGCAGCTTCATCAATCTGGATCACGTGCACACCGGCTTTTTCCAGGTCCAAGACTTCTTCGCGAATAGCCAGCGCCAACTGTTTGCATGAAACCGAACGCGGCTGATCATCACGCACGAAAGACCAGTTCAGCATCGTCACCGGACCGGTAAGCATGCCCTTCATTGGCTTCTTGGTCAGGGATTGGGCGTAAGTGCTCCATTCAACTGTCATCGCTTGCGGACGGCTGATGTCACCGAACAGGATAGGCGGTTTCACGCAACGCGAGCCGTAGGATTGTACCCAGCCGAACTGGCTGAAGGCATAGCCTTGCAGTTGTTCACCAAAGTATTCAACCATGTCATTACGCTCTGCTTCACCGTGCACCAGCACGTCCAGGCCCAGTGTTTCCTGTTCACGTACGCTGCGCTCGATCTCAGCCTGCATTGCAGTTTTATAGCTCGCATTGTCCAGGCGGCCGGCCTTGAATTCGCTACGTGCATGGCGAATCTCGGCGGTCTGCGGGAAGGAACCGATAGTCGTGGTCGGGTATGCCGGCAACTTAAGCAATGCAGCCTGTTTCTTCGCACGCAATGCGTAAGTGTTGTCACGTTTGCCCAAGCCTGCATCGATCTTGGCGATAGCTGCCTGCACTGCCGGATTGTTGACACGTGGCGACGCACGGCGTGCTGCCAGTGCTGCCTTATTCTCAGCCAACTCTGCTTTAACCGAATCACGCCCGCTACGCAGTGCTTTACCCAATACACGCAATTCATCCAGTTTCTGGATCGCATAGGCAAGCCAGGACTTGATCTCTGCATCCAGCTTTTGTTCGCTGTTCAGATCGACCGGCACGTGCAACAGGGAGCACGACGGTGCAACCCACAAGCGCTCACCCAGGCGTTTCGCCAACGGCTCTATCCAATCCAGCACGGCAGTCAGATCGGTTTTCCAGATGTTGCGACCATTGATCACACCCAGCGACAATACTTTGTCGGCGGACAGCAAATCGATCAGCGGCAATACATCATCACGACCATTGATGGCATCGACGTGCAAACCTGCAACCGGCAGGCTGGCGGCCAGTGCACGGTTTTCCAGCAATTGTCCAAAGTAAGTCGCCAGCAACAATTTGACGCGGCTGTTTTTCAACTGCTCGTAGGCAGCCTTGAAAGCGTTTTGCCAATCAGTGTCCAGTTCGGTAACGAGGATAGGTTCGTCGATCTGCACCCATTCCACACCTTGCGCGGCCAAAGCATCCAGCAATTGCGCATACACCGGCAACAAACGTGGCAACAAAGCGAGTTTGTACAAATCGTCCTTGGCCTTGCCTTGCGCCAGGTAAGTGATAGGGCCGATGATGACCGGCTTCGCCTTCACGCCTTGCGCCTTGGCTTCTGCCAGCTGCTCCAGCAAACGCGTGGTATCGAGCTTGAATTCGGTTGCAGCTGTGAATTCCGGCACGATGTAGTGATAGTTGGTATCGAACCACTTCGTCATTTCGCCGGCAGCAACACCGCCACAGCATGTGCCATGGTCTTCCGCGCCTTGTGCGGAACGGCCACGTGCAACGCGGAAGTAGTTGTCCAGCGTGTCACCGTGGAAACCACGTACACGTTCCGGCAGGTTGCCGAGAGTGAAGCTCATGTCGAGCATTTGATCGTAGAACGCGAAATCGCCGACCGGAACGAAATCCAGGCCTGCCTGGTTATCCCAATGGCGCTTGCGCAGTTGCGCGCCCAGATCTTTCAGGGCGTCGCGTGTAGACTCGCCCTTCCAGTAGGATTCGAGTGCAAATTTCAATTCACGCTTTGCGCCGATACGCGGAAAGCCCAGGTTATGTATGGTGGTCATTCGTTCGCTCCAAAAAACAAGAACAAACATGGTAGGCCGCGCAATCCATGAAGTAAAATGGTATTATCTCAGACATACATGAATTTCACTCATGCATTGAATTAGGCCCATGTTAGAGCGCATCCACCTCGCCGTCGTCCTCGAAGTAGAAAAACAAGGTTCCCTGACCGGTGCCGCCAACGTTCTGCACGTCACACAATCCGCACTGAGCCACAGTATGAAAAAACTGGAACAGCAACTCGGCACCGACATCTGGGTGCGCGAGGGACGTGCGTTGCGCCTGACGCAAGCCGGGCAATACTTGCTGGCGGTTGCCAATCGCGTGCTGCCGCAGCTGACGCTGGCCGAAGAACGGCTGCGCCAGTTTTCGCAAGGTGAACGCGGTGCCTTGCGCATAGGTATGGAATGCCACCCTTGCTATCAATGGTTGCTGAAAGTGGTGTCGCCTTACCTCACGGCCTGGCCGGATGTCGATGTCGACGTGAAGCAGAAATTCCAGTTCGGTGGCATCGGCGCCTTGTTTGCATATGAAATCGATTTGCTGGTCACACCGGACCCGCTGTACAAACCCGGCCTGCACTTCGAACCTGTATTCGACTATGAACAAGTACTGGTGGTACCGCGTAAGCACGCGCTGGCGAAGGTGAAGCATGTCGAACCGGAACAGCTGATGAGCGAAGTCCTGATCACTTATCCGGTGGCAACCGACCGGCTGGATATTTACAACCAGTTCCTGCTGCCGGCAGGCATCACACCCCGGCGCCACAAGACCATAGAGACGACCGACATCATGCTGCAAATGGTGGCCAGCGGCCGTGGAGTGGCGGCATTGCCACGCTGGCTGGTGCAAGAGTACGCCAGCAAAATGGACGTCGTACCGGTACGCCTGGGACCGGACGGTATCGCCAAACAGATTTTCCTCGGCGCGCGTGAAGCCGACCTCGATACCGACTACCTGCAGGCCTTTATTGCACAGGCACGGGAGCCTGTAGCCTCGTTTGCAAAAGGGAAAAAATCATAAGCCTGGCCGCCGTCCGGCCAAGCGGAAGCTGGCTGGTCGGTGCTGCCTTTCTGGTATCCTTGCGCGCTAGATGCTGCAAATTCGCTGTAAATTCAGTACCTGCAAGCATCCTGTTCCGGTCCCGGTGCGCCGCATGTTTCCGGGCGATCAGGCAGTCTCGGGCACAAGTTCATATCGTCATATGGCTAGCGTATAGCGCTAGTTTTAAAGGCAGTGCATCACACCTTGCACGCCGGGTTTCAAATTTGTATTTAACGGTTTTAAATAAATTGAGGGATAGATAAAAATGAAATGTGCATTGGTAGGTTCGCGCTATTTCGGCGCCTTGGTATTTGAGACGCTGCGCAAGGAAGAAGGTATCGAATTCACCAGCGTCGTCGCGCCGTCGGAAGATGACCGCCTGGCACAAGCTGCGCGCGCTGCCGGTGTACCGCTGCATGTGATGGAAAACCCGCGCTTTGTCCCGGGCGAAGCAATCGCAGAAGGTACCGACGTCATCCTCGCCGCCCACACCCATGCCCGCGTCAGCGATGAAGCACTGGCCCGCGCACGCCTCGGCGGTATCGGTTATCACCCATCCCTTTTGCCTAGACACCGTGGCATTGCTGCAGTCGAATGGACCATCCTCGAAGGCGACCCTATCGCCGGGGGCTCCATCTATCACCTGGCCGATGGCTGGGATGCCGGTGCGATTGCCGCGCAAGACTGGTGCTTCGTTGAAAAAGGTGAAAGCGCACGTGAACTGTGGGAGCGTGCACTCGCACCTATGGGCCTGAAACTGTTGAGCCAGGTCATCCATTACGCGGCTGAACACAATGCACTGCCAGCGTTTGAGCAAGACCAGCGCTTCGCAACCAAGGCACCGATGATCCGTCGCTCGGTGGTGCTGGCGGAAGAAGTCGAATCCAACACAGTTTCCCTTATCGTTTCCATCGTCGGTACTGACCGTCACGGCATCGTGCGCTCGCTGGCAGAACGTGCAGAACGCTACGGCGCGAACTGGGCCGCCAGCCGCATGACACGCCTGGCAGGTGAGTTCGCCGGTATGGTGCACTTCGAAGTGCCACGCGAAAACGCCGATGCCTTGACCAACGCATTGCGCAGCCTGGATTCCAGCGGCCTGCAAGTGGTCGTGGCGAAGAGCGATGGTGCAAATCTGTCCGATTCGATCAAGAGTGTCGAGCTCGAACTGGTCGGCGACGACCGCGTCGGCATCGTCAGCAGCCTGACCAAGATGCTGGCCGAGCGCAATATCAGCATCGAGAGCATCCACACTGAAATCGTACGCAGCGGCGTCTCCGGCAAGCAAACCTTCAAAATCGGCGCGCACCTGCTGGTCCCGGGCAAGCTGTCCATCGATGAGCTGCGTCAGGAACTGGGCGCACTGGCCCATGAAATGACAGTCGATATCGCCTTGGGTGAGAAGCCTGCGGCATAAAACTGAATTCCGCCGGATTAGCATTCCGACATGCCAAATAGATAATTAAGTGGCAATTCGGCGGACATTCTGAGCTTTACCCGGAGTTGGACGCCCGACTTTGGTAAAATCTACCCTTTTCGGTATTTCAATGTGTGGCCTGGCCAGGTAATCCCTGTTCAGGCCGAATTTCTTTATTATTGCTGGAGCAAACGTGCCAGGTCTCTTACCCAACGTCGATCCCGACGGTCTTCTTGAATACTCCGTCGTCTACACAGATCGTGCGATCAATCACATGTCCGAACGCTTCCAGGGCGTCATGCGTGACATTTCCAAGACTTTAAAACATGTCTACAAGGCGCAGTCCGCCATCGTCATGCCAGGCAGCGGTACTTTCGGCATGGAAGCGGTCGCCCGTCAGTTCGCTACCAAGCAGCAATGCCTGATCCTGCGCAATGGCTGGTTCAGCTATCGCTGGACCCAGATCCTGGACACCGGCAGCATCCCTGCCGCGACTACAGTACTGAAAGCACGTCAGTTGGAAGACTCGGCACAAGCGCCATTCGCACCGGCACCTATCGCTGAAGTCGTCGCAACAATCAAAGCGGAAAAACCGGCAGTGGTATTTGCGCCGCACGTGGAAACCGCTTCCGGCATCATGCTGCCGGACGATTACCTGCGCCAGGTTTCGGATGCAGTGCATTCGGTCGGCGGTTTGTTCGTACTCGATTGCATTGCTTCCGGCACCATCTGGGTCGATATGCAAGCGACCGGCGTCGACGTCCTCATCAGCGCACCGCAAAAAGGCTGGAGCGCTTCCGCTGGTTGTGCCTTCATCATGTTGAGCGCACTGGCCCGTGAAAAAATCGAATCCACGCAAAGCACCAGCTTCGCCTGCGACCTGCGCAAGTGGCTGCAAATCATGGAATCGTATGAACAAGGTGCAGTCGCCTACCACACCACCATGCCTACGGATGCATTGACCATCCTGCGCGGTGTAATGGAAGAAACCGCAGCTTACGGCTTCGACAAGGTCCGCGCCGAGCAACAGGAACTGGGCGACAAGGTCCGTGCCTTGCTGGTCTCCAAGGGTTTCAAGAGCGTGGCAGCCGAAGGCTTCCAGGCACCAGGCGTGGTCGTCAGCTACACCAACGACGACGGCATCCAGTCGGCCAAGAAGTTTGTCGCAGCCGGTTTGCAAACCGCTGCTGGCGTGCCATTGCAATGTGATGAACGCGCTGACTTCAAATCCTTCCGCGTCGGCCTGTTCGGCCTCGATAAGCTGCACAACATCGAGCGCACCGTAGCAAACCTGTCGAAGGCTTTGGACACGATCGTTTAAATACTGTCGTTTCCATTGCCGCTATGCGTGGTGGCTGTTCCAGCCATCACGCATGTCAGGTTCTGATCAAACATGTTCAAGAAATTATTCCTGTCGCTAGCACTTGGATTGCTGGCATCCGCCAGCCATGCAGCGGGTGATGTCGCCGCCGGTAAGCGTGTGTTTGCGAAATGTGCAAATTGCCATCAGGTCGGGCCTTCCGCCCGCGGCAACTTTGGACCACAGCTCAACGGTATAGTCGGACGCACGGCGGGAACGACGAAGGATTACAAGTATTCGGCGGCGATGAGTTCTTCCCGCGTGGTGTGGACTGAAGCGAAATTACGCGCCTTCATTAAATCGACGGATGATGTGATACCGGGTAACAAGATGCGCTTCTTTGGTATCAGCGATGAAAAGCAGATCACCGACTTGCTGGCTTATCTGCAAACCTTCAAATAAATCCATCCTCAGTTGCAGCTCGGATGCACCATATCCAGCAGTGTCTGCAACTGGCGCAAGCCCTGCTCCCAATCGCCCAGATCGGATTCCGCATTGATATGTCCGAGCGCACCGGCGCTAAGGAAACCACAACCCCAGACATCGGCCCAGTAAGCGGCGCGATTGCTCGCCATCCAAGGATCATTGCTACTGCCGATGACGATGGACGGGCATGGCAGGCGTGCATCGCGCAAGATATCGTCGACGCCGAATTTCTCCGGATCTGCCGGCGCTACCAGTAAGGCACCGGCCAAATCGAAACGACCATTGCTGGCCGCCTGCATCGTGGTCAGGCAACCGAAGCTGTGCGCGACGATCAATGTGGGTTGGTCCGATTCGCTGAGTACCTCTGTCATGCGCTGCGCCCAGCGCGCCAGGTCAGGCTGCGACCAGTCATCCTGCACGACGCGCTGGAAACTCGGATACAGGCGCTCCCAGCGTGATTGCCAATGTTCGGGGCCACTGCCATGCAGGCCCGGCACCACCAGTACACGATAATCGGATAAATAAGGAAGGGTCATGATTCCTGGCCTGCCGTCGCAATTGCTTCCGGCTCGCTTGCATCCTGCGCAAAGCTGGCCTTGGGTTGATCCCACAAATATCCCTGCGCCAGTATGGTTTGTTGTGCCTGGGCACCCAGCTTGCGCAGCTTGTCATAAATCTGGCTTGATTCTACACGTTTGAAAACCAGCTTCACATTCTTCTCACCGGCTACGCAGAGCAAGTCCAGGGTAGCGGCTTCATCCGTGATTTCCCGTACATCAACCTTGATCACATCCGGCTGCACCTGCTCCAGCAAGTCCAGCCCCTGCCGTGCATCAGCGGCATTCACTGCGAGGCGGAAACCGTTGCGCCGATAGTTGTCAGCGACATAGTTCATCAGCCAGGCCTGGTCCGGCTGGATCAGCGGCAATTGCAAAACGATTTTTTTATGCGGCAAACCGAGTACATCGAGTACACGGCGAAAGGACATGCCGTGATTGCTGTCGACTGCTGCCAACAGGCGTGCATGTACGCTGAGGTAGAGATCGTAATCAGCCATTTCCGGCTGGCGGTAAAAATTCACTGCATGCAGCAAGCGGCACAGTCTATCCAGTTCCACCGATTGTTCATCAGTGGCACCGGTATCCAGCAGTTTCCAGATACTCAGGCCGGTGTCGTTCCTGGAATAGCTGCGCATGAAGCCCTGCACACCTACGATGCTACCGGTTTCCGGCGTGCGTATCGGCTGGAAGGCGCTGGTCAGCGTCGAGTTGAAGTAGCGTCCGTGGGCTCGCCCCTGCTGGTCGAGCCACAAGGTACTGTCGGCTTGCGGGGCATCGTGCAAGCGCGATAAATATTGCTGCAAGGCGGGGAAACTCATGCTGCTCTTCCTTGATCATCAAGGAGACATCTGAAGGCGCATCGATGACACGTCTTTCAGACGCGCCTTAGGTTCATAACAATTTGGCGATCGATACTTCGGTTGCCTTGACCAGCGCCACTACTTCGGTACCGATCTTCAGTTCCAGATCCTTGACCGAACGTGTCGTGATGACCGAGGTAACAATACCGGCCGGTGTTTCGACATCGACTTCCGATACGACGTC
This sequence comes from Herminiimonas glaciei, assembly GCF_042664955.1. Lineage (NCBI taxonomy): Bacteria > Pseudomonadati > Pseudomonadota > Betaproteobacteria > Burkholderiales > Oxalobacteraceae > Herminiimonas > Herminiimonas glaciei. The sequence continues at coordinate 2,162,888 of NZ_JBHTBU010000001.1, forward strand.
GCCCAGGATGATGTTGCTGATCTTGCCTTTGAACTGATTGCGTGCGTTGATTTTTTCGATACTCATGGTGTTTCCTTTGTGTGGGTTAAAAATTCATTCAAATAAAAATCAGATCAAACTGCCCAGGCAAACTGGTTCACTGTTTTCAACAGTGATACATCGCCCAGGGAAGAATCTTGTGCATCCGCGGAAGGCGGAATCTGCAATACATGCGCCAGTATCCGTTCTTCCAGTTGTGCAAAGGTGGCATTGCCGCGCGCACGTGGTCGCGCCAGCGGGATACGTTCATCCAGTGTGATACGACCGTCTTCGATCAGGACCACACGATCGGCCAGTGCAATCGCTTCCTGCACATCGTGGGTTACCAGCAAAGCAGTGAAACCACGCTTTTGCCACAAGGTCTCGATCAATTGCTGCATCTCGATACGCGTCAATGCATCCAGCGCACCGAGTGGCTCATCCAGCAATAACAATTCAGGGTCATGCACCAGTGCACGCGCCAACGCGACACGCTGACGCTGACCACCGGACAATACGGCCGGCCATTCACCGGCACGTTCTTCCAGCCCGACTTGCCGCAAGGCCTTGAGCGAATCGTCCTTCTTCGGCAAACCGAGAGCGACGTTGTCTAGCACCCGCTTCCATGGCAACAGGCGCGAGTCCTGAAACATGATGCGGGTTTCCGGTTTGGTCTTGCCGTCACCGAAAGTGAGCTTGCCGCTGTCTGCCGTTTCCAGTTCCGCGATCAGGCGCAACAAAGTACTTTTGCCGCAACCGCTACGACCCACTACGGCGACAAACTCGCCCGGCTCCAGTACCAGTTCGATCGACTTCAGCACCTCACGTCCGGCATAGGACTTGTAGAGATTTTCTACCGCGACGCGGATACCGCGCCCGGCCGTCGGCGCAGTCGCCACCGCTGCTTGTTCTGTCTGATTAATTTGCATGGTCTGTCCCATCTTAGAACTCATTTCACAAATATCCGTGAGTGCGAACGCGGCTATTTGGGATGTAGTGCAAGGCGTGTCGCGCCGCCAAGGGTGGTCCCCTTGGCAAGCGGCGCAACGCAGCAGTACGCCCAAATAGCCCGTTCCCTTCGGGTTCTTACCAAAAGCGGCGCTGGCCGCGTTGTGCTCCTTGCGCATAGGCTACTATGCGACGCGTCGCACGCCTTGCCAGCACCGCTTTTGGTAAGAACGCATCTCACGGATATTTATGAAATGAGTTCTAATGGCGGTAACCCGGATGCCAGCGCAACCAGTAACCTTCAAGCGTGCGCGATACCACATCGGCCAGCTTGCCCAGCAATGCGTATAGCAGGATGCCGACCAGCACCACATCGGTTTGCAGGAATTCGCGTGCATTCATCGTCATGTAACCGATACCCGATTGCGCCGAAATCGTTTCTGCCACGATCAACAACACCCACACCAGGCCCAGCGAGAAACGCACGCCGACCAGGATCGATGGCAAGGCCCCTGGCAAAATGACATCGCGATACAGCGACCAGCCGGACAAGCCATAGCTCTTCGCCATTTCGATCAAGCCCTTATCGACTGAACGTATGCCGTGGAAAGTATTCAGGTAAACCGGGAAAAACACGCCGACCGCCACCAGGAAAATCTTCGATGTCTCTTCAATGCCGAACCACAGGATCACCAAAGGAATCAGGGCCAGAGCAGGAATATTGCGGATCATTTGCAGCGTGGTATCCAGCAGCGTTTCCGCAGTCTTGAATGTGCCTGTCAGCAAGCCCAGCAACAAACCCAATCCGCCGCCAACTGCAAAGCTGGTAGTCGCACGCCACAGGCTGACCTTGACGTGCGTCCACAATTCTCCGGAGAGTGCCAGCTCCCATGTCGCCTTCGCTACCGCAAACGGCTCCGGCAAGATACGGCTCGAGAGCCAGCCAAGTTGCGACGCGAGTTGCCACACGCTGATCAGCAGGACCGGCACGATCCACGGCACCAGTTTCTTCAAACCGCTGGCACGCCAGCTTGATGCTGTTTTGCCGCCGGTATTACTGCCAGTCGCAAGAGTCGGGAGAACTGCACTCATGGGAATTCCTTAGCTCTGTGAAACTTTAGGCAGGATGTCATTGGAAATGACTTCGCCGAATGGACCGGTCAAGACCGCTTCACCCGAACGTGCCTTGCCCTTGCCCAGCAATGGGAATACCAGTTCGGCAAAACGATACGATTCCTCCAGATGCGGGTAACCGGACAGGATGAAGGTTTCGATACCCAGGTCTGCGTATTCCTGCATACGTGCGGCCACCGTTTCCGCATCGCCTACCAATGCAGTCCCTGCACCGCCACGTACCAGCCCTACCCCGGCCCACAAGTTAGGCGACACTTCAAGCTTGTCCTTTTTACCGCCATGCAAGGCCGCCATGCGGCGCTGGCCTTCCGAATCCATCTTGTTGAATGAAGCCTGTGCCCGTGCGATCAGATCGTCGTCAACATACTTGATCAGTTCATCGGCGGCTTTCCATGCCTCTTCATTGGTTTCGCGCACGATCACGTGCAGGCGTATGCCAAACTTCAAGGTACGGCCGTGTTTGGCCGCACGTGCACGCATGTCGGCAATTTTTTCCGCCACCGCTGCCGGTGGTTCACCCCATGTCAGGTAGACATCGACTTGTTCTGCAGCCAATTCATGTGCCGCTGGTGAGGAGCCGCCGAAGTACAGCGGCGGATATGGTTTTTGTACCGGCGGGTACAAGGTTTTCGCGCCCTTGACCTGGATATGCTTGCCTGCGAAATCGTAGCCGGCATCACCGCCCTCACCAGACAAGGAGGCGCGCCATACTTTCAGGAATTCATCAGTGATTTCATAACGTTCTGAATGGCTTGCATGCAGGCCATCCGCTTCCAGTTCGGCTTGATCGCCACCGGTCACGACATTGATCAACAAACGGCCCTTCGACAAACGATCGAAAGTAGCAGCCATGCGCACGGCCAGGCCCGGGGTACTCAAACCCGGACGTACCGCGACCAGGAATTTCAATTGTTTGGTTTCACCGATCAGGCTCGACGCGGCAACCCATGCGTCTTCGCACGAACGGCCGGTCGGCAGCAAGACGCCGTCGTAACCCAGCGTATCTGCCGATACCGCGACCTGTTTCAGATAATCGAAATCAACCTGACGCGCACCTTTTGAGGTCCCCAGATAACGACTGTCGCCATGGGTCGGCAAAAACCAAAATACATTCAAACTCATGATCTCATTCCTTAAAACAAACTGGCGCCGTCATAACCATGCCTGCTGACTGACGCCCTGCTGCATTACTTAACGCTTGGCCGTAACCAGCGCATCCTTGACTGTGATTTTTTTCGGAATCAGTTTCAGATTGCTGAATACATCCGCAATCTTTTGCTGCTCGGCGATCACTTCCGCCGTCACCGGTTTGACGCCGTACGAATAACGTTTGGCTGCCAGTTCGACGCTAGGCTGATCGAGGCCGGTCTGGGCCGCCAAAATATTGGTGACTTCTTTCAGATTCTTGCTACTCCACTGGTCAACCTGGTCCAGTTCGTCGAGCAGGATAGAAACGATCTTCGGATTCTTTTCCGCATACGCACGCGAAGCGAGGAAGAACTGATGGTTGGCCACGATGCCGGTGCCATCCGCCAGCACGCGCGCACCAATCTGCTTTTCGGCAGCGGCGAGGAAAGGATCCCAGATCACCCACGCATCCACGCTGCCGCGTTCAAATGCAGCACGCGCATCGGCAGGAGCGAGGAAAATTGTTTCAATATCCTTGTAGTCGAGGCCGGCTCTTTCCAGCGCCTTGACCAACAGGTAGTGCACATTCGAACCCTTGTTCAGTGCAACTTTCTTGCCTTTCAGGTCGGCCACTGTTTTCAGCGTCGAGTTTTTCGGCACGATGATCGCTTCGCTGGTCGGCGAAGGCGGTTCATTGCCGACATACACCAGGTCTGCACCGGCCGCCTGCGCGAAAATCGGCGGCGCTTCACCTACGGTACCGAAATCGATACTGCCTACATTCAAACCTTCCAGCAGTACCGGGCCGGCCGGGAATTCGGTCCATTTGACTTCGATATTTTCTGCCGCCAGGCGTTTTTCCAATGTGCCGCGGCCTTTCAGGATCACCAGCGTGCCGTACTTCTGGTAACCGATACGCAAGACACTCTTGTTTTGCGCGCCGGCAAAATTCGGTAAACCAGCGCTCAGTGCACCTACCGCGGCAGCCGACAAATAACCCAGTGTGCGGCGTTTAGCCAGGCGCTTCTCGTTAGCATTGCTCATGTCGTTTTCCTTGTTATGCAAAAAATTGGCGAAAAAACTTCCCCATCGGTGCCTGGGCACCGATTTTTTCAAACTACCGGATAGAGATTTGTGCGGCTAAACTGCTTGCGCAGCTGTGTTCAAGCTAAGGCTCAATCAAACACTGCAGCGCACGCTGGAGAAAGGAATCGAGTCGAACTCGTTAAGCGCCACATCATTCAGCGCCGACAAGCTGGCGGAAAGGTTCTCTATACCATCGCTTACTCGCTTGGCAATCGCGGCATCCAGTGTCAACCCCTGCTCCGCAGACCAGTTGATCTGCAAATCAGTCGCATAAATGCTCGGCAATACATGCTTGGCATCCAGCGCCGACAACACAGGGCGCAAACCGTAATCGAGGGCCAGCATATGGGACTGGCTGCCACCTGTTGCCAGGGGCAAGACCAGCTTTCCACGCAAGCCGTCTTGTGGCAGCAGGTCGAGGAAGGCTTTCAGTATCCCGCTGTACGCCGCCTTGTAGACCGGCGTAGCAATCACGACCGCATCAGCCTGCGCCACCTGCTCCCGCGCAACCCGCAACAACTCATCATTAAAATCTGCATGCACCAGCGCCTGGGCAGGCAAATCACGTACATGCAGCTTCACATAACGGTGTCCCAGCAAAGCCAGTCTTTCGCCTACGTGATGCAGCAAGCGGGTAGAACGTGATGGTGTTGAAGGACTACCCGCGAGCAACAAAATATTCATTTCTGTTCCAAAGAATGATGCAGATTATTTTTTACCTGGTTGATAGATTTGGTCGAATACGCCGCCATCAGAGAAGTGCTTCTTCTGTGCTGCAGTCCAGCCGCCAACATCCGCAATCGTGTACAGCTTCACTTTTGGAAATTGCGATGCGTATTTTTTAGCTACTTTTTCATCAACAGGACGATAGTAGTTTTGCGCTGCGATTTCCTGGCCTTCGGTCGAGTACAAATACTTCAGGTACGCTTCAGCAACTTTACGTGTGCCGCGACGATCAACGACTTTGTCGACAACTGCAACTGGTGGTTCAGCCAGGATGCTCGACGAAGGAGCGACGATTTCCACCTTGTCCGGGCCCAGTTCCTTGATAGCCAGGATCGCTTCGTTTTCCCATGCCAGCAAAACGTCACCGATACCGCGTTCTACAAAGGTAGTGGTCGAACCGCGTGCACCGGAATCCAGCACAGGTACGTTTTTGTACAGTTTCGAGATGAACTCGGTGGCCGTTGCTTCAGTACCGCCCGGTTGTTTCAATGCATACAACCATGCAGCCAGGTGGTTCCAGCGTGCGCCACCCGATGTTTTCGGATTTGGTGTGATGACCGATACGCCTGGTTTCACCAGATCGTTCCAGTCCTTGATGCCTTTAGGATTGCCCTTGCGCACCAGGAATACAATGGTCGAGGTGTAAGGCGAGCTATTGTGCGGCAGGCGCTTTTGCCAGTCTTTGGCCAGCAAACCGTGTTCTGCAATCGCGTCGATGTCATATGCCAGTGCGAGGGTAACTACGTCTGCTTCCAGACCGTCGATCACGGCACGACCTTGTTTACCGGAACCGCCATGCGATGTCTTCAGCTTGAGGTCGTCACCGGCTTTGGCTTTCCATTCTTTGGCGAAAGCTTTATTGAATTCCTGATACAGTTCGCGTGTTGGATCGTACGAAACGTTCAACAACGACACTTCGGCAGCGTGCACGCCAGGCGCAACCAATGCGATTGCGAAAGCAGTGCCGAGCAGTTTTTTGAGCAACATTTTCTTCCCCTTGGGCGATTTCGTTTTCTGGAGATTGAAGATTAAATTGCCGCCGAAAAAAACAAAACGAATTGTTTCATCGTTCCTTATGCGTTTTATGCATAAGGAATATCTGCCCTTCTGCTGAAGAATCTCTTCTTTTCCAGCTTATAACCCCGCCGTACCTCATTCCTTAATTGTTGCTAGACTAAAAAAGCCAACCCTGAAAGGAATGCATGCAATGAAGTATCAGCAACTTGGAAAAACAGATATCAAAGTAAGTAATATCGCACTAGGCACCATGACCTGGGGCGAGCAAAACACCGAAGCCGAAGCACATGCCCAGCTCGATATGGCGATTGCCGCCGGCGTCAACCTGATCGACGCAGCCGAGATGTACCCGGTACCACCCAAACCTGAAACACAAGGCCTGACCGAACGTTATCTCGGCACCTGGCTGAAGAAATCCGGCAAACGTGATCAATTGATCATCGCCACCAAGGCCGCCGGCCCGGCCCGCCTGCCGCACCAGCCACAACATGTACGGCATGGCAAAACCAGCTTTGACCGTACCAGCCTGACCGAAGCCCTGCATGGCAACCTGGAACGCCTGCAAACGGATTACATCGACTTGTATCAACTGCACTGGCCGGATCGCAGCGTGAATATCTTTGGTCGGCAAAACTACACGCACTTCGCGGATGAAGATACCGTCCCTATCGCCGAGACCCTGTCGGTACTGGCCGACTTCGTCAAACAGGGCAAGATTCGCTATATCGGCGTGTCGAATGAAACACCGTGGGGCCTCGCTCAATTCCTGCGCGCATCCGAGCAATTAAACTTGCCACGCATCGTCAGCATCCAGAATCCGTACAGCCTGGTGAATCGTTATTTTGAAATCGCGCTGTCGGAATTCTCGCATCAGGAACAGATAGGCTTGCTCGCATATTCACCCCTGGCCTTCGGTGTCTTGTCCGGTAAATACCTGAATGGCGCGCGTCCTGCCGACGGTCGCATCACGCTGTTTGAACGCTTCGTACGCTATAAGGCACCACAAGTGGAAACCGCGGTGGCAGCCTATGTCGCACTGGCGCACAAACATGGCCTGGCCCCCGCGCAAATGGCTTTGGCATATGTCAACACACGACCGTTTTTAACGAGTACGATTATCGGTGCAACCACGCTTGGGCAATTGCAAAGTAATCTGGACAGCATCGATCTCGAACTGGATAAAGCAGTCCTGGACGGCATCGAAGAAATTCACTCCCGGCATCCGAATCCCGCTTCGTGATACCGGGTATCAGCATCAATAGAAGCAGCACTACACATCAATAAGTAAACGCAGCACTTCTCCCACGAAAGGAAGGTCATGAGTAAAACTTATAACGTCGCTGTTGTCGTCGGCAGCCTGCGCAAGGATTCGATGAATCGCAAGATGGCACATGCGCTCATCAAGCTGGCGCCGGAATCATTGAAACTGAGCATAGTGGAAATCGGCGAGCTGCCGCTTTTCAACCAGGACCACGAAGAAACGCCAACGCCTGCCATCAGCGATTTCAAGCAAAAGATCAAGGCGGCGAATGCGGTACTCTTCGTGACACCTGAATACAATCGTTCAGTACCGGGCGTCCTGAAGAATGCGATCGATACCGGCTCCCGCCCATATGGCCAAAGTGCATGGAGCGGCAAACCCGGTGCGGTTGTCAGCGTCTCGCCCGGTGCTGTCGGTGGCTTTGGCGCGAATCATCACCTGCGCCAGGTGCTGGCTTCGGTCAATGTGCCAACCATGCCGCAACCGGAAGCCTATATCGGTAACGGCAATAAATTATTCGATGCCAACGGCGATATCACAGAACAATCGACTGCCGATTTCCTGAAGAAATTCCTGATCGCGTTTGATCTCTGGATAGAACGTAATATCTAAGCAGGCCGATCCCGGGTTACAAATAAAAACGGCGTAGCAAGGAGGACATCCTTGTTACGCCGTTTTTTATTCGAATACCTTTACAGCATCAGCCGCCGGTAAATAAAGGCCACAGGATTACCAGCCAGGTTGCACCCGCCAGGAACAGGGCCAGCATCACTGCGGCACTACCAAAGTCTTTCGCATTCTTGGACAAGGGATTGCGCTCCAGCGAAACACGATCCACCACCGCTTCGATCGCCGAATTCAACAACTCGATGATCAAGACCAGCACAAAGACACCAATCAGCAATAACTTCTGCAACGCCGGTACCGGCAGCAGCAATGCCGCGATGGTCGCGATCACGACGACGAACAATTCCTGTCGGAAGGCATGCTCGCCCTTCCATGCAGTCTTGAAGCCGGCAATCGAATAACCGACTGCGGAAAAGATGCGCTTCAAGCCGCTTTTGCTTTTGAATTCGCTAACAGGTTGTTCTTGATTGATCATGCGATTCACAGGATAGGGATAAGGGAAAATAATGCCGCGCAACAGGCTGCTGCGATTATCGGTGCAAGACCGGCCGGACACAAGCGCGGCCAAGCCGGAATTATCCGTATCCAGCTGTCAACACCGCGTTAAGAAAGCTTGCTTTCACTCAATAAAACGAAAGTAGACTTTTGTCATCTTTCACAATGTGATATAAAGTCTGGACTGCAATGCACAAACCAGAACATGAAAACAGCAGCAGATACGGATAAAACCTCGATTCAAGTCATAGAGCGCATGGTTGCGCTATTGGATGCCTTGGCGCTCTACCCTGACCCGGTCAGCCTGAAAGAACTCTCCAGCGTGACCGGCCTGCATCCTTCCACCGCGCATCGCATCCTCAACGACCTCGTCATCAAGCGTTTTGTTGATCGTTCCGAGCCTGGCACTTATCGCCTCGGCATGCGTTTGCTCGAGCTCGGCAACATCGTCAAGAGCCGCCTCGACGTACGCGAAGCAGCATTGGACCTGATGCGCCACCTGCATCGCAAAACCAATCAAACCGTGAATTTGTCGGTACGACAAAACGACGAAATCATTTACATCGACCGCGCCTTCTCCGAACGCTCGGGCATGCAGGTGGTGCGCGCAGTCGGCGGTCGCGCGCCCTTGCACCTGACCTCCACCGGCAAATTATTCCTGTCGATAGACGAGCCACGCATGGTGCAGGCGTATGCAACGCGTACCGGCCTCGCCGGCCACAACAAGAATTCGATTACCGACCTGAAGAAGCTCGAAGGCGAATTGAATCAGGTGCGCCTGCATGGCTATGCCCGCGACAATGAAGAACTCGAGCTCGGCGTACGCTGCATGGCGGCGGGTATCCATGACGACACCGGCAGGCTGATTGCCGGCTTGTCGATCTCCGCACCGGCAGATCGCCTGCAGGAAGAATGGCTGGCTGATTTGATGGATACGGCCAAGCAAATTTCTGCAGCGCTTGGTTATAGCGAAGCGGCGTAGATTTATTCCCCGCTCAGTCAGTGAGCGCCAATAAAAAAGGCGAACCGCAGTTCGCCTTTTTTATTGCCGGGATGCCTGGTTTAATCAGACTTTTTTCGTACAAGCGCTTTGCTTCCCTGCAACACGCCATATACAAGCATTGCTGTGTAAAACCACACTCCCCAAATGAAGATAAACAACAATGAATTCCACTCCAATGCAGACGGGGACGGATCGCTTTCACCGACGAGCATGAGTATGCCCAGCACTAGCAAGACCAAGATGCCAACAAGTACGCACGCCCGGCTGAATCTGCTTACCGACCAGAATCGAATCGCAACTATAGTGGACGGCAGCACCACGGCAATGAATCCGACCAAGAGCAAAACAAAATATCCGGCACTGAATTCCATTTCATCATCCATCAAGTAAAAACGGCAGGATCCGAAATCGAATCCTGCCGTTAGAAATTTAGATAGTTCTTTAAACCAAAGATCAGCTCTCAACCGCTCTGCGCTTGCCCGCAATATTTTGCGGGTGCTGGGTTTCCAGCCATTTGCGTATACGCGCTGCGTCACCGAGACGGGAGAGCTTGCCCTTGGAATCCAGGAAGATCATGACGATAGGACGACCATTGATATTGGCTTGCATCACGAGGCAGCGACCTGCTTCAGAGATGTAGCCCGTCTTCTGGATACCGATTTCCCAATCAGGATTATTGACCAGACGATTCGAGTTTGCGTATTGCAGGGCACGACCACCTGGCTCAACTACATATTTGGTATCGGTCGAATACTGGCGCAGTATCGAGTGATTGGAAGCTGCGATCACCAGCTTGGCCAGGTCGGCAGCGCTTGCCACGTTGTTGCTGGACAGGCCGGTCGAATCTACATAGTGGGTACCGTTCATGCCGAGCGTACGTGCTTTTGCATTCATCGCCGCAACGAAGGCGCGGATGCCGCCCGGATAGTGACGACCCAGCGCCGATGCCGCGCGGTTTTCCGAACTCATCAGTGCGATGTGCAGCATGTTTGCACGTGACAATTGCGAACCTACTCGCAGGCGCGACGAACTATTCTTTTCGCGATCGATATCTTCTTCGGTCACTTCCAGGATTTCATTCATATCCTGCTGTGCTTCGACCACAACCAGGCCGGTCATCAGTTTGGTGATCGATGCAATCGGCAAAGTCACGTTGGCATTTTTTTCAAACAGCACAGCCGATGTCGATTGATCCAGTACCAGTGCGACGTTCGATGCGAGTGCCAGCGAATCGCGCGTCATGTTGAGGCCGGCGATATCGCCTGCAGTCAGCACCGGTGGCACCACCGTCATTACGGGTTTCGCTACGCGTTGGTAGATGACTTGCTTTTTGCCGCGCACGACGACTTCTTTCTTTACCAGCTTTTCATTGCTGTTAAGGGAAGTGGTGGTGCGTGCCTGTTTGGAGTTTTTGCCGGAAGCAGCTGCTTGTTTGCTGCCGGCCTTGCCTGATTTGCTTGCGCTTTTTGCTGGAGCTGCGCTCTTCTTGCTGTTCGCAGCTTTTTTGGTGCTGGTAGTTTTTTTGGCCGCGGCTTTGGATGGCGTAGCCGATCCAGCTTTCTTCGCAGTCGACTTTTTAGCCGTGGCAGAGCTCGGCTCTTTAGCCAGCGCCGTGGGGGCGTTGAAAACGACAAATAATGAAAAAAATATCCCCAGCGCGGACTTAAGCATCTGCGACTCCCCAAAACGTACGATGAAATATGGCTTGCAGTTTAGCAAATATCGGAAAATGTGCAAGATAATTAGATAGTTAGCTGTTTTCATTAATCTATTTTCTAACTAACGATATCTTTTTTCTCACACTATTGGTGCATTTTTCCATCGAAAAACGCTGGAAAAACACCGGATTTTATTTCCGCAAACCAATATCCGTCATAGGGAGAAAAGCCCTGCCGGGCTCACTTTTTCACGACAAACGCCACCCCTATCACAGCAAGCAGCATGCCCGCGATGCCGACCAGGCTAAACACCTCGCCAAACGCCACCCAGGCCATCAAAGCCGTGGTTGGTGGCGTCAGATACAAAAGGCTGGTGACCTGGGTCGCTGCGCTTTTCCGTATCAAAGCGAACAGCAGGAAGATTGCACCTATCGACAGCGCAACCACGGACCATAGCAAGGCCCCGATAAAACTCGGGGTCCACTGCACGCCCTGCAAGGCCGGTGAAAAATCTTCGAAGTAAATTGCAAACGGTACGACCACCGCACAGGATGCCGCGAACTGGATGATGGTGCCGGTACGCAGGTCAAAGTGCGGACAATAACGCTTCTGGTACATGGTACCTATCGTGATCGACAGCAAAGCCATCACGCACAGCGCAATGCTTTCCCAGGTCAGGCCGATTACCGTGATCTTGTTGGCGACTACCAGCGCGACGCCGCACAGGCCGAAGATCAAACCTATCCATTGGCGCGGCCGTACCCGCTCCCCTATCAAGGGTGCGGCAAAGGCGGTCAGTACCGGCTGCATGCCGACGATCAGCGCCGATAAACCGGCCGGCATGCCGAGCTTGATCGCGCACCAGACGCCGGCCAGGTAACCGGCTTGCACCAGGATGCCGGCCACCGCGATATGCCGCATGGTTCCGACCGGCCATGGCGCACGCAATAACAACACCAGCGGCAGCAGGATGATCAGTACGCCTATGAAGCGCAAGGCAAGGAAGGTCAGCGGCGGGGCATAGGGCAAACCGAATTTCGCCACGATGAAACCCGTACTCCAGATCAGTACGAAGAAAAACGGCATGGCGGCCAGCCAGGGGCTACTACGTGCATCTGTGGACATTTCTACTCTCTGTGCGGCGTCTATGTGCGCCTGCATTATCTTTGTCGCCGTTTTCCCTCGAGAAACGGCCTCTCTGCAGCGGGAAACCACTGTTTCCGGCTTGAATATTTATTTTGTGCAACGCAACAAAAAAGACTTGACAGGCTATTTGCAATGCCTAAAAATAAGTCATGCTGCAACGCACAACAGAATTTTAACCCATGTAGTGAGATATGCCCTTCATATAAAGGAGTAACCCATGTTTACTATCCCGGAACAGTTTTCCGCCGCCACCAAGCATCAATTCGAATCCCAGCTGGCGATCCTGAACTCGCTGACCAGCACCGCTTTCGATAGCGTACAGAAAATCGTCGACCTCAACCTGAATGCAGCCAAAAGCTCGTTGCAGGAATCCAGCGCTGCCGCACAAAAACTGGCAACCGCCAAAGATCCACAAGAATTCTTTTCGCTGAGCGCCGCACATGCGCAGCCGAATGCTGAGAAAGCACTGGCTTACGGCCGTCACCTGGCAAGCATTGCCAGCAGCACGCAAGCCGAGTTTACCAAAGCAGCAGAAACCCAAATCGCTGAAACCAATCGCAAGGTATTGTCGCTGATTGATGAACTGAGCAAGAACGCACCGGCCGGTTCGGAAAATGCAATCTCCATCCTGAAATCGGCTATCGGCAATGCCAGCGCCGGTTACGATCAATTGTCGAAAACCACCAAGCAGGCAGTTGAAGCTTTGGAAGGTAATTTGAATGCGGCTGCCAATCAGTTTGTCAGCGCCGCTGAAAAAACCACTACACGCTCACGCAAATCGTAAGTCGTCACCGAGTCTCCTCACTGGCCGCAGACTCACACTGCAGCGCCACTTCAATGCCCCCTTCTGCGGGGCATTTTTTTATCCTGCTATTCCTTGCGCTTTCCTTCAGCGCCGGCCGACCGCAATCGCACGCGCAAGGATGATGACCGGCACAATGGCGATCATCACGATGGTCAATGCAGGTAGCGCCGCTTCACCCAGGCGCTCATCAGATGCCAGCTGATGCGTGATCACGGCCAGCGTATCAAAATTAAAAGGCCGTATCGTCAGCGTCGCCGGCAACTCCTTGACCACATCGACAAACACCAGCAAACCCGCAGTCAACACACTGCGCCACAGCAAAGGCATATGGATGCGCATCAACATCGCGCCCAGCCCATCACCCAGACTACGCGCGCTGGCATCCATCGCCGGTGTGATCTTCAGCAAACCGGCTTGCACCGTCTGGAAAGAAACCGCGAGGAAGCGCACCAGGTAGGCATACACTAGGGCAATCACACTGCCACTCAAGACCAGTGCCACGCCATGTTGCGCATTCCAGTTATCGAGATAAGACAAGGGAATCAGGATGCCAACGGCAATCACCGCCCCCGGAATCGCATAACCCATGCTGACGATGCGGTTACAGACCGCTTGCACCTTGCTGTTGGACACACGTGCCGCATACGCCAGCAAGATGCAAATCGCGACTGCGATCAAAGCCGTCACACCGCCGAGCACGATAGTGTTTTTGAACCAGCCGATATAACGTGTACTGAAGCTGATGACTTCTTCCTGCCACAACAGGTGCAACAGGATAGACAGCGGCGCGAAGAAGCCGAGGACCACAGGCAAGGCGCAGAAAGCCGTCGCCGCCCAGCCCTGCCGACCTTGCAGCGTTGTCAGTCTTTGTGCCGCACTACGCGCACCCACCGCGTAGTAACGTGCGCGCCCGCGACTCTTTTGTTCCATCAGCATCAAAGCCATCACTGCCAGCAGGAGTACGCCGGCGATTTGTGCTGCGGCATTGCGATCAGAAAAGATGTACCAGGATTTATATATCCCGGTCGTCAGTGTCGGCACACCGAAGTAAGCAACCGCACCGTAATCTGCCAGCGTTTCCATCAGCGCCAGCGCAATCCCGGCGACGGCAGCAGGCCGCGCCAACGGCAGGCTGACCTGGAAGAAAGCTTGCCACGGACTCGCACCCAGTGTGCGCGCCGCATCCCACATACGCGGACTGCGTTCTATGAAAGCATTGCGCGCCAGCAGGTAGACATACGGATACAGGACAAAGGCGAATAGCAAACCAGCGCCGCCGACCGAACGAATTTGCGGGAACCAGTAAGTCGGCTCCTGCCAGCCAAACAAGGCGCGCAAGCCGCTTTGCACCGGGCCGGTGAATTGCAGGAAATCGGTGTAGGCATACGCGACCACATACGCCGGCATCGCCAGCGGCAGGATCAGCGCCCACTCAAAGAATTTTTTACCGGGAAAATTGAAGACGGCGACCAGCCAGGCACAGCCTACACCCAGCACCGCGGTCAGTACGGTGACAATCAGGGCCAGCAACACGCTGTTGCCTATGTACTCCGGCAATACCGTCGCCCACAGGTGCGCGAAGGTGCTGAGTTCGGCGCCAGTACCACCGGACAACAGGTTGGACAGCACACCGGCGACCGGCATGCCGACCAGCACGGCGATCGCAAGCGTAACCAACAGCAAGGGATGCAGTGATCCGCTTTGTCCTTTATGCACGCAAATGACCCTGTATATAAAAAAGCATGAATACGCCGCGATGAGCGAAACGAGAATTATAATCAATAGCCCATTTCACCCAGCCAATTATTTCCGGGACACTGTGCCTCATGTCAGCCATTCCTCCTCCGTCAGCGCATTTACAGGTTGAAACGATCCGTGTCGGTTACCAGCTCGGCGCACATATGCATGAAATCGTGCACAGCTTGTCCTTCGCCTTGCAACGTGGCGAAATCGGCTGCCTGCTCGGGCAATCGGGGTGTGGCAAGACGACAGTGCTGCGCGCCATTGCGGGATTTGAATCACTGATCGCAGGCCGCATCGCACTCGGTGGCAAGGAACTCAGCAACGCACAGCACACGACTGTGCCGGAAGCACGTCATGTCGGCGTGGTATTCCAGGACTACGCGCTCTTCCCCCATTTATCCGTCAGTGACAACATCGGCTTCGGCTTGCGCAAGCTGGGGGCCAGCGAACGCAATGTACGGATTAAGAAATTACTGGAACTGGTCGGATTGCAGGCGCAGGAAAAGAAATTCCCGCATGAGCTGTCCGGCGGCCAGCAACAACGCGTGGCATTGGCACGCGCACTGGCGCCGCAACCGGATCTCCTGTTGCTGGATGAACCGTTCTCCAACCTTGATGTGGATTTGCGCGAGCGCCTCGCCAGTGAAGTGCGCGACATCCTGAAAGAAGTCGGCACCACTGCGGTACTGGTGACACATGACCAGCATGAAGCATTTGCCATCGCCGACCAGATCGGTGTGATGCAAAACGGCGTCATCGTGCAATGGGACCAGGCTTATAACCTCTACCATCGTCCGGCCAGCCGTTTCGTCGCTGACTTTATCGGGCAAGGTGTATTTGTATCCGGCACCGTGAATCAACATGATGTTGCGATAGAACTGGGAACCTTGCCGCTGTGCCAGGGCTTGCCGGTTTGTGACGTGGACGAACAAGGAGAAGTGGATGTCTTGCTACGCGCGGATGATGTGATTCATGACGACAGCAGTCCACTCAAGGCAGAAGTTGTACGCAAGGCTTTCCGCGGCGCGGAATTCCTCTACACCCTGAAGCTGCCCAGCGGCCAGCAATTGCTGGCGCTGGTGCCCTCACATCACGATCATGCATTGGGTGAACACATAGGCATACGCGTCGAAGCCGACCATGTCGTGACCTTCCCACGGCAAGACTAGGCTTGCCTGCCGGTCCTTACACGTGTTGTAGTTCCAGCTTGCGCTGTTCCAGCTCTGCCAGCAGTTTGTCAAAGGCCAGCGCGCCCTGCTCTGCATCACCCTTGACGCCCAACTCTATGTGTCGGCGCGTATTCGCGTCACCCACGCTAGGCAGGCTGAATACTTTCACCTGCGGGAATTCGCTCTCTATCTCTTCCATCAATGGCGTCAGTGCCGACTCCATCGCCTGATAGACCAATACCGATTTTTCAAAATGGGCGAACTGATGGAATAGATGCGGATAGTGGGTGTCGAGTATCCACGCTATCATCGGCCACGCCATCACCGGGAAGCCCGGCATGAAGTAATGTGCACCACCCTTGCCGTGATGGATCGCAAACCCCGGGATCTTGTTATACGGATTCGGCACGATTTCCGCACCTTGCGGGAATTCACCCATCTTCAGGCGATGCAGGTTTTCCGGCTTATTCAAATCAAACGGCACGTTCGCTTCCTGTGCCATTTCCAGCATGCGTTCCTGGATTTTTTGCTTCGCCTCCGGATGCAATTCGATAGGTACGCCCAGTGCCGCCGCAGCACATTGCCGAGTGTGGTCATCCGGCGTCGCGCCGATGCCGCCGCAACTGAAAACAATATCGTCAGTGGCAAAGGTACGCTTCAGGGTCGCGGTAATACGCGCCCTGTCATCACCCACCACTTCCGCCCAGGACAAGGACAAACCGCGTGCTGCCAGCAACTCCACGACTTTGGGGAAATGTTTGTCACTGCGTTTGCCGGAGAGGATTTCGTCGCCGATGATGATGAGTCCGAATGCCATGATCTTCCTTCTTGTCTCAGGTTTGCGGGTTCTGTGGGTTACCTGGCTTATCGTCGGCCGGCGGCGGCAATACGATGACAGCTTCGGCCGGGGTCGGTGCAATGGCCTGGGTGACAGCCTGTTCGGCGGCTTTTGCCGCAGCTTGTTGCGCGCGGTACTGCGTCAATGCATCCATACAGTAATGCTGGAACCACAAACCGCTGAAGATAAAGACCAGCACATACAACCAGATCGCACCGGCGGCCAGCACCGGGAAAAATATGACCGACAAGGCGCCACCCAGCCACAGCAAGGTCGGTGCAGCGCCCATCGCACCGGTAATCGCACCGATCACCAGCAACTGCCAGCGGTGGATGCGCAGGATAATTTTACGTTCCTCCGGATCGGCGTGATCGGCCAGTGCGTCATACGCCATCACCCGATACGTCAGCCAGCCCCACAACACGGGCTGGATCACGAAAGTCAAAGGAGGGATCAGTGACAGCGGCAACGTAATCAGCCACAGCACCAGGAAAATCGTGAAGGATGAGGTCGACATCCACAGGCTGCCGAAGAAAGTTCCGCCCTTGCGTGCTTCCAGGTCCTTGTAGCGCCGGCTGCCTACATGCTTGACGATGACCGGCATCGCCATCACGCCGACAAAGATGAGTGCCGTCAATATCATCAGCGGCAACAGTATCCACATCGCAATCAGCGGCACCACTACGGTCTTCAGTGCACCCAGGCCGAGCCACATGAGTAATTCATTGGTGACACGGAAGCCGTCATTTTCCACGAAGTAATTTTGCAGCCAGTCAATCATGGTTTGCAGGTAGAGCCACAAACCTATGCCCCACACAATGATAGACAGCACGAATGGAATCACGCTCAGCATCAGCATCCTGAAATGCAGCTGGGACAGCAAGGCTCGTCCGAAGGAGGTCAATACCTGGCGCATGGTGAAAATATCCTTAGAAAATCCGTTTGCAGCGGCTGGCAGCATGCCGATAGCCGGGCCAGCCATTTTACCGTGCCGGCCTGTCGCGCGCCTGCCGCCGCCCCGTCGTCAGCGCCAAGGCTGATAAAAGCAGGCTCACCTGCTACAATCTGCTGCACTTTCTGATCTTATTTTTAAAGGACCAACATGGCTACCACCTCGACCTCCTCCGGCCTGCAATACGAAGACAAAGTTGTCGGCGACGGCGCAGAAGCAACTGCAGGCGCGCACGTTACCGTGCATTACACCGGCTGGCTGCAAAACGACGACGGCAGCGCCGGCGCGAAATTCGATTCGAGCAAGGATCGCGGCGACCCGTTCCAATTCCCGCTCGGCGCCGGCCATGTCATCAAAGGCTGGGACGAAGGCGTACAAGGGATGAAAATCGGCGGTACCCGTACCCTGATCATCCCATCGTCGCTCGGCTACGGTGCACGCGGCGCAGGCGGCGTGATCCCGCCACACGCTACGCTGATTTTCGAAGTAGACCTGCTGGGCGTATAAAAGTCCGTATGGCGATGCCTGCATCGCCGGTTTGACTGTCAATTTTCGCAAAGGACTATGTATGAGCCTGCAAGAGCAATTCGATCAAGCACTAGCCGATTCCAAAACCTTGCCGGAACGTCCGGACAACCTGACGCTGCTGAAAATCTATGGCTTGTTCAAACAAGCCAGCGGTGGCGACGCGACCGGCGAGCAGCCTGCCATGACGGATTTCGTCGCCCGTGCCAAATGGGATGCATGGAATAACCTGAAAGGCGTCTCGCAAGACGATGCCAAGCAACAGTACATAGACCTGGTGAACGAGCTGAAAGGCTGATGCACCGCTCCAATAAAAAAGCCCCGTTAGTACGGGGCTTTTTTACGTGTGCCGCAACTTATGCTGCTTCGGCAAAATACTTCTTCATATTGCGCGCCACTTTTTCCTGCAACGGACCGGCGAAAGCCTTGAACAGGAAATCCAGCGTGATATCGATTTGCGCCTCTTTCTCGCGCAAGGCCAGTGTACCGGCCACGCCGCTGCGCTTGAACGACAAGGTGTCGCCATCCCACTGCGTCGTCATATCGAATTCCGCCGCCATCTTGTCTGCCACTTTTTGTGCTGCGTCTTTTGCCTGTTGCAGCGGAAGCTGATGCTCCTGCCTGATGCTGATATCTGCCATGTGCTTACTTCTTCGCTTTCACTTCCGGGTTGAGTAAATTCGGCGGTTGCTGGCCGCTCATCGCCGCCGCCAGGTTGGCCGATGCGCAATCAGCCATCGCCCTGCGGGTTTTTTCCGAGCCGCTGCCAATATGCGGTGTCAGCACCACATTCGACAAGGTGAGGAAATCCGGATGCAAGGCCGGTTCATTTTCGAATACGTCCAATCCCGCCGATGCAATGCGGTTTTCACGCAATGCCGCTATCAGCGCGACATCGTCGACGATGCCGCCACGCGCAATATTGACCAGCGTTGCAGTCGGCTTCATCAATGCCAGTTCTGCTGCACCTATGATGTGATGCGTCTGCGGCGAATATGGCAAGACCAGGATCAGGTGATCCGCACTGCGCAGCAATTCTTCCTTGCTGACATAGCGCGCATTGTTGGCATAGGCTTCCTGCTCCGGCGTCGCACGTGAGCGATTGTGATAAATCACATTCATGTCGAAACCGGTGGAGCGACGTGCAATCGCCTGCCCGATACGGCCCATGCCCAATATGCCGAGCGTCGCGCCATGGATGTCGGCACCGAGGAAGCTATCGAAGCGCCAGTGTTTCCAGTTGCCGGCGCGCAGCCAGTGTTCGGATTCACAGACCCGGCGCGCATTCGCCATCAGCAGGGTCCACGCATAATCGGCCGTGGTTTCATTCAGGACGTCAGGCGTGTTGGTCACCATCACACCGGCTGCAGTCGCTGCCGCCACATCGATATTGTTGTAGCCGACGGCGACGTTACAAATTGCCTTCAATTGCGGATTGGCGACGATGACATCTGCCGACATTTTTTCGCTGGCGGTAATCACTACTGCATCCTTGCCCTGCATTTTTTGCAGTAATTCGGCAGGAGAAAAAATCTTGTCTTCCTGATTCGATTCAACCTCGAACTGTTGCTGCAAGCGTTCAATCACGTCGGGAAACGTTGCGCGCGCGACGAGTACTTTCGCCTTCATATATCTCTCCTCAGGTGAAAAAAATGAACGTCATTAAAACGAATAAAGGTATCAGGATCGCACAAGACCAGGCCATGTATCCAAAGAAAGAAGGCATCTTGATACCACGCTCTTCGGCGATCGCCTTGACCATCATGTTCGGTGCATTACCGATGTAACTGTTTGCACCCATGAACACTGCGCCGCAGGAAATCGCGGCCAGGGTTGCACCCAATGTAGTCATCAGGGTCTGGGCATCGCCACCGGCCGTATTGAAGAAGACCAGATAAGTCGGCGCATTATCGAGGAAGGAAGACAGGATGCCGGTCGCCCAGAAATACATCGCATTGATCGGCTGGCCATTGCCATCGGTCACCGCCCGCACGATAGCGGAGAAAGCGCCGGATTCACCGGCGCGCAACATCGCAATCACCGGGATGATCGTGATGAAGATACCGGCAAACAGTTTGCCGACTTCCTGTATCGGTCCCCAGGAAAACTCGTTGCCGCTACGTGCGGTTTTCGGTGTCACCGCCAGCGACAGGAACACCACCGCGATCAGGGCGACGTCGCGCAACAGGTTTTGCAATTCAATCGTGTTGCCGACGAATACATACGAAATACCCGGTTTCCAGAAACCGCTCATCAATACCATCGCCACGATAATGCCGAGCAGGATGAAATTGATTTTTCCTTCGAAGCGGATCGCCGAGTCCGGCGTCGGGTCCAGCTCCGGCGGCTTCACTTCTTCACGCTTATGGTAGTAGTGGCTGTCCAGGACATAAAAAATAATCAGTAGCGCCACGCATACGAACAAGGTAGGTGCAAACAAGTGGCGTACGGTCCAGAAGAAATCCACGCCTTTCAGGAAACCCAGGAACAGGGGCGGGTCGCCCAGCGGCGTCAAGGCACCGCCGGCATTCGCCACCAGGAAGATAAAGAACACGACGATATGCGCACCGTGCTTGCGGTTATCGTTGGCGCGGATCAGCGGGCGGATCAGCAGCATCGCGGCACCGGTGGTTCCCATGAAGCTGGCGAGTACCGTGCCGATTGCCAGCAAGCCGGTATTGAGTGCGGGCGTCCCATGCAAATTACCGCGCACACAAATCCCGCCGGCAACCACAAACAGGGAAGTGATCAGGATCAGGAAAGGCAGGAACTCGGCGACAAAGGCATGTACCGCACCATGCACCGCGGTCGACGCGCCAAAGTAGTACGCACATGGCAGCAGGAAGGCGAGCGACCAGGCCAGTGTCAGCTTGCCGAAATGGTGATGCCAGAAACCAGGCGTCAGCAAGGGACAGAGTGCAATCGAAAGCAGCAGGCCGGCAAAAGGAATTCCCCACAAAATGGACAAGCCGCCGCCGTTTAATTCTGCCGCACCACATAGGGCCGGGCTCAGGGCAAGCATGCCGACGAAAAAATTTGCGCGCATGGGGACTCCGTATTGAGGGGATGCCATTTTAGCCCAGAAAAATTATGTCTACGCAGCAATGCCTGTCAGCACGGCAAGCGATGAAATATGTGCATCCGGCATGCACATAAGATGCCCTGCGCATTTGCTTATTTGGAATCGGTATAAGGGTGGTTTGTGGGAAACAGCGATTTGCCTTAAAATACAGGGCTTTCCGGCTGCGATCCGGCGGTATGAAATGCCGCACGCGACTGAGTAGCCGATGCTCAAATCAAATATTTACTGTTAGGACTGGTATGACCCACGTAGTGACCGAATCCTGCATTCTTTGCCGTTACACAGACTGCGTAGATGTGTGTCCGGTGGATTGCTTTCGCGAAGGCCCGAATTTCCTGTCTATCGACCCGGATGAATGTATCGACTGCGCAGTGTGCGTAGCTGAATGCCCTGTCAACGCCATCTTTGCCGAAGAAGACGTGCCGGCCGACCAGCAGGTATTCATCAAGCTCAACGTCGATTTGTCGCGCGAATGGCCATCGATCACCAAAACCAAACCACCTATGGCGGAAGCCGAAGAGTGGAAAGACAAAACAGACAAGCTGCAGTACCTGGCACGCTAAGCCGCTGCTGTTATCCTGCTAAAACGCCCTCTGGTTCGCCACAGGGCGTTTTTTATTATGCGTACCCTTGGTGTGCAGCAATAATGAGCAGCACATATTGCAGCAATAGCAACAAATCGAATTATTGCATCTGATATGCGTTGTTAAACGTAGAATAGTTATCAATGGTGCATTGCAATATAATAGCTTTGTCCTGACAATCAATTGACTAACGCCAACGAAAGAAGTCTCTATGCTTTATCAATTGCATGAGCTCAACCGCAGCCTGCTTAATCCCTTGATCCAATGGGCGGAAGCATCGTCCAAGCTGTTCAGCGATCCCGTTTCCCCCCTGGCTTACACGCCATTCGCACAACCGATCGCCGCCGGCTACGAGTTGATGTATCGCCTCGGCAAGGATTACGAAAAGCCACATTTCGACATCAGCTCGGTCAGCGTCAATGGCAAGGACGTCAAGATTATTGAAGAAGTGGCAGAAGAGAAATCCTTCTGTACGCTGCTGCATTTCAAGAAAGACATGAGCGCCAAGGCTTATGCCGCGCTCAAACAACCAACCATCCTGCTGGTCGCCCCGCTATCCGGACATCACGCCACATTGCTGCGCGATACCGTGCGCAGCCTGCTGGTCGAACACGATGTCTACATCACCGACTGGCGCGATGCGCGCATGGTGCCGCTGAGCGAAGGCCCGTTCCACCTGCATGACTACATCTACTACATCCAGGATTTCATCCGTCAACTCGGACCCAACCTGCATGTGATCTCGGTGTGCCAACCAACGGTACCGGTACTGGCGGCGATTTCGCTGATGGCCAGCGCGCGCGATGCGCACCTGCCGAAATCGATGACGATGATGGGCGGCCCTATTGACCCGCGCAAATCGCCAACGCAGGTGAATAACCTGGCGACAGAGAAGCCGTACTCATGGTTTGAAAACCAGGTCATACACAGCGTGCCGGCCAGCTATCCGGGCTTTGGCCGCAAGGTTTATCCGGGCTTCCTGCAACACGCGGGTTTCATCGCAATGAATCCGGGCCGCCATGCGCAAAGTCATTGGGACTTCTATATGCACTTGCGCGAAGGCGACAATGAATCTGCCGAAGAACACCGCAAGTTTTACGATGAATACAACGCGGTGCTGGATATGCCTGCCGAGTATTACCTCGAAACCATCAAAACCGTGTTCCAGGAACATCGCTTGCCGTTGGGTACCTGGGAAGTCGAAGGCAAGCTGGTCAAGCCGCAAGATATCAAGACCGTTGCACTGTTCACCATCGAAGGCGAACGTGACGACATTTCCGGTCTGGGCCAAACCCATGCGGCACAAGACTTGTGTTCCTCGATTGCCAAATCCAACAAACAGCAATTCACTGCACCGCAGTGTGGGCATTACGGTATCTTCTCCGGCCGCAAATGGCGCGAGATCATTTGCCCGAAAATTACCGACTTTATTGCGAAGCATTCTTAATTAGCACAGCCCGAAGATAAAAAATCGGGCTGTTCTTCCCTTCCTGCCGTTTTCTATTTGGCGCAGTCGCCCGGATAAGACGATAATCTTGTTTTATCCTTTACACGCCTGCTGTGTCACCACCTAGCCCAAAATCGCTCGCTGATCAGCTGGAAGATCTGCTACCCCAAACGCAATGTACGAAATGCGGCTATCCCGCATGCCGTCCGTATGCGCAAGCGATAGCCGACGGTAGCGCCAATTACAACCAATGCCCGCCCGGCGGCCTCGAAGGCGTTGCGCGTATGGCGCAATTGCTGGGCAAACCTGTCATCCCCATCAATCCGGTCAATGGCCATGAACGGCCGCGCCCAGTTGCCGTCATCGATGAGAGCCTGTGCATCGGTTGCACACTCTGCATCCAGGCCTGCCCGGTCGATGCCATCGTCGGCGCCGCCAAGCAAATGCATACCGTCGTCAACGATCTCTGTACCGGCTGCGATTTGTGCGTTGCACCCTGCCCGGTCGATTGCATTGCGATGGTCGATGTCACGCCCGGCAAAACCGGTTGGGATGCATGGTCACAGGCGCAGGCCGATGATGCGCGCGCGCGGCATGACTTCCGCACGCAGCGCCTGCAACGCGAAAAAGACGAGAACGATGCCCGCCTGGCCGCCAAGGCCGCAGCCAAACTGCAATCCGTGCAAGCTGAAACACCGGCCTCGGATGAAGAGAAAGCCGAACAAGCACGCAAGAAAGCCATTATCCAGGCCGCGATAGAACGTGCCCGCCTGAAAAAAGAACAAGCGGAAAAGGACGCCAAGTAAATGAATGCAGAAAAACGCCGCGAAATTTTCAACCGATTACGCGCTGCCAATCCGCACCCCACCACCGAACTCGAATACCAGACCCCGTTCCAGCTACTCATCGCTGTCTTGTTGTCGGCACAGGCGACCGACGTCTCGGTCAACAAGGCGACCCGCAAGCTGTATCCGCACGCCGGCACGCCCAAGAAAATTTATGCGCTCGGCGTCGACGGCCTGATTCCCTACATTCAAACCATAGGCCTGTACCGCACCAAGGCCAAGAACGTCATCGAAACCTGTCGCATCCTCATCGCCGAACATGGTGGTGAAGTACCGCGTACGCGTGAAGAACTGGAAGCATTGCCGGGTGTGGGCCGAAAAACCGCCAACGTGGTGATGAACACCGCATTCGGCGAACCGACGATTGCCGTCGATACGCATATCTTCCGCGTCTCGAACCGCACCGGCCTGGCACCGGGCAAGAACGTCGATATCGTCGAGCAGAAGTTGATGAAATTTGTCGCACCGGAATTCCAGCAAGATGCCCATCACTGGCTGATCCTGCACGGACGTTACACCTGTATCGCCCGCACGCCGAAATGCTGGAACTGCGTAATTGCCGACTTGTGCGAATACAAGGCCAAGACACCGCTACCGGCCAAAGGCGTCTGACACCCCGCTTAGACCGGCAAGTCGCATTTCCACAACGCCGCACAGTCATTGATTGTCGGCGCAGCACTCCTCAGCTATTATGAGAACAATTCTCATTTAGATTGAGCTGTTCCATGCTTGCCGCCCCTCCTGCATCAGCAGATATCCAAACCCTATACGTCGATCATCATTCGTGGCTCTTACGCTGGCTGCAGCGACGCCTGCATGACGCCGGACTGGCCAGCGACCTCGCGCAAGACACCTTCGTCAAGATACTGGTCTCACGCAGCTGCAGCGAAATTATCCAGCCACGTCCTTTCCTCGCCACCGTTGCCAGCCGCCTGATTGCCAATCATTGTCGACGCGAAGAATTGGAGAGGGCATATCTGGATGCGCTATTGCATCTGCCGGAAGCCAGCTATCCATCGCCGGAAACCTTGTCTATCCTGGTCGAATCGCTGCAGTTGATAGATCGCGCGCTGGATAAACTGTCGAGCAAAGCGAGATCGGCTTTCCTGATGGCACACCTGGATGGCATGAGCTATGTCGAGATTGCGGAGCAACTTGATGTCAGTACACATTCGGTCAAAAAATACCTGAGCAAAGCCAACCTGCTCTGCTTCTTTGCCGTGCCTGACTTTGCTTCGCCCTGATATGCGCACTGCGACCAGCAATCAGTCGGGGCGCGTCTATGCCGATGGCCAGTTGATCGATATGGATATCGCGATGCAAGCCGCGGAATGGCTGACCACGCTGATGAGCGGACAGGTAACGTCGGCCGAGAAAAATGCGTGGACCAACTGGCGGCAATCGCATCCGGACCATGAGCGCGCATGGAAGCATATTGAAAAAGTCAGCGGCAACTTCCAGGGACTGGACAGCACTGCCAGCCGCCAGGTCCTGACGCAGCGCCCGATGACACGCCGCAAGGGCTTGAAGATGCTGTTGTGGCTATCCGGCACAGGCGTCATAGGCTGGACCGGTATGCGCACTGAAAGTGCACGCACCATGCTGGCAGACATTTCCACCGGCGTCGGCCAACGCCGTGAATTGACACTTGCCGATGGCAGCCAGCTGCATCTGAACAGCAGCAGTGCAGTCAACATCCGTTACAGCAATACGCAACGCCTGCTGCAATTGGTGAAAGGCGAATTGTTTGTCGCAACCGCACAGGAAGCGGAGCAAGCGTATCGCCCCTTCCTGGTGGAAACCAACCATGGACAAGCCCTCGCACTCGGCACGCGCTACTCGGTCAGGCAGGATGGTCAATTCACCACCGTCGCCGTGCAGCAGGGCATGGTAAAGATCACACCACGCTCCGGCAGTGCCAGCGTCATTATCAATGCCGGACAAAGTGCCACCATGGATGCCGAGCGCGCGGATGCGGCGCAAAGCGTATCCGCCAATGCCTGGGGCTGGATGCGCGGACAAATCCTGGCGGATGGCATGCCCTTGCGCGACTTCCTGAACGAACTGAGCCGCTATCGCCACGGCTTCCTCGGCTGCGATGATGCGATTGCCGATCTGCGTATTTCCGGTGTCTTCCCACTCGACGATACCGAAGCCGTACTGCTGTCCATCGCCAATTCATTGCCGGTACGCATACGTTTCCGCACCCGCTACTGGGTACAGGTGGAAGCGGCACAGGAAAGCTAAGTAATCCCGCCAATCTTCATCCTAAAGCGCGATGCTGGCCGGCATCCTGCGTCATACGCCAGTCCCGATGCCAGGGCGGCAGCCGAAACGCCCTGCTGCCTGCATCCACCCGCAAATGAAATTTCATCCGAATACAAAAAAACATTACCCGTTTCCGATTCTGACGTGACCTGTGTATGCAAAGTCTTTTTCGATTACTTCAATACAAGGTAACCATGTCAGCCAATATTTACGCCACCAGCCGGGGCATTAAACGCAAGCCCATGGCGTGTGCCATTCATTTGATCTTCGTCGGTTCAGTCTTCCTCCTGAACTCTCCTGCGCCCGCGCTGGCACAGGCCAGCGATAGCGTTGCACAGCAGGCGGCGCACAACTTCCGTGTAACAGCGGGTGAACTCGCTCCGGCGCTGCGCCAGGTTGCAAGCCAGGCCGGTGTCATCCTGAGTTTCACACCCGAGCAAACCAATGGCAAGACAACCGCCGGCGTCAACGGACGCCTGAACGTGCACGAAGCGCTCAATGGCATATTGCGCGGTACCGGCCTGAAGGCCGAGCGCGATGCAAATGGCAGCTATGTGCTGCGTACAGCCAGCAGTGATGCACCATCCGTGTTGCCCGAAGTAACGGTAACGGCGCAGCAGGAGGCGACCGAAGGTTCCGGCTCTTATGTTTCGCGGATTCCGTTAAGTACCGCCACCCCGCTCGGCCTGTCATTGAAAGAGACGCCGCAATCGGTGAGCGTAATGACCAAACAGCGTATGGAAGACCAGGGGCTCACAACCATCCAGCAAGTGATGGCCCAAACGCCGGGTGTCACCTACTTCTCACTCGGTAGCGAACGCAGCGGTTTTTCTTCACGCGGCTATCCTATTACCAACTATCAGCTTGATGGCGTCAACACGCACTCGGAAAACCTGGGCTTGAATGCCTTGCCATCACAAAGCCTGGCGGATATGGCCCTGTATGACCGGATTGAAGTATTGCGTGGCGCGTCCGGCCTTATGACTGGAGCCGGTGATGCATCGGGCGCCATCAATATGGTACGCAAAAAACCTACTGCCGAATTCCAGGCCTCGGCCGAAGTTGAGGTCGGCTCATGGAATAACCGTCGCGGTATGCTCGATCTGTCCGCGCCACTCAACGAAGCTAAAACCGTACGCGGACGCCTGGTCTCGGTGTACCAGGATGGCGACAGCTACATCGATAACTACAGCCGCGATAAACAGGTGTTTTATGGTGTGGTCGAAGCCGATATAAGCTCACGTACCAAATTGACGACTGGTATCGAATACCAGCGCAACAAATCATATGGCTCACTTTCCTATCTCGGCTTCCCGCTGTTTTACAGCAATGGCGAGATGACAAATTTACCGCGCTCGTTCAGCCCGGCCGCCACATCCAATCAATTCTCCAGCGACTCCACCAATGTCTTCGTCACACTGGAACACGAATTGATCAACGACTGGAAATTGAAAATCTCGGCGAACCATTTGAGTTCATCCCAGGATGAACGCTCCGTCTACCTTGGCGTGGCTGATGGCTTCGCCGACAAGGTCACCGGAGACGGATTGCTGCTCAATGCCAACCGCCGCGCTTATGATTTAAAGTCGAACAGCGTAGACATCAATGTGCGTGGTCCGTTTACCTTGTTTGAGCGCAAGCATGAATTGGTCCTGGGAATGGACTACAACGATTTTGAAAGCAAAACAGACGGCAGTTTTGATTGGGGTATTCAAGGTACGCCGGCCAACCTGTACACCTGGAATCGTTCCGCATCGCCAGTCTTTGGCGATAGCTATGTAACCTATGACAGCACGCGGCGCCAGTCCAGCCTGTATGCTGCAGGCCGTTTTACGATCAGTGACAAACTCAAACTGATTGCCGGTGGCAAAGTCATGCGCTACAAGGAAAACTACATCACGGATGCGCCGACAATTCCGTACTACAGCGCTTCACCCGCATCCGAGAAACATGTCTTCACACCTTACGGTGGCCTGGTCTATGACATAGACGGTACCCATACCGTTTACGCCAGCTACTCCACCATCTTTCAACCACAGGCTTCGCAAGACCGCAACGGCACATTGCTCGCGCCACGTGAAGGCAGGAACCTGGAAGTCGGGCTCAAAAGCGGCTGGCTGGACGGACGCCTGAATACCGCAGTGTCCCTCTATGAAATCAGCCAGGATAACCTGGCCGAAGCAGATCCCGGCTACATGGTCCCGGGTACGACCAACGCTGCCTATCGCGCCATCAAGGGAGCGAAGACGCGCGGTGTAGACCTTGAAGTCAGCGGTGCCATCACGCCAAGCTGGAATGTATCGGCATCATGGACATATAGCGAAGCGGAAAATGCAGAAGGCAAAGCCATCCAAACCACCTTCCCGCATCAATTGGTCAAACTGTGGACTACCTATCGCCTGCCTGCCGATCTGAATCGGCTCACCATCGGCGGCGGCGTGAACTGGCAGAGCAAGGTTTATTCCAATATCAGTGCGTGGCAAATTGGACGCGATCTGTATTGGGAACAAAAAGCTTATGCAGTGGCGAACCTGATGGCGCGCTACGATTTCAGCGACAAGCTGACAGCGACGCTGAACGTCAACAATCTGTTCGATAAAAAATATACCGCTTCGGTATCAGACTGGTGGTACTCGGGCATGTATGGCACACCGCGCAGCGCGACCCTGAATCTCAGGTACAAATTCTGACGCCGGCCAGGGGCAGGCTTGTGCGCCCACCTTATTTATCTTGAACAACAAAAAGCCGGCTTTAACATCAGCCGGCTTTTTTACATCTGGATAAAAACCTGCAGTGCGACTTATTTACAAAACAATCGCGCACGCCGCCTCAAACGTCAGGCGCGGCAGGCGCGGTTTGATTTTTTCATGGTCGCCGTAACCGATGCTGCAAATGAAGTTGGCCTGCACCTTGGTACCGACAAAGAAAGCTTCATTCACCTTGGCTGCATCGAAGCCCGACATAGGACCGCAATCCAGCCCGATCGCACGTGCCGCCATGATGAAGTAAGCACCTTGCAGCGATGAGTTGCGGAAAGCCGTTTCTTCGGTCAGTTTTTCATTAGCTGCAAACAATGCCTGCGCATCCATGTGCGGGAACAATTGCGGCATCTTGCGCGGGAAGGCCATGTCCATGCCGATGATGGCGGTAATCGGTGCGGTCAATACTTTTTGCACATTGCCGGCGGAGACGCAGGCAGCCAGCTTTGCTTTGGCTTCCGGCGACTTAATGAAGGCGATACGGGCCGGTTGCGAATTCATCGAGGTCGGTGCCCATTTCATCAATTCGTAGATTTCACGCAACTGGCCGTTGGTCACTGGTTTATCTGTCCAGACGGTATTGGTATGGGCTTTGGTAAAGAGGGTATCGAGCGCTTCCTGGTTCAACATGGCGACTTCCATTTTCAGATTTTCAAAAGACATGCCCTGGTAAGGCAATATCGCTAATAGGCAATTAGGCGATATGTTATCCGAAACCCGGCCAGCAGTTCAGCGCCAAGCCACGTACAATTGCGGTCTGTACCCAATATCCGGCTTTTAAGCAGCTCCCGAATTCCAATGTTTACACCTTCACAACACGATGTACGCCGCTTTTTCTGCGAAACCTTCCGCAAGCAGCGTGCCAATGAAATCCTCACGCCGCTGGAAGCGATTGCGCGCGACTGGATCATCCAGCACCCGGAATACGCGGATGCGCTGACCGATGTCGAAGCCGCACTGGCACAGGATTACTCGGTAGAGTCGGGCCAGGCCAATCCTTTCCTGCACCTTTCGATGCACCTGTCGATTGCCGAACAAATCTCGATCGACCAGCCGCCCGGCATACGCGCCGCCTATACCGGCCTGGCGCGCCGCCTGGACTCGGAGCACGAAGCGCATCACCACATCATGGAATGCCTGGGTGAAATGATCTGGAGTTCGCAGCGCAGTGGCTTGCCGCCGGATGGAGCCGCCTATATCGAATGCATCAAGCGCCGCTGATCAGCCGGAGCTGAAATGAAAAAAGCCACGCTGAACGTGGCTTTTTTATTGGGTGCTGCCTGCTTACTTGCGCAGTACCAGATTGGTCGGCAGGCTGTGCAGATAAGCCGCGATATTTTCGATATCCTGGCTCGACAATTGTTTGGCCAGCGGTTCCATGATCGGATTGCTGCGACCATTCGACGCTTTATTGCCGCGCTTGTACGACACCAGTGCATGCTTCAGGTAATCCTTGTGCTGGCCGGCCAGGATAGGATAGGCCGGATCAATAGGGGTCTTGAAGTCAGCGCCGTGGCAGGATGCGCAATTGAATTTGGTGACTGCAGCCTTGCCTGCATCGATTTTGCTGTCAGCCGAAGCGTTCAGTGACACGGCTGCCGACAGGGAAAGGATCGCCAATGAGATGATTTTTTTCATGGTGGGCTCTCCTTATTTCTGCTGCGAGTAGTAGGCAGCGACGTCAGCGATGTCCTGATCCGACAGGCTCTCTGCGATACCGCGCATGGATGGATGATTACGGTCACCCTTTTTATATGCGTGCAAGGCAGCCGCAATATATTTATCCGACTGTCCACCTATCATCGGAACTTGGTATACCTCAGGAAACGTCGCCTTGTATCCCGGGATGCCATGGCATCCGATACACATCGACACCTTGTTGGCACCCGCCTTAGCGTCACCAACGATTTCCGCTGCGGTAGTGATGTGAGCCACACCCGCGAGCGCGAGAAGCGCAAATAGTTTTTTCATGATAGCTATGGATAAGTGAGACGAAACCTGCGGGTGGCGTGGCTGCGGACAGCTTTTTATATAGTGAAATTATTACTTCGCCACACCAAAACCGCTCGATTCTACCCCAAGACTGTGGGAGCGTCCACGCTCAATTCCTGCGGCGTGGACAGTATCCGACAAAGCACTTCCCTACTCGTCGCGAACCCGCACCGCTGCTTGCTCTTCGTCTTTTTCGACGGCGCTTTCAAGCGGTGCGGCAGGAGCAGCCGCCTCTGGCTGGGTCGGCCAGAAGAAGATATATGGCGTCAGGGTAAAACGCCGCAACATGGCGCGGAATACCAGGCGACGCACCCGTTTCGGCACGTCACGCGCACGCAATGCCAGGGTCAGTGCACAGCCGAATGCCACACCGACGTTGAGCAAACCGATAGCGACGATGCCGACGCAAGCCAGCCAGAATTCCGGCGTTGCCATGACTTGCCAGCCCAGCGTGGTAACTGCAGCCGCCAGCGTCGCGGTGGATAAGGTCACATGCCGCACATCCAGTGGCAAGCCAAAGAAATGTGCAATGACCGGCACCATACCGAGCAGGATGGCCAGGGACACGTTGGCGACGATGCCTGAGATATTGTGTTCCAGCCAGTCTGCCCAGCGCTGCGCTCTGCTCGCGCC
This sequence comes from Herminiimonas glaciei, assembly GCF_042664955.1. Lineage (NCBI taxonomy): Bacteria > Pseudomonadati > Pseudomonadota > Betaproteobacteria > Burkholderiales > Oxalobacteraceae > Herminiimonas > Herminiimonas glaciei. Next base: position 2,194,777 of record NZ_JBHTBU010000001.1, read on the forward strand.
CAGTGCATGCACCAGGCGACGATGATGTGCGATTGATTCCTTCAGGCGACGCAAGGCAAACCAGTTATCGGCAAAGCCGGAAATCAGGCTGGCCAGCCACAGCAGGATGCCGGTGAAGGCAGCGAACAAAGGTGTAACGCCGACGAAGGACAGCGAAGCGATACTGGCATGTGCCTTGTCTGCACTCATCACCGGTTTGCCGGTCATGTAAAGGAAGGCAAACGAGAGTCCGATGATGACAGGTGCAACCGCCAGCAAGTTACCGAACACAGCCGCAGCCTGCGAACGCAGCAAGGCCGCAATCTTGGCCAGCAACTCGCGCAAACCCTCCACCGTTTCCAGCTCGCCCATCTGCGCTGCCAGTGCCGGTGCCGTGACCGCCGGTTGCTTGGTCGCCAGCACGCCACCGATCGCCGTAATCAGCAAAAAACTCACTGCATAATTGATGGAAAGGAAGGCCCCCTCGAAGAATTGCGCCAGACCCAGACCGGTAATGCCGACCTTGGCCAGGGCGGTGAATGCCGTGATGAAACCACCGAGCAAGGCCGCTTTCAACATCGCACGATATTCAGTGCGATCACTGGCGATGTAATGCTCGCCGTGGCTGGCGTTACGCTCCACCATCTTGCGCGCCAGCAGTGAGAAGCTGCGATTGACGAGTTCACGTATCGACGAGCGGCGGTGATGGGCAACGATCAGATCCACCAGCACGGCCTGCACCTGGCCCGAACTCTCTTCCACATGCGAGGTATTACGCAAGTCCAGCAAACGTGCCACACGCGTCAACTGCGCGCGCATGCGTTCGACGTTATAAACGAGTCCGACTGACACACCGTATTCATCCAGATGTGCATAGATCTTGTCGGTCTGTGCCTGGCACACGGCAATCAGCATGCGCACGCTGCGCAGCGCACCTTCATCGCGCTCACTGGTCACCAGATAATTTTCCAGTTCGCGACGCAAAGCCATGAAAGGAGTTGCCAGCAAAGGCATGCGCGGTTCCAGGCGCTGGCGGAAGGCCGGACTGATGCCGATGGAAATCACCATAGTCACCAGATACAGCATGGCTTCATCTATCTGCTTGCGGTAACCATGCGCGATGCCATCATCAGCGCCCAGCTTCCACAGGCGCGACAGGGTCTGCGCATCCAGCTCCAGCAACCAGTCGGCATCTGATTCATCCGGGAACATCGCGGTGAACAGGGTCGATAAATCATGCTGGTTCAGTGGCGGTGGCAGTATGTGTTTGACTACCCGCTCCGACAGTTCGGAAAAGAAGGCAGATTCGCGTGGCAAGCCGGTCGCCGAAAATAATTCCGGACCGGTTGCTTCACGCAAGGTCTTGCGCAAGGTCGCTTGCACGGTCTGGCGTATATCGCGGTTTTCATCCAGCCAGTCCAGCATATAACGTATGCGCAGGGTCTTGATACGGCTCCACTCGGCTTCGTCCAGCAGCGACACCTTGGGTTCGCGTCGTATCCAGTCGGCCAGGTCTATCATCCAGTTGGCACGCATCTGCCATGACGCATTCTGATCGGCACGTCGTGCCAGTGGCTCGATTTGTTGCAGGTAGCGCGCATTATCGGCGTGGTGTTGCAAAGCGCCATGACGGAATCTGCGCCACACTGCGAAGATTCTAAGGAAAGAGATTTTCATTATATTTATTGTAAGGAGAAGCTATGCTGAAGCGTAGCAGCCATTATCGCTGCTGTGCAGAGTGCCAGCCTTCTCGCTTATACTCCGATTTCTTTTCATTTTAATGACACCGCCATGCGACAAGAAACACGCTTCGAAGGTTCCCAGAGCTATGTCACCACCGGCGACCTGAAGCTGGCCGTCAACGCCGCCCTCACCTTGCAGCGTCCGCTGCTGATCAAGGGTGAACCGGGCACCGGCAAAACCATGCTGGCCGAAGAAGTGGCCGCTGCGCTGGGTATGCCGCTGTTGCAATGGCATATCAAATCCACCACGAAGGCCCAGCAAGGCTTGTACGAGTACGACGCCGTATCGCGCCTGCGCGATTCGCAGCTCGGCGACGAGCGCGTCAAGACGATCGGCAATTACATCGTCAAGGGCGTATTGTGGCAGGCATTTGCCGCCGACCAACAAGTTGTTTTGTTGATTGATGAGATCGACAAGGCGGATATCGAGTTCCCCAACGATTTGCTGCGTGAACTCGATCGCATGGAATTCTATGTGTACGAAACGCGCGAAATGGTCAAAGCCAAACATCGCCCGCTCGTCATTATTACATCGAATAACGAAAAGGAACTGCCGGACGCCTTTTTGCGCCGCTGCTTCTTCCATTACATCAAGTTTCCCGACCGCGACACGATGGAACAAATTGTCGCCGTGCATTTCCCTAACTTAAAGCGTGAATTGCTGGCCAAGGCACTCGAAGTGTTTTACCAGATACGCGAAGTCAGCGGCCTGAAAAAGAAACCATCCACCTCGGAATTGCTGGATTGGCTGAAGCTCTTGCTGGCGGAAGACATCCCGCCGGAAGCCCTGCGCAGCCAGGACGACAAAACCATCGTGCCGCCACTGCACGGTGCTTTGCTGAAAAACGAACAGGACATCAATCTGTTCGAACGCCTGGTCTTCATGTCGCGTACCAATCGCTGAGGATAGAGTGTGCTGATCGATTTTTTCTTCATGCTGAAAGACGCCAAAATTCCTGTTTCCATCAAGGAATTCCTGGTGCTGCTCGAAGCATTGGAAAAAGAAGTCATCAGCCTCTCCTTCGATGACTTTTACTATCTGGCACGCCTGACGCTAGTCAAGGATGAAGCCAATTTCGATAAATTCGACCGTGCCTTCGGCCTCTACTTCAAAGGCATCAGCACCGCCTTTGAAGAAAACGCCAACATCCCGCTCGACTGGTTGCTCAAGAATGCCGCGCGCAAGCTGTCACCGGAAGAACAGGCGCTATTGCAGAAATACGGCTACGACAAACTGGCCGAACGCCTGCAGCAACTGCTAAAGGAACAAAAGGAAAGACACGAAGGCGGCAGCAAGTGGATAGGCACCGGCGGTACTTCGCCTTTCGGCAATAGCGGCACCAATCCGGAAGGCATACGCATAGGTGGTGAAAGCCGCAACCGCACTGCCGTCAAGGTATGGGAACAACGCACTTACCGCGATTACGATGCGGACAGGGAAATCGGCACGCGCAACGTCAAGGTCGCCTTGCGCCGCCTGCGCAAATTTGCGCGCCATGGTGCGGCCGATGAATTCTCACTCGACGATACGGTACGTGCGACCGCGAACAATGCCGGCTATCTCGATATCAAGATGCAGCCGGAGCGCAAAAACAATATCAAGGTATTGATGCTGCTGGATGTCGGCGGCACCATGGATGAACACATACAGCGCACCGAAGAATTGTTTTCCGCGGCCAAGGCGGAGTTCAAGAATATGGAGTTTTACTACTTCCATAACTGCGTCTACGATCAGCTGTGGCGCAACAACCAGCGCAAGCGTACAGAGCGTTTTTCGACCTGGGATGTACTGCGCAAATACACGCCGGATACCAAGGTAATTTTTGTCGGTGATGCGACCATGAGCCCATATGAAATATTGCAGGTGGGTGGCGCGGTCGATTATCACAATGAAGAAGCCGGGGCCGAATGGCTGCAGCGCTTTACCAAAACCTTCCCCAACTACATCTGGCTCAATCCTGAACCTGAACACATCTGGGAATATCGCCAGTCGATTGCCATCATCCGTCGACAAATGGATAACCGCATGTATCCGCTGACACTCGAAGGGCTGGAACGCGGGATGCGCACACTCAGCAAATAAGCTGCGCTAGCGCGGCAAATGCATGAATTTCTTGAGCGCGCTGATGAAATGGTGGGCCGCCACCGGCTTGGTCAGGAAGCCGTCTGAACCGGCCTGGCGTGCCAGCTCGGCATCGTAACCACTGCTCTTGCTCACCAGGAAAATAACCGAGGTACGGTCAGACGGACGTATCGCCTTCACCGTCTGGCACAGGCGATACGGATTGATTTCCGCCATCGAGGTATTCACCACCACCACCGCCACGCGCTGGCGCGCGCACGCACCCTCGGCTTCGGCTTCACTGCTGGCCCACAGGACTTCGGTCTTGTTGCGCAACAATAATTCGGCAATGTAATCGCGGAAAGCCGGTGTCTTGTCTATCACCAGGACCGCACCGCCATGCGGCAACTCGGTACGCATGCGCTGGTATTCAGCCGGATCGGTCAGGTCGATATCGACCCGGTCGCGCCGCCGGCGTTCCGGCACGGCCACCACATCCGACGCTTCCAGGCGCGACAAGGCATCGGCCCGTTTCTCTATCAGCTTATCCAGGGCATCGAACAGGCGATGCCAGCGGATCGGGCGTTCCACGCTCGGATACGGCAAGGCGACGCCGGGCGTACCCACCAGCAGGGCCGGCCGTACATCACTGGGGCGCAAATCGGATAAAGCCACCAATGCCTTCAATTCTTCGGCATTGGCGATGTATAAATCGGGGTCTTGCAGATTGTCTTCCGACAGGCGGACATAGCCGTATCCCTTGCCTTGGTCCAGGGCAAATGTGGCATCGAAAATTTCGATTTCCTGAGGCTTGAAGCCAATCAGGCGTACCGCAAAAGGAATACTGTTAGCTGACATCGACTAGTTGTTGAGGGAGCGCAGGCTAGGCGCAAACCGGGGTAATCCACTACCATGCAACATTTATGCATTGATAAAATCCGCTGCAGCGCCATCTGGATGGGCAGGCGGCAGGCCGGCAAGCACAAATACTTGTCGGCAATTTGTCAAACCAGATACATTTGAACGCTTTTAACAAAAAAGTGCCAGAAATGCGTGGTGGATCTAACTATATTTAACAATTTGGCGGTTTCGCCCGGCATGATGGATAGGATAAAAGGTGGAGATTGCCTTTTTTCATTAGAATGCAGACACTTCCGATGTTTCATGCTGTTTTGCAATTAACACTTTTAGACCTTATTTCAGCATCCTTTTCAGCACCCCTTACCAGTATTCGATTGAATGGCCACTAAAAAATCCTCTGCAGACTATAGCGAATCATCCATCCGTGTTCTCAAAGGCCTTGAACCGGTCAAGCAGCGTCCCGGCATGTATACGCGTACCGAGAACCCGCTGCACATCATCCAGGAAGTCATAGACAATGCCTCCGATGAAGCACTGGGCGGCTATTGCAAGAACATCGTCGTCACCCTGAATACCGACGGCAGCGTCAGCGTCGAAGATGACGGCCGTGGTATCCCGGTCGGCCTGCACCCCGAAGAAAAAGTCCCGACCGTGGAAATCGTGTTCACGCGTTTGCACGCCGGCGGCAAGTTCGACAAGGGTTCGGGCGGTGCTTACGCCTTCTCCGGCGGTTTGCACGGCGTTGGCGTATCCGTCACGAATGCACTGTCAACCCGTCTCGAAATCACCGTATGGCGTGAAAACGGCGTGCACAGCCTGGCCTTCGCCGGTGGCGACGTGGTCGAACCGCTGAAATCGCGCCCACTTGCACGGGATGAAAAACGCAGCGGTACCCGCGTCACTGCGTGGCCGGATGCCAAATATTTCGATTCATCCGTCATTCCGCAAGCCGAACTGCAGCGCCTGTTGCGCTCCAAGGCGGTGCTGCTACCGGGCGTCAAAGTCACACTGGTGCATGCGAAGAGCGGCGAAATCCAAACCTGGCAATACGACCAGGGCTTGCGTGGCTACCTGACCGAATCGCTGGCGCAAGCGTCGAATTCGGAAACCCTGATCCCCTTGTTCGAAGGCGAGCAATACGCCGGTGCCGATGCCGAAGGTTTTGCCGAAGGCGAAGGCGCGGCCTGGGTCGTCGCGTGGACCGAAGACGGCGCGGTAGTACGCGAGTCTTACGTCAACCTGATCCCGACCTCGAACGGCGGCACGCATGAATCCGGTTTGCGTGAAGGCTTGTTCGGCGCGGTCAAAAGCTTCGTCGAAATGCATTCGCTGCTGCCGAAAGGCGTCAAGCTGCTGCCGGAAGACGTGTTTGCACGCGTTTCCTTCGTACTGTCGGCCAAGGTGCTGGACCCACAATTCCAGGGTCAGATCAAGGAACGCCTGAACTCACGCGATGCGGTGCGCCTGGTTGCGTCATTCACACGCCCTTCGCTGGAGCTGTGGCTGAACCAGCACGTCGAGTACGGCAAGAAGCTGGCCGAACTGGTCATCAAGCAAGCGCAATCGCGCCTGCGTTCCGCGCAAAAAGTGGAAAAGAAAAAATCCTCAGGCGTGGCAGTCTTGCCGGGCAAGCTGACCGATTGCGAATCCACTGACATCTCGCGCAATGAACTCTTCCTGGTCGAAGGTGATTCCGCCGGTGGTTCTGCCAAGATGGGCCGTGACAAGGAATTCCAGGCCATCCTGCCATTGCGCGGCAAGGTGCTCAACTCATGGGAAACCGAACGTGACCGCCTGTTCGCGAATAATGAAATCCACGATATCGCGGTAGCGATAGGTGTCGATCCGCATGGCAAGAACGATACGGTCGACCTCAGCAACCTGCGCTATGGCCGCATCTGCATCCTGTCCGATGCGGACGTCGATGGTTCGCACATCCAGGTCTTGTTGCTGACACTCTTCTTCAAGCACTTCCCGCAACTGATAGACCGCGGTCATATCTGTATTGCACGGCCGCCGCTGTATCGCGTCGATGCGCCGGCACGCGGCAAGAAGCCGGTGCAAAAAATCTATGCACTGGATGACGGCGAACTGGAAGCCATCGAAGACAAGCTGCGCAAGGATGGCGTCAAGGAAAATGGCTGGACCATCTCGCGCTTCAAGGGCCTGGGTGAAATGAATGCCGAACAATTGTGGGAAACCACGATGAATCCGGATACCCGTCGCCTCTTGCCGGTATCGCTCGGTGAATTCGACCTGGACTTCTCCGAAGCGCGCTTCAATATGTTGATGGGCAAAGGCGAGGCAGCTGCACGCCGCACCTGGATAGAAGAGCACGGCAATGAAGCCGAAGCCGATATCTAAACCCCTGAGCCCTCACTTCATCGAATAATTTTTCAGAACAATAATGACTGATCAAGCCAATCTTTTCGACCAGGAAGCACCCGCCGATGGCGGTGAAGCGCTGACACTGGCTACCTTTGCCGAGCGCGCCTACCTGGATTATGCGATTTCCGTCGTCAAGGGTCGTGCCTTGCCGGATGTCTGCGACGGCCAGAAGCCGGTACAGCGCCGCATTCTGTTTGCGATGAATGAACTGGGACTGAACTCCGCAGCCAAGCCGCGTAAATCGGCAGCGGTGGTCGGTGACGTACTCGGTAAGCTGCATCCGCACGGCGACCAATCGGTATATGACGCACTGGTGCGTATGGCGCAGGATTTTTCGCTGCGTTATCCGCTGATCGACGGCCAGGGTAACTTCGGCTCGCGCGATGGTGACGGTGCTGCGGCGATGCGTTACACCGAAGCACGCCTCACACCTATCTCGAAACTGTTGCTCGATGAAATCGATATGGGCACGGTGGACTTCCAGCCGAACTATGACGGTTCGACCGAAGAACCAAAACTGCTGCCGAGCCGGCTACCCTTCGTCCTGCTGAATGGCGCTTCCGGTATTGCCGTGGGTATGGCGACCGAAATTCCTTCGCACAACCTGCATGAAGTGGCAAAGGCAGCCGTCGCACTGATACGTAATCCCAAGCTCACGCATGAAGAATTGATGGCCATCGTCCCCGGCCCTGACTTCCCGGGCGGCGGACAAATCATTACATCGCCAACAGCGATCAGCGACATCTACTCCAGCGGCCGTGGCAGCGTCAAAGTGCGTGCGACCTGGAAGATAGAAGACATGGCGCGCGGCCAGTGGCAAGCGGTCGTAACCGAACTGCCGCACGGCACGTCGTCGCAAAAGGTATTGGAAGAAATCGAAGAACTGACCAATCCGAAAATCAAGCTGGGCAAGAAATCGCTGTCGCCGGAACAACTGGCGCTCAAGCAAACCGTCCTGTCCATGCTCGATACCGTACGCGACGAATCCGGTCGCGATGCGCCGGTACGCCTGGTATTCGAACCAAAATCGAAGAACCAGGACCAGACCGAATTCACCAACCTGCTGCTCGCGCACACCTCGCTGGAAACCAGCGTCTCGATTAACCTGGTGATGATAGGCGGCGATGGCCGGCCGCGCCAGAAATCGCTGGGCGACATCCTGCGCGAATGGATAGAGTTCCGCTTTACGACAATTACCCGCCGCTCGCAATTCAAGCTGCAAAAAGTTGACGACCGTATCCATATCCTCGAAGGCCGCGAAGCCATCCTGCTGAATATCGACAAGGTCATCAAAATCATCCGTGAATCGGATGAACCGAAACCGGCGCTGATGGATGCCTTCCGCCTGTCGGAACGCCAGGCCGACGACATCCTCGAAATCCGCTTGCGCCAACTGGCCCGTCTGGAAACCATCAAGATCCAGCAAGAACTGGCTGAACTGCGCAATGAAAAAACCACGCTGCAGGATTTGCTCGACAATCCATCGTCGATGAAGCGCCTGGTCATCAAGGAAATCGAAGCCGATGAAAAACAATTCGGCGATGCACGTCGCACACTGATCGAAGTCGCGGAAAAAGCATCGGTAGAAACCAAAGTCATCGATGAACCGGTGACAGTCGTCATCTCGCAAAAAGGCTGGGTACGCGCCCGCACCGGCCACGGCCACGATGCTGCGCAATTCACCTTCAAGGCCGGCGATACGCTGTACAACACCTTTGAATGCCGCACCGTCGATTCCTTGCTGGTATTCGGCTCCAACGGTCGCATCTATTCGGTTCCGGTCTCCGCCCTGCCCGGCGCACGTGGCGATGGCGTCCCTATCACCACGCTGGTCGAACTGGCGAGCGGCAGCCGTATCCTGCATTACTTCGCAGGCCCGGCCGACGTCACACTGCTGCTGGCATCGACTGCCGGTTACGGCTTCACCGCCAAATCCGGCGATATGGTCAGCCGCACCCGTGGTGGCAAATCCTTCATCACGCTCGACGACGGCGACGAACCATTGGCCCCATGTCCTGTGACCGCCGGCGCCAGCGCGATTGCCTGCCTGTCGGAAAAAGGACGCTTGCTGGTATTCGGTATCGATGAAATCAAGACCCTCACCGCAGGTGGCCGCGGCGTGATCCTGATGGACCTGGAAAAGAATGAGAAGCTGCTGGCGGCGCAAGCCATCAGCCAGCGCGGCGTCATCGTCTCCGGCGCCGGTCGCGGCGGCAAGACACAGGAAGTACTGCTGTCTGCCTCCGGTCTCGCACCGCATATCGGCAAACGTGCACGCAAAGGCAAGGCGCTGGAATCGAAAGTCAAAGCGACCACCCTGACCGCACAAAAATAGATAAAGCATAGTCATGAGCAGTACGGAACCATCCCCATCAGTTTCATCTGCACAGACTCCACCATCGAAGACGCGCCGCCGTCTTCGATGGGCTTTATTTGCGGCATTGCTGATGGCCAGCTATGGTTGCTACCGCGCCTATATCAGCCCGCCACCACCGCTCTACAAAAACAACTACCTGCAAGGCGACATCGGCGGTTCCTTCCTGAAATGGCAATGGGAAAGGCTGACGCAAGGCTTGCCCAAACCGCCGGCCAATGGCTATCACTTCCCCATCGTCAAAGCGGATGCAGGCTGGTTGCAGGCAAATAGGAAAGTCTCGACCGCCACCTGGATAGGCCACGCCACCGTGCTGGTACAAATGCGCGGTCTCAACATACTGACCGATCCGATCTGGTCGGAACGTGCGTCACCCTTCACCTTCATGGGCCCGCAACGCAAAGTGCCGCCCGCACTCGACTATGCGCAACTACCGCACATCGACGTGGTGCTCATCTCGCATAATCACTACGACCACCTGGACAAAGACACGGTACTCAAGCTGAACCAGCAGGCCGGTGGTGCGCCCCTCTTCCTAGTACCGCTGGGCATCAAGCAATGGATGGCAGACATCGGCATCACCAATGTGCAGGAACTGGGTTGGTGGGATAAAACAGACGTAGGTGGCCTGGCTTTCAACTTCGTACCGGTCCAGCACTGGTCGGCACGTGCGTTGAACGACCGCTTCCAGACACTGTGGGGTGGCTGGGCTGTCACGACTGCGGTTAATGCCAAGCCAGCGCAATCATTTTTCTTCGCCGGCGATACCGGCTACTCCAGGGATTTCGAAGATATAGGCAAACGCTTCGCGCCTTTCGACCTTGCATTGCTACCGATAGGTGCGTATGCGCCGCGCTGGTTCATGAAAGCACAGCACGTCGATCCGGGTGAGGCGGTGAAAATCCATCAGAACGTGCACGCCAAACGTTCGATAGCCATCCATTGGGGCACATTTGAACTGGCGGATGAATCGCTGGATGAACCACCCAGGGCTTTGGCGGAGGAATTGAAAAAGGCGCATATTCCGGCGGCGGATTTTGTCGCGCTGGAGCATGGGGAAATGGTGCGGTTTTGATGCGTGCGTTTAAATACTGAACGTAAGCGAAGAGAATGTCTGCTATCGGCCAAAACACCGATATTTCCAACGTACTTACTTGATTTATGGGATAGCAAAAACCTTTATGCTTGATTAGAATCCCGCTTTTATAATTTTATGTCGATGGCATCATTCAGCGGTCCCTTGGTGACCGCTATTTTTTTGCCGCAAAACTTGCTGCTTCTTGAAGCCCGCCGCTATACGACCGACGCAGACCATCATTTGCAGCAGTGGGTTGGAGTATGAGGCGGCAGCTTCTTTTCGCGGCTTGGGAGATACCGATGAGACCAATATTAGAAAGTAATAAGAACATAAATATTATTCGTCAGAGAGTTTGCACTTGCGATGTCCTCTTATGTCGATATGAAGATTTATAAAATTTAAAAGGACGACATGAAAAATATAATGTTTTGCAGTGCCCTAGCTTCAATACTGAGCGGTTGCGCAGTGATGTATAAGGAACCGACGGGAGCTGAAGCAACGGCAAAGTTGCGCTATACACAGGAAGAGACGAGTTCATATTGGACTCAGATAAGACGTTATGACCAGGTGGCATGCAAGCCAATAGATACCTTGGGATATGTAATTTCACCAGGCAGGTATGACGGTGACATCGATAAAAATCGCATTGGTATGCCTAACTCTGTGGCCCCTCGCCAAGGAATTCTCGAACGAGTGATTCCAGCCAATGCCCCTTTCGCGACGTTAGTTCTCACAGGTTACGAAACGTCTTTTCTCGATCTGATGGGAGCCGGATATGGCGGTCTGGCGCATAAGGCTTCTGCAGCATGCAACTTACCTGTGTTTACCCCGGAGCGTGACAAGCAGTATGAGTTAAGCATAAATCCTGGCATTCGAGCATGTGAGGTGAAGCTTTATGTTCTAGATCAAGGAGCAAATGGTAAAACTATTAAAACTGACATTACGTCGCAGCAAAAAGTATTTCAGGACGCTATACAAGTCTTCCAAGGAAAATGCTCTAGATAAGGGGGTTGTAGTGAAACTATATATTCTACAAACATACTAAAAACGTCATGCGTCCAAAATCACTCATTTTTATCGCTATTTCGCTATTCTTGTTCGGTTGTGCCGCTACAGTCCCAATGGAGTCAGCAACAAAAGATGCGGAATTAAAAAAATTCGTCCCAAAAGATAATCTTGCCGGCATTTATATTTATAGGAGCGAAGAAGATGCTGTCTCCATTAAAGCGTCAATAGAAATTGATGGTGACTATGAAGGAGATCTTGCCGCGGGAACGTTTCTTTATAAAGAGGTTTCACCGGGTAAGCATACTATTTTGTCCAAGGCAGAGAATAAGGATTGCATTGAACTGAATGCTGACGCAGGAAGATTGTATTACCTCTGGCAGGACATGAAGAGGGGTGTATTTTTCGCGCGCTCAAAATTAAGTATCGTGAATGAAAAAGAAGGACAGACAGGAGTCCTGCTGTCTAACTTGGCAATTACTAGAAATACTTCCGTTGCGTCTCTTAACGAGCTACCTCGGTGCCCCTGATGATATTGTCGTTACTAAATTCATCACGACGGTGCTTAAGGTGTCACGATGAATAGTTATACAAACTTATTACGTCAAGGTGCATGCGAGATTCCAACGCCCTGGCAATCTGCTCAAGAAACCAGTTTGCTTTCTCAGGTTTGACCATGTCTGAAATATACAAGCCGATCAGGCCGGTACCATCGTGGTAATAACGCGTATCGCGACCACCGAACACTGCAACGTATTTGCCGCTGCGAGACAGGGTGAAAGCCGGATCCGGCAAGGCTTCAAGAGTTAAGTCCATCTGTTCAAAATTGATCATGAAGCGCTTCTTCCGGGCCGTTTAATTGATGCCAGATAATGAGGTTTAAAAAGGACGGTCCAGTCCATCGGCATATTGATGACTGAGGATGCCATTATGCCATCGCCGCTTGAGCGAGTGTCCTGCAAGCAATGACTGCCTTAGACATTTAGCCAACTCCTTGCCCGTCCTACTTGCAGTGCTCAAGAAAAACCACCGGGCCAATAAAAAAACCGCCCAGTCAAAAACTGAACGGCTTCTTTACCCGAGCTGAACAGCTCAAATCTTCGCAGCGATCAACTTGGCCAGCTTGGAAACACCTTCCCGTATTTTTTCCGGCGGCACCGTCACAAAACTCAGGCGCAAAGTGTTTTTCTCCGGCTCATTCGCATAGAAAGGTGCGCCCGGTACAAAGGCAACCTTTTGCGCAATCGCTTCTTCCAGCAACTGCATGCAGTCGATATGCTTGGGCAGTGTTACCCAAATGAACATGCCGCCTTCCGGCTTGTTCCACTTCACACCTTCCGGTGCAAATTCAGCCAATGCATCCAGCATCACCTGGCACTGGTTTGCATACAAGGTACGTATCGATGGAATATGTTCAGCAAGGAAACCATCCTTGATCGCTTCGTACACCACCATTTGCGTCAATTGCGAGGTATGCAGATCGGCGGCTTGCTTCGCTTGTTCCAGTTTGCGGATCAATGGAGTCGGGCCGACTACATAACCAAGGCGTATGCCCGGTGTCAGTACTTTCGAGAAGGAACCCATGTAAATCACGCCGCTAGGATTCATGGTCAGCATTTTTGGCAGCGGTTCACCGCGATAGCTGAGTGCACCGTAAGGATCATCTTCGATCAATGGCAAACCGCGACGCGCGCAGGTTTCGACCAAAGCGATACGACGTTCTACCGACATCGTGCGGCCGGTAGGATTGTGGAAGTTCGGTAATGCATACAGCAGGCGCGCACCATCGGCGATGCCATCCACGGCTTCCGGCAACAAGCCGTAGTCATCAGTAGGCACCGAAACGAATTGCGGCTGATAAACCGAGAAAGCTTGCAGGGCACCCAGGTAGCTTGGTGTTTCCACCAGCACCTTGCTGTTTTCTTCGATCAGTACCTTGCCGAGCAAATCCAGCGCCTGCTGCGAACCGGACACCATCAAGACCTGGTCCGGCGTAATCGTCGCGCCTGCTATCGACAGGGAGTCGGCGATCCATTCGCGCAGCGGGGCATAACCATCGCTGGGTCCGTATTGCAACGCGATCTTGCCCTGGCGTGACAATACATTGTCGAAAGCCGCTTTCATATGCTCGACCGGGAAGGTTTCCGGTGACGGCAAACCGCCGGCAAAGGAAATGATGTCCGGGCGCATCGTGATCTTCAGGATTTCGCGGATGACCGAGCTTTGCAGTTGTTCTGCACGTTTGGCGAATTGCCAGTTGATCGGCGTTGGATGTTCGATTTTCATGATTACTTCACGGTATAGACAAGGCTCATGCCCCGGCATTCCGGGGCATGGGTACTTATGTGTACTTCTTAGATCACTTCAGCGATCAATTCGATTTCTACGCAAGCGCCAAGCGGGATTTGCGCCACGCCAAAAGCGGAACGGGCATGCACGCCCTGCGCGCCGAATACTTCGCCGAACAATTCGGAGGCGCCATTGGTGACCAGGTGCTGCTCGGTGTAATCGCCGGTGGAGTTCACCAGGCTCATGACCTTGACGATGCGCTTGACGCGATTGAGGTCGCCGCCGCACGCTGCCTGCAGCGTTGCCATCAGGTCGACCGCGACGCCGCGTGCTGCCAGCTTGGCTTCTTCGGTGGTCATGTCTTTACCCAACTGACCTACCCAAGGCTTGCCGTCTTTTTTGGCGATGTGGCCCGAAAGGAAAACCGTATTGCCGCTTTGTACGTACATGACGTAAGCCGCAGCCGGAGTGGCTACTGCAGGCAATTCGATATTCAAGGCTTTCAGCTTGTCGTAAAAAGACATAAGTGCTCCAAAAAATTGATGCCACTCCGCGCAAAACAGGAGTGGCAATGAACAGAAGTCCGTGGCTGCGCTGATGGCAAAATGCCATCGCTGCGGGAAAGCAGCAAAAACGCTCACGGCAGGAATCCCGTGATTATCTCAAATCCGCGGCTTTCCTTCCGAACTATCGACAGGAAATCCGCAGTTCGGAGCGATTCTGTTATCAATTTGGGCGCTTGATGCTCATCTTCCTTCCTATTGCCACCACGGCAATGATTGCGAGTGCAAACAAAAAGGTACGCCATTCCAGTACTTCGCCGAGGATGACCGCGGCGCCGAGCAGGGTTAAAAACGGTTGTATCAATTGCACCTGCCCAACCCGTGCGATCCCGCCCAACGCCAAACCCTTGTACCAAAAGAAGAAACCGATAAACATCGAAAACAGTGACACATAGGCAAACCCTGCCCATGCCGCCGGCGAAGCGCTGACACCGTGCCGCCAGCCCAGCCATACCGTCACCGGCAAGACGACGGGCATGGATAAAACCAGCGCCCACGAAATGACTTGCTGCCCGCCCAAGGTCTGCGACAGGCGGCCGCCTTCTGCATAGCCCATCGCCGCCGCCATCACGGCAATAAATAATGCGAGGTCGGCAATATGCAATTCACCGCCGCCTTGCTGCAAGGCAAAACCGACCACCAATGCGCTGCCGATCACCGCCGCAATCCAGAAACCCAGCGAAGGCCGCTCACCAAAACGCAAAGCACCAAACAGCGCAGTAGCCAAAGGCAGGATGCCGAGGATGATGGCACCATGCGAAGCCGGTACGTAATGCATGGCGATCGATGAAAACACCGGGAAGCCGACCACCACGCCGAGCGCGGTGATAAACAGGGACTTCAATTGCGTCCGGTTCGGCAATACCGCGCCGGTCCACCACAGCAGCACCGCCGAACAGGCAGCCGCGACCACTGCGCGTCCAAGCGCAACGAACACCGGATCCAGTTCGGCCACCGCCATCCGGGTAAAAGGCAAGGTCAGGCTGAAGAGCGCGACGCCGATTGCACCCAGCAACATGCCCTTGGTTTCTTGTGTTATCACGGAAGAGCTTGTCATTATTTTTGATTGAATATTCATAGCCAGATTGCTGCTGCAGAGTACAAGGTGAGGATGATCATGATGGCGCAAAACAGGCGTCGCCATTTAGCCTGTGTCAGGTAACGTCGCAGCACTGCACCGGTGCCGGCCCAGATACCTATGCAAGGCAAATTGATGATGCCGAAGATGAAGCAAAACACGGTGATCGCCAGCCACACCGGTTGTACCGGCGGCAGGAAAGCGGCAGCGCCGGTCACCGCCATCACCCATGCCTTCGGATTGGCAAACTGGAAGAGCGAAGCACCGATGAAGGACATCGGTCGCACGCTATCGTCATCGCCCTGTGTAAAAGCCATGCCGCGTAACTGCCAGGCCAGGTACACCAGGTAAGTCGAACCTATCGTCTTCAACAGGATATGCAAGGCCGGCATGGCGACGATCAGGCTGCCTATGCCGGCCGCACACAATGCAAGGATGACGCTGAAGCCAAAGACCACGCCAAACATATGCGGCAAGGAACGCACAAAGCCGAAGCGTATGCCGGATGAAGTCAGCATGATGTTATTCGGCCCCGGCGTAATCGACGAAACAAAGGCGAACAGGGCAAGCGGTAACAGGGATTCCATAATGGCCCGGGAAATGGCGACGCGATTTACAAGTGTTGATAGCCAGACAAACAGGCTATAAGGTGAAAATATCGTAATCGACAAAACCAATACAGTACCAGTACACTTAAGGAATTAATTCACTCACTGTCATGGCAAAATGACCAATACAGCCAAATCACCAAGCACCGCTCCCGCAACCACGGAAGCGCCGCGCCCCCTGCTGTCACGCACTGCAGGCAGCTCGCTGATAGAACAAATCGTGCAACTGATTACCAGCCGCATCGATGACAAAATCCTGCGCACCGGTGCGCGCATGCCATCGATACGCCAGTTTTCCGACCAGCACCAGGTCTCGCGCTTTACCGTGGTCGAAGCTTATGACCGCCTGGTGGCAGGCGGCTTGCTGGAATCACGGCGCGGCTCCGGTTTCTACGTCAGGGATCGCGCCCCCATGCTGACGCCGCGCGCACAAGGCGTGCAAGCGGCCGCGCAGCAACCGGTCGATGTTGTATGGTTGGTGCGCAATATGTTCCGTCAGTTGCCACCGCAAAAAATGCCGGGCGTCGGTTTGCTGCCAAATGAATGGCTGGATGGCGACCTGGTCGCCAATGCGCTGCGTGCGGTGAGTCGGCAAAACCCCAACCTGCTGCTGCAATACGGCATCCCACAAGGCTTCCTGCCGCTGCGCCAGCAATTGCAATTGAAAATGGCTGAACTGGAAATCTCGGCCACGCCGGATCAGTTCGTCACCACCGCTGGCGTGACCCAGGGCCTGGACCTGGTGGCCCGTCATTACATCCAACCGGGCGACACCATCTTTGTCGACGACCCGGGCTGGTTCCTGATGTTTGGTTCTTTCGCCGCACTCGGTGCCAAGGTAGTCGGCATCCCGCGCCTGCCGGATGGACCGGATATTGCACAACTGGCCGAGCTGGCGGAGTTACATCGGCCCAAGCTATTCATCATCAATTCCATCCTGCACAACCCGACTTCGACTTCGCTGTCTGCCGCCAAGGCTTTCCAGGTCTTGAAGATCGCCGAGCAATACGATTTCATGATCGTGGAAGACGATATCTACTGCGATATGCATCCCGGCACCGCAGTGCAGGCGGCGACCCGGATTGCGGCGCTGGACCAGTTGAACCGCGTGATTTACCTCGGCGGCTTTTCCAAGACGCTGGCGGCCAACTTGCGCGTCGGCTTCATCGCCACTTCACCCGAAATCGCGCGCCAACTGGCCGACCGCAAGATGCTGACGGCGCTGACCACGACTGAAATTACCGAACGCGTGGTCTACCGCATCCTGTCTGAAGGGCATTACCGCAAGCACACCGACCGGCTGCGCACCAAGCTCAATGCGGTGCGCGACAAGACCATACGGCAAATGGAACGTATCGGGATCAAGATCCATTTCAACACGCCGGCCGGCATGTTCGCCTGGACCGACGTCGGCTGCGACGCCACCATCCTGGCGGAGAAAGCGATGGAACAAGGTTACCTGCTGGCACCGGGCGCCCTGTTTTCACCAAATCAACTGCCGTCAACCAATATGCGCTTCAATGTCGCAGCGATGGCCGATCCGGGTATCATGCGTTTCCTTGAGCGGGAGATAGGCAAGTCTTGAAATCGGCATAGACAACCCCATCTGCACGCAAACCTTTTGAAAGCCTGGAGTGATCCACCATGCGCCAGGCAATATCATGGCGGCTGGCACTTATCCGCACTGACAGGCTTTCAAACCCAATTCCGCTAATTCATTGATTCTTGAGGTAAAAATGGCTGTCTCCGAACAAAAACAAACCCTGGGCTTTCAAGCCGAAGTAAAGCAACTGCTGCAATTGATGATCCATTCCTTGTACTCGAACAAGGAAATCTTCCTGCGCGAACTGATCTCGAATGCGTCCGACGCGGCCGACAAGCTGCGCTTTGAAGCGATCAATAACGGCGCCCTGTTTGAAAACGATCCCGACCTGAAGATCAAGGTCAGCTTCGACAAGGAAGCACGCACCATCACGATTTCAGATAACGGCATCGGCATGACCCGCGATGATGCGGTCGAACACCTCGGCACCATCGCCAAATCCGGCACCAAGGAATTTTTTTCGAAACTGTCCGGCGACCAGCAAAAAGATGCAGCACTGATCGGTCAATTCGGCGTCGGCTTTTATTCCGGCTTTATCATCGCCGACCGCATCACGGTCGAAACCCGTCGTGCCGGCACCGCTGCCAACGCCGGTGTGCGCTGGGAATCCGAAGGCGCAGGTGACTTCACGGTAGAAGCGATCGACAAGGCAAATCGCGGCACCGATATCATCCTGCACCTGCGCGAAGGTGAAGATGAATTCCTCTCATCGTGGAAACTCAAATCCATCATTCGCAAATACTCCGACCATATCTCGCTGCCTATCATGATGCAGAAGGAAGAATGGGATGAAGAGAAAAAAGAAACCGTGGTACGCGACGAATGGGAAACCATCAACCAGGCCAGTGCCTTGTGGGCACGCAGCAAAAATGAAATCACGCCTGAGCAATACATCGAGTTCTACAAACATGTATCGCATGACTTCGGCGAACCGCTGACCTATACGCATAACCGCGTCGAAGGTCGTAGCGAATATACGCAATTGCTGTACATCCCGAGCCAGGCACCGTTCGACCTGTGGGATCGCAACAAGCGCGGCGGTATCAAGCTTTACGTCAAGCGCGTCTTCATCATGGACGATGCCGAGCAGTTGATGCCGGTCTACCTGCGCTTCGTCAAAGGCGTGATCGATTCGGCCGACCTGCCACTCAACGTCTCACGCGAAATCCTGCAGGAATCACGCGACGTCAAAGTCATACGCGAAGGCTCGACCAAACGCGTGCTGTCCATGCTGGAAGAATTGGCCAACAGCGATGAACAGGCGGATAAAGATAAATACATTACCTTCTGGAATGCCTTCGGCCAGGTCTTGAAAGAAGGCATAGGCGAAGATGCGACCAACAAGGAACGCATCGCCAAATTGCTGCGCTTCGCTTCCACCCATAACGACAGCGATGCACAGACTGTTTCTTTCGCCGATTACATCGCGCGCATGAAGGAAGGCCAAAGCAAGATTTACTACGCGACCGGCGAATCGTATAACGCTGCCAAAAACAGCCCGCACCTCGAAATCTTCCGCAAGAAAGGCATCGAAGTATTGTTGCTGACGGATCGCGTCGATGAATGGATGTTGTCCTTCCTCGAAGATTTCGACGGTAAGGAATTGTCATCGGTAGCAAAAGGCGACCTCGACCTCGGCGAGCTGGAAGATGAAGCAGAGAAGAAGCAACACCAGGAAACCGAAGACCAGTACAAGGAGCTGGTAGCGAAGATGCAAACCGCATTGGCCGATAAAGCCAAGGAAGTGCGCATCACCTTCCGCCTCACCGATTCACCAGCCTGCCTGGTGGCCGGTGAAGATGAGCTGTCCGGCAACCTGATGCGCATGCTGAAAGCGGCGGGACAAGATGCACCGGACGCCAAGCCGACGCTGGAAATCAATCCTGACCATCCACTGGTGCAGCGCCTGAAATACGAAGACGCGAAATTCGACGACTGGTCGAATATCCTGTTCGACCAGGCTTTGCTGGCGGAAGGCGGCAACCTCAACGATCCGGCCGGCTTCGTGAAACGCCTCAATGAAATGCTGCTGGGCCTGGCAAGCAAATAAAGCGAGCCAGCCCCGCAGGCTGTAAATACCTGAAAAGCCGCGTGTATATCACGCGGCTTTTTTATTTCCCCGTCGAAATTTATCTTCTATCGACCGCCAAGAGAAATCTTGTTAAAAATGTAAATATTCGGCTATACGAGACTTTTCCACGCCTACAGGCCTAAATTTACAAAAAAATCGCGTAATATTTCACATTCACAACTCCGGCATACCGGGGCGTAGTCAAAAAAATTAGATTCAAGCTCATTTTTTATTTGATTTAAATAGGGGAAGAAAGAAATGTCGAAACGTTTACTGCGCATCTTGCCGCTCTGCCTGACCGGTGTCCTGCTGAGTGCCTGCTCCACCATGGACATGGGTAACAGCGGTGCAAAAACCGCAGCGACCGGCTCCGCCGGTGGTGCCAATGCACAAAATGCCAACACTACGCTGGAACGTTGCGATGCTCCTCTGGGTACTATCGCCATCATCGAAGATACCAGCGCACCATGGTATGGCGTCCTGACCGGCCAATACAAACTCGGTTCGACCGTTCCTGTCCTCAAACTGCTGGTCCAACAATCGAACTGCTTCGTCGTGGTTGAACGCGGCCGTGGCATGAACGCCATCATGGGCGAACGCGCGCTGGAACAATCCGGTGAACTGCGCAAGAAATCGAATTTCGGCAAAGGCAAAATGGTTTCCGCCGACTATGGCCTGGTGCCATCGATCACCTTCAGCAACAACAATGCTGGCGGCATGGGCGGCAGCGTAGCCGGTTTGCTGGGTGGCGGTCTGGGTAGCGCAGTTGCAGGCCTGGCAGCCAACGTCAACAGCAAGGAAGCCAGCACACTACTCAGCGTGGTCGATAACCGTTCCAGTGTACAAATCGCAGCAGCTGAAGGCAGCGCGAAAAGCATGGACTTCGGTGCGATGGGTCAACTGTTCGGCTCCAGCGCAGGCGGCAGCATGGGCGGTTACTCGAACACCGCTGAAGGTAAAGTCATCGTTGCTGCTTTCACCGATTCGTATAACAACGTGGTACGCGCTGTGAAAAACTACCGTCAACAAACTGTAAAAGGTGGCCTGGGTACCGGTGGTCAGCTCAAAGTGCAGGACGACGATGGTCAGCCGGTAGCCAAGAAGAAAAAAGCCCCAGCCAAAGCAGCAGCTAAACCAGCTGCCCAATAAGCACTGAGGCGGTAGCGGCAAGCGTCAAAACTTGCCAGTACCACGTTACGGCGACCTCCATGGTCGCCGTAATCATTTCCGGCACACTATTTGTGTTGCCATGTTTCCTACACTTCCTATACAGTGAAGCGACTTCCCACCTAGCCAGGAGTTGCGTAATGAAGATCATCACGACCAGCTGTTTGTCCGGCCTGCTGTTGGCAGCCGTCATCACCACTGCACACGCAGCCGAACCCTTGACTGGCTGCGCCGCCAAACGCCAGGAAGTACAAACCCAGATCGAACACGCACGTGCGCATGGCAATAAAGCGCAAGAAAAGAAATTGAATATCGCACTCAAGGAAATCGTCGATCACTGTACCGATGAAGGATTGCGCCGTGAACGCGAAGCCGATATCAAGAAGAAAGAAAACAAGGTAGCCGAACGCAAGGCTGATCTCGAAAAAGCACAAGCCAGCGGCAAAACCAAAAAAATCGCGCAACAGCAAAAGAAACTGCAACAGGCCGAAGCCGAGCTGCAGGAAGCCAAAGATCAACTCACAAAGTAATGTCGTCCTGAACGGCGGTACTGAACCGCCGGCATTTTTTCGAGTCTGACGGGCAACATGGAATTCAATTTCATCACCCCCAGGAAAAACGCGCTGGTCTACATCATCAAGATCCTCTCCGGATCCCTGATCCTGTGGTACGGGCTACGCGCGCTCGGCTTGCAAGAGCCTTACTGGGCAATGATCTCGCTCATCATCGTGACCGAGCCCGATATGACAGTCGCCAAGGCCAATTTCAAGGCGCGCCTCGTCAATACCATTTCCGGCTGCTTCATTGCCTGCTTCTCGTTACTCCTGTTCGGCACCAGCTTCTTTGCGATGCTGATCGCGATGACACTGGCCGTCGTGGTTGCCATGCTGTGGCAAAACTATCCAAGCAACTGGCGCCTCGGGCCGGTGACTGTCGTCATCCTCATGTCTGCCGCATTTTCGGGTGCCGGTGTAAATGAAGAATTGCACCTGGCCTTCCTGCGCGTCGCCGAAGTCATGGCCGGCAGCATCGTCGCCCTGCTACAAACCGTAATCTATATGCAGATACAGAAATGGCAGCAAAATGATTCCTGAAGCTTCCATCCCGGTACTACAAGGAACACGCGTCCTGTTACGCCACTGGACCGATGCAGACCTGGCGCCCTTCGCCGCAATGAATGCCGATGCCGAAGTCATGCAGCACTTTCCGGCCACACTAAGCCGCGCAGAAAGCGATCAGCTCGCAAGCCGCGTACGTGCGCATTTCGAACTATATGGTTTTGGTGTCTGGGTACTGGAAATTCCCGGCGAATTGAGCTTCGCCGGTTGCGTCGGTTTGCAACAGGTATCCTTCGACGCCCACTTCACGCCGGCGGTGGAAATCGCGTGGCGCCTGGTACGTCCGGCATGGGGCAAACACTATGCAACGGAAGCGGCAGAATGTGCGTTGCGCTATGCCTTTGAAGTGAAACAATTTCCGGAAGTGGTTTCTTTCACAGTACCGGCCAACCTGCGCTCGCAAGCGGTGATGCAACGCCTGCGCATGCATAACAAGGCTGAAGACAATTTTGCCCATCCCAAACTACCGGCAGGGCATGCGCTCAGCGCGCATGTTTTATATCGATTGCGGCACGAGGAATGGATAGCCAAATAAAAAACACGCCCGACACTGTTCAGTGAGGAGCGTGTTTCAGTAAACAACACAAGATTAAACGCTATCAGCCCTGCTCGATTTTTTTCACTTCGTCACCGGCACGCCAGATACGATAACGGACTTCCACACCTTTAGGCACGTACACCACCAACGGCAAGCGGCTGTTGTAACGAATCAGGTAAGGACTGCCACTAAGCGTGATGAAGCGTGTCACTTTAGGTGCATTCGGATCGACCGCCATCAGGGTGCCGGCCATAGGACCGAGCTTGGGCACGACATAACGTGTATAGCCCCAGCCATCGATATTTTTCTCTTCGATCACGCCACCAAAGAAATAGCGATTGCGTTCATCGGTCGCCACTTCCTTGCCGACGATCAGTTCAACCTTGAAAGCGGATTCATCACTTTGTGCCGGCAATTGCAGGACATGACGCGTCATGCCTTTCTCTGCCGGCGGGAAGGCTTTCATATCATCTGCCGCATGTGCCAATGGCATAGCCAATAGCAGTGTCAGGAAAGCCGGGATCCATATTGTTTTCATTTTTTCTCCTGTTGAAGGTCGATGAAGGGGTACTGCATTTGAAACATGCCCTGCGATGAGTGGCGACGCTGCTTATCGTCCGCCGGCCACATCGAGGAAACTGCCGGTGGTATACGACGCCTGATCGGACAGCAACCATATTGCCGCCTGTGCGACTTCGCGTGCCTCACCACCGCGCTGCATCGGCACTGAAGCTTTGACGCGATCCACGCGCCCGGGTTCACCGCCGCTGGCATGGATTTCCGTATAGATTACACCCGGACGCACCGCGTTCACACGTATGCCTTCGTTGGCGACTTCTTTCGCCAGGCCTATCGTCATGGTATCGACCGCACCTTTCGATGCCGCATAGTCGACATACTCACCCGGGCCACCGGCACGCGCCGCGACCGATGAGATATTCACGATAGCACCGCCTGTACCACCGTATTTGGTCGACATGCGCTTGACCGCTTCACGTGCGCAAACAAAGGTGCCGACGATATTCGTATTGAAGATGCGCTGCATGCGCGCGACATCCATCTGGTCCACCCGCATCTGGGTTTCCAGGATACCGGCATTATTGACCAGGGCCGTCACCGTACCCAGTTCCTTATCGACGGTTGCAAACAGGCGCAGGATGTCCGCTTCCACCGCCATATCCGCAGCGACTGCAATCGCCGTGCCGCCGGCTTCACGTATAGCAGCAACGACTACATCGGCCGCCGTCTTGTTCTTTACATAGCTGATACATACCGCATAATCATCGGCCGCAGCCAGGGTCGCGATTTCGGCGCCTATGCCGCGGCTGCCACCGGTCACGATCATTACTTTCTTGCTCATCCCTCATCTCCCGATAGTTCTGTCGCCCAGGTCGTAACATGACACGAGCTGCATTAAAATACCAGCATGCCCGCTACGCGCCCCCCCTCACTCCTGACCGGCTTTCCGCCCGTCATCGACCAGCAAACCGAAATCCTGATCCTCGGTAGTTTTCCGGGTGCAGCCTCACTGGATGCACAACAATACTATGCGCACCCGCGCAACCAGTTCTGGAAGCTGGTAGGTTCGTTGATTAAGGAAGACCTGCCGGGCTTGCCGTATGCGGAGCGCCTGCTTAGTTTAAAAGCGCATCGCATAGGTGTCTGGGATGTGATTGCGGCCTGTGCACGTGAAGGCAGCCTGGACAGCGCTATTCGCCAGGCCCAACATAATGACTTCGCACTGCTGAAACAGGAATGCCCCAAGCTGCATCGTGTTTGCTTTAATGGCAAGACCTCAGGCAAACAGGAAGCCGTATTCGCCGAAGCCGGCTTTGACACCCTGGTACTGCCCTCCTCCTCTCCGGCCTATGCCCTGATGACATTTGAGCAGAAGCTGGCGCTCTGGCGCGGTATCATGCTGTAAGTAAAAAATCCCAATAAAGAAATACATGCTGATCAAACGTAAATCCATAGAAGCCGATGCCAACCTGAAGAGCGGCCCCGGCAAGAAAGCACCTCCCGCAGCCAAAGCCAAACCCGTGCGCAAGGTAAAGTTTGCGCCCGTCACGCTATCCGAGCAATTCGGCATCCGCTACCTGCACTTCGGTACTGAATGGGTGCAAGGCGCGATGCGCATCAGCAAACCCGACTGGATAGAACTGGAATACGCGCAGCAAATGATGGCGTGGATGCTGTTCAACGATAAACCTCGGCACATCGTGCAACTGGGACTCGGGACCGGCGCGCTGACCAAATTCAGCTACAAGCGCTTCCCGGAAGCCCGCGTCACGGCGGTGGACCTGAATCCATCGGTCATTACCATTTGTGCATCGATGTTCAAATTGCCGCCGAATGATGAACGCCTGACCGTGATCGAAATGGATGCACTCGAATACGTCAACGACCCGGCCAATCTCGGCCGTATCGACGCCTTGCAGGTCGACCTGTACGACGCTACCGCCCGCGGTCCGGTCTTGGATACGCCCGAGTTTTACCAGGCGTGCGCCGCCTGCCTGACGGCGGACGGCATCATGACCGTCAACCTGTTCGGCGATCATCCGAGCTATGCACGCAACCTGAGCGCGATGCACTACGCCTTCGACACCGTCATTTCCTTGCCGGAAGTACATGAAGGGAATGTCATCGCCATCGCCTTCAACAGCACGCCGGAACTGGATATCGCGGCGCTGTATGAACGTGCGGCGCAAATCACGGCAGCTACCAAGTTGCCGGCAAAATCGTGGGTAAATGGCATCAAGGCGTGGCAGGCACAGCAATAATCGACTTGCCCTGTGTTAACATCAATCCCACTGTTCCACCTTACGGGTCACGGTTATGCCAACTGCCGCATCAATTGCCACCAAGGCTAGTCCCACCAAGCTGGATTTACAGCAGATTTTTACCTGGCTGCTGGCGGATGGCATCGTCACCAAGGAAGGCGTCAAAGTCTTTTATAACCAGGCGCAGGGCATTTTCAAGAATGCATCGATTGCGATGCATCCGCTGGTCGCGGTAGCGCAGTGCAAAATCCTGTCCGCCAATGAACCGCACCGCCCGGTCACGCTGGACTGGCTGACCGAATGGCTGGCCGGCAAGGTCAAACTGCCCTTCTTCCGCATTGATCCGCTCAAGATAGATTTCACCCGCGTGGCGGATGTGATGTCGGCGTCGTATGCGACCCGCTTTCACATCCTGCCGGTCGAACTCACGCCCAGCGAACTGGTGGTCGCGACGACGGAACCCTTCGCCACCGAATGGGAAGCGGAGATCGCGAAAATCACGCGCCGCAACGTCAAACTGGTGATCGCCAATCCGCTCGATATCGCGCAATACACGACACAATTCTTCGCCCTCGCCAAATCGATCAAGGGCGCGAAGAAACTCAATGGCCAGGACGTCGCGCTACGCAATAACTTCGAACAGCTGGTCGAGCTGGGCAATCACAAGCAAGTCGATGCCAACGACCAGCACATCATCAATATCGTTGACTGGTTGTGGCAATACGCATTCGAACAACGCGCGTCCGATATCCATCTCGAACCCAAGCGCGACCTCTGTGCGATCCGCTTCCGCATCGACGGCGTGTTGCATCAGGTGTATCAGGTGCCGCCTACCGTCATGATCGCGATGACGGCGCGCATCAAGTTGCTGGGCCGGATGGACGTAATCGAAAAACGCCGGCCACAGGATGGCCGCATCAAGACCCGGACCAATAACGGCCAGGAAGTCGAGCTGCGTTTATCCACCATGCCGACCGCCTTCGGCGAAAAACTGGTGATGCGTATCTTCGATCCGGATGTGGTCGTCAAATCGCTGCCCGAACTCGGCTTCCCGCCGGATGATGCACAACGCTGGGACAAGCTCACGACACGGCCGCACGGCATCATCCTGGTGACCGGCCCGACCGGCTCCGGCAAGACGACTACGCTGTACACCACGCTCAAGGCGCTGGCAACCAGCGAAGTGAATGTCTGCACCGTCGAAGACCCGATTGAAATGGTGGAAGGATCATTCAATCAAATGCAAGTACAGCACGGCATCGACCTGTCCTTCGCGGACGGCGTACGTTCACTGATGCGGCAGGATCCCGACATCATCATGGTCGGCGAAATTCGTGACCTGGAAACCGCCGAAATGGCGATCCAGGCTGCATTGACCGGCCATCTGGTGCTGTCCACCCTGCATACGAATGACGCACCATCCGCCGTCATGCGCCTGCTGGAGCTCGGCGTGCCTTACTACCTGCTGGAAACCACGCTGATCGGCATCATGGCGCAGCGCCTGACCCGCACCCTGTGCAACCATTGCAAATCACCCGATGGCGAAATGCTGGATGAAGTATGGGAAAGCCTGAGTGAAGGTTCGGCCTTGCCGAAACCGGCCATCATCTATCGCCCGGTCGGTTGCCCGGAATGCCGCCAGACCGGCTATCGCGGTCGTACCGGTTTATATGAATTGCTGACAGTCACGCAAACCTTTTCCAAGATGATCAAGGCCGAAACCGATATCCATGAGCTAAGGCAGCAAAGCATGGCCGATGGTATGAAGCCGCTACGCCTGGCCGGTGCACTGAAAATCATCGAAGGCACGACTACGGCAGAAGAAGTATTGAAAGTCACCGCTGCATTGACATGAAACATTGAACATACAGCCCGGCTTTTCATCACATCACCAGTTTCCCAACGGAGCACATATGAACAACTTGATGAAAACCGGCCTAGGTTTAATCCTCGCCTGCTGCATGCCATTCACGCATGCACAAAGCGCTCCGAAAGTAATCGACCTCACCAGCCGCCCCGGCGTCATCCAGCGCATGCTGGTACTGGCACCGGCCCAACCCAAGGCCGCAGTCATTTTGCTGGCAGGCGGGCATGGCGGCTTGCAAATATCACCGGATGGCAATATCCATTGGGGCAAGGATAATTTCCTGGTACGCACACGGCAGCTATTCGCAGACCAGGGCTTCCTGGTCGTCGTGCCCGATGCACCATCGGACCGCCTGTCGCCGCCTTTCCTGCGCGGCTCGCGGGAAACGCCGGAACATGTAACGGATATCAAGGCCGTAATCGCCTGGATCCGCAGCCAGACCAAAGCCCCGGTATGGCTGGTCGGCACCAGTCGTGGCACGCAATCCGCCGCCTATGTCGCGACCCAACTCGCGCCGCCTGATGGCCCGGATGGTATCGCACTCAGTTCCAGCATCCTGGTCGATGACAGGGAAGGCGCTTCGGTGCTTTCGATGCCTGTGGAAAAACTGAAGATACCGGTCCTCATCGTGCATCACGAACAGGATGGTTGCCACCTCTGTCCTTACACCCTGATTCCCAAATTGATGAATAAGCTGACGGACGCCCCGCGCAAACAACTGTTATCGTTCACCGGTGGTGAAAACATAGGCAATGCCTGCAACTCTGCCGCGCATCATGGATACAACGGACTGGACAATGAGGTGGTCGGCAAGATGTCCACCTGGATGCTGGCTAATTGAAACCGCAAATAGTCCGGCTACACGCAGATTCATTGCTATAGTGAGGCATGGGCGGTAAAGCGCTGCTTGATCCATTGCAATACATTACTCACGGAGAGCATCATGAGCAAAAGTCAGGACAGTAAGAAAGCCGTAAAGAAAGAACCGGCAAAGACGATGAAAGAAAAAAAGGAAGCGAAGAAGCTGAAGAAGGAAGCAGCGAAGCGCCAGTAATTTTTCAGATGTCTTAAGGTTTACCTGCATCAGCACGCATCGTCGTGCTGATTTCAATTCAGGCCGGCACTACTGCGCTTGCCGGCCCTCGTCCCTCATAACAAAGGGAAACTGATCGTGATCTTCAAGCCACGGGCGGCGACATTGCCCGGATCGGCATCCGATAGTGTGATATCCCCGCCATGGGACAAAACTATATCCCGGACGATCGCAAGGCCCAGTCCGGCACCACCGAGGTTTTGCTGCTGCGCCAACGGAGAGCGATAAAAGGCGGAAAAAACCTGCTCCCTTTCTTCTTCGGGTATTCCGATACCGCTATCTTCCACTTCCACTATCGCGCGTTGCAAGGCTGCGTCGCGCCGCACATGCAGAATGACCCTGCCATTTGGTGGCGTGTAATGAATCGCATTGTCCAGCAAGTTGCTGATCAATTCGTGCAACAGCAGATTATGGCCTTTGATCGTCACCTCTTCCGGCGCATCAAACGACAAATCAATTTGTTTCCTGACGGCCGCAGGCGCATGTTCCAGGCCGACCTGACGCGTTATATGCGTCAGTGAAACCGCTCCCATCTCGCTTTCCTTCACACCATGCTCGGCACGCGCCAGTGTCAACAGGCGATTCGCCAGGTGCGCGGTGGATTCGGTCGTATCCGCAATACTTTCTATGATCTCGCGCATTTCTTTCAGGGCGGATGCATCGTGCGGATCCCTCTCTAATTGCCGCAACGCCAGTTCCGCCTGCGTCTTCAGCACAGTCAGTGGTGTACGCAATTGGTGTGAAGCGTCTGCGATAAAGCGGCGTTGCCCGGTGATCATGGTCTGCAACAATCCCATATAGCCATTCATTGCAGTCACCAGCGGACGCACTTCCTTGTGCACACGCTCCGGATTGAAGTCTGCCAGGTCGCTGGGCGAACGCGCTTCAACTTCCGCCTTCAGTTGCATCAGCGGACGTAACACCAGCCGCACCGCAAACCACACCAGCAAGGCCGCCACCATCACCAGCAAGCCCTGGCGCCATAAGGTGCTGAAGAGGATTTGTCGCGTCAGGTCGCTACGCGCATCCATGGTTTCCGCAACCTGGATCAGTGCGATACCGCGCATCGAGTCGTCGTAGACCGGCTGGTACAGGGCTGCGATACGCACAGGCTGCCCCTGGTAAGTCGCATGATAAAAATGCACCAGCGCCGGATAGATTTCCGAACGGGGCACATTCGGCGGCAAGCTGGGTAAATCTTCATAGCCGGAAACAAACTCGCCATGCGTGCCGGTTACCTTGTAATAAATCCGTCCCAGCGTATCTGTTTCAAAACTATCCAGCGCCACATACGGCACGTCCGCCACCACCTTGCCATTCACTACCGATACCCGCTCTGCCAGCGCCCGCGTCGAAGCCAGCAAGGCACGGTCATACGCCAGGTCCGCGACATCCAGCGCATTGCGGTATACCGAGAAAGCGTCCAGCACCACCACCAGCAATAGCGGGACCAGCAGCCAGCGCAGTAACTGCCCGCGCAAACTGCCGAAGGATTTAACTGGCTTGTCCGTTGTGCCGGCAATCATTTTTTGGCGGCCACTTCCAGCAAGTAGCCGAGGCCGCGCAAGGTTGTGATGGCGACTGCCTCATCACTTTCGTGCTGTAGTTTTTTGCGTAATCTATGGATATAAATTTCTATCGCATCGGGATTGGCGTCGTCGACGAGCGCAAACACTTCATCGAATAATTTTTCCTTGGATACCGCCCGCCCGGCGCGGCTGATCAAGACTTCCAGCACGGCATGTTCACGCGGCGTCAGGGCCAATGCTGCGTCGCAGTAACTGAACATCCGCGACACCGTGTCGAAACGCAACGCGCCACAGCTGTAAACAGGTGCTTCACCACCTTGCGCGCGCCGCAGCAAAGCCTTCACACGCGCCTCGAGTTCGACCAGTTCGAAGGGCTTGGCCAGATAATCGTCCGCGCCGAGATTCAAGCCCTGTACCCGGTCCTGCAAACCGCCGCGTGCCGTCAGGATCAATACCGGCGTTTTACTGCCACGCGCACGCAGGCGCTTCAATACTTCCAGGCCATCCATTTTAGGCAGCGTCAAATCGAGTATTACCAGCGCATACTGCTGGGTATGCAGCAAACTGTCTGCGTCGGCACCGTTCATTGCGCACTCAACCGACCAATGCGCGTCTTGCAGCGCCTTCGTCAGCCAACGCGATAACTCAACATGATCTTCAATCAGTAAAATGCGCATGGTTTTATACCTAAAGGTAAAGCAATCTCAGCCGCCAATACTCACACAGAAAATCGTCGATAGCAAAATCCCGATGAAAGGAAAATGAAAGATTCGAGCCGTTATGATGAAAAAAAACGAGGGATATGATTTATATCGTTCGTCGCATTAACCGGCTCGCTCGCTCTTGCCGGATGCATAATCAGCCCGCCCGGATTTTCTGTAAAGAAATTTATGCAGGCTGAACAAATAACTAAAACAAAGTCGTTCGAAAAAGATCGAATGGCTATATAGAGGATGGGCAGGAGACAATGACTTCCCGAATCGCATTGATATGTGCACTTGGTGCATGCATCACATTCAGCGCTCACGCAGCGCCGGTGCAATGCATTGCACCGGCCAAACCAGGTGGCGGCATGTCCGTGACCTGCAAGCTTTTACAACAAGGCTTGCAGGCACAGCAAACATCTGTCGACAAAGACCTGGAGGTCAAGATCCGCTATTTACCCGGCGGGATAGGCGCGGTTGCCTGGAACTCCATCGTCACGCAGCGACGCTCAGAAGCCAATACGCTGGTGGCCTTCTCCGGCGGTTCCCTGATGAACCTGGCACAGGGGAAATACGGCCGTGCGGATGTCGATGATGTCCGTTGGGTTGCCGCTATCGGGGTGGACTACGGCATGATTGCAGTCCGTAACGACTCGCCATACAAAACCCTGCGTGAATTGATAGACGCACTCAGGCAAAATCCGGCCAAACTCACGATAGGCACGGCAGGCACCGTGGGTAGCCAGGACTGGCTCAAGGTTTCACTGCTGGCCAAGCAAAGCAAAATCGACCCGAAAACCCTGCGCTTTGTCGCACTGGAAGGTGGCGGTGATGCGTTCACCGCCTTGCGCGCCGGCCATGTCCAAATCATCTCCGGCGATGCCTCCGAAGCCACGCTGCACACCTTTGACGGTGAAATCCGCGTACTCGCCGTGCTGGCCGAAAAACGCCTGCCCGGCGCATTGGCACATGTTCCCACTGCGATAGAACAAGGCGTGGATGTCAGTTGGCCCATCATCCGCGGCTTCTATATGGGGCCGCAGGTCAGCGACGAAGCGTATAAGCGCTGGGTACATACCTTCGATCAAATGATGGCGACGCCGGAGTTCGATCGATTACGTGTTGCCAATGGTTTATTTCCCATGGCTTTGACCGGTGAACAACTAAACAAATACATCCACAAAACCGTAGAAAACTACCGTAAGCAATCTGACCAACTTGGCTTAATCAGGTAAGTCTGGCACCGCCGAATCACTCGGCAAAAACATTCCGTGAAGCGCATACAGCGACAAATCCACTAGGACTTGTCCGGGGTTCCCTGCGCCTTGCTGAATAACTAAAACCACTAGGAGACGAAGCAAATGTTGATTAAAAAACCTATCGCAATCGCACTGGCAGCATTTTCATTGAGCTTCACATTGCAGGCATCGGCACAGGTTCCACCCGGTTACTCGCCCGACTACGCGAAGATCGTCGAAGCGGCGAAAAAGGAAGGCAAGCTGGTGATTTACAGTGCCACCGACTCCAAGGCGGTCGAGCCCCTGCTGAAGGATTTCGGCACCATGTATCCGAGTATCAAAATCGAATTCAATGACATGAATTCGACCGAAGTCTATAACCGCTTTATTTCAGAAGCCGCGGCCGGTGGCGCGACCGCCGACGTGCTGTGGTCGTCTGCGATGGACCTGCAATTCAAACTGGTCAGCGAAGGTTATGGCGCAACTTATAAATCACAGGAAACAGCAGCCATCCCCGCATGGGCCAACTACAAGGATAGTGCTTACGGCACCACCTTCGAACCATTGGCCATCGTCTATAACAAGCGCCTGGTCAATGCCGAT
This sequence comes from Herminiimonas glaciei, assembly GCF_042664955.1. Lineage (NCBI taxonomy): Bacteria > Pseudomonadati > Pseudomonadota > Betaproteobacteria > Burkholderiales > Oxalobacteraceae > Herminiimonas > Herminiimonas glaciei. The sequence goes on from NZ_JBHTBU010000001.1 coordinate 2,227,115, forward strand.
GAAGTCCCTGCCACTCATGCCGACCTGCTCAAACTGCTCAACACCAAGACTGATAAATTCCGCAACAAAGTCACCAGCTACGACATAGAGAAATCAGGCGTCGGCTTCCTCTTCATTACCGAAGACACGCAAGTCAATCCGCAATTTTGGGACCTCGCCAAAGCCTTCGGTGATGTCGCCATGCGCGTGCAATCATCGACCGGTACCATGCTGGAACGCATTTCTTCCGGCGAAAACCTGATCGGCTACAACGTCATCGGCTCCTATGCACAATCGCGCGCAGCCAAGGATCCATCGATAGGCGTGGTCTTCACCAAGGATTACAACCTGGTCTTGTCACGCGTGGTGTTCATCAATAAATCCGCCAGGAACATGAACGCCTCCAAGCTGTGGATCGATTACCTGCTGTCCAAACGCGGCCAGACCATCATCGCCAATGAATCGCAGCTGTACTCACTGCGCTCCGATGTCAGCGGTACCTCCACCCTGGCCAGCCTGACCACCCAACTGGGCGGCGCACTCAAACCAATCGCATTAACACCGGCCTTGTTGCAATACCTGGACCAGGGCAAACGCCTAGCTTTCCTGAAGCAATGGAAAGAAGCCGCAGGCAAAAAGTAAACGCGCTGTAGCGGCATGGCCGGATGCGAGATGCGTTCCGCCATGCCTGCATGTATCGCGACGGATGTAACACCCGAGGCCTGGTCCGCCCGTGCTTCCAGCTGGCTTATGCAAAGTATTTCTCAAGGTATTTTTTTATGACTTCTATTACTGCACCCCAAGCGCTACCCGGCCGTTCGTGGCTGGCACGCCTGAACTGGCCACGCGGAGTGGTCGTTACGCTGGCGGCGATTGTGATTTTCCTGCCACTGACACTGATTTTTTATCAAAGCTTTTTATCTGCACCATTTTTTGCACCGATCAAAACATTGAGCCTGGAACCATATCGTTTCATCTTCGATGATCCTGATTTCCGCCAGGCCTTCGTGAACGGAGCATTGCTGGCCAGCGGCCTGGCATTGATTGCCGTGCCGCTCGGCAGCATGCTGGCTTTCCTGATGGTGCGCACCGACCTGCCCGGTCGCAACTGGATTGCCCCGCTCTTGCTGGTACCTATTTTTGTATCACCGATGGTGATTGCCTTTGGCTATGTGGTGTCGATGGGACCGGTCGGCTTTTACACCGTATGGATGCAAGACATGCTGCGCCTGGTCGGGATCGAGGCGACGCCATGGAATGTGTATGCCTTCCCCAGCATCGTCATCATCGCCGGCCTGACCCATGTACCGCACGTCTATCTGTACGCATCCGCTGCGCTCAAGAGCCTGGGTGCCGATGTGGAAGAAGCCGCGCGCGTGGCCGGTGCTTCGCCGCTGCAGGTGGCGCTGAATGTCTCCCTGCCGATGATCATGCCGGCGCTGGCCTATGCCGGCGTACTGGTGTTCTTCCTGGGCTTCGAAGTGTTCGGACTGGTACTGGTATTGGGTGATCCGGAAGGCCATCTGGTCTTGCCTACCTATTTGTACAAACTCACCAACAAGCTGGGCACACCGTCCTATCATTTAATGGCAGCCGTCGCCGTCTGCTTGGTAGCAGTGACACTGCCGCTGGTCATGCTGCAGCGCTGGTTGCTACGTTCGGCCAATAAATATGTATCGATCAAAGGCAAAGGTGCGCGCCAAAAAGCACTGCCGCTGGGGAAATGGAAATGGCTGGCTTTCAGCCTGATCGCGGCATGGCTGATTTTCACTATCGTGATTCCTTTATCCGGTATCGCCTTGCGCGCCTTCGTTTCACACTGGGGCTATGGTGTGTCGCTATTCGAGGCACTCACCTTCCAGCATTTCCGCGATATCTGGGAACAGCCATCGCTGGTACGCGGCATCGTCAATACCATCCTGATCGGCGTCATTGGCGGCGCACTGGCAGTGGTCTGTTATTGCGGTATCGCGCTGGCCATGCATCGCAAATCGGATGGCATTACCCGCTTCCTCGATTACAGCGTATTGATTCCACGTGCGGTACCGGGCTTGCTGGCCGGCCTGTCCTTCCTGTGGGTCTTCCTGTTCGTGCCGTCCTTCCTCGATAACCTGTTGAAGGGCTATGACAATTTCATCGCGGTCTGGCTGGTCGATCACCTGATCCCTTTACTACGTGAATTGCGCTCCACCATTTTTTCGGTATGGCTAGCGTATTCGGTGGTGTGGCTGGCATATGGTTTGCGCCTGATTACCACCGCCTTGCTGCAAGTCGGGCCGGAACTGGAGGAAGCCGCGCGTGCGGTCGGCGCGCGCCGCTCGCAAGTGACGCGCGACGTCACCTTGCCCTTGGTGCGTTACGGCGTACTGGGCGCATGGCTGATGGTGTTCCTGATTTTCGAACGGGAATATTCCACCGGCGTTTACCTGCTGTCGCCAGGTACCGAAGTCATCGGCGCACTGATCGTTTCGCTCTGGGCTTCCGGCTCGGTCGATCTGGTCGCCACCCTCTCCTTTATCAACATCACGCTGGTGGCAATCGGCCTCGGCATCGCACTGCGCTTCGGCGTCAAGTTGCACGACTAATCAGGAAATCATCATGAGCGAATTAAGTGTTAATGACTTGCATCTCGACTATGGCAGCGGCGCCAATGCCAACCAGATCCTCAAAGGCGTGTCGATGGATCTGCAGCGTGGCGAAGTGGTCGCCTTGCTCGGCCCGTCCGGCAGTGGCAAGACCACCTTGTTGCGTGCGGTAGCAGGTTTGGAATCACCCAAATCGGGCGAAATAAAGATAGGCGATCGAACCATGTTCGACGGCAATCGCAAACTCGAGATACCGGCTGAAGAACGCAATCTCGGACTGGTCTTCCAATCCTATGCCTTGTGGCCGCACAAGACTGTTTTCGATAACGTTGGTTATGGTTTAAAGCTGCGCAAGATGAATAGCAGCGAGATCGACGAACGCGTCAAGGCAGTCCTGAACCAGCTTGGCCTCGGTCATCTCGGCGATCGCTTTCCACATCAACTCTCCGGCGGCCAGCAGCAACGTGTGGCCATCGCCCGTGCACTGGTTTATAACCCGCCGGTCATCCTGCTGGATGAACCACTGTCGAACCTGGATGCAAAACTGCGCGAGGAAGCGCGTGCCTTCCTGCGTGAACTCATCGTGCGCCTCGGTTTATCGGCGCTGATGGTGACGCACGACCAGTCCGAAGCAATGGCAATCTCGGATCGCATCCTCTTGCTTAATAACGGCAAGATTGAACAGCAAGGCTCCCCGCAAAGCATGTATGAAACGCCGGACACCCTGTTCACGGCGGAATTCATGGGCAGCAACAACCGCCTGTCAGCCCGGATATTGCAACGCGAAGGTGAGCGCGCCTTATTGCAAATTGCCGGCGGCAACGTGCAAGCCACGCTACGTGGACAGCCCGGCACCAACAACGACGCCACCGCCATCATCCGCGTCGAGCAAATCAATATTTCCGATACAGCCGTCAACAACGCCATCCGCTTGCCACTCTCGACCTGCATGTATTTGGGTGATCGCTGGGAATGTGTGTTTCGCGATACGACCGAGAACGGCACCTACGGCACGGTATTGCGTGCCTACGCCAAGCAGCGCCTGGCGCCCGGTCAGTACTGGCTGCAGTTCCCGCAAGACGCGCTATGGGCCTACCAGGCGCACTAAGCACCGGTTCCGGCAAACAGAAAGGAGGATAAACCAGTCGTACGCAATAGCCTTTGTGCAGCGCTTTGTATCGCACAACCAACAAAAATATTAAATAAATGGGGACATCAAACATGAAGAAGAAATACCTTGCAGCAGCAATACTTGCCGGATTCGGCGGCCTCGCATCGAATACTTATGCGCAATCCAACGTGACCATTTATGGTCGGGTGGATGCCGGTGTCGAATACCTCACTAACGCCAATGCCAACAAGGACGGCCTGGCGCGCCTGAGTTCCGGTGCCATGAACACCTCACGCATCGGCTTCCGCGGTACCGAAGATCTGGGTGGCGGCCTGAAAGCGGTCTTCCAGTTGGAAAGCGGTTTCAAGACAGATACCGGCGAGCAGGATGATCCCGAGTTTTTTAAACGGCAAGCCAACGTCGGCCTGGAAGGGAAATGGGGACGCCTGGTCGCCGGTCGCTCTTTCACTACCACTTATGATTTTATTTTGCCGTTCGACCCGATGGGCTATTCAGCCGCCTACTCATGGATTACCTCGGCTGGCGCAACCGGTGGCCGCAAGGATGGCATGGTGACCAACCTGGGCAATATCCTCAAGTACGAAGGCAAATTCGGCGACTTCAAACTGGGGGCCACCTATAGCTTTGGTGAAGTCGCAGGCAGCACCAGCGACAGCGCCAAACTCGACCTCGGTGCAGGTTACGAGAAAGGCCCGTTACGCCTGGCCACGACAGTACAGCGCGCAAACGGTACGGCAAACGGTGTCGGTGTGTACGATAAAACCACCATCATCCATTTGGCCGGTGACTATCAATTCAACAGCACCTGGGCGGTCGACCTCGGTTATCGCAATTACAAAAAGACCCTGGCCAATAATGCGCCGGAACTCCGTAGCGATTTCTACTGGGGCGGCGTGACATTTAAAGCCACGCCGGCACTGAGCCTGATCGCATTGCTGTCCTACCAGGACATCAAAAATGTCGCCGCGAATACCGATGCAGATCCTTACATGCTTTCATTGCGCGCAAAATACGCGTTATCGAAACGCACGGATTTGTATTTGAGTGCGGCATACGCGAAGGCCAAGAACCAGCAACTGGTCGGCTTGTCGCGTGACGACACCGCTTTTGGTAATAACCAGACAGGTGTGATCGGCGGTATCCAGCATCGCTTCTGACCGAATACTTTTTTCGGCCATAAAAAAAGGAACCCGGACAGGGTTCCTTTTTCATTTCAGCCATCTGAACAGTGATGCAGCACCTGAGTGCTGCATCACTTTACTTCATTAAGCTGTGACGCCGTGTGACTGTACCGACTCAGGAGCATCGCATGCTGCCAGGTGATGATTGCGACGCATACGGATGTTGAACAGTTCCACCACCAGCGAGAATGCCATCGCACCGTAGATGTAGCCTTTCGGGATATGCAGCTCGAAGCTCTCAGCCACCAGTACGGCACCGACGATGACCAGGAAGCAGAGTGCCAGCATCTTGATACTTGGGTACTCATTGACGAATTCGCCAATTGCTTTTGCCGAGAACATCATCACACCGACTGCGATCACGATAGCAACAATCATGATCTCGACTTCTTTCACCATACCGACCGCGGTAATCACCGAATCCAGCGAGAACACGATGTCGATCACGGCGATCTGCGCCAGGGTCATCGCGAAGCTGGCTTTCTTACCAGTAGCTTTCGATTCCTCTTCTTCGTGCGTGCCCATCAACTCCTTGATCTCGGACGAAGCCTTGTACAAGAGGAACAGACCACCGAAGAACAGAATCAGATCGCGTCCGGAGAAGCCCTGACCAAACGCACTAAAGATCGGTTCGACCAGACCCATCATCCACGACAGGCTCAGCAGCAAGAGGATACGTGTACCCATCGCCAGACCCAGACCGATGATGCGGCCTTTTTGTTGTTGATGCGCCGGCAGGCGATCAACCAGGACCGAAATGAAAATGATGTTGTCGACGCCGAGCACGATTTCCAGCATCGCCAGCGTTGCCAGTGCGATCCATGCTTCCGGCGTCGTAAATACTTGTAAAAATTCCATATTAGTCTCAGATAGTTGGTTAGTGACGAACGATGTATCAGCCCCAGGGGTGTCGAGTGCGGATCTCGTTACGGCAATTTTTTATCGTTAAAGCCAATCCCTTAGCTGGCAATCGGCGCCGGTGCTTCTACATCGGCCATCTCCCTTAAATCCCTGTATTGATCGCTGCATTTAGCAGATGGGCAGACTTTAACGGAATCCTAACATTCTTGGAAATCGAATTTCGCATGATTTATATACGAAAAAACCGAACAATTAAATTCTTAAGAATATAAAAACTGAACTTAAAGCGTGCATTTTGGCAATTTATTTGCGCCAAAACAGTGATTTTTCAGAGGGAAACATTGAAATCAGCGGTAAAAGCACCCGATTCGGGCATTTTGAAAAAACAGAAAATACCGGGATGGGTAAGGATGCAGCAAAAAACATAAAAAATGGCGTAAAACGCCATTTTTTTATTAACACTATCTTCACAATGTCTTATTTTTGTCCGGCCCTGTCCTTGAGCCCGGCCAGCGCATCAGCCACCCTGGGGTAGCGCAAGCTGACGCCAAGCTCAGCCTTGATGCGCTGATTGGACAAGCGACGCGACTCCGACATGAAAGACAACATCATCGGCGACACTTCACGCTCCAGCTCCGCACGCGGCAAGCGTGGCGGACGTGGCAAGCCCAGCGCATCAGCTACCGCATCGAAGTAAGCGCCCATCTTCAGGTCGGTATCGTCGACCGCGTGATACACGCGGCCGGATTGTGCACGGAACAAGGCCAGCGCAATAATCCGCGCCAGGTCATCGGCGTGGATATGGTTGGTATACACATCTTCCGCCTCCAGCAAAGCCGGCAAGCCTTTCTGCAGGCGCTCCAGCGGCAACCTGTCATCGGCGTAAATCCCCGGTACGCGCAAGATGCCCAGGCGTCCCTTGGCGCGACGCGCCCACTTGCGCAACACCTGCTCCGCATCGACCCGGCGCCGGGCGCGCAGGTTGCGCGGATTGACGGCACGGGTCTCCGTTATCCACTCGCCACCGCAATCGCCATATACACCGGAAGTGCTGACATAAACCAGAGTCGCGTGGTCGGGTAAAATGGCGGTCAGATTACGCGTGCGCTTATCCACACTGCCGTCCGACTGCGGCGGCGCCAGATGGATGATGCTTGGCGCCAATCTTGCCAAACGGGCCAGCGTAGCCGGCTCATCAAGGCTGGCAATGATGGGAATGGCGCCGGCGGCACGCAACTCTTCCTGCCTGGATACCTGCGTAGTGACGGCAAAAATGCGAAAACGGTCGCGCAACAGCGGCAGCAAACGCATGCCCACGTCGCCACATCCGAGTATCAGCAGGCGCGGTTTGCCGAAGTGTTTGTTTGCAGTATTTATATTCATGATCGAGATTGTATGACGTTCCAAGTAACTGTTAAGCCCAGCGGACGGCAATTTAGCTGTGACGCCGACGAAACCATATTGAATGCGGCGCTCCGCGCCGGTGTCGGCCTGCCATACGGCTGTAAAAACGGCGCCTGCAGCAGTTGCAAGGGCCTGGTCCTGTCCGGCTCCGTGACACACGGCCCACACCAGGCACGTGCCTTGTCCGCCGCCGATGAAGAAATCGGCTTTTCATTGTTTTGCTGCGCGCGTCCGAACGGCGATGTCGTGATCGAAGCACGTGAAGTACTGGGCATAGGCGAATTCCCTGTCAAGAAATTACCGGTACGTGTCGCCAAAGTCGAAAAGCTCGGTGATGACGTCATGCTGATCGCCTTGCAGCTGCCGGCCAGCGAACGCCTGCAATACCGTGCCGGCCAATATATCGAATTCCTGCTGAAAGACGGCAAGCGCCGCAGCTATAGCCTCGGCAATGCACCGCATTCGGATGAACACCTGACGCTGCACATCCGCCACATGCCGGGCGGTTTGTTTACCGATCATGTCTTTACGACCTTGAAGGAACGCGACATCCTGCGCTTCGAAGGTCCGCAAGGCAGCTTCTTCCTGCGTGAAGATTCGAAGAAGCCGATGGTCCTGCTGGCATCCGGCACCGGCTTTGCGCCTATCAAGGCCATCGTCGAGCAGGCGCTGCATGACAAGAGTCAACGCCCGATGACACTGTACTGGGGTGGTCGCCGCCCCAAGGATTTGTATATGCACGCATTGTGCGAACAGTGGGCACGCGAGATTCCGCACTTCAACTACGTCCCGGTCATCTCGCATGCAACCGCCGACGACCAATGGCAAGGCCGCAGCGGCTTCGTACACAAGGCCGTGATGGAAGACCTGCCCGATATGTCGGCCTACCAGGTATATGCCTGCGGCACGCCGGTGATGGTGGAAGCGGCGCAAGCCGAATTCAGCGCACTGTGCCAATTGCCGCGTGAAGAGTTCTATGCCGACGCCTTCACGTCGGAAGCAGATCTGGCGCAGGGTTGATTGTTTAATATGTAAGCGGGGTAAGGCGAAAAACGTTTTGACGCACTGCGCAAAACGTCATAATATTCTTCACATGAATATGACCGCCAAACTCTTGCGACGCCGTAACCAGCTGCCCCAGCCTTGGATGCCGTGCGTGTAAGCGTAAGCCGATCACTCAGCCACAGGCAAATCCTGTGGCTTTTTTTTTAGTCATTCCCAGTAATTTTAGTCCCGAATATTTTTCACTTATTTGCACTCAGGAGTAGCCGAAATGGAATTCAGCCAGTACCCCGTCAATTCACTGCTCTACATCACCAACCGTCCTGAACTGGTTTTTACCGAAGGCGACGGCATGTGGCTGACTGACCACAAAGGCAAACGCTACCTCGACTACCTGCAAGGCTGGGCCGTCAACTGCCTCGGCCATTCGCCACTATGCATACAGGATGCGCTGAGCACCCAGGCGAAAAAACTGATCAATCCGTCGCCGGCCTTCTACAACGAACCGTCGATCGCCTTGGCAGCACTGCTGACGGCGAACTCCTGCTTCGATCGCGTTTTCTTCGCCAACAGCGGCGCGGAAGCCAACGAAAGCGCCGTCAAACTGGCGCGCAAATGGGGCAAACTGAATAAGAACGCAGCCGGTGAAAACCGCTACGAAATCATTACCTTCGACCACAGCTTCCACGGTCGTACCCTGGCCACCATGTCAGCCAGCGGCAAAGCCGGCTGGGATACTATCTACGCGCCACAGGTACCGGGCTTCTTCAAAGCGACCTTGAACGACATCGATAGCGTCAAGCAACTCATCACTGACAAAACCATCGCCGTGATGCTGGAACCGGTGCAAGGCGAAGGTGGCGTCATCCCGGCGACGCGCGAATTCATGCAAGCACTGCGCGCCCTGACCAAGGAACGCGGCGTGTTGCTGATCGTCGATGAAGTACAAACCGGCATGGGTCGTACCGGCGAATTGTTCGGCTATCAATTATCCGGCGTCACGCCGGACATCATGACGCTGGGCAAAGGCATAGGCGGCGGCGTACCACTGGCAGCCATGCTGTGCCGCGAAGAAGTCGCCTGCTTTGAACCCGGCGACCAGGGCGGCACTTACAACGGCAACCCATTGATGACAGCTGTCGGCAATGCGGTAGCACAGGCACTGCTGGCACCCGGCTTCCTGCAATCGGTCAAGGACAAAGGTGCTTACCTCAGCGCTGCATTGCTGAAGCTGACAGAGAAACACGGCCTGGCCGGCGAACGCGGCGACGGTTTGTTGCGTGCATTGAAGCTGGGCTCGGACATCGGTCCGCAAATCGTGGAAAAGGCACGCGACCTGGAACCGGTCGGTCTCTTGCTGAACTCGCCGCGCCCCGACCTGCTGCGCTTCATGCCTGCACTCAACGTCACCTATGAAGAGCTGGACCAGATGATAGAGATGTTGTCCGGCGTCTTGAGCGAACTCAAGCGCTAAGCACAATGATGCTATCCGGCATAAGCCTCACGATCTCCGGTATGCGCGGGCTGGTGCTCGCGCTGCTGGCGGCATCGCTGCTCGCTGCCTGCGGCACCTCGACACCTGTAAAACGACCGGCCGCGCGTGCCATCCTGTACGAACCGCAGCCGGTCAGTGAAAAAGGCAATGAAATCGCGCTGTATGCGATGGGCATGATAGATACCGGTTACCAGTTCGGTGGCAAGAACCCGGAAGCAGGGCTCGATTGCAGCGGCATGGTGTCCTATATCTATCGCCAGGCCTTGAACATGAATGTCAGCGGTAGCGCGGCGGACATCGCACGCCGCGGTAAGGAAATTGATCCACGCACCCTGCGCCCCGGCGACCTCGTGTTCTTCAACACCATGAACCGCCCGTTTTCACATGTCGGCGTCTATATCGGTGATGGCCGTTTCATCCACGCGCCATCCAGCAAAGGCAAAGTACGTATAGAGCGTATGGACAATGTCTACTTCGCGCCAAGATTTGAAATGGCACGTACTTACTTCGACTGAACCTTTTGGGGCCACCCATCGTGAGCGATTACCATCCCAAAGCCAAAACCGATCATCGCATCTGCTTTGTCGGCGACTCCTTCGTCCAGGGCACCAGCGATCCACTCTGCCTCGGCTGGGCCGGACGCATCACACAGGATGCCGTAGCACGCGGCACCAACATCACCCATTACAACCTCGGCATACGCCGCGATACCAGCCGTGACATTGCAGCACGCTGGGAACAGGAGTGCGCAGCGCGCTTGCCGACGGATTGCGAACAACTCGTCGTGTTTTCCTTTGGCGTCAACGATAGTTCGATCTTTGAAGGCAGTTTGCGCGTACCGGAAGAAGAAAGCCTGGCCAATTGCGAACGTATCCTGCGCTCTGCTGCGGCGCGCTACAAGACACTGATGGTAGGACCACCACCGATGCCGGACGCGCCACACAATCGCCGCGTTGCACAACTGGACAAGCAGTTTGCTGACATTGCCGTCGGATTAAATGTGCCCTACCTGTCTGTATATGAAGTGCTGCGCAAGGACGAGCATTGGCTGAAGGAAGCGATTGCCAATGATTTTGCGCATCCGGGAAAGTTTGGCTATGACCGTTTGGCTGACTTGGTACGGGAATGGCCGGGGTGGTGGTTTAAATAATCATCTGACTGATTGTTGAACCGAAACGTAGCAATAAGAAAAAAGCGACGCATTGCGCCGCCTTTTTTTTACTCAGTTGCTTTGGCCTTGCTGCGCGCTTGCTATGTCTGAGGATTCCTGTTTCCCATCAGGCACTTCTTTCGCTAAAGAAGGCTGCCCGGTCTTATCGTCAAAGCGATCAAATGTCAGCACTTTTCCAAAGACCAATCTAATCCATTCGGGATAAGTATAAGCAGTTCCCTTATTGTGGTCGATGACTGCCCCTATCCCGCCACCAAAAATAATGTTCCCCCACATCCCGCCGTTAGCACGTGAAATGGCCGCTGCTTGCGCGTCCGGATAGCCGTCTTTCTTACATTCGACATGCAAATTCTCGGAAGACCTGCGGGTCAAAATTTGCGTGCCGGAATCTCCGGAAGTTGTGCCAAAATTATTTTGCATCGTGCACTTTGCCCCCGCCACGACAGCACCATCCTGGTTAACGGTTTCAACCCGAACATGCTGCGCCGTATCCCCGGTTATAGAGGCGCAACCGGAAAGACCTGCCATTGCCGCCATGATGGCGATCATTGTTTTCATATAACTCCCTGATTATTTTTTTATATTCCTCCACTCAAGATGAAGGCCAAGCAATGTATGCTGAAATCTATCATTAAACAAGCCATGGATATGGGAAACTGCTTGTTGGAAGCCATATTTAACAATTAAAAAGGCGAGCTGATAGCTCGCCTTTTGTATCGCCCTAAACAAAACCCCCCGCCAGGTTCAGGACATCTCTTTTTTCACATCCTGGACAGGCGCAAAAGAAGGCGGAACCGTTTTCGATCCCTCAATCAAACCGTAGACGGCGACATTCAATGCCGTTTCAGCTCCTATCGTCCTGCTACATTCAGCAACGATAAATGCAGTCGCCAATGTCGCCGCTTGTGCGGCCTGTTCAAAATCCAGATTATTTTCTTGCGCGATGAGCAGCATGCCATCCTGCAACGAAGTAATGGACGCCTCGAAGGACAAGTTAGGCTCTTCGCCACGCAAGGACTTGTCCCCGCCCAGCTTTTGCGTATCCAATGGTATTCCCCGGCTTGTCAGTGCAGTGGACAGCAGCGCCAGCAAGTCAGGCGTTCTTTCATTGGCTTCTGCCGACAACACGATCGCTCCCGGCTCTAACTTATCCAGCTCGAAGTTAAACGAACGCAAAAGAAAACTGCCGGACAGGCGCGCAACTACCGCGATGACGGTTTCCGGATGTATCGCGCGATTTTGACCTATCCGCGTTGCCAACAGTTCGACTATCTGTCCGGCTGCATTGTTTTGTTCACTTGTGACGTTCAAAAATCCTCCTGATGTATTCATCTTGCTATGCAGATCTAATTTCACAACTGTGTATATAAAAAAGCGACGCATTGCGTCGCTTTTTTTTGCACCTGAATATCGCTTGCTTACTTCTTGCGTGCCGGCGGCAAATCGGTACAAACCCCTTCAAATACTTCCGCCGCCATACCGATCGACTCACCCAGGGTCGGATGAGGATGGATGGTTTTGCCGATATCAACCGCATCTGCGCCCATCTCAATTGCCAGCGCGATTTCACCGATCATGTCACCGGCATGGGTACCAACGATGCCACCGCCGACGATGCGATGGGTTTCGGCATCGAACAGCAACTTGGTGAAGCCTTCGTCACGACCATTCGCCACGGCACGACCCGATGCGGCCCAAGGGAAGTGGCCTTTTTCGAGTTTGATGCCTTTGGCCTTGGCTTCATCTTCGGTGATACCGACCCATGCCACTTCCGGATCAGTGTAAGCAACCGAAGGAATGACGCGCGCGTCGAAGTAGGCTTTTTCACCGGCAGCTGCTTCAGCCGCCACGTGTGCTTCGTGCACTGCCTTGTGCGCCAGCATAGGTTGACCGACCAGGTCGCCAATCGCGAAGATGTGCGGCACATTGGTACGCATTTGCGCATCGACTTCGATGAAGCCACGATCAGTAACAGCAACGCCCGCCTTGTCGGCAGCAATTTTCTTGCCATTCGGGCTGCGGCCTACTGCTACCAGCACCATGTCATAGACTTGCGGTTCCGGTGCAGTCGCACCCGCTTCGGCTGCCTCGAAAGAAACCTTGATGCCTTCTTTCAATGCTTCGACCGCTACGGTTTTTGTCTTCAACATGATTTTGTCGAAGCGCTTTTCGTTGAATTTCTGCCAGACCTTGACCATGTCACGGTCTGCGCCCTGCATCAGGCCATCCATCATTTCGACCACGTCTATACGTGCGCCCAGCGTCGAATAAACCGTCGCCATTTCGAGGCCGATGATGCCGCCGCCGATGACCAGCATGCGCTTGGGCACACTGCGCAATTCGAGCGCGCCGGTCGAATCAACGATACGCGGATCCTGCGGCACAAACGGCAGGTTCACGACCGAGGAACCGGCCGCGATGATCGCCTGTTTGAACTGGATGGTTTTTTTGCCGCCGTCAGCTGCAGTCACTTCGATATGGTTGGGACCGACGAACTGGCCTACGCCTTGCACCACATTAACCTTGCGCGCTTTCGCCATGCCGGCCAGGCCAGTGGTCATCTTGCCGATGACTTGTTCCTTGTAGCCACGCAGTTTGTCGATATCGATTTGCGGTTTGCCGAAGGTCACGCCATGTGCCGCCATCGATGCTGTTTCATCGATCACTGCCGCTACGTGCAGCAGGGCTTTGGATGGGATGCAGCCGACGTTGAGGCAGACACCGCCGAGTGTCGAATAACGTTCAATCAGGACAGTGGACATGCCGAGGTCAGCGGCACGGAAGGCAGCGGAGTAACCGCCAGGGCCTGCACCGAGGACCATCATGTCGCATTCGATATCCGCACTGCCACTGAAGCTGGCCGCACTTGGTACCGCAGCAGCTGGTGCTGCAGGAGCTGGTGCAGGTGCAGCGGCAGGAGCGGCCACAGGCGCCGGTGCAGCAGCTGCGGGAGCTGGTGCCGGGGTTGCCGCAGCGACTGGAGCAGGCGCACTGTCGGCCGCTTCCAGTACCAGCAGCAAGGAACCTTCAGCAACCTTGTCGCCCAACTTGATTTTCAATTCCTTGATGACGCCGGCGTGGCTGGATGGGATTTCCATGCTGGCCTTGTCGGACTCGACCGTAATCAGCGATTGATCGATTTTGATCGTATCGCCCACTTTGACCAGCAACTCAATAATTTCAACTTCCTTGAAATCGCCGATATCGGGGACTTTCACTTCAATCATGCTCATCGCTTTAGCTCCGTATTTTTTATCCTGCCGCCCTGCTCCGCGCAGCGCGTCCCGGATTGATATTTTTTAGTGACCTTGAATTACACACTATCCCTGCATGGGAAAACTGAGGATTTGAAACGGTCCTGCCGTACTCTTATCGAACTCGGCTCCTGCATGTACGCCGATTTCCGCGATTTCGCGTGCGCTGGCTGCACCTTCATACGCTGCATACATCGCACCCAATGCAAAATTGCGGCCACTGCCTATGCCCCAGAAACGATCAAAACTGAATACTTCACGATACGAATAAATACCGAAGATACCGTAAGGATTTGCTACCAGCGTCGCGATCTGCGATGACTCGTAAGGATCGTCTTCCTCTTCCTTGGTGTTGAGGAAGTATTGATCCTTGAGGATCTGGTGCGCCTTCGTGAACGTATCGAATACTTCATCGCGGCTGTTCAGCTTGCAGTCCTCGCCCATCCCCGTCAGCAATTTACGCATGACCGGGAAATGTGCTGCGGTACCTGCCAGCGTGACGTAAGACTGGCCGATCTGAAACATCTTGTTGTTCTCTTCGTACGCATGCGACAAACGCGTGTCGCCAAAAGTCACCAGCGAATCGCAGGCAATGGCGATTTCGCGGTTCTTTTTGACGACGACGCAGGTAGTCATGCAGGCACTCGGCTGATTACAGCAGGGACTTGCGCAAGTCGGACAACACTTCGCTGAGGTAAGTCACGAAGCGTGCACCTTGTGCGCCATCGATCACGCGGTGATCGTAGGACAGCGACAAAGGCATGATCAGGCGTGGCACGAATTGCTTGCCATCCCATACCGGTTTCATCGAGGTTTTCGACAAACCGATGATCGCCACTTCCGGCGCATTGATCAATGGTGTGAAGTAAGTACCACCGATGCCGCCCAGCGACGAGATCGTGAAGGTTGCACCCTGCATGTCCGCAGGTTTCAGTTTGCCTTCGCGCGCCTGTGCCGACAGATCGCCCATTTCCTGTGCAATCTGCGTAACCGTTTTTTGATCGACGCCCTTAACGACAGGAACCACCAGGCCTTGCGGGGTATCAGCAGCGAAGCCGATGTTGTAGTACTGCTTGAGGATCAGGTTTTCACCGTTTGCATCGAGCGAAGAGTTGAACTCAGGATATTTCTTCAGTGCGGCAACGCAAGCCTTGATAACAAATGCCAGCATCGTCAGTTTGACGCCGGATTTAGCCAATGCCGTGTTGGTCGATTTACGCAATTCTTCCAGCTCGGTGACATCCGCTTCGTCGTATTGCGTAACGTGCGGGATCATGACCCAGTTGCGATGCAAATTCGGACCGCTGATTTTCTTGATGCGCGACAGTGGTTGCAAGGTCGTGGTACCAAACTTGCTGAAGTCCAGCGATGGCCATGGCAACAGGTCCAGGCCTGCACCGCCACCCGATTTCACCGGTGCCGCAGCGGCAGCCGCAACCGGACCGGCGGCAATGACGCCCTTCACATAATTCTGTACATCTTCCTGCGTGATGCGCCCTTTAGGACCGGAACCGGCAACCTTACCGAGGTCGACACCGAGTTCGCGCGCGAACTTGCGTATCGACGGTGATGCGTGTGCCTTGCTGTTGGCAGCGCTGGCAGGTGCAGCAGCGACTGGTGCAGCTGGCGCTGGTGCCGGAGCAGCCGGAGCCGCGACAGGTTCTGGCGCAGGTGCTGCAGCAACCGGGGCCGGTGCAGGAGCAGCTACCGGAGCAGGTGCAGCAGGTGCTTCAGCTTTCGCTGGTTCTGCTGCAGGTGCCGGAGCAGCTGCAGCACCCGATTCTTCCAGCAACAAGACCAGCGCGCCTTCCGCAATCTTGTCACCGAGTTTGACTTTCACTTCTTTGACCACACCAGCGTGGCTGGATGGGATTTCCATGCTGGCTTTGTCGGATTCAACCGTGATCAGGGACTGATCGACCTTGATTGTATCGCCCGCCTTGACCAGCAGCTCAATGACTTCGACTTCCTTGAAGTCGCCGATATCCGGGACTTTGACTTCGATCATGCTCATCTTTTATCTCCGTGCGTATCCACCATCACGACAGCGGGGAAGCAAGTGGTTGACAGTATTTTCTGCGCGCCATCTGCATCCCCGTCGCCTCACTGATGAGGAAGGATTTTTGTATGTAGATTACAGCGTTACCGGATTGATTTTTTCCGGATTGATACCGTACTTCGCAATCGCTTCTGCAACTACGGAAGTGGCAATCGCACCTTCATCCGCCAAGGCCTTGAGTGCCGCAATCGTCACGAAATAGCGGTTGACCTCGAAGAACTCACGCAGTTTCGCGCGGCTGTCCGAACGACCGAAGCCATCGGTGCCCAGCACTTTATAGGTACGATCTTTCGGTACGAAAGCACGTACTTGTTCTGCAAAGGTACGCATGTAATCGGTTGCAACCACGATAGGACCTGCGGTGTCTTGCAGCGACGATGTGATGTGCGCCTGACGTGGCTTGTCGGTCGGGTGCAACATGTTCCAGCGCTCTACATCCTGGCCATCGCGTGCCAGCAGTGTGAACGATGGTGCGGACCAGACGTCAGCAGTAACACCCCAGTCGTCTTTCAGCAAATCGGCGGCAGCGATCACTTCGCGCAGGATGGTGCCGGAGCCCATCAGCTGTACGCGGTTCTTCGCTTTTTTCGCGCCTTCCTGCAACAGGTACAAACCTTTGAGGATGTTTGCTTCCTGGCCTGGCTTCAGGCCTGGCTGCGCGTAGTTTTCATTCATCAGGGTGATGTAATAGAACACATCTTCCTGGTTTTCGATCATGCGCTTCAAGCCATCGTGCATGATGACTGCGACTTCATGCGCGAAGGTTGGATCGTAAGGAATACAGTTCGGGATGGTCGACGCCAGGATGTGGCTGTGACCGTCTTCGTGTTGCAAGCCTTCGCCGTTCAATGTGGTACGGCCAGCGGTACCGCCGAGCAGGAAGCCACGTGCGCGCATATCGCCCGCTGCCCATGCCAGGTCGCCGATACGTTGCAGGCCGAACATCGAGTAGAAGGTGTAGAACGGCACCATGATGCGGTTATTGGTCGAGTACGAGGTCGCCGCAGCGATCCACGACGCCATCGCACCTGCTTCGTTAATACCTTCCTGCAGGATCTGGCCGGCTTTATCTTCACGGTAGAAGCTGACCTGGTCTTTATCGACCGGTTCGTACAACTGGCCTTCACGGTTGTAAATACCGATTTGACGGAACAAACCTTCCATACCGAAGGTACGGGATTCATCCACCAGGATAGGTACCAGGCGTTGACCCAGGTTCGCATCGCGCAGCAGGATCGAAATAATCCGTACATAGGCTTGCGTGGTCGAAATTTCACGACCTTCGGCGGTAGCATCCAGCACTGCCTTGAATGCAGCCAGTTCAGGTACTGGCAACTTTTCGTCCGCCTGTTGACGACGTTGTGGCAGGTAACCGCCCAGCGCCGCACGACGTTCGTGCAGGTACTTCATCTCCGGTGCATCGTCAGCCGGTTTGAAGAATGGAATGTCGGCCAGATGTTCGTCAGCGATAGGCAGGTTGAAACGATCGCGCATTTCGCGCACTGCTTCGTCATCCAGCTTTTTGGTTTGATGCGCAGTGTTACGCGCCTCACCCGATTTGCCCATGCCATAACCTTTGACGGTTTTGACCAGCAGGACCGTCGGTTGGCCTTTATGTTCTTGCGCTTGCTTGAAGCCGGCGTAAACCTTGTGTGGATCGTGACCGCCGCGCAGCAGGTGCCAGATGTCGTCGTCCGACATGCGCGAAACCATTTCCAGCAATTTCGGATGCTTGCCGAAGAAGTGTTTGCGCACGTAAGCGCCATCCTTGGCTTTGTAATTCTGGTATTCGCCGTCCAGCGTTTCCATCATCACGCGCTGCAGGATGCCTTCTTTGTCTTTGGCCAGCAGCGGATCCCAGTTGGAGCCCCAGATGATTTTGATGACGTTCCAGCCGGCACCACGGAATTCGCCTTCCAGTTCCTGGATGATCTTGCCGTTGCCGCGCACCGGACCGTCCAGGCGTTGCAGGTTACAGTTGACGACCATGACCAGGTTGTCGAGTTGTTCGCGACCGGCGACACCGATAGCGCCCATCGATTCGACTTCATCCATCTCGCCATCACCGCAGAATACCCAGACCTTACGGTTATCGGTTTTTGCGATATCGCGTGCTTGCAGGTATTTCAGGAAACGTGCCTGATAGATCGCCATCAATGGGCCCAAGCCCATTGATACGGTAGGGAATTGCCAGAAATCCGGCATCAGTTTCGGATGCGGATAAGAAGACAGGCCTTTGCCATCAACTTCACGACGGAAGTTGATCAATTGTTCTTCGCTCAAGCGGCCTTCCAGGAAAGCGCGAGCATAAACGCCAGGCGACGAGTGGCCCTGGATATATAACAGATCACCGCCGTGGTCTTCGGTCGGTGCGTGCCAGAAATGATTGAAGCCGGTGCCCAGCATGTTCGCGAGCGACGCGAAGCTGGAGATATGGCCACCGAGGTCGCCATCAACGCGGTTGGCTTTGACCACCATCGCCATTGCATTCCAGCGCATCCATGAACGCAGGCGTTCTTCGTATTCGAGGTTACCCGGAGAGTTTTCGCCGAGGTCGGCAGGGATGGTGTTTACATATGCGGTATTGCTGGAGAACGGTACTTGCGCGCCACGGCGGCGGGACAAATCGATCAATCGCTCCACCAAGTAGTGGGCGCGGTCAGGGCCCTCGTTTTCGATAACTGCTTCGAGGGCGTCCAGCCACTCTTGCGTTTCCATTACATCGGGATCGTTGGCGGCTTGCGCCAATACCTGGTCGAGCTGGGCTGACATAATTTGTCTCCTGATTTGTCTTTAGTACCGTTCTTTGTAAGAACGACCCGTCATTTTTAAAACTGATAACACGTATAGTCGTGTAGTTTGCGCTGAGTTTAACAGCAGTTTTTGTTATTTTCAAATGGCGATATCATTTCTCACAATGCGAAATTATGCGGCATAGCAGCATTTTTACAGGCTTTTAGCGGCATTTTAAGAGCATGTAAACTTGCGGGATAAGCCCGTTCGGACATGCCCCTATAAGCCTTTATAATCTAGGACTTAGTCCCTCATTTACCCCTTACCTACTCATATTCGACTCATGACCGCACAAATCATTGATGGAAATTTGCTATCCCAACAACTCCGCAAGGACGTCGCCGTCCGCGCCGCCGCGCTGACCGCCAAAGGCACACAGCCCGGCCTGGCGGTGATCCTGGTCGGTGCCGACCCTGCTTCCCAGGTGTATGTGCGCAACAAGGTCAAGGCTTGCGAAGATAACGGTCTCTATTCATTACTGGAAAAATATGACGCAGATATGACCGAGGCTGCGCTGCTGGCGCGTATCGCGGCGCTGAACGCCGATCCGAAGATCCACGGCATCCTGGTGCAAATGCCGCTGCCCAAGCATATTGATTCAAATAAGGTGATTGAAGCGATTTCGCCACGCAAGGACGTCGACGGTTATTCGGTGCTGAGCGCCGGTGAACTGCTGACCGGCCTGCCCGGCTTCCGTCCATGCACCCCGTACGGCTGCATGAAACTGATAGAAAGCACCGGCACCAAACTGGCCGGCAAGCATGCAGTCGTCATCGGCCGCAGTAATACAGTAGGCAAACCAATGGCATTATTGCTCTTGCAAGCCAACGCAACCGTCACCATCTGCCATAGTGGAACCGCGGATCTTGCTTATCACACACGCCAGGCCGATGTCGTCGTAGCCGCAACCGGCCGCCGCAACACCCTGACCGCAGAGATGATCAAACCCGGTGCCATCGTGATCGATGTCGGCATCAACCGCGACGACAACGGCAAGCTGTGCGGCGATGTCGACTTTGCCAATGCCAAAGAAGTTGCCAGCTACATTACCCCGGTGCCTGGCGGCGTCGGTCCCATGACTATCACCATGCTTTTGGTTAACACCATAGAAGCAGCAGAGAGAGAAACCAACTGATGAATATTGCCCTGAACCCGCTGCTGGATTTTTCCGACCTCCCACAATTCGAAGCCATCAAACCCGAGCACATAGGCTCGGCGATTGACAGCCTGCTCGACCAGTGCCGCACCGTCGTCATTGAGCTGGAAGCACAAAGCGCCCAGGTCACCTGGGAGAACTTTGTCGAACCACTGGAAAACGTAACGGAAAAACTCAGCCGGGCCTGGGGCATAGTCGGTCATTTGAATTCCGTCGTCGATACGCCGGAACTGCGCGCCGCCTATAACGAGAACCAGCCGAAAATCACCGAGTTCTGGACCGCGCTGGCGCAAAACCTGACGCTGTTCACCAAGTACAAAGCTTTGCAGCTGGGCCCTGATTACTCCGCCTTCTCTGATGCGCGCAAGAAAATCATCGAAAACGCCGTGCGCGATTTCCGCCTCGGCGGTGCCGAGCTGGCAGAAGAAGACAAGCCGCGCTTTGCCGAGATCCAGGAGAAACACGCAGCACTGACCACCAAGTTTTCGGAAAACATCCTCGATGCGACCAACGAGTACGCACTCTATATAGAGGATGAAGCGGAATTGTCCGGCCTGCCGGATGATGCGAAGCAGGCTGCGCGTGCCGCTGCCGAGAAAGATGAGAAGCCGGGCTATAAATTCACGCTGCACTTCCCGTCCTACTTCCCGGTGCTGCAATATGCCGACAACCGCGAGTTGCGTGCAACGATTTATCGCGCCAATGCAACCAAGGCTTCCGAGCTCGGCGGCCAACCGGCCTGGGACAATACCCAAAACATCGTCGACATCCTGAAACTGCGCAACGAAGAAGCCAAGCTGCTCGGCTATAAAAACTTCGCTGAAGTCTCACTGGTATCCAAAATGGCGCAAACGCCGGACCAGGTCATCAGCTTCCTGCAAGACCTGGCCAAGCGCGCCCGTCCATTTGCAGAAAAGGATTTGGCAGAATTGCGCAGCTTTGCGCAAAAAGAACTGGGCATAGAAAAGCTGGAAGCCTGGGACGTCACCTACGCTTCGGAAAAACTGCGCGAACAGCGCTATGCCTTCTCGGAACAGGAAGTGAAGCAATACTTCCCTGAGCCTAAAGTCGTGGCCGGTTTGTTCCGCACGATAGAAAGCCTGTTCTCGGTCTCGATCAAACCGGATGAAGCACCAGTCTGGCATCCGGACGTCAAGTTCTTCCGTATCGAAAAAGACGGCGCGCTGGTTGGCCAGTTCTACCTCGACCTGTATGCACGCCAGGGCAAACGCGGCGGTGCATGGATGGACGATGCGCGTGGCCGTCGTCGTATTGCAGAAGGCAAGGATGGCATACAGACGCCGATCGCCTACCTCACCTGCAATTTCACTGAACCGGCGGTCGTCAACGGCCAGGCCAAGCCTGCGCTGTTCACGCATGATGAAGTCATCACGCTGTTCCATGAATTCGGCCACGGCTTGCACCATATGTTGACGCGCGTTGAAGAGTTGGGCGTGTCCGGCATCTCCGGCGTCGAATGGGATGCGGTCGAATTGCCATCGCAATTCATGGAAAACTTTTGCTGGGAATGGGATGTGCTGTCGCACATGACCGCGCACGCCGATACCGGCGCGCCGCTGCCACGTGCACTGTATGACAAGATGATCGCGGCGAAGAACTTCCAGTCCGGCCTGCAAACCCTGCGCCAGGTTGAATTCTCGCTGTTCGATATGCACCTGCATTACGACTACAATCCGGACGGCAACAAAACCGTGCAGGACGTATTGAATGAAGTACGCGCGCAAGTGTCGGTCATGACGCCACCTGCCTTCAATCGCTTCCAGCATTCGTTCTCGCATATATTCGCCGGTGGCTACGCGGCCGGTTACTATAGCTACAAATGGGCGGAAGTCTTGTCGGCTGATGCCTACGGTGCGTTTGAAGAAGCGGGGCTAAGCAGCGGCAATGTCTTGTCCGGCGATACCGGCGCCCGCTTCCTGCGCGAAATCCTCGCAATGGGTGGTTCGCGTCCGGCCATCGACTCGTTCAAGGCCTTCCGCGGCCGTGAACCGACTATCGATGCACTGCTGCGCCACAGCGGAATGGCCGCCTGAGTAATGAAGTAAGGGCGGAAGTAAGGGCGACCTTATACGATGGAGAAGATGAAATGAATAAGCGCTGGTCCTGGCTCCTGTTGTCTTTGCTACCGCTGCTGGCGGCAAATGCGCATGCCCAACTATATAAATGGGTGGGCCAGGACGGCAAGGTGACGTATAGCGATACGCCACCACCCGCTTCCGTCAAGAAAGTGGAAGAAAAAGCCATTTCATCTTCGAGTTCCACAACTTCCAACCTGCCCTTTGAGCTGGCCAGCACCGTCAAGGCCAATCCGGTCACGCTCTACACCACCAGCAAATGCAGCGGCTGCGACAGCGGACGTGCGCTATTGAATGCACGCGGTATCCCCTACACGGAAAAAACCGTCAACAGCAATGACGACATCGCGCGCCTGCAACAAGTCGGCGGCGACAAGCAATTGCCTTTCCTGACGGTAGGCCGCAACAAACAATCCGGTTTCGAAGCCGACGCCTGGAATACCATGCTGAGCAGTGCCGCCTATCCGGAAGCCAGCCAGTTGCCGGCCAGCTATCGCAATCCGCCACCGCAGGCGGCGGCACCGAAGAAAGCAGCCGAGACCAGGACAGAGGCAGCACCGGCACATGAAACACCAGGCGACAGCCTGCCGGCCGCCGGCAATGCGCCGCCGGGATTCCGTTTCTAAAGACCCGGCTGACGCCACACGGTTCTATCGATTATTCGTTTCCAACTATTCAGCTCTTATGACCCGTATCGACTTCCACAGCAACGTGCCCGACAAAATCAGCTATACCTGCCGACTGGCGCGCAAGGCGCGTAATGCGAATTTCCAGATCGTGATCCTGGCGCAGGACCGGGCACAGCTGGCGCAGCTGGATGAAAAGCTATGGACCTTTTCCGAACAGGATTTCCTGCCGCACGTGATGCTGGACGATGCGCTGGCGGCGCAAACGCCGATACTGCTGACAGCAGACAGCGCGATGGAATCGCCGCATACGCAAATCCTCATCAACCTGTCGGATACCTCACCTACCCACTTCGCGCGTTTCGAGCGCATGTTTGAAGTCATTTCGACCGAAGACGCCGACAAATCGGCCGGACGCGACCGCTACAGTTTCTACAAGCAACGCGGTTACCCACTCACCCATTTTGTGGCGGAACCGACATGAGTAACTCATCCTCGCAAGATTTCGGCATCCCGGTCCTGACCGAAGTCATCCCGACGCCGCCACGCGTGGTGCATGCGGAAGCCGCGTCAACGCCTGTAGACGACAATCCTACCGATCCGGCCGCGCATAAGCCCATCGATAGCTGGCTCGACGAAGAATGGTCGCGCATGGAGCAAAAGATCAGTGAGCGTGTACTCACACAATTGCTCGAGCGCGTAGAGCCGGTGCTGGAACAGCGCATCAAGGACAGCCTGGCACAAGTCATGCAGCTGGCGGCTGAAGGCATCAAGCAGGATTTACATCAAACCCTGGCCGACGCCATCAGTGATGCCGTGGCGCAAGAAGTGGATAAAATCCATTTTTCAAATAAACAAAATAATCTCTGATTTTTTTGTTTTTAAAACAAAATGAAATTTATTTTGTTTTTTACTCAAAATAATTGACGCGATAATGAACGCCTAAAAAACAAATAACTTTCTACAATTTAGCCATTGGATAACACTTAAATGGTTGGAGATTGTGATGAAAGTAATTGTTTTGGGTTCTGGCATTATCGGTACCTCTTCCGCGTGGTTTTTGAACAAACTGGGCCACGAAGTCACCGTTATCGAACGCCAACCCGGCGCCGCACAGGAAACCAGCTTTGCCAACGGTTGCCAGATCTCGGTCTCGCACGCCGAGCCTTGGGCCAATCCTGCCGCGCCCATGAAAGTCTTGAAATGGCTGGGCAAGGAAGATGCACCGCTGTTGTATCGCTTCCGTCCGGAATGGCTGCAATGGAAATGGGCGCTCAACTTCCTGCGTGAATGTACACCGGCCCGCACCAATGACAATATCCGCCAGATCGTCGCGATCTGCGAATACAGCCGCCAGACCCTGCAAGCAGTACGTGCTGAAACCGGCATCAACTACGACCAGCTGACCAGCGGCATCCTGCACTTCTATACCGATCAAAAAGAATTCGATGATTCGCTGCCAGCCGCCAAGCTGATGCGCGACCTCGGTTGCCCACGCGACTCCATCAGTGCAGATGAAGTAGTACGTATCGAACCGGCACTGGCCAGCATACGCAACAAGATCGTCGGCGGCGACTTCACCGCAACCGATGAATCCGGCGACGTCTACAAATTCACCAGCGGCCTCGCCGCCAAGGCCGCCGAAGCCGGTGTCAACTTCCAGTACAACACTTCAGTCACACGTTTGCTGACCGAAGGCAGCGGCGCCAATGCCAAGATCACCGGCGTCGAAGTGATCGGCCCGGATGGTCGTCACAAAGTCTTGCACGCCGACGCTTACGTCATGGCGATGGGTAGCTTCTCGGCGGAACTGGTGCGCCCGCTGGGCATAGACTTGATGATCTACCCGGGCAAAGGTTATTCGGCCACTTACAAAGTGACCGATCCGGCCGCCGCCCCGACAGTATCCCTGACGGACGACGGCTACAAATTAGTGGTCTCGCGCCTCGGCGACCGCCTGCGTGTAGCGGGCACCTGCGAGTTGAATGGCTACACCCGTGATCTGAATACCGCACGTTGCGAAGCCATCACGCGCCGTACCAAGGAATTGTTCCCGGACGCATGTGACTATGAAAATCCGGTGTACTGGACCGGTTTGCGTCCGTTGACGCCATCGAATGTGCCTTACATCGGTAAAACCAAGTACAGCAATCTGTACCTGAATACCGGCCACGGTACACTGGGCTGGACCATGGGCTGCGGTTCGGGTCGTGCACTGGCGGAAATCGTTTCCGGCCTGCAACCAGACCTGGACTTCAAATTCACCGGCATGCCTTACCGCCCTTCGCGTCAGCTGACGACAGGCGTTTCCCAACCGGCCTGATCCGATTAAGTATAAAAAACGCTGCATGTTCATCACATGCAGCGTTTTTTATTGTGCGTAAAGTTTTGCAGCTATTTCTCTATCCTTACCTGTACCGCGGCCGACTTTTCATCGAAGGCAATCCGGGTATCAAACTTCGCCCGTTTCATAGGGAAACGCGACTGGAAATGCCGCACGTTGCCGGAACCTGAAATCGCGCGCCGCACGAACTGGTAATAGGCATCCATATCTACTACGTGTACCACCAGGAAATAATCGTAATCGCCGGACACGAAGTAACACTGCATCACTTCAGCCTCCTTGCCCATACGCACTTCAAATTCCTGCATATGCTCGTCGGATTGGTTGCCCAAGGACACTTCGAGGAAAGCCAGCATGCCATAACCCAGTGCAAACGGGTCTATCATCGCCACATCGGCACTGATAATGCCGGCATCGCGCATATCACGGATACGCCGCAAACAGGTCGGCTGCGAGATATGCACCTTGTCGGCCAGCGTCCGCGTCGGTGTCTGGTTGTCCTTTTGCAGCAAGTTCAGCAGCTTGCGGTCAACTTTATCCAGGGTATGAAGTTTGCTCATATAAAATCGTGTGAACCTCGAAAATTGCACAAAAACGCTTTGCGTCGCATTTTCTTATGTTGTAAGGTCATTATCTTGCAAGGCCTGCGTGCCGCCCAGTGTTGCAGCTACTCTGTATTTTTACAATCCTCAGGAGAAAATATATGCAGTTCAAGACAAAAATGATTCCCTTAACTGGTGCAGTCCTCCTGGCACTCGCCGGCAGCGCACTGGCACAGGAACAAATCGTCAAAATCGGCCACGTCGGTCCGGTCACCGGCACCGATGCACACATGGGCAAGGACAATGAAAACGGCGCCCGCCTGGCCGTCGAAGAACTCAATACCAAAGGCGTCGTCATCAACGGCAAGAAAGTCAAACTGCAATACATGCCGGAAGATGATGCAGCCGATCCCAAACAAGCTACCGCAGCGGCGACCAAGCTGGTTGACTCCAATGTCGCCGTCGTCATCGGCCACCTGAACTCGGGTGCGACCATCCCGGCTTCGCGCATCTATGCCAATGCCGGTATCGTACAAATTTCGCCTTCTTCCACCAATCCGAAGTACACACAACAAGGCTTTAAAACAGCCTTCCGCGTAGTTGCCAATGATGCGCAACTGGGTCGTGTTCTGGGCCAGTACGCAGTCAAAACCCTGGCTGCCAAAAACGTCGCCGTGATCGATGACCGTACTGCTTACGGCCAGGGTGTGGCAGAAGAATTTGCCAAAGGCGTCAAGGCCGCCGGTGGCAGCGTGGTCGCCAGCCAGTACACGAACAACAAGGCGACCGACTTCAACGCCATCCTGACTGCGATCAAGGCGAAGAAACCGGACGTCATTTTCTTTGGCGGCATGGATGCAGTCGGCGGCCCTATGCTGCAACAAATGAAACAACTGGGCATCAATGCCAAATTCATGGGTGGTGATGGTATTTGTACTGGCTCCCTGCCGGGTCTGGCAGGCGCAGGCCTCGGTGAAAATCAGGTCTACTGCGCAGAAGCTGGCGGCGTGGAAGATGCACGTAAAGCAGGCCTGGATAAATTCCGCGCAGCCTACAAAAAACGCTTTGGCATCGACGTCGTCTACACCGCAGCCTATGCCTACGATGCAACCTATGCAGTAGTCGATGCGATGCAAAAAGCCAAATCCTCGGAACCGGCCAAGTACCTGCCTGAGCTGGCCAAAATCAGCTACCCGGGCGTGACCGGCACTATCGCTTTCGATGCCAAAGGCGATATCAAGGACGGTACCCTGACGCTGTACACCTACCGTGGCGGCAAACGTACGGAACTGGCTGTCGTGAAGTAAGCGCTTCCACCTCTCCACAAAAATCGCCCGCCTGCAAACGCGGGCAATTTTTTTATCTATAGCCTGAAATTAAACCGCCTCTTCAATAGCGAGGAGCAGCACTGCCTTTAGAACGCGATCTTGATGCCCACGATTCCAGCAAGAGCGTAGCTGTCACCAAAGCGGTTCAAACTGGTATTGACGCTACCCTCGCCGTAGACCTTGTATTTACCATCAGCCCAACTGTAGGAGCCGCCCACACCAACACCGCCCCAGAGCCGCTCGTTGGCACTGGCGAAACTTGTACCGGCCACATCAACCCGTGTCCCATTCAAGAACTCATTGTAGAGATTGACGATGCCATATGTTTGCAGGCGTTTCTTCTGCCCCGTGGCATCGCGCCAGGCATGTTCATAATCCAGCGACAAGCCCAGTCGTGCACGCAAGCTCTTGCCCCTATCCAGCGCCACCGCTGCACCGAATACATCGGTAAAGCTGTCAAACGACACCTTGGAGTACATCAGCTGTGCCTGCGGCGTGACGCTCCAGCCGGGTGCAACCGTGTAGCGCCGCCCTACTTCGCTCGACAGCGCATAGCCTTTTCCATTGTTGCCATTGACGAGTGTGCGTCCGGCCGTCGTTGATGCCAGCTTGCTGTCGTAAAAAGTAAGTTGCGCCTGGTTGTCGATGTAGAAGCCATTATCGCCATACCAGGTCAATGTGCCGCCGACACCATAGCCATCCGTATTGATACGGCCATTGCCATAGATGGACGAGACCTTGGTACGGCCATTGCCGTAATGCAGATTGAGACCGCCGAACAGTCGCCCCGCGCTCGTTTCATGCAGTAAACCATCAAGCCCGACCTGCATCTTGTAACGATCCACATCGTAGCTGCTCATGCTGTCGGAGCGCGTCGGATCGAAGCGCTCCACACTGCCTTCAATACGAGCCCAGCTCCCCGTGTTCGGGTCGGTGCGCGAGGAAATGTCGGCATCCGGCTCCGCTCCCGTACGCCACAAGCGATTACCGATGCGTTGCTGCATGGTCGACACGCTGTTAAGTGTCAGCAATGCCTGCGGGTAAGCTTCATACACGGGTACGCCCGCCTGGTACAAAGGCTGTTCCGGAGGCAGGTTTTTCAAGCGAGAGCGTAGATACCAGGCACCATCGTGAGGTGTACTCACGCCGTTCTTGTGCAAGGTATAAGCGTAAGCACCACCGACCACTGCCTGCTGCCCGGCAATGATGTAATCCCCGCTCAAAACGAATTCACCGGCAGAGTTGCCATCCACTTCGATCACGCGGATACCTTCTACCGTCTGAGCGCCTGGTCCACCCACATTGTTGATTGCCAGCTTCGATACTCCAGCCGTGTTGCCGCGTATGCGCAAGCGATCAGTGCGGCTGGTATCGTCATTGAGTTCCGTGTTCAAGAGCACGGTACCGCCATTACCGGTGTAGTCGCCGGTGACAGTCAAGGTGGTGCCGACCGCGCCGCCCTTGAAATTGGTCGCGGTGGTACCGGCATTACTCAGCGATGCGACCGTTTGATCGAAGCCGTTGGCATCCAGCATGCCACTCGCTACTGTGAAATCGGAAATTGTGTTGAAGGCGGTAGTCGAGCCAGCTTGCAAGGTGCCGCCAGTGACAGCGGTACTACCGGTATAGCTGCTGATACCCGACAACTGTAGTGTGCCAGCACCAGTCTTGACGAGTGCAAACTTGCCGGCACCGCCATCCCTCAGCAAACCCGAGAAACTGCTGTTGCCAAGCCCAGAAGTATCGACAGTAAGTACACCATCGGCGGCACCGCCGTTTTCGATGATGCCGGAACCGGCACTTATGCTATTGATGCCACCGATCACCGTGCTGTGCCCGTTGAGCTTGACCGTACCGCCCGGGCCACCATGCATCTTCTCGAAGAAGGTGTTTGTATTCTTGGTAAGCGCATCGTCGACAAGTACATTCAGCACGCCAGCCCGAGTAAAACTCAGCGTTCCACCGTTGACGGCACCGGCGGCCGAGGCATTCAACACACTCATGTCGTCGAAGCTCTGAAATCCGCTGCTGACGGCATTGGTGACCAAGGCGTTCAACACACTCATCTTGGTGAAACTCTGGCCTCCGCCGCTGATGGCGTTCCCGGCTGAAGCGTTCAGCACACTCTGTGCATAGAAAGTCTGAACTCCGCCGCTAATGGCGTTAGCGGCCGATGCATTCAGCACACTCTCGCCTTGGAATGCCTGATATCCGCCGCTGATGGCGTTGGCAACCAAGGCATTCAGCGTGCTCTTGTCGTCGAAACGCTGTCCACTACCACCACTGATGGCGTTGCTGCCTGCAGCATTCAACACACTCTCGCCATAGAAATCCTGAAATCCGCCGCCGATGGCGTTGGCCACTGTGGCGTTCAGCACGCTTCTGGTGATGAAACGTTGCACTCCACCGCTGATGGCGTTAGCGGCCAAGAGATTCAGCACACTATCGTCGGAGAAATCCTGCGTTCCACCGCTGATGGCTTTGGCGATGGTGGCGTTCAGCACACTATTGTTGACGAAATATTGATTTCCACCGCTGACAGCATTGGCAGCGCTAGCGTTCAGCACACTATCGTCGGAGAAATCCTGCCTTCCACCACTGACAGCGTTGGCAGCGGTAGCGTTCAGCACGCTCGCGCCGAAGAAATACTGCTCTCCACCGCTGATTGCATTGGCAGCGGTGGCGTTCAAGGTGCTCTTGTCGTAAAAGGTCTGCTCTCCACCGCTGACGGCATTCTCAGCCGAGGCATTCAGCGTGCTCATGCTGCGGAAAAGCTGCATTCCACCGCTGATTGCATTGGCAGCGGTGGCGTTCAAGGTGCTCTTGTCGTAAAAGGTCTGCTCTCCACCGCTGACGGCATTCTCAGCCGAGGCATTCAGCGCGCTCGTGCTGTAGAATTCCTGCGCTCCGCCCTTGATAGCGTTGGCTACCGAGGCGTTCAGCGCGCTGGTAGCGCCGGTGAAACGTTGTATGCCGCCGTTGACGGCACCCGCATCCAGGGCATTCAACACACTCGCGTCGCGGAAATATTGTAATCCGCGGCTGACGGCACTGGTGACCAAGGCATTCAGCACGCTCGAGTTATTGAATTCCTGAAATTGGCCGCCGAGACCATCGGCGACCAAAGCGTTTAATACACTCGAATCGTAGAACCGATACTGTGCGCCAGCCCCTGCACTGCCAAGTGCATCGGCGGCCGAGATATTCAGCACGCTCTTGTCGTTGAATACCCGAAACCCGGTAGTGAGGGCATTCGCCGTTGAAGCGTTCAGCACGCTCTCATCGTGGAAGTTCTGATATGAGTTGCCGCTGGCAGCGTTGGCAACAGAGGCATCGAACACACTCTTGTCGTAGAAATTCTGTGTGCCTCCGACAAACGGCCCGCTGCTTGTATCGTTCCCCATATAGTTTTGAGCTCCGACGGGGAGACATAGCGTGCCAAAAGCAAGGAAAGACACCATCGTCAACAATCCGGCTGGCACAGCCACTGCCCGGCGAGGGTGTAACTTGATTGGGCAAACGCGAGCAATGTTATTCGTCATTCTTTTACTCCATAATCAATCGCCCAAGCGGGCCAGAAGCTTTCGCGCTTTGTCCGCTTTATTCAAGAAGACAGAAAACACGAATCACTGCGGGCCATTTTTAGGTAATTGAATACGGGCGTATTGGACGTTCATCCGTCTTAGAACAATCGTCTTTTAATTACTGTTGTTAGCAAATGTTTGCAAAGTTGCTGAATGTCAATACAGCATATGAATGATCGTTAAACGTTCATCCCTCATGCAGACTGATAAGCCTCCGTTTATCGGACAAGACTCATGTATTCGGAAGCTCGGGAGCAGGGAGATGAAGACAGAAAGAAAATAAAAAAGGGCTGAGTCCGTTTATACAGAACCCAGCCCTCAAGATTTAAGCACCTGACATGAACATCCAATGTTATGGACTCAGTTCAGGCAAATACTTTTTGCAAACCGTTACAACTGCCATGCACTAAAAAGTGGCGGGCGAATTCACCCACAATACCTTGGCCACCGTCTTGCCAATATTGCTGTAACCATGCGGCACATTGCTGGCAAAGGTAAACACATCACCAACGGTAATTTCATAACGCTCGTCACCCAGGCGCAACTCCAGCGTACCTTCCAGTACATAGCCGACTTCTTCACCGATGTGTTCGATCTGGCCGTCGCTCTCGGCACCCGGCTCTACGATATGGATATTCGCCTGCAACAAACCGCCACGGGTCGGCAAGACCAAGCGCTCCAGAGAAATGCCACCGGTCTTGATCACCGGCCGTTCACCTACACGCAACACCGGACCGACGACCGGCATTTCTTCCGACATCAGGCTCGAAATATTACTGTCCAGCGCGACCGCAAGCCGGTGCAGCATCGCCAGTGAAGGTGTAGCCGAACCGCGTTCTATCTTGGAAATCAGGCTCTCTGAACACTCTGCTTTCTTCGCCAGTTGAATCAGGGTCAACCCCGCCACCAGGCGGGTATGGCGCAAGCGCACACCCAGCCCGGATACCGAGGTTTTCTTCTCGACAGCTTCAACGCTGGCAGCAGTACTGCGTTTGGTCTTCAATTTCTCTATCCGTAAAAAAGGAATGATCAAATACCTCAGCCAGACATCTTTAAGGCCTTTGCAAATTCAAGCTGGCTAGGCGCGCCGACGCAGGCAGTACGAGTAGTACGACAAGGAGGCGCAACAACGCCAGCTTGGTTTTGCAACGGCCGTTTAACGGTTCGCCAGCTCCACCACTGTATAAGCCAGTGCCTGTACGCCCAGATACAAATCTTCCGGCGCGGTTTCCTCGGCCGCATTGTGACTGATTCCGCCCTTGCTTGGCACAAAAATCATCGCCGTCGGACAATATTCCGCCAGGTACATGGCGTCATGGAAGGCACCCGAAGTCAGATGTTGCGGCGCACCGCGCCCGGCCAGGGTACCGGCACGGACGCAGGCTTGTTCGATCAGGTTCAGCATGTCTTGCGGGAAAATCGTCGGCGGACGCGAGAAGAAGCATTCAAAACCGATCTTGCCACGCCATTGGTAAGCTGCCACCGTCTGAGTCAGGAATTGTTCAAAACGTTCCAATACGGCAGCATCGACGCAACGCACATCGATGGTGAATTCGACATTGCCCGGGATAGTATTCACCGAATTCGGGCCAACCTGCCAGCGCCCGAGCGTCAGGCGCAAATTGTTCGCAGCTTCGGCCGCCGCATGTGCATACAGCTGTTGTGCCAGCGTGACTGCCGCCTTCATCGCATCACTGCGCTCATCCATAGGAGTGGTGCCGGCATGTGCCGCCATCCCCACGCATTCGACACGATACCAGCGCACACTCTGGATGCCTGTCACCACGCCCAATGCGGCATGCGCACGTTCCAGCACCGGGCCTTGTTCAATATGCAGCTCGACGCAGGATGCGATGGGCTGGCGCAAACCGCGATGTTTAACATCAGCCGCTGCCTGCAAAGCGGTATCGACCGCCGCACCGAAAGTAATATTGTCGCCATCCTTGACTTCGCGATAAGCCGGCAGGCGCGATGGATCGACGAAGGCGCTGGAACCCATTGCACCGGGACCAAAGCGACTGCCTTCTTCGTTGGTCCATGCCACCACTTCAATCGCACGTTGCGTCTGGATCCCGGCATCGTTCAAGGCTGCGATCACTTCCAGTCCGGCCAGTACGCCATATGCGCCATCCAGCTTGCCGCCTACCGGTTGCGTATCGGCATGGCTGCCGGTCAGCACCGGTGGCAAATCAGTTGTACCTGGACGGCGGAAAAACAAATTCGCGCAATCATCAATTTCGACTTCGCAACCGAGCGCGCGCGCCGATGTAATCAAATGACGGCGTGCTTCCAGATCGATTGCAGTCAGGGTTTCACGCGCGACACCACCGTCATCACGGCCGCCAAACGCGGCGAGAGCGGCAATCGCATCCTGCAGGCGATTGCTGTTGACGTGGTCTTGTGCTTTTTCTGCGGCACTGCCGGCCGCCTGGTTTTGCTGACTCATGCTATTCCTGTTCTTCAGTTGATCGAAGCAAAAGTGCTTTCGAGTAAATTGGCTGCGGCCAGCGTGCTGGCATCTGCCCAGCGTGGGCCGATCAGTGTCACGCCTATCGGCATGCCGCCAGGGCCTGCACCCAGCGGCACGTGTACACACGGATTGCCGAGCAGCGACCACATGCGGTTGAAAATCGGATCACCGGTTGCATCCAGACCGGCCGGTGCTTCACCTTCGGTACTCGACGCGAGCAGGATATCGACGGTTTCAAATACGCCTGCCACCATCTGGCGCGAAGCCGCTGCCAGTGCCTGCGCCGCAACATAGCTCGTGCCGTCTATGCCGCGCCCGGCTTCCAGCACTGCAGCAAACGCCTTGCTGAAGCCTTCCGCATGACTGCGTGCCTCAGGTTCGAAGGCCGCTGATGCTTCATAAGACATGATGCGTATCTGTGCATCCGTCAGGCCGCCGCAAGGCGCGGGTAAATCGATATCGCACAGCACTGCTCCGCTGCGTTCCAGCAAGCGCGCCGCCCGCTCGATGGCATTGCGGGTCGCGTCACTCGCCCGCTCCCAGTTCGGCGTGCGGCAAATACCGACGCGCAAACATGATGCCGCTTCCGGTGCCAGCATCGAAGACAAAGGCAGGCGTGCCAAGGCACCGATGAAAAATGCGGCATCGGCGACAGTGCGTGTCAACACGCCTACCGTATCCAGGCTGGGCGACAAGGATTTGATACCTGCCAGCGGCAAGGTACCGAAGGTCGGTTTGTAACCAACCACGCCGCAATACGCAGCAGGCCGGACGATGGATCCGGCTGTTTGCGTGGCAAAGGCTGCCGGCACCATGCCGCTGGCGACCGCTGCCGCCGAACCGCTGGACGAGCCGCCCGGCGTATGGTCTGTCGCACCATGCGGATTACGGGTCGGACCCGGCTGGAAAGTGGCAAATTCGGTAGTGACGGTTTTACCCATCAGGAGTGCACCCGCACTGCGGCTGGCGGCGACGCAGGCGGCATCCACCAGCGGCCGGTAGTTTTCATAGATAGGCGAACCATAGGTGGTTGGCATATCCGCGGTATCCATCAAATCCTTCACACCGATCGGCAAGCCGTATAGCAAACCCTGGTGCGGCTGTGCATCAAGCCGGCGTGCCTGTTCGATGACATGTTGCGGATCGAAGTGCTGCCAGGCGTAAACAGCAGGTTCGTATTCTTCTATATGCGCAATCCCGGCACGCGCCACATCTTCCACCGATACTTCACGGCGGGCGATGCATGCGGCCAATTGTTTCAGCGATGAGCTGGCGTAATCTCTCATTCAGTTCCCCCGCTTAACCGAAGTAAGCCGAACGCACATCATCATTGCTGGACAAGGCTTCCGCCGTGCCCTGCGCCATCACACGCCCCTGCGACAGGACATAACCGTAATGCGAGATCGCCAGCGTCTGGCGCGCATTCTGCTCGACCAGCAGGACCGTGATGCCAAGTGCATTGATTTGCTTGATGACCTTGAAGTTTTCTTTCACGTACAGCGGTGACAAACCAAGCGAAGGTTCATCGATCACCAGCAACTTCGGTTCCGCCATCAGGCCGCGGCCGATCGAAACCATCGCCTGCTCACCACCGGACATGGTGCCGGCCAGTTGCGCAGCACGTTCCTTCAGGCGCGGGAAAATTTCGTACACACGTGCGAGGCGATCACGCACCACATTGCTGCTGCTTTCCAGGAAAGCGCCGAGTGCGAGGTTTTCTGCCACCGTCATGCGCGGAAAAACCTTGCGACCTTCGGGGATGCAGGAGATGCCGCTGGCGATAATGTTGTGGGTTTTCTCTCCGGCCAAATTCTTGCCGCCCCACAGGATTTCGCCCTGGCGTGGTGGTGTCAAACCAAGTATCGAACGGATCAGCGTGCTTTTACCCGCACCGTTGGCACCGAGGATACAGGTGATCTTGCCGGGTGCGACTTCGATGGAAACATCGTGCAATACATTGACCTTGTCATAGCCGGTGGTCAGTCCCTTGACGATCAGATTGCTCATTCGGCTTCTCCCAGGTAAGCAGTTTGCACATTAGGATCAGCGGTAATTTCTGCGTAAGTGCCTTCGGCAATCTTCTTGCCGTAGTTAAAGACGATGCAGCGATCGGTAATGCGCTCGATCACATTCATTTCATGTTCAATCAGTACGATGGTCAGGTTTTCCAGCTTGCCGCGGACTTGCAGGATGTCATCCATCAGGGCTTCGGTTTCATCATGCGTCATACCCGCCGACGGTTCATCCAGCAACAACAATCGTGGCTGGCTCAGCAAGGCGCGGCAAACTTCGATGCGGCGACGATCTATCATGGTGAAAGTACCGACCGGTTCAAACATGCGTGCGACCAGTGGCGGACTGAAAATATTCAACAGCGCTTCAACCTTGCTCACATAGGAATCGTATTCAGCACGGAAGGCTTTGCGCTGAAACAGATTGAAGAACAAGCCATGGTTCATGTGCTGGTAATCACCGATCACGATGTTGTCGAATACCGTCAGCGGCAAGGACAAACGCGAACGCTGGAAAGTACGGGCGACACCACTGCGGTAAATCTCTTGCGGTGTCTGTCCGATGACTTCCTGGCCTTTATAAATAATCGAACCGCTGGTGGCTTTATACAAACCGGTGAGGACATTGAAGAAGGTGGTCTTGCCGGAACCGTTAGGCCCGAGCAAACCCAATACCTCGCCTTCATTGATTTGCATATTCAACTGGTCCAGCGCGGTCAGGCCCCCGAAGCGCATGGTCAGGTCGGTGACGCCGACCAGCTTGCCGCCTATGGTATGCGCGGCGTGTTGTGCGTGATTCATGGTCGCGGCATTCATCAGGCGTCCTTTCGGCTAAAGAACAAGCGTGTTTTGCGTGGCAGCAGGCCTTCCGGGCGGAACAGCAGGATTGCAATCACCAGTGCTGCGTACAACAGGACGCGATACTCCTGGATGAATTGCAGCTTCTCCGGCAGCATCAGGACGATGATGGCGGCAGGAATCAGGCCGACCGGGTTCCCCAGGCCGCCAAGGATCGCAATCGATACCAGCAAGAGGGAATCAGAGAAGGTGAAATTGTTTGGTGCGATGAAGCCCACCATCATGCCGTACACACTACCGGCGATACCGGCAAACAGATTACCCATGGTGAATGCAATCACCTTCCAGCGTGCGATATGCAAACCGAAAGTGGCAGCAGCCGTTTCATCGGTACGCACCACATCCATGCTCAAGCCCACCCACGAACGTTCCAGCGCTTTCACCAGCACGAAGGCACCGGCACAGATCACCAGGCTCAGCAAGACATAGGAGACATAGAAAGAAAACTCGATGCCGAACAGCGTGAAGCCTTCATTGAAGGCATGCCCGAACAATTGCATGCCCGGTACTTGCAAGCCTTGCGGACCACCGAGCACATCGTTGACTTCGATAAAGGTCTTGAACAGGATGCCGAATGCGATCGTGACCAAAGCTGCATAGTGACCACGGGTACGCAGCACCGGCAAGATCAGGACCGAACCGATGACGGCGGCGACCACGCCGGAGATCGCAATATTCGCCAGTTGCGGCAAACCGGTATGCGTCGCCAGCACGGCGGTGGTGTAACTACCGATACCAAAGAAAGCAGCGCCGGCAAAGTTGGCTACCCCGACAAAGCCGAACTGCAACGTCAGGCCCATGCAGGCAGTCGAATACAGCAAGACTGCGCAAATCATCATCAGCACGAAATGGCTATCGTAAAAGGCTGCCACCAAAGCCAGCAAACCCATCACCATCCAGATCCGTGCCAGGCCCGGACGGCTGGCCGCGGCCTGTTCGATACGTTGCGTGGTGCCCAACTTCTTGCCAACGATAACCAGCACCAGCGCCAGCACGATCAAGGCACCGATGGCGAGCTGCGATTCTGCATGCAGGAACAGCCACATGTATGCAGTCACCAGGATGGTCGCCAGCGCCAATACCAGCTTGGCTGAATTTGTTTTCAATTTGATGTCGCTCATATCAGACTCGCTCGCTTGATTTTTCGGCAATGAGGCCGGTTGGTTTCCATGCCATCAAGATGATGACGACAGCAAAGGCGAAGACGTCTTTGTAGGCGCTAGGGATATTCGGTATCAATGCCGGCAACAAGGCGCTGCCGAGCACTTGCAGTGCCGCGAACAGGAAGCCGCCGAGGATGGCGCCGTAAATATTGCCCAGCCCGCCCAGGATCGCCGCCGAGAAACCGATCACGCCGAGCAGCAGGCCGACGTTGAAGTTAATCTCGTTGTAGTACAGGCCATTCATCACACCGGCCAGCGCGGCCATGCCGGAACCCAGTGCAAATGTCAGCAAGACCACTGCTTCGAAGTTGATACCCATCAGGCGTGCGGTTTCACCATCCTGCGCCACTGCGCGTATCGCCATGCCGAGGCGGGTGCGCGTAATCAGGAAGTGCACGCCGGCGATAATCGCCAGGCCGCTGATCAGGAGGATCACGTTATCGGCCCGTAGCGCCAGCGTGCCGATATCGACCGAACCGGTCGGCAACAAGGAAGGGAAAGGTTTGGAATTCGAACCGTCCGGATAAAACAGGCGGACTGATTCGCGCATCACCGTACCCAGCATCAGGGTCGCCAGCAGCGTGTTCAGTGGCGGTGCCTTATGCAGGGGAAGAATCAGGAATTTGGCGATAGCCGCACCGAGTAAACCGGTCACGCACACCGCACTTAAGACTACTGCCAGCAAACGTATCCAAGGTGAATTGATGTCCAGCATCAGTACACCGGTGGAAGCCGTCAGGCCTGCAAACGCACCGACCATCAAAGTATCGCCGTGCGAAAACTTGATGACGTCCAGTACGCCAAAAAACAAGGTAAAACCGACTGCCACCATGGCATAGATCATGCCCAGCATCAGTCCGTTAAACACATATTGACCGATTTCACTCATCGTTTGCTCCGTTCCAATTTCTTTCAGGCAGCAGGTCCCCGCACAGGGGCGGGGCCTGCGATGTCATGCCTGTTTTATGAATACTTAGAGCTTAGAGCCCGGACAACTTGCGCTTGCCGGTGGCATAGCTGCTGTCTTCCCAAATCACCCACTTGCCGTCTTCGACCACATACTTGGTCACCAATGGCACGATGTTTTGGCGATGGTCATCGAACGTCACTTTACCGATCAGGGTATCGACGTCTTTGGTCTGGTTCAGGACATCACGCACCTTCTTGCGATCCGGGCCGACTTTTTCCACTGCATCCATGATCAGGTTGGCGGCGGCGAAAGCGAATGGACCGTATGCTTCAGGTGGTTCGCTGTATTTTTGTTGCTGGTATTTGGCGGTGAAGAACAAGCCACCAGGAATTTTTTCCCATGGTGCGCCTTCGATGAAGGACAAGGAACCTTCCGCCACCTTCTCGCCTACGCCCTGGATGTATGCATCCGACTTGATACCGGAGGTGCCTTCAAACTGCGCCTTGATACCGAGCTTTTCCATCTGGGTGCGGATACGGACACCGAGCGGTGTCAGGCCGCCGAAGTAGACGACATCAGGTTTCAGTTCGCGGATCTTGGTCAGTTCGGTAGTGAAATCCTGCTGGTCGGCAGTCACACCAAAAGTCGACAGCACGGTGCCGCCATTTTTCTTCACGAATTCGGAGAAGTACTTATTGTGGCCTTTGCCATAGTCGGTGGTGTCATGGATGATCGCCCACTTCTTATAGCCCTTGCTGATCATGAACTTGGCAGCCACTTCGCTCTGGTTAATCATCGTGCCGTTGACGCGATGAACTTCCTTGAAGTCATTACCGTATGTGATCTCAGGCAGCACAGCGCCCCACACGATGACCGGCAAACCGAAACGGTTGTAAACACCAACGGTACCCATCGCCACTGCGGAACAGAAATGGGTCACACCCGCGACGATGCTCTTGTCGGCGGCGATTTTGGTAGCAACCTGCACACCGACGTTAGGACGGCACTCATCATCCTGGGTCACCAGCTGATACGTGTATTTGGCTTTCGGATCAGCATTGCGCAAGCGCACTGCGAGGTCGGCGGAATTGCGCCCGCCCAGGCCGATAGAGGAGACACCGCCAGTCAGCGGCCCAACAAATGCAATCTTCACGACATCCTTAGCCGATGCCGTCATGCTCAGCAAACTCATGCCTACTGCAGCGCATACTACTGCTGCCTTTAATACAGTGTTGGTCTTGCTCACTTTTATCTCCTTGGAAAACAATCGGCGGGAACATTTCAAGTTGCTTGAATGACAGTAACAACAAAAACTTAAATATTCAAGTAGCTTGAATTATGTTCAGCAACAAGCGTGCCAATCGGAAAATGGAGGAGGTCGCTCTATATAGAGCAGGAGTGAAACAGGGGCAAAACCACTGTGGTAAAGACATCACAAATGTCCTGAACGAATCAGCAAAGTGATGGGAAAGACACAAGACTATGCGCCGAAATGGGCTGCACGCACCGAATGCGGGAGAAGTCGTGTGCGTATGCGCAAAGAGGCTGTTGACCTTCATCCGCTTAGGCGCTGCCGTTTGTGCGAGGCAAAAAATGGAAAAAGAAGTGGACGTTGTCTGAGCGTAGCGAGTTTCGTCCGCTTCCCATTTTTTTGCCTCGCACAAACGGGAACCCCGCAGGGGCTGCGGCTTCGCGGTCGCCTTCTTTTGCTTACTTTTCTTGGCGAGACAAGAAAAGTGAGCGGCTGCCGGGCCGCCCCCGGCAACGCACTTCTCCACGAAGAGAGAACTGTATCAACAACAGCAAAACCAGACTCATTCGCAATAAAAAAGCGCCCCACAGGGCGCTCTTAGTTATGCCAACAAAGCATGCTTATTTCAAGGTCATGATCCAGCTAACCAGGGTGCGTGCTTCCGCCTCGCTCACCTGCGCATTAGCCGGCATCGGAACAGCACCCCAGGTACCGCTGCCGCCCTTCAATACTTTTTGTACCAGCTTGTCTTCCGCGCCTTTTTGGCCGGCGTATTTAGCTGCAATATCTTTAAACGAAGGGCCCACCACCTTGTTTGTCACCGAATGACAAGCCATGCAGTTTTTTGCTTTCGCAAGATCGGCATTCGCCATCGCGGCATTCGACACGCCAGCAGCCAGAACCAAACCCAGCAACAAAGTACGTTTCATGCTTTTCTCCACAAGATTGATCGCCGCTATTCTACCGTGTTTCAGGAATACGACGCCCTACAGTGATACAACGCCAAGCTAACACAAGAGTTGACACCCGCAATTGACCGTTACTCTTTTTCACAATATGCTCCGGGCTAAGGGAGAACTCATGCCGCTCATTATCGCGATCGTATTATTGACCGTTTTGAAATACTTTGAAGTCGGCCCGGTTGCCGACCTGTCATGGTGGTGGATAGCCGGTTTGTTCGCGTTCGCCTTCCTCTGGTTCGAGTTTGGCGAGCGGATGCTGGGACGCGACAAACGCAAAGCCCACGAGCAGCTGGAAAAAGCACGCCAGGAACGCGTCAAAAAGACCTTCAAATAGCCACGCTCGTGACTATTTCCACAAGGGCTTATCTACAACAGCTCTTGTCCTACATCGAGTAAACATTTCTAAACAAAGACCGCCCGTCCTTGACCCTGTACGACAGACCGGTTCTACTAGGAACTGCAGAGCCTGTTCAATAAATCTTAAAGTGAGGCCACGTCATGCGCCTACCTTTAATGTTTACAGCGCACCCCACCAGCCCTACCTGGCGACTTCCCATCATCGTATTCCTGCTGACCGCCATGGTTGGCGGCTGGATTTGTTTCAAGACCGAGTCCAACCGCCGCGAGATCGAAATGGCGCGCGCGAACCAGTTGGTCTCCAGCTATGCCACCGCGATTACCCGGCAATTCGACCATGCGCTATCCGCTGCCAATGCGCTGGCAGTGATGGTGCACCAGGGTAAAGGACGCGTTGCTGAATTTCCGCGCCTGGCGAAATACATGCTGAATATGTATAAAGGCGCTTACGCCTTGTCCCTCGCACCCGACGGCGTCGTGCAGCAAATCGAACCGGCTGCCAGCAATTCCTGCGTCAACGGTCACAACATGCTGGCCGGGATGGACCGCGCCACACTGATACCGACCATGGATCAGAATGTGGTCGAATTCTATGGCCCTATCCGTTTGTTGCAAGGACCTATGGGTGCGATCGGCAAACTGCCTGTATTCCTGAAGAATGCTGAAGGCAAAGCCCATTTCTGGGGTTATACCCTGGTGACGCTGAAGTTTCCGGATGCCTTCAGTGATGCGCATCTGGAAAATATGGAGGCCCGTGGCTACAGCTATCGCCTGACCGGCAGGAACCCGCAAACATCCCGGGTCGAATTAATC
This sequence comes from Herminiimonas glaciei, assembly GCF_042664955.1. Lineage (NCBI taxonomy): Bacteria > Pseudomonadati > Pseudomonadota > Betaproteobacteria > Burkholderiales > Oxalobacteraceae > Herminiimonas > Herminiimonas glaciei. Next base: position 2,268,504 of record NZ_JBHTBU010000001.1, read on the forward strand.
TCGGCATCGCGCAAACCCATGCAAGGCCGTATCTACACGCGCCAGGTCAAAGTGGGCAATGATGAATGGACGCTGGAAGTCAGTAAAAAGGATGACTGGCAAAATGGCACACGTACACTCGTCGCAGCCGTCATCGTCATCATCAGCAGCCTCTGCATGGGCTGGTTCACCTATGTGCTGGTCGCCGTTGTCCGTAGCCGCAAGGAATTGCAAAGTATCGCGCAGTACGATGCATTGACCGGACTGCCGAATCGTCGCCTGCTGGAAAGCCATCTGAAGCACGCCATCGCAGGTGCTGCAAATGGCGAACATCAGGTCGCTGTCTGCTTCCTCGACCTCGATGGCTTCAAAGAGATCAACGATAGCCTCGGCCATGCCGCCGGCGATTACCTGCTGCAGCAAATGTCGCTGCGCTTGTCCAACTGCATGCGCACAACCGATATGCTGGCGCGCTTTGGCGGTGATGAATTCGTCGTGGTCCTGAGTGAATTGCATTCGATAGATGAATGCGAAAAAATCCTGGCACGCATGATCAACGCTGCGCAGGAACCGGTAGAAATCAACGGCAAGCAGGTCGTCGTATCCGCCAGCATAGGCGTCGCCATGTACCAGCCTGGTATCGGACGCGATGAGCTCATGCAGCGGGCCGACGCAGCGATGTACCAGGCCAAGCAGCTTGGTAAAAATAAATACGTGTTCGCCGATTGATTTGCCGGGTACTTGAGCTAATGCACAAGCGATGAAGTCACAACTTGTGCAAAGGCATCACCTGATAGGCAATTTATACCGAAGCCAATAACGGCAAGGCTGTGCGCGCTGCGACTATGAGTTTCCCCCAGACTTATCCACAGAAAATGTGGATAAAGGAAACAAACAGCGCGGTTCCACACACCCATAACAAAAGCCGGCATCAGCCGGCTTTTTTACGCGTACAGCAAGCAACTATCAGCCAGTGACCGCACCTTTGCTGGCCGACGAAGCCAGTGCGGCAAATTTCGACAACACGCCACGTGTGTAACGCGGTGCAGGTTGTTTCCAGTTGGCGCGACGACGTGCGATTTCTTCTTCCGGTACGTTCAACTGGATCAGCAATTTGTGTGCATCGATGGTGACCGAATCACCCTCTTCCACCAGGCCGATCAGACCACCGACAAACGCTTCCGGCGACACGTGGCCGACTACCATGCCCCAGGTACCACCGGAGAAACGACCGTCGGTAATCAAACCAACTGACTCACCCAGGCCTTGGCCAACCAGTGCCGAAGTCGGCGCCAGCATCTCAGGCATGCCAGGACCGCCTTTTGGTCCGAGATAGCGCATGACCAAAACGTCGCCAGCAACAATCTTGTTCGCCATGATCGCGTCCATCGCTGTGTATTCGTCATCGAATACACGTGCCGGGCCGGTGATCACAGGATTTTTCAAACCGGTGATTTTTGCCACGCAACCTTCAGGCGACAGATTGCCTTTCAGGATCGCCAGATGGCCTTGCTCGTACAGCGCATCCTTGATCGGGTGGATCACGTGCTGGTCGGCGCGTGGTACCGATGGGATGTGTGCCAATGCTTCCGCCACGGTCTGGCCGGTGATCGTCATGCAATCGCCGTGCAGCAGGCCTGCATCCAGCAAGACTTTCATGACTTGTGGAATACCGCCGGCTTTATGCAAGTCGGTCGCAACATATTTACCCGATGGTTTCAGGTCACAGATGACAGGTACTTTCTTGCGCATGCGTTCGAAATCGTCGATCGTCCATTCCACTTCAGCGGCATGTGCAATCGCCAGGAAATGCAGGACTGCATTGGTCGAACCGCCGGTAGCCATAATCACGGCCACTGCGTTTTCGATGGCCTTGCGCGTCACGATGTCGCGTGGCTTCAAATCATTCTTGATCGCTTCGATCAGCACGCGTGCGGATTCCGCTGCGGAGCCGACTTTTTCATCGTCAGGGTTGGCCATGGTCGACGAGTAAGGCAGGGCCAGGCCCAGCGCTTCGAACGAAGACGACATAGTGTTCGCGGTGTACATACCGCCGCAGGAACCGGCCGATGGGCAGGCATTGCGTTCGATACCGTCGAAATCTTCCTGCGACATGCGACCGGCAGTGAATTCACCGACGGCTTCAAACGCGGAAACGATGGTCAGGTCCTTACCTTTCCAGTTACCCGGTTTGATGGTGCCACCGTATACATAGATGCTTGGTACGTTGGTACGCAGCATCGCGATCATGCCGCCCGGCATATTCTTGTCGCAACCACCGATTACCAGCACGCCATCCATCCACTGGCCGTTGACAGCTGTTTCGATACAGTCGGCGATGACTTCGCGCGAAATCAGCGAATACTTCATGCCTTCGGTACCCATCGACATACCGTCCGAAATCGTCGGGGTGCCGAATACTTGCGGATTGCCGCCGGAATCCTTGATGGTCTTGATCGCGATATCAGCCAGCTTTTGCAGGCCGGAGTTACATGGCGTAATTGTCGAGTGGCCGTTGGCGACGCCGACCATAGGTTTATCGAAATCTTCCTTTTCGTAGCCCATTGCGTAATACATGGAACGATTCGGGCTGCGGGAGATGCCTTGCGTAATATTTTTCGAACGGCGATTGAATGCCATGATGACTCCAGAAAGAAAACTATCGGTAGTACGTCGCAATTTCAAAGGGCTGCGACGCTTGCCTGCCCGGTAACAGGGCAAATCCTTGAAAAGACGCCTAGATTGCCTTGCGTCGTGCCATGTGTCAAATATATGATTCCATCATGATCAATATGCAAAATATATTGATATGAGGTAAATTAAGGCCATGAACATCGAACTCAGGCAGCTCCGCCACTTTGTCACCGTCGCTGAAGAAATGCATTTCGGCCGCGCCGCGCTGCGCCTGCACATGACGCAACCGCCGCTGTCGCAGTCAATCCAGGCGCTGGAAGCCTTGTTGGGCGTACAGCTGTTCCGTCGCACCAGCCGCAGCGTCGCGCTGACGCCGGCCGGTATTGCGCTCTTGCCGGAAGCACAACGCATCCTGCAACAAACCGCCGCCCTGCCCGACCTGATGCGGCGCGCCGCTTCCGGCGCTTCCGGCCGCCTGTCGCTGGCTTTCGTCTCGACCGCCGACTACAGCGTGCTACCGCACTTCCTGCGCGAATTCCGCGAAGCCTATCCGCAGGTGGAAATCGATTTGCGCGAAGCCACCACGGACGTCCAGCTGGATGAACTGGCGCAGGGACGTATCGACGTCGGCTTGCTGATCCCGCCTTTGCCAGACAAGGCCAAGCTGCAACTCGATTATTTGCCGGTTTTATCTGAACCTTTGATCCTGGCTGTACCTAAGGGACTGAAGGCTGTGCGCGGCAAGCAAACGGTGGCATTGCAGGCGGTAGCCGAACTGCCGCTGATTATTTTCCCGCGCCGGATTGCACCAGCCTTCCATGATGCGATCCTGGCTTGTTATCGCGACGCCGGTTTGACGCCGCATATCGGGCAGGAAGCGATACAGATGCAAACCATCATCGGCCTGGTATCGGCCGGCATGGGCATCGCGCTTGTGCCACAATCCGTATCAAACTTAAAACGCCCCGGCGTCGACTACAAGGCATTGGCAGATAAAACGCCTCTGGTCGAAACCGGTATGGCATGGCGACGGGATAATACCTCGCCGGTATTAAACGCTTTTCTGGAATTATTGCGAAAGAAATAAATTATGTGGATACACCCTATGCCCGATCCGGTTGCACTTTCAATCGGTCCCCTCGCCATCCGCTGGTATGGTTTGATGTACCTGGCGGCCTTCGCGCAATTCATCTGGCTGGCACGCATCCGCATCAAACAACCACATATCGCCCGTGCCGGCTGGAAGAAGGAAGACATCGACGACATGCTGTTTTACGGCGTGCTCGGTGTGATCATCGGCGGCCGCCTCGGTGAAGTCCTGTTTTACGATCCCAGCTATTACTTCTCGAATCCGCTCGAAATTTTCAAGGTCTGGAAAGGCGGCATGTCCTTCCACGGCGGCTTCCTCGGCGTTTTGCTGGCGATGAGCGTATGGGCCCGACGCCAGGGTCGCAATGTACTGGATGTATGGGATTTCATCGCACCCATGGTGCCGCTCGGTTATGCCTTCGGCCGCCTCGGCAATTTCATCAATGCCGAACTGCCGGGCCGCATTGCCGATGCCTCGCTGCCCTGGGCCATGATCTGGCCGAACGTCGATAACCTGCCGCGTCATCCTTCACCTTTGTACCAGGCACTGGTCGACGGTTTGCTGATGTTCATCCTGCTGTGGCTGTTTGCGCGCAAGGAAAGACCGCGCATGGCGGTCGGTGGCATGTTCGCCTTGCTGTACGGTTCGGCACGCTTCTTTACTGAATACTTCCGCATGCCGGATTACGAAGTGCACTTCGCCGGCATCACTATCTCTGCCGGACAAATGTTGTCAGTACCGCTGATCGTATTGGGTATCGTCATGCTGCTGATTGCTTATCGCAAAAAACCTGCATGACGCCTTACCTTTATTGATTGGACTTATGACAGCCTGGCTCGCCTTTACCAAACTCGCCGATACCAACTTCACGATGCCGCTCGCCGCACTGCTTGCAGTGTGGCTGGCGACAGCACGCGCATGGCGTCCGGCACTTTGCTGGTGCCTGCTGTTTGGCGGCGGGATCTTCCTGGTCGCCGCGAGCAAGATTGCCTACGTCGGATGGGGTATAGGTATCGCTGCAATCGACTTCAAGGGCTTTAGCGGCCATGCAATGCGGGCGATGTCTATCGCACCTGTATTCATGTATTTGCTGCTGCAGGAACAGGATGCGCGCAAGCTGCGACTGGCCGTGCTGGCCGGCCTCGGCTTCGGCCTGCTGATCGGTATCTCGCGACTGGTACTGGGCGTACATTCGATATCTGAAGTGATCACCGGCTTGCTGCTGGGCGCAATCATCAGCCTCGGTTTCATCGCATATGCGCATGGCCGGGCGACCATCGTCTTTGATCGCAAGCTGCTCATCATAGGGGCGATTGCCTTGCTCCCCATCCTCTCGTTCAAACCGGCACCGACCGAAGGCTGGATAGAACGCATCGCGATCTACCTGGCCGGCAGCGATAAAAACCTGCACCGCCATCCGACCGAGCAACGCTAACTACCCTGCTTCAATTCACCACCGCTACGCCAGTTCGCCCACAGGCCGGACAGGTGTTCGCGGTGCAGCAAGAGTACTGCAAGCGCATAGCTCAGGGCTCCCACCGCCATCGATATAAACAGCATCGCCACCAGCGGCAACGCCAGGTGCTGCAAACCGCGCTGGGCCGCATAGACACAAGCCGCCATAAAAGTGACGCACAGGAAAGGCGACAGCAAAGGCTGCATTTGCTGCCGGATCGGAATCGCCGCGTACTTTCGTAACAGATGCAAACCCAGCGGATAAGTCACGGCAACGCGACAAGACCACGCAGCAATGATGTAAATCGCAGACTGGTGCGCGGTCAGGAACACTGCTGCGATGGTACAGGCACTGGCACACACCGCCGGCAACAACAAGGCACGCGGATGGCCGAGCGCACGCAGGTAAGGACTGACGAACACGCGGGTAAAGCTGATCGCCCACACGAAACACAGGATCACGATCATCGGGATTGCTTCCGCCCACTTGTCACCGAGCAGCAGCGGCACCCATTGTGCGGTCGTCAAGGCCAGGCCGACGAAGATGGGCGTGGATACGAAAGCCATCACCTGCGTGGTTTGCAAGAAGGAACGCTGCAAGCGTTCCTTGTCCGCCTGCATCGACGAGAACAATGGCAGGCCGATGCGTCCCGCCACACTGCCGACGATATTCGACAGGGCATCGGTCGCCTTGAATGCGACACTCACAAAACCCAGCATGCTCATGCCGTGGATCGCACCGATCAGCAGGCTGAAGACGCGTGTCAGGAAAGCCCATAACGCGCCTTCCAGCATCACCGGGAAACCGAACACGATCAATTGCTTCGCATGCGCCCATGAAAAACGACGTTGCGGCATGCGTGTATGCCCACGCCAGAAAATCACCGTCAATAAAATATTTTGCACGATACCGGCAATGACGATGCTCCATACGCCGAACTGCGCCAGTGCCAGCCCTATCGCCACGATGCAGTAACTCAGCTTGCCGGCAACCGTGCGGCGCGCAATCGCCTTGGTGCGCAATTTGCGGTCCAGCATTGCCGACGGCAAAAGGTTCAGGCCGGTGAACAGGCAAGCAGTCCCTTCCGCCAGCAAGATGGTGCCGACCAGGTTTTGCTCCAGATGAAAAATGAAGTACAGGCCAACGCCTACGCAAAACAGGAAGCCGGACAAGCCCAGCGCAATCGCCATCCAGAATGCACTATCCAGATGCAGCATATCGATGGGCCGGCGCTGGATCAGCGCTTCATTGATGCCGAGGCCGATCACCAGTTGTGTCAGTAGTACGATGGATTGCGCGAAGGCGACACTACCGAAATCTGTCGGCGTCAACACGCGTGTCATGATGGCCAGCGTCAGGAAACCGAGCAGGCCCACTCCCAGGCTATCGACGATGGCCCATGGCACCACCCGTCGCATATTTTTCATCTTGCCACCAGCCTGCGTTTGAACGAGCCCAGCATGCGCCTGAGCTTGCCGAAGATGGAGAAGGTATTCAGGAAGCGGTTCTTTCTGATCGAGAGCTTGAGCATGCGCAACCAGGATTCATCGATCTGGCGCGTCTCCGCAATCTGTACGATTTCTTCCAGCAAGACCAGCTGTGCATGGTTTGCCGCACGCAGGCGCAGGATCTGCGCATCGCTCGGGCGACCTGCCAATGATTCCGGCAAGACCGCGCCTACCGCCATGAAATTGAGTTTGGTCCGCAAGCACTTTTCGCAACGTCCGCAATTGCGCCCGGTAGTCGGTCCTTCCCAGCACACACGCAGATTACGCAAGCCGACGGCCCAATCCAGTATGCCTTCCGCTTTTTCGGTGCGCGCGAATTCGCCACCGTCATACACAATCTGGAAGTCACGGCTGGACAGCATCGTATAAGTAATCGGATTACCGCCCCAGGGCAAGACCAGGCGTGCATAGTCTTCATCGGAACCGACCAGGCCGGCGCTGGCACTACCCTGCCAGTTGCGCAGGCAAGTCGCGACGCCATTGCCGAATTCCATTTCCCAGTTCACGCAGGCGACGGTGCGCCAGTTAGTCTTCAAGGTCACCAGCGGCACGCTGATCGAATGCAGGGTATCGGCGGCCGATGCGATTGTCGTATCGAATGCAGCCTTGGCATCCAGTGCTATATCAAAGCCCTGGATCAGCACGCCGGCATGTAAGGAATAGCTGCGCCGTCCGGCGCGACCGGTGACGTGCCGCCATGCGGTAAACGATGCATCAAGGCCGCCGGAAAATGCCGCGACTGCACGCGGCGCATACGGCGCGGGGATCGCGCTGTCCGGCAATTCCTGCGCTGCGCCGACACGGATCGGCCGATACAGGTCAGGCCGCCACGCGACCCAGCATGCGACCAGGTCTTCCATATTCTTCAATAAGGAATAAGTGACCGGGCCATCGATATACAAATCCTGGCCGCGATGCATCGCGACAAAGACCAATGCCGTCGCCGCCATATCGTGCGCCACCAGCGGTGCCGGCAAGCTATGCTCGGGCCCGGCCAGCTCCCACCAGACTTGCTGGTTGCCGAAACTGGCACTGCGCACGACCCGGCCTTCACTGCGCTTTTCGCTCAGCCGCACAATCAGCGGACGCGTCGCATTTTGCATGAAAGGATGTTCCTGCAAATTCAGGTGGTCGGACAAATTCATCAAGCGCGTTGATAAACATCGTCGAAACGCACGATGTCATCTTCTCCCAGGTAAGCTCCCGATTGCACTTCGATCAGGTGGAGCGGCATCTTGCCCGGATTCTCCAGCCTGTGTGTCATGCCTATCGGGATATAGATAGATTCATTTTCCGTCAGCAGCCTGACGTTTTCGCCGCAAGTGATGCGGGCGGTTCCTGTTACCACTACCCAATGTTCGGCACGATGGTGGTGCATTTGCAGCGATAATTTTTCACCCGGGTCGACCGTGATGCGTTTGACCTGAAAGCGTTCACCGGCATCTATGCCTTCATAGCAACCCCATGGCCGGTACACCCGCGTGTGGTTCAGGTGTTCGCTGCGTTGTTCCAGTTTCAGGTGTTCGACCACTTGCTTGACGCGCTGCACCTGGTCTTTCGCCACGATCAGCACCGCATCCCTGGTTTCGACCACGATCAGGTTATCGACGCCTATCGCCGCGACGAAGCGACTCTCGGAACGGATCAGGGTATCCGTCACGCCATCCGCATAGACATCGCCGTGCAGGATATTGCCGTCCTTGTCGCCCGGCTTGATCTCGGCCAGGGCCGACCATGAACCGACATCGCTCCAGCCGATATCGACCGGAATCACCAATGCATGCGGCGTATGTTCCATCACGGCAAAGTCGATGGATTCCGCCGGACAGGCGGCATAGGCCGTTTCATCGAGCCGGCAAAAGGACAAGTCGCTATACGCATCATGCACAGCCAGTGCGCAACATTGCGCCATTTCCGGCTGCAGGCGCTGCAGTTCGGCAAGGTAAGCGGAAGCGCGGAACATAAACATGCCGCTATTCCATGAGTAATTCTTATCTGCGATGAATTTTTCAGCGGTGGCGCGATCCGGTTTTTCCACGAAACGCTCGACCGCAAAACAGGTATTCGATGTATCCAATGCCGCACCGCGCCGTATATAGCCATAACCGGTTTCGGCGGCGGTCGGTACGATGCCGAAGGTCGCCAGTGCAGTACTGCCTATTGCATCCGCCGCCAGCATCACGGCGAGATGGAAAGCATCATCGTCAACGATGACATGATCAGCCGGCAGCACCAGCATTACCGCATCCGGGTCGATGGCGGCCAGGTAATTGGCGGCGGCTGCTACCGCCGGTGCGGTATTGCGACCCTGCGCCTCCAGCAATATCGCGGTCGGTGTAATGCCGATCTGGCGCAATTGTTCGGCCACCAGGAAGCGATGATCATCACCGCAAACTACCAGCGGCGGCGCCATGCCTTTCCAGCCGGAGACACGCAGGACGGTATCCTGCAACATGGTGCGTTCCGATACCAGTGGCAGCAATTGCTTGGGTAAGGCAGCACGCGACAAGGGCCACAGGCGACTGCCGGAACCACCGGACAAAATGACGGGATATATATTCACATAACCCCGCTTCAGGCCACGCCGGCAAGTTTGCGTGCCTTGACTTCCGGCGCGCGCGTCTTGCCGCGGCGGTCACGGGCGTCGCGCCAATAATCTTCCACGCATTCGGACACATGCTGCATCTTGCCTTCGCGGCTGACACAGTAATCCTTGCACACCACCAGCTCGGACATATTGGAATGCGGCGACACGCGCGTGTATTCAAACAGCACACTACGCGCCACTTCCGAACCACTGCAAATCTGGCTGCCATGGCCAATCCAGGTCGGGCCGATAATCTTGCTGCCGGCTTCTATCGTGGTGCCGGAACCTATGTACACCGGCCCTTCTATCGTCGTGCCTTCCCAATCAATATGTGTGTTCAAACCAACCCACACACCATCGGCAATCTGCGTGCCGGGCATCGTCATATGCGCAAGTTCGCCCTTCAGGACATTTTGCGACACTTGCCAGTAGTCCTTGACGTTGCCAATATCGATCCAGTTGAAAAAGCGCTTTTGCGCAAAGAAGGGCACACCTTTTTCAACCAGCAATGGAAACAGCTGCGAACCGATATCGAATTCGACATCGGAAGGAATCAGGTTCAGCACTTCCGGTTCAAAGATATAGATACCGGTACTGGCCAGGTTGGACAGTGCATCTTCCGGCTTAGGCTTTTCCTGGAAAGACAGCACGCGCCCTTCTTCATCGGTCACCACCATGCCGTAATCGCTGGCTTTTTCGAGTGGGACTTCCTTGGTGATGATGCTGACCATCGCACCTTTTCTTCTGTGTTCGAACAGAGCCGACTTGATATCGAGGTCGATCAGTGCATCGCCACAAATCACCAGCGTCGTTTCATCAAAGAAGCCGCCGAATTCCTGGATCTTTTTCAAACCACCGGCCGAACCGATAGGCTTGGGCATCACCTCGCCTTCATCCGTCATATAGCCTTCGAAGGAATAACCGATCTGCGCCCCGAAGCGCTGGCCCTCACCGAAGTAATCTTCTATCTTTTGGTGCAGATAACTGACGTTGACCATGATCTCGTGTATGCCGTACTTCACCAGATGCTCGACCAGGTATTCCATCACCGGTTTACCGAGAATGGGAATCATGGGCTTGGGCAATTCATAAGTCAGGGGCTGGACGCGCGTTCCTTTGCCTGCGGCAAGTATCATTGCTTTCATGGTGTCCTTGAATTCATGAGTGGAGTGGATAAGGATGGTGCGTACTGTGGTGTCAGGCGTAAGCGAACTTCTCTTCCGACATCGCCTGCCAGCGCCAGGAATCGGCACACATCTGCTCTATGCTGCGTTCGGCACGCCAGCCCAGCTCGCGTTGCGCCAGTGATGCATCGGCGTAACACACTGCAATATCACCGGGACGTCGGGCAACGATGCGGTAAGGAATCTTGCGACCGCTCGCTTTTTCAAATGCACAAATCATTTGCAACACGCTGCTGCCGCAACCGGTACCCAGGTTGTAGGCCAGTACGCCTGCATCTATATTCATTAATCGTGCCAGCGTCTTCACGTGGCCAAGGGCGAGGTCGACCACATGGATGTAATCGCGCACGCCGGTGCCGTCTGTGGTCGGGTAATCGGAACCGTATACCGAGAGCAACTCGCGCCGTCCGGAAGCAACTTGCGCCACATACGGGAAAAGATTGTTGGGAATGTCGTTAGGGTCTTCACCGATCAGTCCGCTTTCATGCGCACCGGCAGGATTGAAGTAGCGCAACAGGGCGATGCGCCATGATGGGTCAGAAGTTGCCACATCGCGCAGCATCTCTTCTATCATCAGCTTGCTGCGGCCATAGGGATTGGTAGCCGCCAGCGGAAAGTCTTCGACGATAGGAACCGTGGCGGGGTCACCATAGACAGTGGCGGAAGAACTGAAGACCAGGCTCTTCACACCATACCTGGCCATTACCTGGAATAGCACCAGGCTGCCTTCTACATTATTGTCGTAATAGCGCAGCGGCTCGGCGACTGATTCACCGACTGCCTTGAGTCCTGCGAAATGCACCACGGCATCAAAATCATATGCGGAAAATATTTCTTCCATCGCAGAACGGTCACGCAAGTCTGCTTCAATGAAAGGAATATTGCACCCTGTGATGGTCGCAACGCGATCCAGTACCGAGAGCTTGCTATTGCAGAGGTTATCCACGACGACGACTTGATAGCCGGCCTTGATCAGTTCTACACAAGTATGTGAGCCGATATAACCAGCTCCTCCTGTTACCAGTATTTGCATTTTCATTCATCCAGGAAGCGGCAAATTTGCACCCTTACAAAGAGAGCTGGATTACTGCAAAGTTCACTATTTAACTAGAAGATTTAACAATAAAGTTAGTTGAAAAATTTACGCGTTTTCAGAGGGAAACTTCATCAAACTGAAATATTTTTCTGTAGAAATTTATCTCGTATTTTTGAAAAAAATGCACGGCAAAAATCGTCAACGCGCGTAACTTTTACAATGAAATTTTTCATCATGCGGTCGTGAGAAAAACAGGCTGTTCGATGCGCAGCAGGTAGTCCGCACAAAACAAATGCAGGGTGCGCAACACATCGGCATGCACGCCGTACAAAAAGAAATTACGCTGCACTTTTGTCTGATGTCCATACAAGAGCATCAGCAAGGCTATGCATGCACTGTCGATGTGCGTGACAGCAGAGAAGTCGATGCGGATATCGCCAGGCGTTGCAGTTGCATCAGAGAATGCCTTGCGCATCGGCTGCAGGTTACTTTCTTCCCACGCGCCACTGGCCGTTATGGTGCACAGGCCAGGCTGCTTGCTGACGCTGATGTGCGCCGCAGCCAATGCGGCTGCATCACACTTTCGACGTCGAAGAAACAGTGCGCATGGAATGACCTGCCGGCTCATCAGCCTGAGCAAGGTCATGCCATCGTGCAAATAGCGTCGCCACAAACTGGGTTCTTCCCAGATACGCCACAACCATTCGCCGCCTATGCGCTGTATCCAACGCGGTGCACGCACCACGGTACCGGCGACGAAATTGACGACTGCACCAAGATGGCTGATGACGGGTGCATCCAGTGCGGCGAGATTGTGTTCTATCCACGCCTGCCCTTTCTTCGCACCGAGGGCAACCACCACGAAGTCGGCCTGGCTGGCATTGATGCGATTAATGATCGCGTTCGTACTCATTTGTTCGACACTGCCGAAACCGGGCGATTCATGACCGGTACACACCAGGCCGGATGCACCGGCATTTAGTTTTTCCGCCGCCGCTTCAGCCACGCCGTCCGGACCACCAAAGAAATACACGCGTAATTTTCCGCGCGTGCGCAAGCGTTCAAACAAGGTGGAACCGGCGACGCGTTCAGTAACAGGCAAACCCAGCAAGCGTGCGATCCAGACCAGCGGCATACCGTCCGCCACAGACAAGTCACTGCGTATGACTGAATCACGGAAATCGCCGCCGGCCAGGCTGGCAACGGCGAAGTTCAGGTTGGGCGTAGACAGGAAGCAGCGCTGGTAGTGCCGGGCCGCATCGGACAGCTTATCGACCGCCTGTTCGGTACTGATCACGTCGAAAGGCAGCCCGAGTATGCACACTACCCGGCGCTGGAAATCAGTTTGCAGCGGATAGGCGGATATGGCTGCGCCAGCGAGGGCAGGCACTGTTGCGTAATTATTCTGCATCGCGTTTGGCCCTCACCCATTCCAGCTGGCGGTTCACGAAAAACTTCATGTACAGCGGCAATTTCCAAAAGGCATAGCCCAGCGCGGAAAACAAATCCTTCAGGCTCAGCACTTGCTGGCCGAAACGCTGCCATGACAAAAGTATTGCCAGCGTCAGTGCCGCCAGCAGCGCAGTCGCCAATAGCAATGGCGCGGCAACATCAAAGACCAGGAAATTCAATGCAGCGACGGCGAACACCGCGCACGAAACCATGGTCAGCAAAGCCAGCGGTGGCACGCACATATCCAGTGCCATCGCAAACAGTGCGCGATTCTTTTCACGCAAGCCCTGCCACAGCAGTGGCAAACCTTCGCTGACTATCATGCCCATATGGCCGTGTTCCCAGCGCGTGCGTTGCATGCGCGCGGCTTCATCACCTTGCGGGAAATAACTGACGACGCAAGCTTCCGGGCAAAACAACGGTGCCGCATCCGCCCGCGCCAGTTCAATGCCCAGCTTCATGTCTTCCGCCAGGTGGCCGTTCGCCAGCGACGCCTGTGCAATCAACCCCCATGGGAAAGCCATGCCGGTTCCCATCAACTGGCAAGGCAGACCGAGGTGATGGAAACCCAGCGCGCGTACCTTGTTCTTCACTATCCATGCGAATTCAGCGATGCGTATTTTCAGGCCAGCACCCCTTGGTGCACGCATCAGGTCCAGCGCCTGTACCGGCCTGTGCATTTCCAGTGCACGACAAGCCAGATGCGTAATCGAACCGGCTTTCAGGCGACAGTCGGCATCGATGATGATCAACACTTCGGGTGGGCTGAGTGCGAGTTGGCGCACACCGGCATCGAGCGCATAGCCTTTGCCGCGCGCATACAAGTCTTCTCGTTCCAGCACCGGCGCGCCGGCGGCCAGGGCCAGTTCCGCAGTGTCATCATCACAGTTGTCGGCGACCACCAGGATACGGTCACCTTCACGTAACTGTTCGCGTATGCCGGCGACAGTGGCTGCGATACCTTGTGCTTCATTGTGCGCAGGAACCAGTACCGCCACCACCGGCCGCCGACCGGTGGGCAAGGCCGCCGGCATAGTCTTCTTGCATGCCGCCAACACCTGCAACAAAAGCACTGCTACCGGCACCAGCAAGGCCAGTACCAGCAAGGACAGGATGAGCTGGAATAAAGTCATCATGATTTACCTCCCAGCAGCCAGCGATCGCCTTCCGCCACCTGGTAGAACAACGCAATCAGCTTTGCCGCTTCGCGATCGATATCGTGGCGCGCCAGCACGCGGGTCCTGGCGCGCGAACCCATGCGTGCCAATTCATCGGCCGGCGTATTCAGGCAGCGTTCCATCGCCAGTGCCAATTCATCGACGGAACCAGGCGGATACAACCAACCGTTTTCGCCTTCAATCACCAGCTCCGGGATACCGGCAATCCAGGTCGTCAACACCGGTCTTTGCACCGACATCGCTTCCATGATCACCACCGGCAAGCCTTCGGCAAAACTCGCCATCACCAGCGCGCGCGCCGCCAGCAGTTCCTGACGCACTTCTTCACTACTGATCCAGCCGGTAATGCGCACCTGCGCCGCCAGGTCATGTTTGGCAATCAGCGCTTCCACCTCGGGTCGCATTTCACCGTCACCGGCGAGTACCAGTTCAAAATCTATCCCTTTGGCTGCCAGCTTTGCCGCCGCTTCGATCAGGATTTGCTGTCCTTTCTGTTCGCATAGGCGGCCTACGCAAACAAAGCGCGGCCTTTCGACCACCTGGGTCGCACCTATCCGATAGAAATCCGGATCGACGCCGCAATGCACGATGTGCATCTTGGCCCAGTGCTGATAGGCCACGCTGCGATACAACTGGCTGCGACAAAAGGAACTGACTGCCGCAACAAAGGTGGCACGCCGGAGTTTTTCCCCGAGGCCGATGAATTCGGCCTTATCGAATTCTTCCGAGCCATGGATGGTCAGGCTGTAGGGGATGCCTGACAGCCCGGAAGCCAGCATCGCCACCTCGGCCGAGTTGGTACCGAAGTGTGCGTGCAAATGCGTTGCACCTTCGCGCTTCAGCCATAGTGCAACCTGGCAGGCTTCGGCCAGGTAAATCAGGTGATATGGCAAGGAACGATCGGCGCGCTTGCTCATACGCCAGGCCTGGCGCAAGCCATGCCACAAGCGGGACGGCGTTGACGTCGCAATCGAAAACATCGCGCGCAATACACCACCCAAACCTTTTTGCAAGACATAGCGGGTTCGTTCACGCTCGGTGAAATCTTCCGCATCGACCAGGTCACCATCCCAGCCGCGCATCGCTATCCTTTGCACATTCATGCCCTGTCGCTCAAGCGCCAGTATTTCCCGCCGGATAAAGCTGTGGCTCACCTTCGGGTACTGATTAATCAGGTAGGCAACACGTATCGCATTCACTTCAATTCCTTTCGGCCATCCATCACGGATGGCATATGTCTTTCTTCTTGTAGATGCACTATGCGTGCCGGTACGCCGACTGCCGTCGCGCCATCGGGCACATCGCACAACACGACTGACAGTGCACCGATACGACAGCCATGGCCAATGCGTACCGCGCCCAGTACCTGGGCATAAGCACCGAATTCCACATCGTCGCCGATCACAGGCACCGCACCATCGGCGCTGCGATTACCTATGGTCACGCCCTGACGCAAAGTGCAGTTGCGACCTATCTGCGCTTCCGGGTGCACAAAGATGCCGCCGAAATGCCAGATACGTAAGCCGCCGCCTATCACTGCCGACTTCGGCAAGCTGATACCGACTACCGTTTCCACCAACCGGAACCACGGCCAGTACACAACCGTCAGCAAACGCCTGATCCGGCCCGGTGCGCGACTGTCTATGCGTCGCCCCATGCGATAAGTCCACACCGCCCAGATCGATTGCTCTTTCAGGAAGGGGCGCCGCATGTCATAACGCTGCAGATCTGCCGACCAGTCGCTATCCATATGCATCAATCCTGTTGCAGTAACTCACCACTGACGGTGGAAGCCGCTCCGGTACCGCTGCTCGCGTACACCGTCACGATGGCGCGTGGATCAGGCCAGGCAAAAGTCTTGCTCTCGCCATGTGCCAGTTCACCGCTATCGAAGTAAAGCGGGTTCCCCGACGGATCACGTACTTGCAGGCGTAATGTGCCGCCACCGCTGGTACGTGCCGTGATGCGATAGTTCTTCCCGGCCTGCGGCAAAGCCCAGTTCACCGGATGCAGGCCACGCGACGAGTAGTTAACTTGTGTCACCGGCTGCGCATTGGCGGGAAATACCACCGCCTGCTGCCAGGTATCAAAAGTCCCCAGGCTGGCACCAGATTGCAATTGCCACGGGCCGCGCATGGACAGGAGATTCATAGGCTTTTGCAAGGTGACCGGCTTGCCATCGCCATCCAGCCAGCCTTGCGCTGACACCACCGGACGCAGTGCCACGCGCATGCGTTCGAGGTCATTGGCCACATTGTTGTCCCAGCCGCCTTTATGCAAATCGAAACCGGCACCGTTTTCCACATAGATGAAGAAAGGCGTGCCGAAGTTACGATCAACCACATAGGCGCCGTAGGTCTTCAGTGTCTCTGCCACTTTGCGTAAATCGGGATTGCTGATCTTGCTGGTGTCGTAAGAAGGCGGCAGCATCAGCAAGGCACCTTCCGGTATCTTTCCCGTATTGCGTGTGGCGGCATCGGTATCTGCCGAAGTCGCAGGGAATACATAAGTCGGTTGCGACGACAGCCCGTCAAAGGTCAGCGACATGGCCAGCGCATGGCGATACATCACATCGCCGTCCTTCACTTCATGCTTGCGTATCAGGCCACCTGCAGTTGCCACCCCGGCCGCGCGCGCACCCTGGAAGTAATGCGCCGGATCACCCCAGCCGCGACCATTCAGTTTGGTCCATGCATACTGTGCGGCGACCCACTTGCCATCCACTTTTTTCAATTGCCAGAACGAGTGGACGATGCCGGTCACCGGATCGACGATATCGGCATGCCCATCGCTGGCGCTGGCGGCCACCACATCGGCAGGCCAGCGCGGGATAGTCACATCATGGAAAGCGGACGCATCCGGGTCCCACAAGCCCTGCGTCTTCGGCAAGCCGCTCACCGTGACAGACTGATCCCCTGCCTTCGCGAGAAAAACACCGGTAGACCACTCACCACCGGCGACACCGGGGGCATAGGTGGATTTCGGGATCACAAAGTCGCCGAGTACCGCTTGCACGGGTCGGCTATTCCACGGTGAAGTCGCGGCAAATGGTTTTTGATACGTGCCCCAGCTACCCTGCGCCGCCGCTTGCATGGGCGCGCCTGTCAGCAGCAACGCGCCGCACAAGGCCAGTGCAGTCGCAATGCTGTTTTTGATACCGACATCAGGGTGGGAAATAGGCATATCCGGGTTCTCCATATTGTTTAAGCTGTTTTCAATTTATTGGCCATCATCTTGCCGCGCGCTATCCACCAGTGTTCAAAGTAGAAGGTAGAGATATGCGCAAGGATGAACAGCACGGCGAAGAGCAATGGCCGTTTCAGGTATTTGATGATCACGTCGCCACTGCCGAGCCAGGTATGCGCCAGTAGCGGATGGATCACATACAGCGCATAGGAGACAGTCGCCAGGTAAACCAGCACGCGACGGTTCAGCATGGTGGCGAGCGTGCTGGCCGGATTAACGATGGTGCTGCCGACCAGCAAGGCCGCCAGGTAAGGACGCAGGTAATTCAGCGCCGCACCCTGCTCATGGCAGGACACCAGCAACAACAGCAGCAATGGCCATTGCGGGATTCTTTTCAACCACGCCAGCACGCGCAAATCACTGCGGTGATGCACCAGTAGCGCCAAAGTACAACCGGCCAAAATCTCATCCATGCGGTAATAACTGATGCTGGATGCATACACGCCATCCGTCACACGCAAGCCGGTGAAGAACAAAGCCAGCAAAGGGAGCAACAACAAGCTGCGCACACCAAACAAGGCAAACAGCAAGGCGATGCCCAGGTAGAACTGCATCTCCAGGCACAAACTCCAGATGTGCTCGGTCAGCGTGACCAGATGCACCGGCGGCAGGTTCGCGTAAAAGAAGAAATGCGATAACCAGGTATCAGCCGATGCCCCCGCCAGCGTCAATGCCAGCGCCAGGTACAGCCACGCCAGCGGCAGGATACGGAAGAAGCGACGCACCAGGAAATCCGAAACCGGCGGGTCCTTCAGCAGGAAGGAAGTAATCAGGAAACCGGACAAGGTAAAGAACAAAGACATGCCGAGCAGGCCGAACATGGCATTCATCTGCAATACCTTGGGCCCCATAGGCAGCAAGTGCGCTGCCAGCACACACAGGATGCTGACGCCGCGCCAGCCATCCAGCACTTCCAGGCGCGGGCCGCTCATCCCACACCTGCCTTCTGTTGCGGCACGCCGCCGTTAACTTTTGCATCAGTTTTAGCCGTAGGCAATGCACCACTGATAGTCGCCAGCGCACAACCGGCTCCGATGACAAACCAGAAGTACCAGTTAAAGACCAGGTAACCGAACATATTGTCCGACGACGACACCACCAGATACACGATCACAATCGCGATCGTGATGAAGGATGCCAGCCGGTCTGCCCTGAACAGTGCTTTCAGTACCAGCACCATGCGTGCATACAGGAAGAGATAAGCGCACAAGCCGAGCACACCGGCGTCAAAGAACCATTGCACATACACATTGTGTGCACCCCAGTTCATCTTGTTTGCAGCCGGGAAAAAGGTTTGTGAGAAATGACGGAAAGCCTCGACACCATAACCGGACAGATAATGACTGGGACGCATCCATTGCAAGCCGCTCTCCCAGATCGACAGACGCCAGGCAAAGGAATTCAGCTTGGCATAGCCGACCGCTTCGGTACCGCTCCCCAGGTCCAGCAGGCGATCGCGGATCTCCGGCACCAGCAAGGCCACTACCGGCAACAGCATCAGGTACAGCAGATAACGCCGCTCAAACAGCAAGGCATAACCGACAAATACAAACAGACAGGCGATCCACGCACTGCGGGTCTGTGTCAGTACCAGCAAAGCCAGCAGGTAAAAGAAATACAGGGTCACCACCACGCGCATGGTGCCACTCAGCGGCATTGCTTTATCCTTCAGCGTGAACAGGGTCAGCGGAATCACCAGCGTCAGGTAAAAAGCGAAGATATTCGGATGGGTAAACGTCGATTGCAGGCGGAAGCCTTCCGCCCCGCCGCTGCCACCATGCAGGGCCACATCAAGCACCGCATACAGCGCAGGCAAAACCGAAGACCACAAGACCAGACGCACGCAATAACGGAAATCCTGCGCCGAGCGCACGAAGTAAAAAGCACTGACAAACATGGCGAAATAAGACAGCAGCGTCAGGTAGGTGCGAATCGCATCACCCTTCTCCGGCGAAATCACGACGCCGAACAATGCCGCCAGCAGGAAAGGCAGCCACGACCAGACCATCTTCTTCGGTAACTGCTGCGGCCTTTCCATCACCAGCATGCAAGCCAGCAGGATCACGCACAGGTTGATGACACCGCCGAGGCCAGTGGTATAGCCGCCTATCGAGAAGCGAGTCGACTCCAGCACCACATCACCGACCGAGCGGAACACGATAATCAGCGTCAGCAGCGCCATGCGGTTAAACAGCAGCAGGAAGCCAAACAGCAGGAAGGCAGGCAAGGCGGCCAGTCGCGCCAGTTTGTAATCCATCACTTCCGCATAAAACGGCACGACGATACCGGCCAGCAGCGCCAGCACGATCACGCCTAGCACCGTATGCGCCTGCCCCTGGTTCGGCAGCCAGCGCATATGTACTTTGCTGCTGCCGGATGCAGTGCCTTGATATGGAATGTCGGTAGGCATGGACTTAAGCGGCCAGTTCCCCGGCCACACTCATGCTGCCCTTGCCCGGGAAACGCCGGATCAGCCAGGAACGGATGGCATTCCATTCACCGGTCTCAGGTGCGTTGCGCGACTGGAACTGGAAGTAACGCCACAGCAAGGCAGCATCCTGTCGCGTCGATGCCGCCTTGCGGAAGATCAGTTCGCGTTCCAGCTCCTCCGACGCACCGAGTCCGCGGCGCAGGGTATACGCCATCTGCGCGAACTCGTCGGAGAAATCAGTCTTGCCGTTCACATCAAACAAAATCCCGCCGTGATTGCAGAATGGCGCCGGATCGAAGTAAGGCAAGCCATGCATGATGCAGAAAGAACGCGTCAGGTAACGCGAAATATCGAGCGACACTTCGACCTGTTCACGGAAACGTGTCGCGCTAACATTGCTGCCGTGCCAGCGATACTGGATCAGCTGTGACGGCACATTGGTGCATTTGCCGAGTATCGCCAGTTGCCCGAACATGAAGTAATCTTCGGCCAGGCTATTCACCTGTAAACGTTTGTCAGCAGGCATCACCTTCAGGAAGTCGGAACCGTAACGCACGCCCAGTTTTTGTACCGCGGCGAAATCCATCATGGCGGCCGGATGCGTAATCGGATTGCGGAAGAAACTGGCGGCTGCGACACGCTGGCGACCGACCGGCATCTTGATATTGCCACCGACTTCGCCCGCACCATTGATCACCGACGATTGTCCGCTGATGGCGACGCAGTCCGGCTGCCGTTTAAAAGCGGCCAGTACGATCTCCATGCGATCAACGAAGCAGACATCATCGGCATCATGCCGCATCACATATTTGCAATCGCTGATCTCCAGGCCACAATTCAGCAAACCAGCCAGGCCTTCGGCCTGCGGGAAGCTGTGCACTTCTATGCGCGGATCACGGCGATGATAATCCTCTGCCAGCTCCAGGCTGCCATCGGTAGAACCATGGTCCAGCACCAGCACACGCCAATCCTTGAAAGTCTGCATGCAAATGCTGTCCAGCGATGCGGCAAGGTAATCGATACCGTTCTTGACCGGCAGTAATACGTCTATGGTTGCCAAAATAATTCTCCCTTAAATGATGGCCGCTAACTGTGCGGCATCTGCGATTCGTGTTGTTCTGGTCTGGGCTGGCGGCGTCTGTGCCTGCTCCAGCGTCACCAGTTCACTACGCTGCGTCCACGCCGCGACATAACGGGAATTTTTGCCATAGCTGTTATCGAGCACGATGTTGGGCCGATTCAGCAGGCAAGCGAGGATGTGGCCGTGCAGGCGATCAGTCACGATGAACTCATGCCGTGCAAACAAACGCGCCGCGTCTTTCACCAGGCGACCTGAGTAAGCAATCCACAAACGCACCAGGATGCGATTCGCGGCGCGTCCCATGCCACGACGATAGAAGCCACCGAGGCCGCGGCGGAACAGATTGATATGTTCTTCACGCTCACCGACGAATTCCGGCCAGTCGGTGACGGTGTCGACATCCAGGTCGCTCATCTCGGCGTGCATACCGCCTTCATCATCGACGCGGCTGATACGCAAGCCGTGCTGCGACGGGCGTTTGTTACCTGCGCGCAGCGGATAAAGCTGATGCGCCATATCCGGCAACAGATAAACGTGATCGCTGAAGGCTTGCGCCATCTGCAGCGACACTTCATCCCGCACACAGATGTGTACATCCGGATGGCTGCGGAATACTTCGGCTGAAGAGGCCTGCTCGGCGGCTGAAGAGAAATGCAGCGATTGCGGCAGCACGATGATGCGATTGTGCGGATGCGACATGACGATGTCTTCCCGCAACTGCTGGAAACACGGATACAGGTCGCCGAAATTGCCGCCACCGTGGAATACGATCACATCGCCCTCGTCTATCCACTCCGGATCATAGGCGTCGTAGGGTGCGATCAGCTTGGGCGACAAACCGTGCTTACGGAAGAAAGCCAGCGTGCCATGCATGATCAGCAGATCGCCGACATTGCCGTGCGTCGGGATATCGACATAGTGGAAAGGCGCATCGCCTATCAGCTCCAGCAATACTTCATGCCGCTGCATCAATTCCTTGCATAGCTGTTTGTGATTCTTCAGGCTCGCCATGTCATCTCATTTAAATTTAGTATTCATTCATGACAGCGCCGACCACCAGCACGCCGCTATGCTTCATCGAATCAACCAGGTTGCCGATCGCACCGACGTGGCTGTTGTCCTTGCGCGCCACGACCAGCGCCGCACCGGCACGGGCGGCCGCGGTCTGGCCATCGGCGTAGTCGTAATCAGGCGGGGTATCAATCAGGATCACATCGAACTCGGTGCTGAAGTCACGCAGCATTTGCGGGAAGGCACCACGTCCCAGCAACTCCTGCGGATTCGGCGGTAACACGCCACTCGGCAAGACCGACAAATCCATCAGCGCTTCTATGCGCTGCACGTCAGTGGCAGCGTTACGTCCGGACAGGATGCCGGACAGGCCACTGCGGTTTTCTATGCCGAATAATTTATGCTGGCGCGGTCTGCGCATATCGGCATCGATCAGCAAGGTGCGCTGGCCCAGCTGCGAAAACAGCACTGCCAGGTTGGCCGCGATATAGCTGCGGCCATCACCACGCTCGGCACTGGTAATCGCCAATGCCGAACGCTGCACGCCGGAACCAAACCAGCGCATCACCAGTTGACTACGCAAAGCACGCAAGGCTTCCACCTGTTTGCTGAACGGATCATAGGCCGCGATAACCTCTTCGCTGACGCTGCTTTCACCACGGCGCAAGTACGGATAGGCAAACTGGCTGGACAGGGCAAAATCGATATCGGCAGCTGTCAACAGACCCAGCGCGACGCCGGTTTCGCCAAAACGTTGCCGGTATTTATGCTGCTCGCGCAGGATGAGTTCAGTATCACCGGCAGTGAGGCGGCCACTCTTGATGAGTATGCTGCCCATCTGGTTGGCGGTGGTCAGCGGACGGGTTTCGCGATAATGCAGTGTGGCCGCATCCTGTATCTGCGTTGCGTTTCTGATCATGATGTTTCCTATCTATAGTGTGCGTTGTGCTGTCGCTTGTGGCGTCAGGCTGGCAACGCGGGTCCGGCAGGGCCCAGGCGCGGAGGATTTCTCTTGCCCAGCTTTTTGGTTTTCTCGATCACGCCTATCAGCGGCAAATCGAAGATGCGCGTCAGGTCTTCCGGTGAACGTACGCGGTGATCCAGCAACTCCATCGCGATCGCTGCACCGACACCCAGCATCAGCCCCACCACCAGCGCCACCAACAGGTTGAGCATCAGGCGTGGACTGGCCGGGCTGCGCGGTGGCGTTGCTGCGGTCAGTACCGAAATATCGGATTGCGTGGACTGCCCTTCCAGGCTGGTCTGGGTCAGACGTTGCGAGGCGGTCTCGTACGCTTTTTTGGCGTTTTCCATTTCATTCGCCAACACGCTCAGTTCATCGCGTGCACCATTCAGCGCCAATACCTTTTTCTTTTGTGCATCCAGTGCCGCGCGAATTTCCCCTTCACGTTGCTGCGCGATTTTCGCGTTGTTCACGACACCACTGGAAGCCAGCCCTATCTGCTGGTTCAGGTTGGCACGCAACTGATCCACTTCCGATTTGGCGGCGATGTATTGCGGGTGATTGATATTGAGTTTTTTCGATGTATCAGCAAACTTGGCTTCCGCTTCCGACAAGCGCGACTTCAGCGTCTGTATCAAAGGATTGGACAAGACATCCGGCGAATCCCCGGCATTGCGCTTGACCTGTTGCTGGCGCGAAGTCGCATCCATCGCTTGTCCTTGCGCCACTACCAGCTGGCTCGACAACTCGTTCAGGCGCGCGGTTTCCACATCCAGCTTGTTATCGCTGCTGAAAATGTTGTTCTTTTGCTGGTAGGCAGACATGCGGTTTTGCGCATCCTCAAAGCGGTCGCGCAGGATTTTGATTTGCTCATTGATGTAGCCGCTGGCCTTCTGTGCCGGCGCCACTTTCAGGTCCACGCTGACTTGCTGGTAAGCAGCAGCGAAGGCATTCGCCACTTTGGCGACGTAATCAGCGTCATCCCCTTTGAAGCTGATGTTCAGCACACTGCTTTCACGCGCCGGTTCCACCGTCAGGTTGCTGCGCAAGCCATCGGCCAGCCAGTCCTGTATCGTGCCGTGGCCCGGGTCCAGGCGCGCATAACGTTCCTTGACCGCAGGATTGTCGGCCAGCTTCAGGTCGTCGATGACCTTCATCGCGACGACTTTGCTGTTCACGATATCGACCTGGGTCGGCATATAGCCCGGCGTCAGTTGTGCCGGCACGTTCAGGCCGGTGACCGGATCAACACCTTTGTTGTTCAGCACCAGTGCGGTGGTTGCCTTGTAAGTCTTGGACATCACCAGGCTGACCACGAAGGCCGACGCCAGCGTCAGTGCCAGCAAGAGCACGATGATTTTGTAACGCGCACGCAGGGTGCGCAGGATTTGGCTGATAGTCATAGTCTTGCCCCGCTCAGAACAGGCTTTCTTTTACATAGACGATGTCGTCCGGCTTCAGCAAATCGTCATGTTTGACGGTCATGATTTGCAGTACGCCATTCGCATCGCGCCGCTTGATGCGGACGCCGCGTTCGGTACCGCGTGGGCTGAGACCACCACCGGTGGACAAGGCTTGCAGCACCATCATGTTGCGTTCCAGCTTGTAGGAACCCGGCTTCTGCACTTCGCCATAGATATAGAAGCGTGGCGCACGTTCGACAAATACCTGGTCACCGGCGACCAGTTCACGGTTCTTGCTTGGATCGCCGGAGCGCACCAGTTCCAGCAGGTCTATGGTTTCCTTGCTGGTTTTGCCGTCACGGGTATGCGTGAGGATGACGGTATCGGCTGCTTCTTCATTCGCACCGCCCGCCATCGCCAGCACATCGGTCAGGCTGCGCCTGCCGTCGACCGGATAGCGCCCGGGCTTGTTGACCTGCCCCAGTACCGACACCTGCTGGCTCTGCATCTCAGTCACCATCAGGTTGACTTGCGGGTTGCGGATGAAGCCGCCCTTATCCAGTAGGTCGGCAATTTTCTTTTCCGCCTGGTTCGACGAGAGGCCGCCGACTTTTACTTCACCGACCAGCGGGAAGGAAATGCTGCCCGCCTCACTGACGCGGGTTTCCACCGTCAGGTCGTTATTGCCGAATACGGTGATTTTCACCACATCACCGGCGCCCAGCGGCACATCGGCAGCGGTAGCCCAACTGCCGACGGTGACCATTAATATCGCTAACATTGCATGTCTTATTTTTTTCATTTCTTACTCCATTTGCTTCGGTATCGGATAGATGCCATTAGTAGGCGTTGTCACGCGTCAGCACGACCTTGAAAGTGCGCAGGATGATCCACAGGTCCAGCGCCAGCGACCAGCGCTTCAGGTAATCGAGGTCATAAGCGATACGCGCTTCCATCTTGTCCAGCGTATCGGTCTCGCCACGCAAACCGTTGACCTGGGCCCAGCCGGTGATGCCGGGACGCACCTTGTGGCGCAGCATGTAACCCTTGATCTGTTTGCGGTATAGCTCGTTATGCGCAACTGCATGCGGGCGCGGCCCGACGATGCTCATGCGGCCCTGCAGCACATTGAAAAACTGCGGCAATTCATCCAGCGAGGTCTTGCGCAGGAAAGCGCCGATGCGGGTAATGCGCTGGTCATCCTTGGTTGCCTGCACCACGCGCGCGCCGTCTTCGCACACCGTCATCGAGCGGAATTTGTAGACGATGATTTCTTCACCATCGAGGCCGTAACGGCGTTGACGGAATATCACCGGTCCCGGCGACCCGACCTTGATCGCAATCGCGATACCCAGCATTACCGGCAACAGCATGAGCTGGATAATTGAAGCGAGCACGATATCGCTGCCGCGCTTGATCATGCTGTTAATGCCTGTGAACGGTGATTCGCAAATTGCCACCACCGGCAAGCCGGCGACGCTGTCAAAGCGCGCCTGGATCAGGTCGAAGACATAGATATCCGGCAGGAAGTAAATCGAGGCGGTGGTGTCCTGCAACTCATTGAGCAACTTGCGTATGCGCGGCTGGGCCGAAATCGGCTGGCTGATGAAGATTGTATTTATATTGTTTTGCCGTACATACGCCGGGATATCGGACATGCTACCAAGCAGGGGCACGCGCTGCTCATCCGGCTGGCGCGATACATCACGGTCGTCGAAGAAGCCGCTGACTTCCATGCGCAAATCAGGATTTTCATCGACGCGCTCCGCCAGCTTGACGCTCAATTCATTGACGCCCACCAGCACCACCGAACGGATACCGGTACGACGCAAGCCGGAGCTGGCTTTCTGCAGGATGATCTGCGCAGCCAGCAGGACCGGCGGTGTCAGCAGCAGCCACAGCACGACCTCATGCTGCGTAAACAAGGTCGCCAGGCCGGCGACATAGCCGAAAAAAAGTAGGAGTACGACCACCGTACTCCATACCAGCAGTATCGATTTAAGCTGGCTCAGGAAATTACGTGAAGAAACATCCCGCCATGGATCACTCCAGCTGAATACGGTAGAACTGATAAAGAAGGTCAGGATGGCCAGCACCACATGCTGCGCACTGAAGCCCTGCCCGATCATCACGCTCACCAGGTACAGCAAGCCGATCGCGATCAAGGGATCCAACAGGCGGCGGTAAAAATTACGCGCGGGAATATCCGCCGGATATTTGATTTGGCTGATGTCAGAATTCATAGCGTGTACTGATATGTGCACCATCGGTGCTGTAGGAGGCCGACGGAATGTTGGAATCCAGGGTGGTACGGAATACCGCCGCGCGGATACGCCAATGCGAAGTCGGCTTGTAGGTCACGCCGAGCAAGGCATTGCGATAGTCATCCGAACGATTTAGCGGATCCAGTCCCGCTATCACGGAAACGCCGTTGTAGCTGCGCTTCTCTGTCATCACCAGGCCATCGACACTGATTCTGCTGGTGGCGTCCCAGGTCGAGGCCAGGCTCACACCCTGGTTACGCGCATAGTTGGCGGCCAGGTTGTCGGTGGCACCGAGCTCGCGCCAGGCACCGAGTGAGATTGCGGTTTTATTGGTCGCCTTCCAGTACGCGGTAAGGCGCGCACTCGGCACGCCGGAATCGCGCTGCGGATTGACCGCATATTCGCGCTTGGCGTAACCGCCGAGGAATTGAATCAGGGTCTTGCCGGTGATTTGCCAGTCCACCTTGGCCTTCACTTCATTTTGCGAATAGGAATTAATGTCCGCATATTGATAATCACCTTCGATGTGGCGTAAAACCACACCCACCTTATTGCCGCTGCGCGCCAGGTAATCGACACCGACATCGGTGATATCCAGCGTACGTTCGGAGGGCTTTTGCGATGCCAGGTCATAGCCCAGGTCGTAATGGCTGTATGCGGTATTCAATTGCCAGCTTGGATGGAAGCGCCACGAACCATCGACATAGGTCTTGGTTTGCGTCTGCATGCTGCGCTCCAGGCTGCGGTAATCCTCGAACGGCGTCAGTGCCTGTGCATAATTGACGCCGACATTGCCGGTGAATTGATTGCCGAGCGCCCACTTCCAGTTGGCAACCGCGTCCTTACCGGTATTGCTGTATTGGTTGAAGTGGTCGTAATCGGCGCGATAGACCGAGGCATCGGCAGTCAATTTTTGCCGGCTGATTTCCTTGTCCATGCGTATGCCCACTCCGGCACGGGTCCAGCGATCGGACAACTGCGCCCCGCTTTGCCGCACGGCGTCCGACTGGCGCAAGAGATTGGCATCGTAGTAGATGCCATAGCTGGCGTAGGGCGTAAAGGTATCGCCTTCTATTGCCAGTGCCGGCAGGCAAGTCATGACCCCGACGAAAGCCAGGGCCGATACGAGGACATAGTCACCGTATCCGGATACATCGCGACGCTTATTCATCACAGCAACCCGTCATCAATAAGCTAGCGCGGTGCAATTGATGTTGCGCGAAAATGTTCGAGCCAGCGATTGCATACTGCAAATTTTCGAATTCAACGCCACCATCATTTTCCCCATCCGTTTTAAATTACCGTTGCGAACATAGACGCAAGCAGGTGAATATTTTTTCTTTCAAATTGCGTTCGGACAAAAATCTCTTACAGCAATAAATTCATATCATTTTGTCTACACAAAGAGCTCGTTAAGAGAAGGCGACGATGAATTAGTTCCGCGTCTGGTTCAGTCAGCGCGCAGAAAAAATACGAGACATTCGCGCTTTGAATCGATAAAAAATAATGAGAAGAAATGGATTGGTTTTCGGCAAGCGCAGGAAGTGCATTGTTTTGTAAAACTTACCTGCAATGCGTGTACATCTTGCGCGCTTGAGGTGCACAACTGCTTAATAATTAAGCAGAAGGCCTGCTTTGAATTTTTTACCGTATAAACAAATGCGAAAAAATGACGAGCAGGATGTCATCAAATCTTCATAAAAATATTGCGATTATTTTTTGTAACTGAGTCGATCACGACCCGACAATTTTCCATTGCAGAAAATATTTACCAGACCGGATTGATGACGAGGGAAGAAGAATGCGCAGGCAAATATTCCGCCTGCGCAATAGAACCATGTTTCAGTAGCAGTGACTCACGCCAATTGCGCGCAAATGAAATTCCATTCATCTGGTGTAACAGGTGTAATCGACAGGCGGCTGCCGCGTTGCAAGAGCACCATGCCACTCAATTCCGGCATGGTCCGCATGTCTGCCAGCGACAACAGACGGGTCTTCTTGCGTATACGCACGTCAACCATTACCCAGCGTGGTGTCTCCTGTGTTGCTTTCGGATCGTAGTAATGGCTGTTCGGCTCAAACTGCGTATGGTCGGGGTAAGCAGTGCTGGCCACTTCGGCCAGGCCGACGATACCGGGTTCGGCACAGCTCGAATGGTAAAACAGCACGCCGTCGCCGACCTGCATCGCATCGCGCATGAAATTGCGCGCCTGGTAATTGCGCACGCCAGTCCAGGCGACGGTTCTTTTGGGAGCGGACCAGGCATCGTCAATGCTGACTTCGCTCGGTTCAGATTTCATGAGCCAATAGCGCATAAGCTGTTCGCGTAAAGAAGTTAAAAATCCGGAATATCGAATTATTCTGAACCAGACTGGCCTGCTTGTCCAAACTGGATGCAGAAATAAAAAAACGGCTGCATTTGCATGCAGCCGTTTTCAGTAATCAAGTCCCGCCAGTGCCGCTTTGCCGGCATCCTGAACCAAGAGGTTCAAGTTGGCCACAGTTAGTTCAACTTCGGGTTCATCGGACTAGCGACGCGCACTCCCGTCGAACAAAATTCCGCAGCCGCTGCGCATAAATGGTTCAAGGATTTTATGGCAATGGCGAACACGGCAGGAGCGCTTAGTTTACTCCAATCGGCGGGCAAGTAAAAGAAATCTCAGAAAAGATTTTCTTGTGGCGCCAATGCGGTATCGAGGGTTTCGTGCATTGCAGCGATTTTTTGCTTGACCTCGGACATCGACATCTCCGACAAGGGGCCATCCGGTGATTTGGTTGCCAGCAGTTCTGCAGCAATTCCGAGCGCGGCCATGACGGCGATGCGGTCATTCCCCTTCAGTTTGCCGGCGTCGCGAATTGCCGACATCTTGCCGTCCAGATAGGCGACCGCCTCTTGCAGCGCGCCCTCTTCGCCTTCCTTGCACGCCAGCTTATAAGGCTGGCCCATGATGGATACGTCGAGCTGGATCATGCGGTCTCCTCATCTTGTTCTTGTGCCGGGATCTTGGCGAGCAGCGCAGCAACGCGCTCGTGCGCTTCCTGCATGCGCCGTGTCAATTCGGCATTTTCGGCTGCCAGGGCGGCCGATTTGATGCGCAAATCCGCGTTTTCGCTCCGCAGCGCCTGGGTCAAATCAGCCAGCTGGCCGATCTTTGCAGAAAGATTGTGAAAGTCTGTAATCATCTCGCCACTATAGATGTGCAGAGGAATGACCGTCAATAGATTGCGCAAACAGAGCGCCGGTTTTCCGCTGCATGGTTCAAATTTATTGACCGGCGGTCAGCGATAGCAATAAATACGGGCTTATACGATTATTCATACCCGTATTCGATTGTCAAAACTGCACGCCGGCGACAGCGCGTCATCATACCTCAGTCAGCGTCCCGTCCACCGTGATCAGCGCGGTGCGGATTTTCAGACCCGGGAACACATCCTGCGCAGCAAGGCGGTAGCGTGCCAGTTGTGCCGCATATGCCACCCGTTCGCTATCGTAGAGATTTCGTTTGTAGTCCAGGATCCACAACTCGTCGTCAAACATGACGACACGGTCAAAGCGCGCCACGCCGGCGCTGCTGACGATCTCCATCTCATTGCGCGCAAAGCGATGTTGCGCCGGATCGAAGAAACGCTGCAATTGCGGTTGCGCAAGGATAACGTCCGCCTGCGTACGCACCACTTCTGCCAACTCACGTGAACAAGGCAGCCATTTCGCCAGTACCGGCGCTGCATGGATCTGCACCGGCCAGGTCTGCGTCAGGCGCTCCATCAAGGCATGCAGCGCAATGCCTTCCTCGATTTCCGCACTGCTGAATGCCTGCTGGATGTCAGGCTGCTCCAGTGGCAAAGGCGGCGGGCTAAAGATAGACAGTGGAAATCCGGCTTCCTGTTTTACATCCGACACCTGCACTGGCCCATCCAGTTCCGGCTCCTCGGCACCCTGGAAGCGTGCATACCAGCAGCCGTCCGCTACCCCGTTCTCCGAGGCACTACGGGCATCGGCGACACCACTCACTATTAATAGCTTCTTCGCGCGCGTGGTCGCTACATATAAGAGATTCCAGTCTTCCTGGGTTTTCAGTTGCTCTTCTTCGGCGAACAGGTAATCACGCGCAGCACCACGCTCGGCCTGGCGACCAAAGACGGAGAAATGGTTAGGTGCATCGGCTTCCTGCTTCCATTCGCACAGCACGCCGTAATCGTCGCGCGCCGGATCGCTATGGTTAGCATCGAGCAACACCACGATATCCGCTTCCAGTCCCTTGGCACCATGGATGGTCAGGATGCGCGCTGCATCCAGCGATGCATCAATCTCGGCTTCATCCGGTGCATCGCTATCAGCCGATTTTTGCAAGCGGCGCAGCGCATCAATAAATTTTGGCAGGCTCGGGTAGCGCCCCGCATCCAGGTTCAGCGCCAGTTCGGTAAAGGCTTCGATATTCGCTAGCACCTGTCCGCGCACCAGCGGCGACGCCGCTTGAGCATAGCGCGCGACCACATCACCTTCATGCAATATGCGATCGAGCAAATCATGTACCGGCAACCGTGCGGCCAGCTCCAGCCATTTTTCCAGCAAGCTGACGGCGCGTTGCAATACATCGGCATTCAGTTCAGCCTGGTGCAAACGCCCCCACCAGGTCTTTTCACTACGCAGTGCCAACGCAATCAAATCACTATCGCTCGCGCCCATGATCGGCGACTTCAATACATGCGCCAGTGCCAGGTTGTCATGCGGCGTGATCAGGAAAGTCAGCAAGGCGATTAGGTCGGCCACTTCGAGCGATTCCAGCAAACCACCGCGCCGGTCCGATGCGAACGGAATCCCGGCTTCACGCAAGGCGCGCTCATACGCACTGAGGTGGGTGCGCTTCTTGACCAGCAACATCACGTCCGACCACTTCGCACCCGGCGTCACTTCCCGCGCACGCAAGATCGCTTGCGCCACTGCACGCCCTTCTTCCAAGCGCCGCGCATCCTCTTCTTCCTCACGCGGCTCGGTCAATGGATCACGCATATTCGCCGGCGACCAGACGACTTTCTCACTCTTTTCCTGTTGCACCAGCGGCAATTGCCAGACTGCGCCAGCTTCATTCGATAAGGTGGTCTGTGCGGTGTAGATCGGATTGGCGCGGAAGCTTACATTCAGGACGTCGACGATGCCGCGTGCATTGCGCCGTGTCTGGTTGGTGCGCAGGAAATCCGCCCCTTGCGCCACCAATACTTCACGCGCGGCAGAAAACACGCGCGGTTCGGCACGGCGGAAACGATAAATCGATTGTTTCGGATCACCAACGACAAACATACTAGGCCTGTCGGTCTCGTTGCCGTAGGCCTTCAACCACGCCTGCACGATGCTCCACTGCAGCGGATTGGTATCCTGGAATTCATCCAGCAAGACATGCTTGTAGCGCGCATCAAGACGGCTTTGCAGATAGGCGGCATGTTCTTCATTCGTCAACAGGCGATACGCCTGCCATTCAAGATCGGCGAAATCAAATACACGTTGCTCGGCTTTGACTGCCTGGTAGATTTCCAGGTAAGCGGCACCTACCGTGAACAGCGAACGATTCAGTGCGATGACCTTGGGCTCCATGCTACGGCGCAGGATTTTCTTCAGCGCTTCGCCTATGCTTTCGAATTCCACTTCAAATGCATACACACCTTCTTCACCCAGGTTATCCAGCAAGGCCTTGGTCAAATTCTTGGTCGCGCGGTTCTTGCGGAACTTGCCGCCCGCATCAAAAAATTCATTTGTCAGTGCATCAAAATTTTCCAACGCCGCACCGGCTGTCACTGCTTTCTCTATCGACGTCGCACGTTCCTGGTTAACAGCTGTTCCCTGCCCCAGCAACCATGCAACCTGATTAATGCGTGCCAACAGCTTGTCATCCGACCACAGCGACAAACGCGCATCCATCACGCCATCCGCACCACACAGTTCCTCCAACCACTCCAGCGGCTCCCCGCCTTGTACCGAAGCCCACCATTCGGCGCGCTTGGCGACAAAGGAATTGAGCAAATTGCGCGTACTGAAGTCACCGACCTGGGTATATAAATCGACCAATGCATCCTTGACGTGCTGCTGGTCTTTTTCATTTACCTGCTGCATGAAGCGGCTGTAAGCATCCGACAACAATTCACCGGTCGCTTCGGTCAGGCTGTAACCATGTGGCACACCGGAAGCCAAAGGCGCGATCTGGATCAGGCGCGCAAACCAGCTATGGAAGGTATCGATGGACAAGGCTTGCGGACTACGTAATACCTTCTCATACAAACCACGTGCCAGCGGCAAGGTTTCAGCCAATGCATGTTCGGCTATCCCGCGTTCGCGCAGCAGGGCCAGCACTTCCGCATCTGTCTTCAGCGTCAATTCATTCAGTAACTGCATCAGGCGTTCGCGCATCTCTTGCGCCGCCTTGCGGGTAAAGGTAATGGCGAGGATGGCGGCAGGTTCAGTCCCGGCCAACAGCAGGCGCAATACGCGTGCCACCAGCAACCAGGTCTTGCCACTGCCGGCACAGGCTTCAACTACCACCGAGCGCGTCGGGTCACAGGCGCGTGCCACGAAGTGCGCGGCATCCGATTGCGCGCCATTGACTTCGTAAGCACGTGGCGTCAGATCCATGTCTTCATGCCCCTGCATCACCATGCTCCCTTGCGGCACAAGCCGCGTACATCGCAGTATTGGCATACCGATTCGGGACCGGTCGCAGGCATAGGCGCATCATGTGCAATTGCACGCATACTGGTGGTAATCTGTACACTCAGGCTTTGCTGCCAATTGTCATAGTCGGGTGATTCCACTTCCTTGATTTTGTCCTTGCTGGCTTCCAGCGGTATATACAGTGCGTTACTCAGTGGCACATCGGACAGCAAGCCATAAAATGGCAATTGATGATCTTCACCTTGCTTGAGCTTGTCACGCAAGGCTGTTTGATTTGTACTCTTGTAATCGAGCACTGCACGTTCACCGGCGGCATTTTCATCCATACGGTCGACGCGGCCATGCAGGATGATTTCGCCATCATCCCAGCGCAAGACCTTTTCAAATTTCTCTTCACCCAGCACGAAGTGCCAACCCTGCGCTTCGCGTTCACCCAGCCATTCGAGATAAGCCGGCATCGCTTTTTGCCAGCGTGCGTAATAACCGAGGGCGGCGGCGCTTTTATCCAGTGCCAGGCCAAATACCTGGTCAGATATCTCGCGCAACAAGGCAGGCCGCTCCGCCACTGTCACTTCATGCAAACGGGTATGGAAGATCGCAAGTATCTGGTGCAGCCAATCACCGTAATCACGTTTCTCCGGCATATCCGATAACTCGTCCAGTCCGGACAAACCCAGCATGCGGGTGGCAAAGAATTGATAAGGACAAGCCACCAGGCTGTTATAGCCGCTGGCCGACAACTTTTGTGGACGCAAGGCAGCCGCATGTGGTGCAGGCATGGTCACAGGTGCAGGCGTCAGGTGACGCGGCGCGATTTTGACCTGATGCCTGGCGATTTTTGGCAACTTCGCACGTTCCAGGTTCAACTCCAGGCGTTCTATCCACGGGCTGACCGGATTCGGCTCGCCATTTTTATGCTCCTGCCACGACATGACAACCTGTTCATTCGCTGCCAATAATTCCGTCACATCACGCAACTGCTGGCGCTGCCTGCTTTCACGTGTTGCCAAACCAAGTTCGCGCCGCACGACGTTGGCGAAGAATAGTGTTTCTGTCGGTTGCGACGGCAGGTGTTCGGCATCCGCACCAACCAGCAAGACCGCGTCGAAGCTGCGCAAGCGCGCACCATTCAAAGGCAGCATCACCACGCGCCGGTCGCGGTTCAATTGCACATAGGCGGTTGCTTCCAGTTGCAAATTGAGGAAGGCGCGCCATTCGGCAAATGAAAAGACATGTCCGACCGCAGTGCAATCCTGTTCTATATCCTGCAACAGCTGCAGCACCTGCGCCCCGGCACCATCGGCTTGCAAAGCGCCGCGCATGCCGAGTACATCCAGCGTTTGCTGGCTCGCCGTGATCCAGTCGCACAAGGTTTTGCCTTTGCTGAACCCGGTCGCCTGTTGCGCCAGCAACTTCACCATATTTTGTGCGGACGGAATCGCGGTCAATGCATCGCCGACCGCTTCCCAGCCACCGAGTACATTCGCGCGGCGCAAGGCAAGTTCACTCGCCATAACGAGGTCGGCTTTATTCTCGGTATTCGCAAAAACAAATGGCGACTTGAGGAAATCCAGCAGGGCGATGGTTTCAGCGCGCGCCGCCACCAGCTCCAGCCACGATGCGAGTGCGGCGGCGGCGCGTGTGGTCGACAGCTTCCAGCCGGTTTCATCGGCCACGATCACTTGCGCCCGTTCCAGCAAGGCGCGGATGCGGCGCGCCACCACGCGATCCTGCGCGACGATGGCGATATTCGTTTTACCCTGTTGCAGCCAGTCCATGATGGTTTGTGCACCGGCCTTGGCTTCCGCTTCGAGGTTATGCGCTGCATATAAAGACAAACCGGGCGGCGTCGCCAGCGCCAAGTCGGCAGGGACGGCATCATCCAGCATCTCCGGCCAGGCGGCGGCATAAGTCGTATTGATATGTTGCGCGCGCCAATCCAGCGTGATCGCGACCACCGGGCGTTGTTGCTGGTAGGCGTCGAGGAAGGCTTGCTCCAGTGCATCCGCTGCCACCGGACTGATCCAGAACAGTGGCAACTGTGCTTGCGCGGCGATGCGCATCATTTGTGCAAAGCGATGCACGATGGCGTCGCTGGCATCCAGCTGGCTTTTCCAGATGGTCCATACCAGTTGCGTTTCATCTGACAACAGATTGCGTGCGACCGGCGACAATTGCTCGAGCGCCGCCTGCCAGCGTGCATCGGCCACATCGGGCGACACCTTGAGCTCAGGCAGCATAGCCTGCGTCAATTCATCCGATAGTGTTAACAATATCTCGGCCAGCGGCAGCAAATCAGTATTACGACGCGCAGTGAACAGCTTCTTCAACCATCCATGCTGGCGCAGGTCGGCATACAGCGACATCAGGCGCTCGCTCGGCGCGGTGGCGGCGGTACCGGCTTGCGGTGGCAACAGCCGTATATATTCAGACAGCGAAGTAATCGTCGGTGGAATGAAGGCAGCGCCCAACTGTCGGCCCAAAGCGCTCTTTAATAGTTGTATATGGGCGAAAGTTGAGACTACTACCCGCAATGAAGACAAATCCCGCAGCGCCGACTGCCGCGTATCCGCCAGCAAATCGCTTTGTAACAATGCACGTGCGGCATCGTCCCAAAAGGCGGCGGAAGGTGGAATCAGTACGGTGCTATGCAGCATCAGGAGCTCAAGTGGGAATCAACAGGGGAAATGGCAATCTCGGACGACACAGACTACCCGGTTTTGCATTTTATGCGAGGCCGGGTGAAATTTTTCGAGCAATGCCCCACTTTTTATAAAATAGGTTATGATTTGCCCAGACCCCGCCTGATCACCTCTGGTTATACCTTCAAAACTTGAATTCAATCGCAACGTCTCCATCTGTGTTCCAGTAAGCGGAGACGCTGCAGGCAAATACCGATTAGTATGGTGATGCCAAGGCGCAGATTTATCCTTTTCCCCTCAGACTGAGGCAAACATGAGCGAAAACATCAAACATATTACCGATGCATCTTTTGATACAGACGTACTGAAATCCGACAAACCGGTTCTGGTCGACTTCTGGGCAGAGTGGTGCGGTCCGTGCAAAATGATTGCACCTATCCTGGAAGATGTTGCCAAAGAGTACGCAGGCAAGATCCAGATCACGAAGATGGACGTTGATGCCAACCAGGCGATTCCGGCCAAATTCGGTATCCGCGGCATTCCTACGCTGATCCTGTTCAAGAACGGTGCACCGGCAGCGCAAAAAGTAGGCGCGCTGGCTAAAGGTCAATTGACCGCCTTCATCGATAGCAACATCTGAAATAAATAAAAATGGCAGCGGTGCGCCCGCATCGCTGCTTGATTACCAACTTCACCACGTCGTTCCCTCCCCCACCTTTTTATCTCCCATCCCGGGAAACTCAAAAATATGCATTTATCTGAACTAAAGGCGTTACACGTCTCCGCCCTGCTAGAAATGGCAATCAGCCTGGACATCGACAACGCTGCGCGCTTGCGCAAACAAGAACTGATGTTCGCGATTCTCAAGAAACGCGCGAAATCAGGAGAACAAATTTTTGGCGATGGCGCCCTCGAAGTATTGCCTGACGGCTTTGGCTTCCTGCGCTCGCCCGACGCCAGCTATATGGCGTCCACCGACGACATCTATATCTCGCCTTCGCAAATCCGCCGCTTCAACCTGCACACCGGCGATTCGATCGAAGGTGAAGTCCGTACGCCGAAAGACGGCGAACGCTACTTTGCACTGGTCAAGGTAGACAAGGTCAACGGCGAATCGCCGGAAGCCTCGAAACACCGCATCCTGTTTGAAAACCTGACGCCGCTGCACCCTAACAAGCCATTGCTGCTTGAGCGCGATATGCGCGGCGAAGAAAACATCACCGGCCGCATCATCGATTTGATCGCACCTATCGGTAAAGGCCAGCGCGGCTTGCTGGTGGCATCGCCTAAATCCGGTAAGTCCGTGATGCTGCAACACATTGCACACGCGATCACCACCAATCACCCGGAAGCAGTCATGATCGTGCTGCTGATCGACGAACGTCCGGAAGAAGTGACCGAGATGCAGCGTTCGGTACGCGGCGAAGTCGTGGCATCGACCTTTGATGAACCTGCGACCCGTCACGTGCAGGTTGCAGAAATGGTGCTGGAAAAAGCCAAGCGCCTGGTTGAAATGAAAAAAGACGTCGTGATCCTGCTCGACTCGATCACCCGCCTGGCGCGTGCATACAACACCGTGATCCCTGCCTCCGGCAAGGTATTGACCGGTGGTGTCGATGCAAATGCTCTGCAACGTCCAAAACGCTTCTTCGGCGCTGCGCGCAATATCGAAGAAGGCGGTTCGCTGACCATTATCGCGACCGCACTGATCGAAACCGGCAGCCGCATGGATGACGTGATCTACGAAGAATTCAAGGGTACCGGCAATATGGAAGTCCATCTCGAACGCCGCCTGGCCGAGAAGCGCGTCTACCCTGCGATCAACCTGAACAAATCCGGTACCCGCCGTGAAGAATTGCTGATCAAACCGGACCAGCTGCAAAAGATCTGGGTCTTGCGCAAACTCTTGTACGGCATGGACGAGATCGAAGCGATGGAATTCATCCTCGACAAGATGAAGGCGACCAAGAACAACGCCGAATTCTTCGACATGATGCGTCGCGGTAATTCCTGATCCATACCTTCAACTGAATTTCAGTTGAAAACAAAAAGCCCGTTTTCCTTGCAGACACTGCAAATGAAAACGGGCTTTTTTATTGGCTACAATTCTTTATCCCGGCAAACGCCAATTCATTTTGACGGCCAGCAGGCGCAAGACCGAAGTCACCAAAATACTGGAAATCAGCGCCACCGCCGACGTCATATCCAGCCACTCCAGCACCATATACACCGCACAACCCAACAGCGAACAGGTCGCATATAACTGCTCGCGGCGGAACACCATCGGAATCTCATTACACAAGACATCCCGCAAGACGCCGCCAAAAATACCGGTCGTCACGCCCATCATCACGCAGATAAACACCGGCATCTGTGCCTCCAGCGCCAATGAAGTACCGACCGCGCTAAACAAACCCAGGCCGAGCGCATCGGCCACGACGATGGTCTTTTCGGCCACCGCGGAGCGCAGATGTGGCAAAAACGGCCCGGCCAACAGCGCCAGCACAAAGACCAGGATCGCATATTCCTGATGCTCGACCCAAAACAGCGGACGCCGGTCCAGCAACATATCGCGCAGGGTACCGCCGCCAAAAGCTGTCACAAAAGCAACAATAAACACCCCGACCAGGTCCATATCCTTGCGCCTGGCCTCGACAAAGCCGGAACAGGCAAAGGCAATGATGCCGCAGGCCTCCACCACTTGCAGCAGCGTACTCATGCTACTTTGCAAACCTATTGCCACAATGTCTCCCTTGTTATTCTGAAACGGCTTAGCGTGGGACTGTAGCATTCCCGTCAGCAAATCTGGCGCAAACCCATGATTTTATTGTATAATTCGCGCCTCGTTCCAACCCAGGCAAGTGATCGACAATCGGGTCAAGAAGCTGTGCGACCGACGAAGTGACGATTGGCTACCAAACTATCTAAGGCAGAAAAATGAAAGAAGGCATACACCCGGACTATCGCGACGTCGTGTTTCAAGACATGTCCAACGATTTCAAATTCATTACCCGTTCGACCATTCAAACTCGTGAAACCATCGAATTTGAAGGTGCTACCTACCCACTGGTAAAGATTGAGGTTTCGTCGGAATCGCATCCGTTCTACACCGGCAAACACAAAATCGTTGATACCGCAGGTCGCGTGGACAAATTCCGCAAGAAGTTCGGTACCGTCGGTTCCAAAACAAGCGTGGCAGAGTAATTCGTCACCGCGTTTTAAAAAGGCAGCTACGGCTGCCTTTTTTATTATTGCATCCCCCTGCAATCGAACTGAAAAGCCTTCTTTTCACTCTATGCGGATGATTCCGCTGCACTGATACAGAAATTTTGCGGCACAATAACGCCGGATCAAATAAAAACAATTACCCCGTCATGAAGCCAGTCCGCCTGCCCGCCTCCGCTACACTCGCACTCCCGCGCTGGGCCTTGTTCGCACTGTGCCTGCTGTATATCCTGCCGGGCCTGGTCGGACGCGACCCGTGGAAACCGGACGACGCTGCCGGTTTCGGCATCATGTGGACCATGGCCACCGGCTCGCTGGCCGACTGGCTGTCACCGAATATCGTCGGCCTCGCGATGCCGGAAGAAGGTCCGTTGGCATTCTGGTTCGGCGCGATCTGCATCAAATTATTCGGCTGGCTGCTTGGCGCACCAATGGCAGCACGCCTGGCCCCTATCTGCTTCTTCCTGCTTGGTTCAGTCGCGGTCTGGTACACCACCTACCTGTTGGGTCGTCGCGCTGAAGCCCAACCACTCAAACTTGCTTTCGGCGGCCAACCGGAACCGAAGGATTTCGGCCGCACGCTGGCCGATGGCGCACTGCTGATTTATCTCGGCTGCCTCGGCTTGCTGGTACACAGTCACGGCACCACCTCGGAAGCACTGCAAGTATCGCTGGTGGCTTGCTCACTGTATGCCACCACCCGCCTGTTCGAAGCACACACTTTGCGCCGCACCGTCGTACTCGGCCTGGCCCTCGGCGCACTGGCGCTGACCCGCGGCTGGGTCACGCCTGCCGCCTTGTGGATAGGCATCGTCGTGCTCGCCGCGATACGTGATCGCGCCCTCTTGCCGCGCCTGGTATTCATTGCCTTGCCACTGGCTGCCATCGTATGCGGCGCATGGATATGGGCTAGTCAACAGGTGCAACCTTTCGGCAACAACCCGGTAGATGCATGGATGGCATGGAATTACCGCCAGGTCAGCGCACCTTCGGCGTCCACGCTGCAATACTTCCTGAAAAATGCAATCTGGTTTGCATGGCCGGCATGGCCATTCGCGATCTGGGCCGTCTACGCCTGGCGCCGCCAGCATGCGGCGCTGCACATCACGCTGCCCTTGACCTTCTTCGCCGCGCTGCTGGTGCTGGCCCTCCTCAACTCGCATGGCGAAGAAGCCAGTCTGTTGCCACTCTTGCCTATGCTCGCGATTCTGGCCGCCTTCGGTTTGCCAACCATGAAACGCGGTGCGATCAATGCAGTCGACTGGTTCTCGGTAATGATGCTGACGACCTGCGCCGCCTTCATCTGGATCGGCTGGATCGCCAAGCAAACCGGCTGGCCGGCACAACTGGCACGCAATGCCTTCAAGATCGCTCCAGGCTTCAAACCTGAATTCAATCTCTTCGTCATGCTGATCGCAGCGGCGGCTTCGGCCGGCTGGATCTGGATCGTCTACTGGCGCGTGTCGCGTCGGCCTTCGGTATTGTGGCGCGCGGTTGTCCTGTCATCCGGCGGGATTATCCTGTGCTGGTTGCTGCTGATGACGCTATGGCTGCCATGGGGTAATTACATCAAGAGCTATGTCAGCGTGGCGCAACAAATCGATGCCGCCTTGCCGACCGTCAAACGTTGCGTAGCATCAAACGTCGGACCGGCACAGCGCGCGTCCTTCGCCTACTTCGGCAAGATAGAATTCGCGCAGTTTGGCGAAAAGAACTGCGATTACCTGTTGCTGCAGGATGCCCATCGTGGCAATGATGCAGCTGCCACCATCACGCGCTACAACCAGCAATGGCAATTGATCTGGCATGGCCGCCGCCCGGCAGACCGTGATGAACGCTTCCGCCTGTATCGCCGCGTATACGGTACGCCGGCAGCACAGCAATGATGTTGATCGGCTATCAATATTGCAAAAAATTTGCTTGCTGACAGCATAATCAGGCGCAATGAGTCTTGCTCAAATCGGGCAAATCGCGCATAATGCTCAGCTTGCGTTGCCGAGATGGCGGAATAGGTAGACGCACGGGACTCAAAATCCCGCGCCGCAAGGCGTGCCGGTTCGATTCCGGCTCTCGGCACCACTAATAAACATGCGGTTCTCAAGAAATTGGGCGCCGCATTTTTATTTCCGCGGAATATGGCCTTTCCGCAAAAACCCGGTCGCACCAGGATTTACCATTCCCGGCTTTTGCACAGCTCGTGCAAATACATATCTCTTCCCAGCCGAAGCCCCCCTCTTTTCGTATCCCATAAAATTTCAATCAAGCCTCCGGCACGCCGGTATTTATTCAATCTTTGCCCAAACACCCTCCAATCCTGCGTGCAGAAGTCCGCACGTCACTCTTTCAAAATCCTGTTTACCTACCTTGTTGTCTTCGTACTCAAACAAGTTGCAAACCTGAATTCGTGTTTGTCGGAAGGATGGCGCCTTCAGCGCATATACCTTGGTATATGCAATGTATGCGTATAGCGATAAAAACGACCCTAACGCCAGCTGGCTCTCCAATTTAATGGATGGCAAAATTCATGCCGCTGTAATCAAGTAGCCATGTAGCGCGAGGATCGCTTCACTATCGATCCTTTATTTTTTGCGCGCATTCCGACGACCATATCTTTGTGAACATCTGACAAAGTACATCGCAAGCAAGGAGAAGACCATCGATCCCGACCCTAGTTGGTGCCGCAGTGCGCCACTCCATTTCCCGTCATTTTTTATTCAGCCGGCACTTGGCTGGAGGTCGCTCATCGCCTGAACGCTGAGTAGCCTCCGCCCGGTTTTTCCCAGGAGGCTTTTCATGCACCACCCACATCTCCATGTTGCATTGCGCGCAGCTATCTCCGCGCGTCGCATCGCAACCCTGCGACAACTATTCTCCGAACACGGCGTACTCGCTTTCGCACAGGCCATAGCCGCGTGTTCACCACGCGTGGCAGCCGATGCGCTGTCCCTGCTTTCTGCATCGGAACGCACTTCCGTTTTACGCCATCTGCCGCTGACCACGCGCGAAAAACTGCGCCCCATGGGTTTTGAGATTGATCAAAACATCAGCACGGCTTGCCGCATTCCTGCCCATCAACTCCGGAGGCAATTCGCATGATTTCCTTACTCGTTACAGGTGTATACACCGAGCTGTCCCAGGTCACGAACAACGCGACCCGGGGCACAACACCACAAGTTACTGTCAAAAAACATATGTGCAAATTGATGGCCGTGCTCGCGTTGATATTGCTATGCATCGCTGTGGCCGGCTGCGATGACAAGACAGCGATATCGGCCGCCCAGGCCGAAACGCATAAAGATAGTGCCGCAAGCGTCATACGCAAAGGCAATGTCATGGAAGTGCCGGAAGGCTCACCGTTGCGCACGCGCCTGCTTATCGGCACAGTAGACGTCAGCGAAATAGAACGTCCGCTGACCGCGCCCGGTGTCATAGAAGCAGTCGCAGAAAAACTGGTCAAGGTCGCACCGCCGGTACCGGGCCGTATTATCCGTCTGCAGCGTACGTTGGGTGATGCGGTCAAGGCCGGCGATCCACTCTTCACGCTCGACTCGGCGGAAATTTCCAGCGCCCGTTCCGAATACACCAAAGCCCGCAATACACAGGCGCAGGCACAGCGTGATTTTGCGCGTCAAAAGCTATTGTTTGATGCAGACATTACAGCAAAAAAAGACTACGAAGCAGCGCAACTAAGTATGGATAGCGCTGACAGCGATGCGCATACCGCGGCTGACCGCTTGGCACAACTAGGCGTCGCCAAACAATCCCATACACGCAGTGAATATGTACTGCGCTCACCGATCAGTGGTCGTGTCATCGAAATGGCCGGTTCACAAGGCGGCTACTGGAATGATATCAACGCACCCATCATGACGGTAGCAGATCTGTCCACCGTCTGGCTCACCGCCAATGTGGCGGAACGCGATCTCAGGCAAGTGTTCATCGGACAAAAAGCGCACATCACGCTCAATGCCTATCCCGACCAGCAAGTCGAGGGCATCGTGCGCTATGTCGGCGAATTACTGGATCCGGAAACCCGCAGCGTCAAAGTGCGCGTCGCAATAGCCAATGCCGACGGACGTTTTCGCCCGGGCATGTTTGCGCATGTAGCGTTTGATGGTCAGAAACAGGAAGCACTGACGATACCGCTCTCGGCC
The DNA here is from genome assembly GCF_042664955.1 of Herminiimonas glaciei. Taxonomy (NCBI): domain Bacteria; kingdom Pseudomonadati; phylum Pseudomonadota; class Betaproteobacteria; order Burkholderiales; family Oxalobacteraceae; genus Herminiimonas; species Herminiimonas glaciei. Next base: position 2,311,690 of record NZ_JBHTBU010000001.1, read on the forward strand.
ATCCAGCAAAACGGACTGGAAGTACGTGTCTTCATCGAACAGGGAGCGCACCACTACACACCGCGTACCGTGACCGTCGGCGCGCAACTGCATGATCGCGTAGAAGTGACTTCGGGCCTGAAGGCCGGCGACCGCATCGTCATCAAGGATGGAGTACTCCTCAATGATTGAACGTATCGTCAATACCTGTTTTCATCGTCGCGGCATCGTCTGGCTGGTGTTTGCTTTCACCGCGCTGTATGGCGTCTTCAGCTGGAAACAATTACCACTGGAAGCCTATCCCGACATCGCCGACGTCACCTCGCAGATAGTCACGCAGGTGCCCGGCCTCGCAGCGGAAGAAATTGAACAGCAAATCACCGTGCCGCTGGAACGCGCATTGCTGGCAACGCCCGGCATGCATGTGCTGCGTTCGCGCAGCCTGTTCGGCCTGTCGCTCATCACAGTAGTGTTCCAGGATGGCGTCGATGGCTACTGGGCACGGCAGCGCCTGCAGGAACGCCTGAATGAAGTCGACCTGCCCTATGCCGCCAAGGCTGGCCTGGATCCGTACACATCGCCAACCGGCGAAATCTATCGTTATACGCTGGAGAGTAGTACGCACAGCCTGCGTGAACTATCAGAACTGCAATTCTGGACTGTGATACCACGCCTGAAAAAGATACAGGGCGTGGTCGATGTCACCAACTACGGTGGCCTCACGACCCAGTTCATGCTGGAACTCGATCCGGCACGCCTGACCCAGTATGGCCTCACGCTAAGTGAAGTCATCGATGCCATCAATGCCAACAATCAGAGCGGTGGCGGCAGCGTCATCGATCGCGGTGAGCAGTCTTATGTCGTACGCGGCGTCGGCTTGCTGCGTTCGCTAGATGACATGGGCAATGTCGTTATCAAAAGCGTGGGCGGCGTACCGGTACTGACCAAGGACCTGGGCAAGCTCACTTACGGCAATGTGGAAAGGCGCGGCATCCTCGGCAAGGACGATAATGCTGATTCGATTTCCGGTGTGGTCCTGTTACTCAAGGAAAGCAATCCCTCGGTCGCGCTGAACGGCATCCATGATGCGGTGCGTGAGATCAATGAGAAATTGCTGCCGCGCGGCGTCAAGCTGGTGCCGTATCTGGATCGCAGCAGCCTGATCGAAGCCACCACGCATACCGTCGGCAAGACGCTGCTGGAAGGCATGATAGTCGTTACGCTGGTCCTGCTGCTCTTCCTTGGCAGCCCACGTGCCGCCCTGATAGTCGCACTCACGGTGCCACTGGCGCTGCTGTTTGCATTCACCTTCATGCATCACGCCAAGGTCCCGGCCAACCTGCTGTCGCTCGGTGCGATCGACTTTGGCATCCTCGTAGATGGTGCGGTGGTGGTGGTGGAAAACATCTTGCGCCGACGTGAAAAGCAGGAAGGAAAAGTGCTGACACCGCGTGATGCAATCACTGCCACGCTGCAGGTAGCACGTCCTATATTTTTTGGCATGAGCGTCATCGCTGCTGCTTACCTGCCCCTGTTTGCGTTTGAACGCATCGAGTACAAACTGTTCTCGCCGATGGCGTATGCAGTCGGTGCGGCGCTGCTAGGTGCACTTGCAGTGGCCCTGATGCTGACGCCCGGCCTGGCCTGGCTGGCCTTCCACCGGCCGCGCAAGATCTTCCACAACCCGGTGCTGGAACGGCTCAACACACGTTACGCTGATTTCCTCGCACGCACGGTCGGACACTGGCGCTGGCTGGCAGCCAGCATAGTCGCCATGCTGGTCACGCTATTGCTGCTGGCCGGCACCATAGGTCGCGACTTCCTGCCCTATCTGGATGAAGGCTCGATCTGGTTACAAGTGCAAATGCCATCCGGTATCACACTGGACAAAGCCAGCGAAATGGCGACCGAACTGCGCAAGGCTACGCTGGAATTCCCTGAAGTCTCCAGCGTGGTCACGCAAACCGGGCGTAACGATGACGGCACCGATTACTGGACGCCGTCGCATATCGAAGCCAGCATCGCCCTGCATCCTTACAGCAGCTGGCAGTCCGGTATCAGCAAGCAGGAATTGATACGCCGACTGGGTGAACGCTATGCGCAAATGCCAGGTTACGCCATCGGCTTCATGCAACCAATGATAGATGGCGTGCAGGACAAACTGTCCGGTGCACATAGTGACTTGACGGTGAAAATCTTTGGCCCCGACCTGGAAGAAGATCGCCGGATTGCGGAACATGTAGCCACCACCTTGCGCAGGGTCCCGGGTGCTGCCGATGTCGTGGTCGATGTGGAACCACCGTTGCCCAATTTACGGATAGACCTGGATCGCGCTGCTGCTGCACGTTATGGGATTAATGCCGCCGATGTCGCGCAGCTTATCTCCACCGGCATAGGTGGTGCCTCCATCGGGCAATTGTATGTAGGTGAAAAAAACTATGACATGACGGTGCGCTTTTCGCCAGAGACGCGCGCCAACCCGCAAGCGATAGCCGACCTGCGCCTCACTGCTGCCAATGGCGCAAAGATACCGTTGGCCGATGTGGCGCGCATCAGTACCACCACGGGCCAGAGCGTGATCGTCCGTGAGCGCGGTGAACGTCACATTCTGGTCAAACTCAACGTGCGGGGGCGCGACCTCGCCAGTTTCCTGGCCGAAGCGCAAGCAACGATAGAACGCGACATTGAGTACGACAAGCAGCGCCTGCACATCGAATGGGGCGGGCAGTTCGAAAACCTGCAACGGGCAGAAGCACGCCTGTTCGTGATCCTGCCACTGACGCTGGGCATCATGCTGTTGCTGCTGTTCGGTGAGTTCGGCAACCTGCGCCAGCCTTTGCTGGTATTGGGCGTGGTACCGCTGGCCATGGTCGGCGGCTTCGCCGGGCTGCATTTGCGCGGCATGACACTCAACGTTTCCAGCGCGGTCGGTTTCATTGCCCTGTTCGGCGTCGCGGTACTCGGTGGCGTATTGATGGTGGCGCAAATCAATCGCTTGCGGCGTGACGAAGGGAAATCCCTGCGGGAAGCGGTACTGGAAGGTGCGACCAGTCGCATGCGTCCGGTACTCATGACAGCGACAGTCGCCGCCTTCGGCCTGACCCCGGCAATGCTGGCCACCGGCCTCGGCAGTGATGTGCAGCGTCCGCTCGCAACGGTGGTGGTATTCGGCCTGATCAGCGCTACCGCACTGACGCTGTTGCTGCTACCCGCCCTCTACCAATTGATAGAAGCCCGCGTCGAAGCTGCCGCGCTGCAACGCGCGCAAAAGGCGGCGCAGGCAGCAGGCGACACTTCCGATGAAGCCGGCTTATCGACCTAACAGCTGAAACGGAGCTGAACATGACATTCAAGAAAATCGCCATCAGCCAGATGCTGATACTGGCGCTGGGCGGACTGACGGTACATACCGTCCGCGCCCAGGACGTACCAGCAAGCAAACTGAATTTTAAAAACTACCTGAACGCAGTCGAAGCACATAGCCTGGAACTGGCAGCGCAACGCGAAACTATCGTAGCCGCCGAAGCAGGCGTCGGCATCGCCGGCATACGGCCGGACCCTGAGTTCACCTACAGCGCATCGCGTGAAACCGTCAGTGCCATCCACCCCCGGCCCGTCAGCCGCGGACCATCGCTCAGCATGACGATAGAGACCGGCGGCAAGCGTGACGCGCGCATCAAGTCGGCGCGCAGCAATGTGACCCTGACGGAAGCGACTGTTGCCGGTTTCAAACAGCAGCTTTACAGCGATTCGGCGCTGGCCTTTGCCGAAACCTGCCGCACCCGCGATGTATTGGCACGTAAGGAAAATACACTCAAAGCCCTGTCCGAAATCGTGCGGGTCAATGAAGTACGGCGCAAGGCGGGTGATGTGGGTGGCATCGAATTGTTGCAGTCACGAGTGGAACGCGATCAGTTCCAGGCCGATGTCACGCAGTCGCGTGCAGAAGCAACAGCGGCACGCCTGGCGCTCTCACTCACATTGGGCCGTCGCGTCGAAGATGTATTCGGCCCGGCGGTGCTGGAATGCGGCTTTACACCATTCGAACGTGGCAACGATATCGAAGCCCTGGTACCTGCAGCCTTGCAATCACGCCAGGATGTCCTGATCGCACGCGCCACCCTGGAACATGCACGCGATAATGCATCGCTGACGCGTGCCAATCGTTCGGTCGATCCGACGGTATCACTGGGCGTCACCTCTACCCGTGGCTATCCGGGCGGCTTCGACCAGGGTGGCAATGCGATAGACGGGACTTCGCGTTCCAATGTGCTGGCTTTATCGATCAGCATCCCTATCCCGCTCTCGCGTCTCAACCGCGGCGATATCGTGCAAGCCGAATCGGCCGTCACACAAGCCATGCTCGGCCTGAACCAGGCCGAACTCAAGGCAGAGGCGGACGTACGTACCGCACATCAACGCTTTATCGCCGCCCGCGAAAACGTGGATCACTACCGCAAAGATGTACTGGCAAATGCGAACCGCATGCTGGAAGGCATACGCCTGTCCTATCGTAACGGTGCGGCCTCATTGCTGGAATTGCTGGCCGCGCAGCGTTCGGCGGATGAAGCCTACCTGGCGTATCTGCAATCTGAATCTGACATGGCGACAGCCACGGTGCAGCTACAGCTTGCCATCGGCGAAGCGCCATCGCTCTGAGCGGGATGTCGAAAATGGACAAGGGAAAACCTCGCTTTATTGTGCTTGCAGTGATGCTGGCGACACTCACGGCTTGCTCTGCATTATATGAAGGCAGGTATGACTACTCGGACGGCTGGCGGATAGCGACGGTCGAACGCGTGGTAAGCAGGGATGAGGTGCAGGACGGATTACTGAAGGACTGCCGCCCGGAAGACGCCACACCGGCGACCGGGCAAAGCTTTGCGCTAGTGACTTACCGCATCTTCAAGGGGACGCGTAAACGTATTGTGAAGACACCAGTAAATCAATCACTGGAATCGGGCGATTCAATTTACATCAACCTGCGCAGCTGCGAAATGGAAGCCGTTCTTCCTCGTCCCAAAAAATATCCTGGTGAACGCCTGCCACTGGTATGTGAGCAAGCGGATTATTCATCCCACGCAATACCGTGGCGCAACACCTTGGATGGAAATTCCGATGACATCTGTAAAAACCAGATTTTTATGCATGCAACAAACTAAGCGGGAGAAAATATGAATTGGCCTGTCTTTGAACTATCAGCGTGGCTAAGTTCGCTAGCCAGCCTGACTACCGCCTTTATGCTCGGAGCCCTGATCGGCTTCGAGCGCCAGGTGCGCCAGCGTACGGCCGGATTACGCACGAATACCTTGGTAGCCGTGGGCGCAGCCGTATTCGTCGATCTGGCGGTACGGTTCCATGCACTGCACGGAGGCTCACCCGGTCCGTTACAGGTAATAGCCTATGTCGTTTCAGGCATCGGCTTCCTGGGTGCGGGAGCCATCATGAAAGAAGGCTCCAATGTCTTCGGACTCAACACTGCCGCTACGCTTTGGGGTTCAGCTGCCGTCGGCTGCTGTGCAGGTGCCAAGCTGTTCCCCGAAGCGATACTGGCCGCACTGTTCGTATTGGCATCCAATACTTTGCTGCGACCGGTCGTCAATCGTATCAACCGCCGTCCAATACAGGAAGAGTCCAGCGAAGCCACCTATACCGTCTATGTCGTCTGCCAGAGGACCCGGCAAGCGGAAGTGTATGAAAAAATGGTGGGCTTGCTCGAAGAATCCAATTACCCGATCCGGGCTGTCGACCAGCATCCTTTTGGCAACAACGATGTGGAAATCGAGGCAACGCTGTATGCAACGGCAGTCGAGGCGGAAGAACTGGATGGGATGATGGCGATATTATTGCAGGAAGCCGGTGTGCAGCAGGCATTCTGGAATGCAAATTCGGAAGAATGAAAATGGTGTAGATTGATCAGGAAAAATGACCTAAGCACCATAAAAAGAGACTCAGTTCTATGAAACACGATATTTCCAAGCCTATGCGATGGTATCGCGTCCCGGGCATGCTCGGCATGCTAATTGTCATGGCTGCCATTTTTGCGGCAGATACCCTTACGGACTACGCAATTGCGGCGGCCGTTTTCTACTCCGCCGTTATTCTTGCGGCGTCAAGCTGGGTATCCACGCGCACACTGGTGGCTCTTTCCGGTTTTTGTATTTTTTTAACCATACTCAGTTTCTACCTGACTAAATTTGGTTCATACCAGGTCGGCTTGATCAATTCCGGCATCAGCATAGTCGCCATCGCCATCACGACCTATCTCTCCCTCAAGATGAACGCCGCCAAAGCTGCCGCCTATCAGGCCCAGACCCAGCTCTTGCGCATCGCGCGCGTCACCAGCCTGGGCGAACTGAGCACGTCGATTGCGCATGAAGTCAATCAGCCACTCGCCGCCATCGTCACGAGTGGAAATGCATGCCAGCGCTGGCTCGACCAGGATCCGCCGAACCTGGAAAAAGCACGGCTGGCAGTGGGTAGAATTCTCAGTGACGCAAATCGGGCAAGCGATATCATCACCCGTATCCGCAGCCTTACCAAGGGTGAAGTGCCGTATAAAAGCCGCTTCGATCTTAATCAGGCCATCCTTGAAATTGTGGCCATGTCGCGCAGTGATATAGAAGGCCATGGCATATCCTTGAACCTGAATTTAAGCGATGACACGCCATCGGTACTGGCAGACCGTGTGCAGATTCAGCAAGTGATCGTCAACATGATACTGAATGCAACGGAAGCAATGACTACAAATGAAAACCAAAAACGGGATATGCAAATTTTATCGACGATAAGCAAGCCGGGAACGGTTCATTTTTCAATTATCGATACCGGCATTGGCTTTCCTCCGGGAAGCATTGAGCATTTATTCGACCCATTCTGGACCGCTAAAGAATCAGGCATAGGACTGGGACTGACGATTAGCAGGACCATCATTGAAGCAAATGAAGGGAAAATATGGGCAGAACAAAATCCGGACGGGGGTGCCATTGTTCGATTTAGCCTGCCCATCGTAGAGAAGGGAACGCAATGAGTGCAACATCTCCCACGCCAGTATTAGAACTGCCTGTCGTCTATATCATCGATGATGACCATTCCGTCCGTGCAGCCCTTGAGGATTTGCTCGCTTCGGTCGGACTGCAGGCACTATCCTTCGGTTCTACCAAAGAATTCCTCCAGCATACATTGGCCGATGCACCTGCTTGCCTGGTGTTGGATGTCAGGATGCCCGGCCAAAGCGGGATGGACTTCCACCGCCAAATGATAGATCTCGGGATACAACTTCCGACGATTTTCATTACCGGCCACGGTGATATCGCCATGGGTGTGCAGGCGATGAAGAATGGTGCCATTGAATTTTTGACGAAACCATTCCGCGACCAGGATTTGCTGGATGCCATCCAAAACGGCATAGAAAAAAATCGCTTGAAACGCCAGGAAGATGCTGTCACGGCCGAACTGCTCAATCGTTGGACGTCGCTATCAGGTGGCGAACAACAGGTCATGCAATTGGTGGTGCAAGGCCTTTTAAACAAGCAAATCGCAGCGGCCTTGAACATCAGCGAAGTAACCGTCAAAGTAAGGCGCGGTGCGACCATGCGAAAAATGGAAGTATCGTCCCTGGCTGACCTGGTGAAAATTTCAGAGAAACTCAAAATTCAATCAAATTGACGTCATAGGTTTACGTCATATGCTGAAGAGATGAACTACAAGTTTTGATACCCCACCGCAGAATAAAAAATCGCTCCGGCTTTTGCAGGAGCGATTTTTTTTATTTAAAACATATTCTGGAATTAAAACCCGCATCTGGCCTCACTGAAACAAGCCTGTCTCCAGACAAAAAGCGATCAACTCCTGATCCGTCTTCACATTCAGTTTATGCATCGCCGCTATCTTTTGCCCGCTGACGGTTTTAATACTACGATTCAAATGCAATGCAACCTGCATGATAGGCTTGCCCTGGATGAAGTAACGCAAGACTTCAAACTCCTTCGGTGACAGGCTGTTAATCCGCTCGCCTATGAATTTTGTCCGCTCATTCGTCTTGCTTTCCTTTTGAAAATTGGGCGGATAGTACTTACGCCCCAGCCGCAGGATGTGCAAGGCCGCAATGAATTCCGCCGGATCATCACTCTTCCTGATCACTGCATACACACCGGCATCGTAAAGCGCCGAAATAATCATCGGATTCGACATCATGGTCATGGTCAGTATCTTGGTCTTAGGGAAATGTCGTATCAGATACTTGACCATGCGTATCCCGTCGCCATAAGTGTCATCGCCCGGCATCGAATAATCGGTGATGACCATGTCAGGCTCGGCATCGCGCATCAGGCTGACTAAAGCAGTGGAACTGGACACCGTGCCCAGCAACTCAAAGCTTGCGTCCTTTTCCACCATGTCACGCAATCCCATCAAGATCAAAGGATGATCGTCGGCAAGAATAACTGTCTGTCTTTTCATCACAATAAACACCTGAAGTTGTTAAATAATTTATTGCCACCGGAGCATGCGCGTCAAATCACTTGCCAACGCATTTATCTCTCCGGCAATTTCTTCATTCAATCCGCCTAACCGTCCGTCCCGTTCCAGGGCTGCACAGCGTTCGGCAAAATCATTGATGCCAAGTGCAGCCAGCGCGCCATGCATACGGTGCAACATGGCCAGTACCGCGCGTAGACGCCCTTCTGCCAGTGCGTGGCTCAACACGCTCAGGTCTTCTTCCATGGTTTGAATAAATATTGCGCGATACTTTTCCGGTATCCGTACTTGCTTGTGCAGGGGCGTACTTGCGTCGACTTGTTTTTCCGGATTCACAGGCGGCGTGCTTCCATCTTGCACGGCCTTTTCAAGCGGATAAAAGGCCATACCAACCATCCCCAAGGCAATAAGCAACACAAGGAAAGCGAGAACCAGCAGGGAAAATTTATCCTGGAAAAAATTTTCGTAAGAGGTCAGATGCACACCGGCCCAGCGGACACTTTCATCCAATGCCTTAAGCATAAAATTCTGATCCGGATTGATGGCGGCCATATGCATTACGAATGAATGGATTGCAGGTTGGTTTGTAGTACCGAGAGGGACAAGGGCTTGGTCATGAGCAAATCCATCCCCGCCGCGAGGCAGCGCTTCTCATCCTCCGGAATGACATTCGCACTGATACCGAAGACGGCCTTCGTATACCCCCGCTTCCGCAATCTTTCAGTCAGCTCATAGCCATCAACCAGCGGCATATTGAGATCGGTCAAGATGGCGTCGAATTCCATCACGTCCGGCCGGTCCAACGCTTCCTGGCCGTTACCGGAAAATACAACGGCGCACCCCAGGTAAGCCAGTTGCTCCTTCAGGATCATCTGATTAATCGGGTTGTCTTCAACTGCGAGGATATTCAGGTTCAGCGAACAGGCGAGCGGTTTGACGTGTATGGATTCCACCATATCCCGATATGGCTGCAACCTGCTGACCGCCTCCGCAATGGTGCGTATACAGTATCCACGTACAACCGGCAGGCTGTCCTTGCGCCCATGTCCCGTTTGCAAAGCAGATAGCTCCGCCACTAGGCGCGGTCCGCTCCATGCAACGTCGGCAGCAAACCCCGAATGCCGTATCCCCAGCAATATCGCTTCGCCGTCTTCATCTGCCGTACCGGCCTGATATGCATGTGCACGCGCCCCCCACTTGTTCAGCCACGCACACATATTCATCGACAGTTCCGGCAAATCTGAATAGACATAGACCTTGGTGCCACCAAATGCACGCACCTCATAAAGCGCCGCGTCTTGTGTAGCCGGCAGCGCAACGGTAAAAGAGAAGCGAGTGCCCCGATCTGGTTCGCTCATCGCCCAAATGGTCCCGCCCATCATTTGCGCAAAACGCCGACAGATCGACAGGCCCAGCCCTGTGCCGCTCTTCAACAATGCATTGCGTTCCACCTGGTAAAAGGGTTCAAATATGCGCCCCAAGTGTTCCTGGTCTATCCCCCTGCCGCTATCCTCCACCTGGAACACAATCGTCGCCGTGCCATTTTCCAGACTCAATAGCCGGGAACGCAATACGATCTGGCCGTGATCAGTAAACTTGATGGCATTACTCATCAAATTATTCAGTATCTGTTTGATACGGGTCACATCACCAAGCAACACCTCGGGCATGGCGGGGTCGGGTAAACCGTATATATGCAATGCCTTTCGTTCGGCAGGTGCAGCATAGGCAGCAATTACTTCCTCTATCAGCAACAGCGGCGAAAATGCAGTCGCTTCAAGTTCATAGGCACCCGCTTCTATCCGTGCAATATCGAGCGTTTCACTGACTGTCCTTAACAGAATCGACGACGACTGCTGCATTGCATTCAAATACATTCTTTGCTGGTCCGTGACGGTGGTCAGCGAAAACAGCTCAAGCGCACCGAGCATCCCGTGCAAGGGCGTGCGCAACTCGTGGCTCATCGTGGTAAGGAACAGGGTCTTGGCCATGTTGGCGTCATCTGCGTGCAGTTTGTCCTTGAGCAAGGATTCCTGTATCTGCTTGTGCGCCGAGATATCCATGAATACACAAAGCAAGACCTCTTCCCCGCGATACCGGGTAGGTGCCAGTGTCAGGTGGACGTGGCGGCCATCGTGTAAGGTTAATTCGCGATCCTTATGGCCGTACTGATTGGCCAATACCGCAGCCTGCCAATCCTTTTCGTTTTCAAACCAGCTACGTGTCAACTCATTTGCCAGCGCCACGCTGCCGTTCGCACGGCGCAGTACACACAGCGCCACCGGTGCGGTTTCAATCACTGTCTGGCTAAAGGCAACCATATCCAGCAAGGCATCGTATTGCTCCAAAGCCGGCACGATCAGCTTTTTCTGGATACGGCGCATGCCGAGAAATACGCCGGCAAAGAGCAAGGCACACAATGCGAGTGCCAGCTGGATTGCGCCCCTGTCGTCATATAGCAAATGCCGGATGGGTATGTAATAAACCAGACGCCAGCCGGCCTCGCCTACACTTTTATTGAGGGCAAGGTATTCCGGCCAAAAGCCTTTTCCGGACAGGCCAAAGGTATCTTCCTTCACCCCCTGCCTGATGCGCAAAGGCAGTCCGGGTTCCTGCACGCCATGCAGCACAATGTTTTCATTCTGGTCCAGCAAGACATAGCTGCTGCCATGGATACTGGACAGGTCGACACCGCTGCCTATATTGCGTAGCTCCAGGCCCAACCAGCCGGAAGCGGGACGGAAGGGATCGAGCAAACTGAATATATATAAGCTATCGTGCATTTTCCCCGGAACGTATAACCAAATCATTTTTTGCGACAGGAATTGTTCACCACGATTCCCGACATTCTCCAGGGCTTGCAGTATCAGCCGTGATTGCAGTTCATCCAGTCCGACCACCCGCTTATCTTCGGGCCATATCGACATCATCTTTGTGACCGGTTGCGCCATCGCATAAATCAATCGTGTATTGGCATCTGTTATCGCACTCGTATCCCGTTCAGTCAGGAGCAGGGCCCATTTACTGGCGCCTTCCGGCGCAGGAAATGACAGCGTGGTCACTCCGTCGAGATTAGCGGCCACATCCTGTTTTGATTTTTCAGTGTCTTTGCGCAAGACCGCAGAGTTTTTAATCGAATGCAACAGCGCTTCCCGTTGATCGAAGTAAAGTTGTGCGCTATAGGCGGCCGCATTCATCTGCCGCCTGTGACTAGACACGACGTTACTTAATCTCCAGTACAGGTATAGCGCGGTCCCTGCAGCTATGCAGAGCAATAACGCCATCGCGAGGAATTTCAAGAGTATCGTCGGCACCGTTGGTGCCAGCGAGACGTTGGAGTTGTTCCGTTTTTCACCCTTCATGATCATCGGGACCAGTCTAGGGAGAATCCCCAGTATGCGTACCAAGAATAATCTTGAATGAAAATATTCGAAAAGATTTATTGGATGATCGTTCCACAAATTGAAACGTTGGATGTTTTTACATCAGTGCCTGCCGGATGCCAGCACCAAATCAGGTACACATCTCTCAGCGAAAATCTATTTCTCAGCGCGGGAAGATATGCGCATACATCAATGTGTTCATGCTTACATCTGCATACACGTCTCATTTTTTAAGACCCGTCTCGCCGGTTTCTTTGTTTTAATTTTGCACACCACCCAGGCAGATAGATGCAGCACAACTCATCTGGATCATTCCAGTCGGCGTCATCAACAGATGCAAGCAACAACTGCCGACGATGAAATCTTAAAATTCAAAGGAGATTGTATGAACAACAAAACAGAGCTACCCGACCTGACTGACTTGCTGCAAGCACTCATCGCAATGCGTGATTCGCTCGTCCAGACTTCACTGGCTTTGCAAGACTTGCACTATGAAATGGATGCGGAACATCGCAAGCTGACGCAACAGGTAAACGATCGCATGCGAGAGCTGGATCGACCATCATCCCTGCAATTAAGCCAGGAAATACAAACGCCAAAGCAACACAGCCAGCGGGGCTAGCGCTGGCTGTGTTTATCTTGCTCGACATCCGGATAACTTCAGGCAACGCCTGTCGAACCGGATGAAAGCCAGATACCGGTTATCAAATCAAATGATCCAGCATATCCGGACCAAAAACTTCGCGATGCAGGTTTTGCGGTGGCACACCGTGCGCCACCAAATCCGCCCATTGTGCCTGCATGAAAGGTAAGGGACCGCACATATATACTTTGGTGTTACTGAGATCCCATTGCGGCAATTTTTTCAACTGCATGCGGCCTGCCAGGGCAGCACCGCTCTCCTGCGCCGCATCGTCTTCTTCATAGAAAATCACACTTTGCAGGTTAGGCATCAGTGCAGCCGCTTTTGCGATATCTGCGCGATGCGGATGATGTTTGGCATTGCGTGCAGCATGCGCAAAAATCACGCGTCTTTGCGGCGCCACATAAGCAATCCGGTTCAGGGCCGAAATCATCGGCGTAATGCCAACACCTGCTGACAGCAAGACGATAGGTTCTTCACCATCGGTGTCCGGCGTAAAGTCCCCAAAAGGCTTGCTGACCGACAGCACACTGCCTGCCTGCACATGGTCGTGCAACCAGTTGGAAACCATTCCAGCCGGTGTTTCCTTGCCTGCGACTTCACGTTTGACCGAAATGCGCAAGTGACGATAGTCCGGCGCATCGGACAGGCTGTACTGACGCAACTGGCGCAAGCCATTCGGCAAATGAACCGCCACGCTGACATACTGGCCTGGGCGGAACGACGGCGAAGTACTGCCATCCTGCGGCACCAGCGTAAACGACCTTACCTGTTCACTTTCCTGTTCAACTGCCGTGACTTTCATCTCGAACAAATCGCCGGGCTGGATACCTGCCACCGTATACAAACGCTGCTCTTCATCGATCAGGGCTTGCGCCAGGATGCCGTAGGCTTCGGCCCATGCCGCAATCAGTTCCGGCGTTGCCGCATCGCCCAGCACCTGCTTGATCGCACCCAGCAAATGTTCGCCGACGATAGGATAGTGTGCGGCGGTGACGCCCAGCGAAACGTGCTTGTGCACGATGCGTGAAATGACTGGTGCCAGCGCCGATGGATTATCGATATTCGCGGCATAGGCAAAGACCGCGGAAGCCAGTGATTGTTGCTGTGCACCGTTGGCCTGGTTACCGGCATTGAAAATATTGTGCAATTGCGGATGCGAAACAAACAGATTTGTGTAAAAGGCCCGGGTGATAGCCAAACCATGCTCACGCAAGACCGGGACACTGGCGTCTATATACGGACGGGATGCTGCAGACAACATATCTTCTCCTATTGATGCATTTAAAATGCAACTTTAAACCCAATAAAAAAGGCCCGACTCAGGCCCTGCCATTCAAGCTGTTTCAATTCACGCGATAGCGGCGCGATCCATCAGGAAATTGCGATGCATCATCACGATATGTTCGCCTGTATTGCCGCTGACGATATCTGCCAGCGTGTATTCATCCATCGCATTGTAAAAAGCATCAACACCTATCTTCAAGGCATTGCGCAAACGACAATCGCCGGACAGGCGGCAACCTATACCCTCACAATCAATCGCCTCGGCATCCCCTTCCAGCACACGCAGGATACTGCCTATGTGTAAAGTGTCCGGACTGGCCGCGAGGCTGATACCGCCATTACGACCGCGTACTGCATCTATCCAACCCATTTTTGCCAACATGCCAACAACCTTGACCAGGTGGTTATGCGGCACATCGAACTGTAATGCGACTTCAGCTACGGTAACGGACGGGCTGCGCGACTCCCGTGCCAAATACATCAGCACACGCAATCCAATATCCGAAAACCGGGTTAATTTCATCAGCGATCGCTCTCCAGTGAGTCACATTCTATTTAATATGCATATTTAACGCAACATATTTGATTTTTGACCGTTTTCCTTGCCGCAGCGCAGCAGTAAAAACTGCTCATTTGAAAATTTCTGAATGCTAGAATGCAGACACATCTGTAATTAGGGAAACATCATGTTGCTAGGCTTTATCGGACTCTTCATTGTGTACGCTTTATCGCACTACTGGATCACCATTGAAAAGCGCGACTTCTTCGCGACCGTACTGGTTATCGTCCTGCCTTTCGTCGGCGTTTACTATCTGGGCTGGATGGCCTTGCTGTACTGTGTGCTCGCAGCTTACCTCGGCACCAAAGCCGGCCTGAAAAAACTGCACCGCAGCCGTGCCCTGCGCGTCTCGTTTTACGAAGACGGCGAAGACAAGCCACAACAGTAAATCCCCAACAGAGAACGACGCACGTCGTTCTCTCCCCGGCTTTATCTCACTGGGCCAACCAGCGCCAGCACAGATAAGCCAGGCCACACCAGATCAGGACCACCAGGGCGCCGCCTATATAACTCTTGGGCTTGCGTGCATATTTCGTAATCCACTCTTCCGTTTGCACCCTGCATTCCAGTACCACCTGCGGTGGCAACAAACGTAGTGCCAGCCAGATCAATGCCGGCACCAGCAATACATCATCCAGATAACCGAGTATCGGGATGAAATCAGGGATCAGGTCGATCGGACTCAGCGCATAGACCACCGCCACCACGCACACTACTTTTGCGAGTAATGGAGTGTCCGGATGCTTGCGCGCAAACCACAGGACGATGATATCGCTCTTGATGCGCCGGGCCCATTTCCTGATCGTTGCAAACATTGCGCTCTCTATATGAAGTATCGGCTGATGCACAGTGGCGGGAATGCTTATAATGATCCCTGCCCTCTTTTTACCTGCAAAGTAATGATGCAATTATGCACTTTGCGCACTATTCCTGATTTTCAGGAGAAAACAGATACATGCCCGTCTCACTTGATCGCCTGCTGGTAGTTGGAATTTCATCGCGCGCACTCTTCGACCTCGAAGTCGAAGAAGCCATCTTCCGCACCCAGGGACTGGAAGCCTATCGCCAGCACCAGCTCGACAATGAAGGCGAAATCCTCAAGTTGGGCGCCGGCTTTGCGCTGGTGCGCGCACTCCTCAAACTGAATGCCTTGACACCGAACCAGCGTTTCGTCGAAGTCGTCATCATGTCACGCAATTCGACCGAAACCTCGATGCGCATCTTCAATTCGATCAAGCATTACGACCTCGACATCACGCGTGCCGTCCTGTCCGGCGGTGCCTCACTGGCACCTTACCTGCATGCCTTCAATGTCAGCCTGTTCCTGTCGCTGCATGAAGACGACGTACAGGCAGCCATCGATTCGGGCACCGCTGCCGCCCTGCTCTATCAAAAACCGGCCAATGCCTTTGAAGAACTGGACCAGATCCGCATCGCTTTCGATGGCGATGCGGTGATTTTCTCCGATGAATCGGAACGTATCTACCAAACCCAGGGCATAGAAGCGTTTGAAAACCATGAACGCGAGAATGCATTGAAACCTTTGCCGGAAGGTCCGTTTGCACGCCTGCTGAAAGCCCTGTCTTTCATCCAGAACAGTTTCAAGAATTCGACGGCCCACAAAGCGCCGATACGCACCGCGCTGGTTACCGCGCGCTCGTCACCGGCACATGAACGTGTGATCCGTACCTTGCGCGCATGGGATGTCACGATCGATGAAACCTTCTTCATGGGCGGCGTTTCCAAGTCCGATGTATTGGCGGCATTCAAACCGCATATGTTTTTCGACGACCAGCCCGGGCATTGCGACCGCGCTTCACCACTGGTGCAAACCGGCCGCGTACCCTTGCGTGCGGAAGTCAAAGACAACTAAATACCGGCACATAAAAAAAGCCGCTCTGGACAAGAGCGGCTTTTTTATTCGCGTTGCAGCTTAGCGTTCAGCGACTGAGTCCGCTACGCACAAGGCAGTCATATTCACGATACGACGGACGGTAGCCGACGGCGTAAGGATATGCACCGGCTTCTCGCAACCCAACAGGATAGGGCCAATAGCAACACCATTACCGACCGTGGTCTTCAACAAGTTGTAAGTAATATTGGCCGCATCGATATTTGGCAGGATCAACAGGTTTGCATCACCCTTCAAAGTCGAATTCGGCATTGCCGCTTTCAACTGTGAAGCATTCAGCGCCAGGTCACCGTGCATCTCGCCGTCGATTTCCAGGTCAGGCGCACGCTCACGTACCAATTGCAAAGTCTTGCGCATTTTTTGCGCCGACTCGCTATTGCTGGAACCGAAGTTCGAATGCGACAGCAATGCCGCACGTGGTGCCAGGCCAAAGCGACGCATTTCTTCTGCCGCCAGGATCGTGATCTCGGCCAACTCTTCCGCCGTCGGATTTTCATTGACGTGCGTATCGACGATGAACAACTGGCGATCCGACAGGATCAGGCAATTCATCGCAGCATAGACATTCACACCGGCACGTTTACCCAATACCTGGTCCACATAGTGCAAATGCAGGTTATTGGTACCGAAGGTGCCGCAAATCATGCCGTCTGCATACTTCTTGTGGATCGCCATGGCACCGATCAGCGTATGACGGCGACGCATTTCCAGCTTCGCGTATTGCTCGGTCACACCCTTGCGCATCGTCATTTCCAGATAGGTTTGCCAGAAATCGCGATAGCGATCATCGTGCTCCGGATTGATGATGGTGAAATCAACATCCGGCTTGATACGCAAACCAAAACGTTCTATGCGCTGCGCCAACACGGCCGGGCGTCCGATCAGGATAGGACGCGCCAGTTTTTCATCGACCACAACCTGCACCGCACGCAATACGCGCTCTTCTTCCGCTTCCGCATACACGATGCGTTTCAGCTCCGGCGGTGTCGCCTTCGCAATCTGGAAGATCGGTTTCATGAAGGTGCCGCTGCGATACACGAATTGCTGCAGGCGATCCGCGTAAGCATCCATGTCCTTGATAGGACGCGCTGCCACACCACACTCTTCCGCTGCCTTGGCAACCGCCATCGCGATCTTGATCATCAGGCGCGGATCGAAAGGCATAGGAATAATGTAATCCGGGCCGAAGCTCAGGTTATGGATGCCATAAGTGGTGGCCACGATATCCGATTGCTCGGCTTGCGCCAGTTGCGCAATCGCGTGTACTGCGGCGATTTCCATTTCACGCGTAATCGTGGTGGCGCCACAATCCAGTGCACCACGGAAAATATACGGGAAACACAGGACGTTATTTACTTGATTCGGGAAGTCGGAACGACCGGTTGCAATCACCGCATCGTCACGCACCGCACGGATTTCATCCGGCAGGATTTCCGGAGTCGGATTTGCCAACGCAAGGATGACCGGACGTTTGGCCATCGCGGCAACCATTGCCGGTTTCAATACACCGCCGGCCGACAGGCCGAGGAAGATATCCGCATCGACAATCACCTCACCCAGGGTACGGGCATCGGTTTTTTGCGCGAATTTCTCTTTGTCCGGATCCATCAGTTCGACGCGGCCTTGATAGACAACACCAGCCAGGTCGGTGACGAAAATATGTTCACGCGGGAAACCGAGGTCTACCATCAGGTCCAGGCAAGCCAACGCGGCAGCACCGGCACCGGATACCACCAGCTTGGCTTTCTTGATGTCTTTACCGACGACCTTCAGGCCGTTCAGGATGGCGGCGGCAACAATGATCGCGGTACCGTGCTGATCATCATGGAAGACCGGGATCTTCATGCGCTCGCGCAGGGTACGTTCGATATAGAAGCACTCAGGCGCCTTGATATCTTCCAGGTTGATACCACCGAAGGTCGGTTCCAGCGAGGCGATGATGTCGCACAGCTTGTCCGGATCGGTTTCATTGATTTCGATATCGAAGACATCGATACCGGCGAATTTCTTGAACAGTACGCCCTTGCCTTCCATCACCGGCTTGGCTGCAGCAGGACCGATATTACCCAGTCCCAGCACGGCGGTACCGTTGGTAATCACGGCAACCAGGTTGCCACGTGCGGTGTAGCGATAGGAGTCGGCAGGATTAGCTGCGATTTCTTCACATGCCACTGCTACGCCCGGCGTATACGCCAGGGCCAGATCGCGCTGATTCGTTACTTGTTTGGTCGGAGTGACGCTGATTTTTCCTGGAGTCGGGAACTCGTGATACTCGAGTGCGGCTTGACGTAACTGAAGGCGGAGTTCTTCTTTTTTATCGGTGTTCGAATCCATACTAAGCAGCCATCCTTTTTATATGCGGAAGCAATTCATTCTAGCAGAGCCGGAAGACGGTAATTTGTTTTTCTACGGGTTTCTACTGAGTCTCAAAAAAATTAAAAATGCCGGCCAATGAGTGAACATTGCCAGCACATCCGGAATTTTAGATGATATTTAAAATTAATAACAATAAGTGATAGATACATGATTCAAGGCAAATAATAAGGTGTCGCTAATTGCTGCAAATTAAATGCAGCTTAAAAACCTGCTTTTGAGTAAACTGGCGTCAATTGGATATCAGCGCGATATCAGTTACTGTCACGCATTACTTTTTTTGGGCATAAGGATTAAATATGAAACCGATCATCATTATCGGAGCAGGGCTGGCCGCTTACACCGTTGCACGCGAATTCCGCAAATTGGATAAAACCACTCCTTTAATCATGATTACAGCTGATAGCGGCGGCTTCTACTCCAAACCCATGCTGTCGAATGCCTTTGCGCATGGCAAGCAGGCGGAACAAATGGTCACCCACAGTGCGACGCAAATGGCAGAGCAATTGAATGCAACCATCCATGCCAACACCCATGTCACCGGTATAGATCCGCTTGCAAAAACCGTCACCACCGATGCCGGCGTGTTTGAATATGAAAAACTGGTATTGGCCAATGGCGCACAAGCAATACACCTGGGCCTGAAAGGCGATGCAGCCGACCAGGTACTATCGGTGAATCATGTCGACGATTATGCAAAATTCCGTGCCCATATCAGCTCGCAAAAAAATGCCGATCCGGTACGCGTCGCCATCCTCGGTGCCGGCCTGATCGGTTGCGAATTCGCCGACGACCTGGCAGGCGCCGGTCACAGCGTGACACTGGTCGATCCAAGTTCACGCCCGTTGGCAGCACTGGCAGCGCCGGCCTTGTCAGCCAAACTGCAGGCAGCACTGAGCGCGCGCGGCGTCACATTCCATTTGAATACGGTGGCGGAGAGCGTCAGCCAAGGCGACAACGAATTGCGCGTCACACTCGCTGATGGCACTACGGTAGAAGCCGATGTCGTGTTGTCCGCAGTCGGCCTGCGCCCTGACCTGCGCCTGGCGCACGCAGCGCAACTCAAGACCAATCGCGGTATCATCATCGACACCTACGGCCAGACCAGCGCGGCAGATATCTATGCGCTCGGCGATTGTGCCGAATACACCTTCGTCGCCGATGGCAGCACGCATACCCTGCCTTACATCACACCTATCATGACCGCCGGTCGTGCCATCGCCAAAACGTTGACAGGTGAAAAGACCGTGATCGACCTGAAGCCATCACCGGTACTCATCAAAACGCCTAGCTATCCATTGGCACTGATCCCACCGGCACCGCACATGATTGCAAGTGGCAGCTGGCAGGATGAAGTGACGGAAACCGGTCGCTGCATCTGCCGCTTCTACGATGCGGAAGGCAAGCTCGCGGGCTTTGGCGTGTCACCGCATGACAATGCCATACGGCAAGAACTGCTGGGTGGCCTCGGCCAGCCTGCCAGTACTGCGGCTGCGGCCGGCTGATTAAACCGCCTATGCGAACCGCCTGAGCCGGTTCCAATCCGAAGCGCAGCCTTCCCTTGGCGGAAGCTGCGCTTTTTCTTTGCCGCAAATCAAATCCATATGCATGCGAAGAGTGCTACTGCATTTCTGTACAATTAGCGCATGTTGTCTGAATTCGATCTTATTGCGCGCTACTTCGTGCGCCCTGGCCACCCCAAAAACCGAGCGACGCTGGGTATAGGGGATGATTGCGCTCTGCTGGCACAGCAGGACGGCATGCAAATGGCTATTTCTTCCGACATGCTGGTCGAAGGACGCCACTTCTTTGCCGGTGCCGATCCACGCAAGCTGGGCCATAAATCACTGGCAGTGAATCTGTCGGACCTGGCCGCGATGGGCGCAGAGCCGACTGCCTTCACACTGGCTTTCTCCCTGCCCAGCGCCGAAGAAGCATGGCTGGCGGAATTTTCACATGGACTATTCGAGCTGGCAGATGCCCACGGCTGTGAACTGATAGGTGGCGACACCACCAAGGGGCCGTTGAATATCTGCATCACGGTGTTCGGCAAAACCCCGACCGGAGAAGCTTTGCGCCGCGACACCGCACAAGCCGGTGATGATATATGGGTCTCCGGCACGCTCGGCGACGCACGCCTGGCGTTGGGCGCGCTGTACCAGGAATATGAGCTGGATGCGAAAGTCCTGAACAAAGCCGCGGTGCGCCTGCATACACCGCAACCACGCGTCGCACTCGGCCTCGCCTTGCGCGGGATCGCACACTCGGCGCTGGATGTGTCGGATGGCCTGATCGGTGACCTCGGTCATATCCTGAAAAAATCCGAAGTCGGTGCAACCCTGAACCTGGATGATTTACCGGCCGGTGCCATGCTGCAAAAACAAGCACAGGAAATGCGCCGTCGCTTCACGCTGGCGGGCGGGGATGATTACGAATTATGCTTCACCGCACCGGTCTCGAAACGCGAAGCGGTGCTCGGTGCGGCCATGGCGGCGGATACCCCTGTCACCCGCATCGGCAGCATAGACGCCGCCCCCGGCCTGCGCCTGCTGGATAAAGCAGGACGACCACTGGATCTCAACATCCCATCCTTTGACCACTTCGCTTCCCCATGAACGCTTCTGAATCCGGCGCGCCAACAACTGTCAAATCCAATTCCAGCTTCATGCTGGCACATCCGGCCCACATCATTGCGCAAGGCTTCGGCAGCGGTTTATCGAAGATCATGCCAGGTACTTTTGGCACACTATTCGGCTGGCTCTCCTTCAATGTACTGACTGCACGCTGGCCGCTATTTTTTACACCGTCCAACTGGTGGCTGGTCATCATAGGCGGCTTTGTAGTCGGCATCTGGGCCTGCGCCAAAACCGGGCGTGACCTCGGTGTCTCCGACCACGGCAGCATGGTCTGGGATGAAGTCATTGCCTTCTGGCTGGTGCTGTTATTCATCACCCCGGCCAGTTTATGGATGCAGTTCTACGCCTTCCTCGTGTTCCGTTTCTTTGACATGGTCAAACCACCGCCCATCGCTTATTTCGACAAGCGCTTCAAGGGTGGTTTCGGCGTCATGTTCGACGACATCGTCGCAGCATTTTTCACGCTGCTGGTGTTTGCGATCTGGCGTAGTTTCTAAGGGAAAATATATGGCGAACCTGATTGAACTCGCAGCCCTGGTCGGCCAGGTTTTGCAGCAACGCGGCCTGATGCTGGCCACGGCCGAATCCTGTACCGGCGGCGGGGTCGCCCAGGCAATTACCGAAATTGCCGGTTCGTCGGAGTGGTTTGAATGCGGCTTCGTCACCTATTCGAACGAAGCCAAGATGGCGATGCTGAAAGTGCCGGAAGAAATCCTGGCACGACACGGCGCAGTCAGCTATGAAACTGCGCAAGCGATGGCAGAGGGGGCGATTGCAAATAGCCGCGCCAAGGTTGCGCTATCGACTACCGGCATTGCCGGACCCGGTGGCGGCGTACCAGGCAAACCGGTCGGCATGGTCTGCTTCGGTTGGGCATACGGTGAACAAGTGCATGTCGATCATGTAATCTTCGACGGCGACCGCCACGCGGTGCGTGAGCAAAGCATTGAGCATGCCTTGCAGGGCCTACTCAACTTCCTCGCTGCCAATGCCGGCACGCAAACAACTTAAACGATATAACGATTGATCGCATCGCGCGTTTCCAGCGCGACCTGGCGCGCTGCCTGCGCAAAGGTTTCATCCGCTTTCGCATAGAGTATGGCGCGCGATGAATTGATCATCATGCCGGTGCCATTCGCGGTACGTCCGGCCTCTACCGTGGCCTTGATATCGCCACCTTGCGCACCTATGCCGGGAATCAGCAAAGGCATATCGCCCACCAAAGCGCGCACTTGCGCCAATTCGTTCGGGAAGGTTGCGCCGACTACCAATGCACATTGACCATTGGTATTCCATTTATCTGCAACCAGATGGGCGACATGCTGGTACAAAGGCTTGCCGTCTACATTCAGGAACTGTAAATCGGAGCCACCGGCATTCGAGGTACGGCACAGCACGATCACGCCGCGATCCGGACGTTCCAGGTAAGGTTGTACCGAATCAAAGCCCATGTACGGATTAACCGTCACCGCATCCGCGCCGTAACGCTCGAAAGCCTCACGCGCGTATTGCTCGGCGGTAGCGCCGATATCACCGCGCTTGGCATCCAGCACGATAGGGATATGCGGATAACGCTCGCGCAGGTAACTGCAGATGGCCTCCAGCTGGTCTTCGGCGCGCAAGGCGGCAAAGTAGGCGATTTGCGGTTTGAAGGCACAGGCGGTATCAGCCGTGGCATCAATGATTTCTTTGCAAAATGTCAGTATGGCATCAGGTTTGCCCTGCAAATGGGCCGGGAATTTGGCCAAATCCGGGTCCAAACCGATGCAAAGTTGGGTTTTCTGGCTTTGCCAGACGGCGGATAATTTTTCGATGAAGGTCACGGCGGTATCTTTCTGTTTCAAACAATCCGTATTGTAACGCGCCATGTTATCGTGCCGGCATGACATCGCTTTCCCGTAAAGACTGGCTATTGCTGGTTCTCCTGACCGTATGCTGGGGCATAAACTGGCCCATCATGAAAATCGGCGTACAGTTTTTCCCGCCTATCGCCTTCCGCTCACTGTGCATGCTGGGTTCCATCCCGATCTTATGGCTGGCGGTACGCTCACAAGGCATTTCCCTCAAAATACCGCGCGGCGACCTGGGAACCATTTGCAAGCTGACCATCCCTAACGTGGTCATGTGGAATGTCTGCATCATCGTTGGCGTCAAAATGCTGTCGTCCGGTCGTGCCGCCATCCTCGGTTATACGATGCCGATCTGGGCGGTGCTGTGCGGCCTGATATTTTTCCGCGACAACATCACCCGTGCCGGCTGGTGCGGCATCGCGCTGGCGCTGAGCGGCGCGCTATTATTGCTATCGAGTGAATTTGTGAATATCGCCGGACAACCGATGGGCAGCATACTGGCCCTAATCGCCGCTGCTTCCTGGGGTTTTGGCACTGTATTGATGAAACGCACGCGCCTGGGTATTGCGTCGATTGCGCTGACGTTCTGGATGATTTTGCTGGGGGCTTTGTGCCTGGCCGTGATTTCCGCCCTGCTCGAATACGATGCATGGCGTATGCCCGACCTGCGTGAATTCCTGGCGATTGCGTATAACGCAGTGCTGGTATTCGGCTTTGGCCAGGTGGTCTGGTTTTCGCTGGCACGCAGCTTGCCGCCGATTGCTTCCAGCCTGTCGGTTATGCTGATCCCGGTGCTGGGCGTATTCTCCGGCATGTGGGTATTAAATGAAACACCGCACTGGCAGGATTATGCGGCCATGTTGCTGATACTGGCCGCCATGAGCACGGTACTATTGAAACCACGCAGCAAGGTCATCACATAAGCAAGCACCAGATACTACCCAACGGAATTTTGCACGCTATTCAAGGAGGAATGAAATGACCAAATTATTCAAATGGATCTCTATCGCTTTGCTGGCCTCTACCCTGAGCGCCTGCGGCTACAACGACTTCCAGAGCAAGGACGAATCCGTCAAAGCCGCCTGGGGTGAAGTCGTCAACCAGTACCAGCGCCGTGCCGACCTGATTCCGAACCTGGTCAATACGGTCAAGGGCTACGCCACGCACGAACGCGAAACGTTCGAAGCCGTGACCAAGGCCCGCGCTGCCGCCACCAGCTTCCAGATCACACCGGAAGTCTTGAACAATCCGGAAGCCTTCAATAAATTCCAGCAAGTACAGGGCGAATTGTCGTCAGCACTGTCACGCCTGATGGCGGTGTCGGAAAACTATCCGCAGCTGAAAGCCGATACCGCTTTCCGTGATTTGCAATCGCAACTGGAAGGTACCGAAAATCGCATCACGGTGGCACGCCAGCGCTACATCGTAGCGGTACAGGACTACAACATCCTGGCACGCAGCTTCCCGACCAATATCACGGCAAAAGTATTCGGCTATCCGGTCAAACCTTCATTCACGGTAGAGAATGAAAAGGCAATCTCCGCGCCGCCGGCCGTCAATTTCGACAAGAAATAAATAGCCGACGCCAATGAAAATCCTGCGCTATTTGCTGGCCTGTACGTTCGCACTCTTTTGCGTACTGGCCGGCGCCCAGAACCTGGTGCCGGTGCCACCGCTCAAGGAGCGCGTGACCGACCTGGCCGGCATGCTGAATGCCGAGCAACGGTCGACGCTGGAAAACGTATTGGCGGAATATGAAACGCGCACCGGTAACCAGATCGCGATCCTGTTGCTGAAAAGCACTGAGCCGGAAGGCATAGAGCAATACAGCATACGCGTCGCCGATGCCTGGAAACTGGGGCGCAAAGGCGTGGATGACGGCGTGCTCTTACTGGTGGCCAAGGATAACTCGGCCGCTTCCGGTCGCCTGCGTATAGAAACCGGGCGTGGTGTGCAGGGTGTACTCACTGATGCGCAATCGAAACGCGTATTGCAAGATGTGATTGCACCGCACTTCCGCCAGGGTGATTTTTACGGTGGCCTGGCTTCCGGCGTCTCCGTGATCACCAGCCTGCTGGACAAGGAAGCCTTCCCGGAACCGGCAAAGCGCGGCCAGGCAGCGGCACAGGATGAAGCCTTCACCTGGGGCCCGTTCATCTTTTTTGCCATCCTGATCTTCATCATGCTGGCGCGCAGCCGTGGCGGCCGTGGTGCACGTGCCCATAGCAGCAATGGTGACTGGGGCAATTCCGCCGGTGTCATCCTCGGCACGGCGATCGGCAATGAACTCGGTCGACGCTCCGGTGGTGGCTTCGGCGGCTTTGGTGGAGGTGGCGGTGGTTTCGGCGGCGGCGGTGGATTCTCCGGCGGTGGTGGCGGTTTTGATGGCGGTGGCGCCTCGGGGAATTGGTAATGAATAAATTTTCACGCGCACTACGCCACCTGACCACTACTCGCTACAGTGGCAAGAAAGCCTTCCCCTGTGCCACGCTGACAGCGGTGCAGAAAGCAATTGCCGCAGGCGAATCGGTACATCGTGCCGAGATACGCCTGATCGTCGAACCGTCATTGGAATTTTCTGCCATCGTCGCCGGCCTCAGCTCACGCGCTCGCGCGCATGAATTGTTTTCGCAATACCGCATCTGGGATACCGAAGAAAACTGCGGCATCCTGATCTATATTGATTTGGCCGATCATCAGGTCGAGATTGTGGCCGACCGTGGTATCTCGCGCGTGATCCCGCAACATCACTGGCACGCAGTCTGCAAAACCATGACCAGCGGTTTTGCCAAGGGCGAATACCATGACAGCGTGATTGCCGGGATACAGCAACTGAATGCAGCGCTGCAGGAACACTTCCCGGAAAATGGCGCACAAGCAAATCAGCTATCGAACAAACCCATACTGCTGTGATTTTTTCGCAGGCATAAAAAAACCGACCGCTTTTAAACGGTCGGTTTTTTATTGCATCACTACCCTGTCAATAACCTGCAGCTACACCATCGCCGCGTGGATCAGTAGCACCATAACGCACCTTGGTGGCCGGATCGATCCAGATCGCACCGGCATGTCCCATGGTGTCGGTATAGTCTTCCACCACATTGATAGGATGACCGCGTTTCTTCAATTCATCCGTCACTGCCAATGGTGCGCGACCTTCTATCTTCAGGTCATTCGAAACCGCACCCCAGGTCCGTCCATGCAACCAGCGCGGGCCGTTGATCGCGTCTTGCGGCGTCATGCCGAAATCGACGATACGTGTGACGATCGCTGCCTGTGTTTGCGGCTGTCCTTCACCGCCCATCGTGCCGTACACTAGCAAAGGCTTGCCATCCTTCAGCAGCATCGCCGGATTCAGGGTATGGAAAGTACGTTTGCCCGGTTCCAGATGGTTCACATGCGTTTTATCCAGCGAGAAGAAGCTGCCACGGTTTTGCAGCAGGACGCCGGTACCTTCAGGCACGATGCCGGAACCGAAGTCGTGGTACACGCTCTGGATCAGTGATACTGCATTGCCATCCTTGTCGACCACGCCGAGCCAGATGGTGTCGCCTTTAGGATCCAGTGGCTTGACCGAAGTTGCGGCAGTCGCCATCTGGATACGCTTGGCCTGGTCGATACCATGCTGCTTGGACAGCAGGAATTCAACAGGGATTTTCACGAAATCCGGATCGGACAAATACTTGTCGCGATCGGCAAACGCTTCCTTGGTCGCTTCGATAATCAGGTGGTAGTAGTCAGTCGTACCTTCGCCCAATTTCTTCACGTCAAAGTTGTTCAATACATTCAGGATTTCCAGTGCCGCCATACCTTGCGTATTCGGTGGCAGGTTGTAGGCGACGGTATCGCGATACGGTACCTTCAATGGTGTGACCCAGTTTGCCTTGTGCGTCGCGAAATCCTTCAACGTCAACACGCCGTCATTGCGCTGCAGTTCATCAACGATTTTCTTCGCGATTGGTCCCTGGTAAAACGCCTTCGCACCATCCTTGGCAATCAGGCGCAAGGTTGCAGCCAGTTCCGGTTGCTTCATCACTTCGCCAACCTGATAGATGCTGCCATCCGCTTTCAGATAAGTTTTCTTGAAGCCGGTAAAACGCTGCAGGTTACGGAATTCCTGATCGGCCGGATTGATATTGATCTGTGCCCATTTCGCCAGTGAAGGCGTAACCGCGAAACCGTCTTGCGCATAGCCGATCGCGCTATCCATCAATTGCGACCAGCTCAGCTTGCTGCCCATGCTTTGCTTGCCGTAACGATAGGCTTCGTCCCAGCCGGAAATCACGCCGGGCACCGTGTTGGCTGCCAGGTAGCCGCGTGCCGGGATCTTGCTCAAACCCTTTTGCTTATAAAAGTCGATAGTGGCTTTTTCACCGGCACGGCCACTCGCATTCAATGCGCGCATCTCGCCGGTTTTGGCGTTATGGATCAACCAGAAATTATCACCACCTATGGTCGTCATCTGTGGATACACGACCGCCAGCGTCGCGGCAGCGGCAATTGCGGCATCAATCGCATTGCCACCGTCACGCAAGACCTTGAGGCCGGCTTGCGTCGCCAGATAGTTGGAGGTGGTGACCATGCCTTGCGTAGTGGTCGGATTCACGCAGCGCGATGGCGTGTCGCAATACTTGCCGGTGATGTCGAATGCGCCGGCACTGGCAGTTGCCAGGCCCAGCATGATGGCGCCTGCCAAATGCACAGGACGCAATGGGGATATGGCTTTGCTCACTAGTCTTCTCCTTTGGTGGTTTGAATCTTTAATTTTTATTGTTTATTTTTATATGACACATTAGTGACATGTCAGATTTAAATCGAAAGATATCACCAAAATATAAAAAGGTGGAAGCAGATTTTTAACAGCTGTTAATTATTTGTGCGATGTTTGCCGGACGGTAATTTTCACCACCGGATCGCTCATCAAGGAAATGAAGCCGGAATGAAAAGAGGCAGCTGATCAGCTGCCTCTTGCGTGCCTGGGCGACGGTCCGTTTAACCGTTTTCGTAGATCCACTGCAGCAAGGCATCGTGCGCCGCCTGGCCGCCAACTGCATTCGGATGATTGATGATGCACACCACCGCATAACGCTTGCCCGAAGCCGCCAGCACATAGCCCGCAATCGCGCGTACATCATTCAGGGTGCCGGTCTTGATATGTGCACGCCCCGCCACTGTCTGCTTGGTCAGGCGTTTGCGCATGGTGCCGTCATAGCCGACCAATGGCAGTGAGGACATGAATTCCGGCATGGTCGGTGACTGGAAGGTGCTGACCAGCATGCGCCCCATCACACCGACCGGGATACGCTCGGTACGCGACAAACCCGAACCGTTTTCGATCACCACCTGCGACGTATCCATGCCCTTGTTCGCCAGCCAGGTCTTGATCACGCGCGCACCACGTTCCGGCGATGCCGGTACTTTCAGCACATCGGCCGCCACCGTCAACAACAGTTGGCGCGCCATCACGTTATTGCTGTATTTATTGATGTCGCGTATGACTTCCGGCAAGCTGGTTGACTGCCACTCGGTAACAAGACGCGCTGCCGGCGGCACCAGGCCATTATTTACCGCACCGTTGAACACACCACCGACATCAGTCCACAGCTGGCGGAACACCACGCCAAAGTATTCGCTATGGCTCATCAGGTAAGGATGCAGATACCAGGTCTTTTCACCACAAGCAGCAGAGTAGCTGCCTGCGAAATTGGTACTGACCCGCCCCATGGTCGGCATGAGCTTGCCTTGCCAGTCAGCGCAGGGGCCATTCGTCAACGCAGGTGCCATCACAGGATAGGTAGCCACCGGCGGATCGACGCTGATATCGACCTGGTTGCGTGCAATATTCGGCAGGAAATGAAAGGCAAAGACCTTGTAATTCAGCAGCAGTGCATCGGGCCCGGCGTTATAAGGCTTCAGCGGATCGCCATCGAATTGCGCGGCGTCATACGGCATGTCTTCGAATATGCTGCGGTCCAGGATCAGGTTGCCGCGTATCTCGCGTATGCCGGCGGCGCGTATCTTGCGCAGGAATTGCCAGAAATTTTCCGTCACCAGCTTCGGATCGCCGCTGCCCTTGATGATCAGGTCGCCGTCCAGCACATCGCCGTTCAGCGTCCCGGTCATATAGGCTTGCGTCTTCCAGTTGAAGGTCGGCCCCAGCAATTCCAGTGCCGCATCGCTGGTCACCAGCTTCATGGTTGATGCAGGATTGAAACCCGCAGTCTCGTTCACCGCTATCCATGGTGTCTTGCCCGACACTTCCTGCACGTAAGTACCCACTGCGCTTTGCGGTATCGCGCTGCGTTTCAGTGCTTCGCTAACGACTGATGGCAATCCTTCGGCGGCATATGCGGCGAATGGGGCTACAGTGAAGGAAAAAATCAGGGCAAGGGAAAGTGGCAGGCGTGTTGTGATTCGCATAGTGTGGACTGTAATGTAGGCTCGTGATTATTACATGCCAGACAGATGCCTACACGCGGAGTTCCGACTACAGCAAGACAATAAGCTTGTCGCATCAACATCGACTGTTGTGCAAAAGAGTCGAATCCGCCGAGTGCCGCAGCGCCCC
Organism: Herminiimonas glaciei; assembly: GCF_042664955.1. NCBI lineage: Bacteria > Pseudomonadati > Pseudomonadota > Betaproteobacteria > Burkholderiales > Oxalobacteraceae > Herminiimonas > Herminiimonas glaciei. The sequence goes on from NZ_JBHTBU010000001.1 coordinate 2,341,358, forward strand.
CGATTTGAAATGCTGCCACGCAGCATGTGCACAGCCCAATCAGCATTACAATAATAAAATTCTTAAATGCAACACGAGGCCGACATGGGTACCCACCGCTCCGCCACGCAACCGGCGCACCTCCAGACCTGCCATATGCATAGTCCGACGACCTGCGTCATGACGGCAGCTGCGGCCCCGACTTGTAAAGCTGCCTGCTAGTGCCCGAGCTCTTTGCCCATTCACCCTTTGCCGGCCTTGCCTGGATAGGCATAGTCGCGATCGCTTTAAGTTTGCTCCTGATCATGCTGCTGGCCTGGTTGCGCTACTCGCTCAGGCGCCGCACCCAGGCAGAATTATCCTTCCTCGTGACATGGCGTCCTTTGCTACTCAGTTCACTGCAATCATCTGTCGCCACTGTCCTGCCCCTGGTGGAAAAACGCGAACGCATATATTTCCTGAAATTGTGGAACCAGCTGATGCGCAGTGCCAGCAACAATGAGGCGGTAGAGAACCTGATCGCGATTGCGTATTCGGTCGGTGCGGATCGTTACTGCCGGCGCTTCCTGAAACACGGCAAACGCGTCGAATGCCTGCTCGCGACATTGACGCTCGGGCATTTGCGCGACCATGCATCGTGGGATGCGCTGGTACTGCAAACCATGGCCGCCGACAGTGTCACCTCCATCCATGCCTTCCAGGCCCTGGTGCAAATCGACGCGGCGGCCGCCGCACAACAGCTGACACCGCTGATGCTGGCGCGCGATGACTGGGCGATTTCGCACATCGCCGGCATCCTGCAACCGGCACATGCAGCCTTCATGCTGCCTTTGCTGGAAGCAGCTGATGAAATCCGCGCCGCCCACCTGATCCGCAGCCTGCGCCTGATCGAGGCGCTGCAATTACCGCTATCGCATCTCGCCATCCTGAAATTGCTGGATAAGGAAAATGCAACCGATACCATCATCGCTGCGCTACGTATCGCCAACGACCCCGGCCTGCTGCCGTATATCCGTCCGCATCTGCAACATCCCGACTGGCGCGTGCGTGGACAGGCGGCGAAAGTGCTGGGTCGCATCGGCGAACATCCGGATGTCAATCGCCTGATCCCATTGCTGGCCGATGCCGAATGGTGGGTCCGCTATCGCGCCGCGCAGTCACTGGTTGGCATCCCCTTCCTGAGCATGGCAGAAATCGAATTACTGAGGAATAACCTGTCAGACCGCTTTGCACGCGACATGCTGGGCCAGGCCATCGCAGAAAGGCAGACTTCATGAGCCTCAGCTATGGCATAGCGTGGGCCATTTTTGCCTACTTCATCACCTATTACCTGGGTTATTTCTTATTGAATATCCTGGCCGTCGTGCGTATGCACGATGTAGAACAGAGCAAGCTCCTGACCGAGCTACCCTACCTGCATTCCGAGCTCGAACCACCGGTCAGCATGCTGCTGGTGGCACACGGCAATGCCGATGCCGTCGTGCAGGCAACCCAAGCCTTATTGCACCTCGACTACAGCAAATTTGAAGTAATTGTCATCAACGACGGCATGCAAGATGGCGGCTTGCAGGAACTGAGCACCGCGTTCGACTTGCATCCCTTCCCGGAAGCCTACCGCGTACAACTGAAAACACAGCCGCTTAAATGTATCTACCGCTCAACCCGCTATCCGCATCTACGGGTAATCGATAAAGAATCCGGTGGTGCGGCGGACGCCCTGAATGCCGGCATCAATGCCTCACGCTATCCGCTCTTTTGCAAGGCGGACATCGGCACCGGCGTGCGACGCGATAGCCTGCAGCAATTGGTTACGCCCTTCCTCAACGACAACCGCGTGATTGCCAGCGTCGCAGCCGCGCGGGCCACCGCGCCGGAAGCGGGCTTGCCGAAACGCTGGTCGACCTTATTCCATATCATCGACAAACTGCGCATTGAACTGTTTGCACCGCTCGGATGGTCGACGCTCAATGGCATGCTGATCGCCCCGAGCGGCATGATGTTATTGCGCAAGGAAGCGGTGCTGGCGGCGGGTGCGTTCAGTCGTGGTGCGCGCAGCGCCGGTATGGAGTTGATTGTGCGCCTGCACCGCGTCATGCGGCAGAAGCAGCAAGCCTACCGCATACGTTTTATTGCAGAGCCGATTTGCTGGCAACAGATGCCGCAAGACTTTGCCACTTTGAAGCATGCTTGCATGCGTTGGCAACAGGGCGTGGCAGACAGCCTGACGCAGAATTCAGGCTTGCTGTTTGCAAAGCACAGCGGCAGCGCCGGTCGCCTCGCATTTCCATTCCTGCTGTTATTTGAAGTGTTGGGTCCGCTGCTTGAATGCCTGGCTTATATCTTCCTGCTGGCAGGATTGGTCGTCGGACTTATTCCATGGTCAACCGGTTTCGCCTTCCTGTCCATCATGATCGGCCTCGGCATCTTGCTGTCAGCTTCCGGCTTGCTGCTGGAAGAAATGGCGTTCCATCTTTATCCAAAAAGCAGCGATATCGTCGTCCTGATACTGGTCGCCATCATCAGCAATGTCGGGTATCGCCAACTCAATGGCGTATGGCGCAGCATGGCATTGTGCAACTGGTTCATGAACCGGAAACCAGGCGACCTGCCTGAATACATCTCGCCTAAACGGATCTAAGCCTGCTTCCGATCAAATCAGTGTACCGACACTGATCGTCTGCAAACGCTTGTCATCCCTCAGCATGACTTCCATTGCATCTGCAGTGATCGGCCGGCTGAAGAAATAACCCTGTATCTGGTCACAATCATGCTGTTGCAGGTAAGCCAGTTGTTCTTCGGTTTCCACACCCTCTGCAATTACCGTCAAACGCAAGCTATGCGCGAGCGAAATAATGGAAGCCACGATGGCTGCATCGTCAGGATCGGTTGTAATGTCATTGACGAAAGAACGGTCAATCTTCAATACATCGATAGGGAAACGCTTGAGGTAAGACAAGCTGGAGTAACCGGTCCCGAAGTCATCAATCGATAGCTGCACACCCAGCGCTTTTAATTCACGCAGGATGCCGATCGCATGGTCGACATCCGCCATCACCAGGCTTTCGGTCAATTCGATTTCCAGGCATTGCGGCGGCAAGCGGGTTTCAGTCAAAGCCAGCGCAATTGATTCCAGCAAGTCTTGCTGCGCAAATTGCCGCGCCGACAAATTGACCGACATACGCAGGGAGCCGAGGCCGCGCTCTTGCCACACTTTGTTTTGCCGGCATGCTTCACGTATCACCCAGGCACCGATAGGCACGATCAAGCCGGTCTCTTCAGCCAGGCCGATAAAGCGCATGGGTGGAATCATGCCGAGTTCCGGATGCTGCCAGCGTATCAGCGCTTCGACACCGACAATTTTTCCGGTGCGCAGGTCCAGTTGCGGCTGGTAATGCAGGATAAATTCGCCGCGTTCCAGCGCATTGCGCAAATCGCCTTCGAGGCGCAAACGTTCAAGTGCGCGCTCATTCATCGATGAGGTATAGAACTGGAAGTTATTGCGCCCGGTTTCCTTCGCCCGGTACATCGCAATATCGGCATGCTTGATCAGCTCTTCAGGAGTCACACCGTCATTCGGGTAAACCGCGACACCGATACTGCTGCTGATGAAGAATTCATGTCCTTCTATCGTCAATGGCTGGGCAATGCCATCCATAATGCGCTGTACGATGCCGGTCGACAAACCGGCGTCGACGCGTTCCGGCAGGATCAGCACAAACTCATCGCCGCCCATGCGCGACACGGTATCCGTATCACGCACAGCATGCTGCAAGCGTTCCGCAATCGCCTTCAACAAAATATCGCCAGCTTGATGGCCGAGCGTGTCATTGACGAATTTGAAGCGATCCAGGTCGACGAAGGCAATCCAGATCGGATGGTTGTAGCGATGCGCATAAGAGATCGCCTGGCTCAGGCGGTCGCGTAACAGGCTGCGATTTGCCAGGCCGGTCAATGCATCACGATTGGTTTGGAATTCCAGCTCTGACTCATAGCGTTTGGTCGCGGTGATATCGTACAGCGCGACCACGAAGTGGCTGACTTCGCCGGTGTCATCCTTGACCGGTGCAATATACAAATCGCTCCAGAACAAGGCGCCATCCTTGCGGTAATTACGCAGCACCGCATGCCCTTCACGCTTCTCCAGCGCAATCGAGCGCAACTCTTCTATCCCCGGCTGCTCCCAATCCTTGCCCCACAGGAAACCGATATTGCGACCGAGGGCTTCTTCCGGCGCGTAACCGGTAATCCGTGTGAAAGCCGGATTGACGTATTCAAGCGGATAGTCGGGTGCTACGGCACGTGCAATGATGATGGCATTTGCACTCGCTTCGATTGCGCGTTCACGCAATTGCAATTCATGTTCTGCATGCTTGCGTGCGGCAATATCGGCGATCAGGTCATCGTTGACGGTGCGTAACTGGGCGGTACGATCATCCACCAACAACTGGATGCGGCGCGAGCGATCGACTATCAATTGCAGGTATATCGCCGATGCCACACTCAGCAACAAGCCGACCAGGAAAGCCCACAAGGCGCTGCTGCTATTTTTCAGGAATAGCATGGACGGCGTCGATACCACCATGCTCCAGGTTTTACCGGCGACATCAAAGACATGTTGATAAGCTTCCGGCTGGTCGTAAAACAACCATGCCGGCAAGCCAAAAGCCGTATGGCGTAGATCCGGCTCCAGGCCCTTGCCAAACACCAGGCTTGCCTCGTCGTGCTCGGCACTGGCATAGACGCTGACTTCAACGTCCATATCGATATGCGAAGTCAATAACAAATCATCTGCATCCAGCGCACGCGAAATCAGGTCCGTACTGCGGAATACCGCCGCCGTATCGCCGATCACGGCTGCACGGCGCGATGCGATATCCGGCAACACGGCACCTTCCTTATAGACCGGCATCAGGACGATGAAACCACGCTGCGCGGCACGTTCCTGTATCAGGTGTAACAGGCCGGTAGCCGATGGCTGCCCGGTATCCACCGCACGCTGCATCGCAGCGGTCTGGAAGTGATAGGAATCAGCATCGAAACCGAGTGCAGCCTCATTCCCGGCCATCGGCACGATGTAATCAACCACGCGGTAACGTGCGCGCTCCGGTGCAGTTACCGCTTTGCCGTCCACCATTTCAGTAATCGTGAAATTCGGAATGAATTTACGCATCTCCGCTTCATAGGCGGCACGATCCTGATGCGACAGGTAGCGATGGTAAGCAAAACCCTGGATATAAGGGTTACGCGTCAGCAAAGGCTGGGCAAATGATTTGAATTCTTCGCGGCTGACTATGCCGAAAGTCTTGAACAACTGATTGATATCAGTCAGCACCCGCATCGAACTATCGAGCCCGTCCTGCACTGCTGCTACCCGTACTTTGGCTTGCTGCTGGAAATCAATATCAACCTTGTCATGCTCCAGTCGACGCACCGAGGCAAACAGCAATGCGCTGATCAACAACCCGATGGCAAGCGTCAACAATGCGGAAAATGACACAGAAAAAGCTGCGCGATGACGCATCAATAAAAATTCCCTATGCAGTACTTTTTAAAATCAATATCGAGACCAGCGATCGATCAATATCGAGAAAATGTATTCACTCATAAAAAAACGCGCTGCATAGCGCGCTCTTTTATGTCAGTGGCGCTTAACCCAACCACTTTGCAATTGACAACAGCAAGACCAGCAGCATCCACAACAGCAATGCACGCCATACCAGGCCCACTGTACTTTGCAATGCACGGCTGGACGCTTCTTCGCCGAGCGGTGCTTCGGTTTCGATATTGATCGAGTCGACCATCGCCGCATCGGCCGGGATGACTTCAGCCACGGTTTCGACCGGTGCCCCCAGGCGTATGCCCATCGCGCCGCCACCTGCGGACAGGATGATGCCGATAGCTTCGTCCTGCCAGCGACCGGCGAAATTACGCCATGCGTAAATCGCATCTTCGAAATTACCGACCACGGCAAATGCCGCCGCCGTCAGGCGTGCCGGAATCCAGTCTATCCAGTAAAAGGCTTGCGATGCAAAACGGCCGAATTCTTCACGTTCTGCCATTTTTGGTTCGTTCCAGATACGTGCCAGGTATTCAGCTACGCGATACATCACCGCGCCGACCGGGCCCAACGGCGTCAGGATCCAGAAGAACACGCCGAATACATTGCGGTGCGTGGTGACCAGCGCGGTTTCCACTGCAATGCGCGCGACTTCGCTGACGTCCATGCCGGCAGTATCGCGCTTGGTCCATTCAGCCAGCAGCGAACGTGCAGTCGCTTCATCGCCATTGTTCAGGGCCAGCTGGATAGAGGTGAAGTAATGACTGTAATGGCGGAAACCCAGTGTCAGATAAACTACACCTACGTTCACGATCAAAGCGGCCAGCGGACCAAGCTTGATGCTGATCCAATACAACAACGCTACCGGAATGCAGAAAGCGGCGATCATCAGGGCCCAGGCCAGGCGTCCGTGATGCGCCTGACCGGCGTTGAACGACCCTTCCAGCTTGGCCGCCAGTGCTCGCGCCCCGGCGTAGACCGGATTATCGGCACGCAGCGGTTTTAATTGCTCGATCAATAGCGCAAAGAAGATGGAGAAAAATGTCATTAAAGCGCCTTAATAGTCAGTCAACCCATACGATAACGCAGCACTTCGCGAGAATCAAATAAAGCGAAACATAATAATTAGCGTTACAGCCAAAGTCTGTAAGATCCCGGCGCAAACGACTTACGCCCGGAGGAAATGAAATAGATTGCGCAACATGCCGGCAGTTGCGCCCCAGATGAAAAACCTGTCATACGGCATCACATAAAAGGTACGGTTGCCGGTTACGAATTCTGCGGTACGGCGCTGGTGGTGCATGCCATCCATCAGGAAGGCGAGTGGCACTTCAAACACCTCGGCCACCTCGAACGGATCCGCCTTCACTTCAAACGGCGGCTTGACGATGCCCACCACCGGTGTCACGCGGAAACCGGTGCCGGTGTGGTATTCAGGCAGGGTACCGATGACATCGATATGGCTGCGGCTGATGCCAACCTCTTCTTCGGTTTCACGCAAGGCCGTGGCAATCGCCGACTCGTCATAACTTTCCATCCGACCACCGGGGAAACTGATTTGTCCTGCGTGGTCATTCAGGTGCGCCGCCCGTTGTGTGAACAGGATGGTCGGGCCATTCTCTTCGCGCAGCACGATAGGCAGCAAGACCGCGGCTTCGGTTAAAGGTCCGCTCATCGGACGCACCAGGCGCTCCACCGTGATTTCCGGCGACCATGGCGGCGGATTCAAAAAGCGCGCACGCAAAGCTTCATCCCGCAAGCGATCGGAGGCAACAGCCTCTTCGCCGCCAAGCGAATCTACCGGCAGTAATTCAGGATCAAAATGCAGTCTGGCCAATTCAACTTCCCAATACAAATAATGAATGCGAATCTGTAGGTCGCATCGCCCACAACAAACGTGGACGCCTTGCAAACAGCCGAATACAAGATACAGCTACCTGAATGCAAGTTTGCACTTACATCACTTTAATTGATGTTAAACCCGTCACAGCCTGAGCACCAGATTTAACAATCAAAAAATGCCGCCACAAAACAAAAAAGACACCCGAAGGTGTCTTTTTTGTTACTACCGAATGAATTGCCCGGACGAATCCGATATAAGCAATTATTCCGCCGCTTGTTTTGCTGCAACGCGACGTTGTGGCAGTTTTTCTTTGATACGTGCCGATTTGCCCGAACGTTCGCGCAGATAGTACAGTTTTGCACGACGTACATCACCGCGACGTTTGACTTCGATCGATGCGATCAGCGGGGAATACAGCTGGAACGTACGTTCGACGCCTTCACCCGACGAGATCTTACGAACGATGAAGTTCGAGTTCAAGCCACGGTTACGACGGGAGATGACAACACCTTCGTAAGCCTGGGCACGTTTACGTGTGCCTTCAACTACGTTGACGTTGACGACCACTGTATCGCCAGGAGCGAAGTCAGGGATGTTTTTTGCCAGGCGAGCAATTTCTTCTTGCTCTAATGTTTGGATCAGATCCATTTTTATTACTCCAAAAACCATCGTGCCGGCGCCACGTATTCATTTGCCCGGTAGAGGATGGGGTTACACATTGCAGGGCTTTTACTGCACCCCGCTCGATACAACATACTGCTTACAACATACTGCTCAAAAACTTTTCATCGCTACGTGTCAGCAATCCTGCTTCACGTGCCTTGACGATCAGGTCCGGTCGTTTCCTTGCGGTCGCTTCCAGCGCACGTTCGCGGCGCCATTTTTCGATCTCGACATGATGGCCACCCATCAACACTGCCGGTACCGCTGCACCTTCGTAGACTTCCGGTCGCGTGTAATGCGGACAATCGAGCAAGCCATTAACGAAGCTGTCTTCAACCGCCGATGCATCATCATGCAAGACCCCGGGCAACTGTCGGATTACTGCATCCATCAATGCCATCGCCGGGATTTCACCGCCTGACAGGACGAAATCGCCGAGGCTGATTTCTTCATCGACGCAGCTATCCAGAAAGCGCTGGTCTACTGCTTCATAACGTCCGCACAACAAAACCAGACCCGGCTCTGTCGTCAGCTGCATCACGCGTTCGTGGGTCAATGCCTTGCCTTGCGGCGACAAATACACAACACGGGGTGCAGCCAAACCTTGTTCTGTCTGCCTTGCCTTGGCCGCCTGTACGGCTGCCTCCAGCGGCTTAACCATCATCACCATGCCAGGACCGCCACCATAGGGGCGATCATCAACGGTACGATGCTTATCGCTGGTGAAATCGCGTGGATTCCACAAAGACAATGCACATTTCTTTTGCTCAAACGCGCGTCGTGTAATACCCGACTGCGTGATCGCCGTGAACATTTCCGGAAACAGCGTGACGACATCAAATTGCATCTCGCACACCCCTCCAAACGCGGTGACTAATAGTCCAGTCCCCAGTCCACCGTAATTTTTTTTGCTGTTCGATCAACCGTGATGACAAACTGCTCAACGAACGGGATCAGCAACTCTTGCGGCGCAGCCTTGAGATCAGTCGTTTCAGCAGCCTGCGGTACAGCAACGCGCAAAATAGGATGCGCACCGTTGTCCATCATGTCGCTGACCTGACCCAGGTGTTCGCCCTGCAGATTTTCGACTTCCAGGCCGATCAGATCGACCCAGTAAAATTCATTGTCTGACAGTGCCGGGAAATGACTACGCGGGATCTGTACGGTTGCACCTTTCAGCGCCTCCGCAGCATCTCGCCCTGCCACACCCATCAACTTTGCGACCACATCACCGGTATGAATCTTGGACTGCATCATTTCCACGTCATGGAATTCCGGCTTATCCAGCCACCATGTCTTGGCAGTTAACAATGCATCCGCATCGGCCGAATAGGGTCTGACCCTTACCCAGCCATTCAATCCATACGCACCGGAGATGTAACCAACCAGCACCAAATCTTCAGGAACTTTCATTCCCGATGCCGTTTGATTCGACAAAACTTAAGCGGCTTTTTTGCCAGCTTGTGCAACCAGGCGAGCTACGGTTGGCGACAGTTGTGCGCCGACGCCTTGCCAGTAGGCCAGACGGTCTTGCACAATGCGGACGCTTTCTTCAGCGCCAGACGCCACCGGGTTGTAAAAACCGATGCGTTCAATGAAGCGACCATCGCGGCGATTGCGCGAATCTGTAGCAACAATGTTAAAGAATGGGCGCTTTTTTGCGCCACCACGAGCTAAACGAATAACGACCATAATATTTCCAAAAAGTGTCTGAACACGGAAAAAGCCGCAAATTATAGCCCAAGTAGCGCAGCACCTGCAAGCTGCTTCATCAAGGCTGGCAATATCGGTGTGGCAAATCGGGCAATCAGGCATTTCCACAGGGGAAAAGCTTTTGCGACGCGCTATCCATCTGCCCGTACAATAGGTAAAAACCGGGCCAGACAGATAATATTTTGAGTAAAACGCTGGGTTTCGCTGCATTTTCACACGTTTCTCATCAAGAAGCGCTGTTTTCAAGCCAAATTTGGCCTTTTTAATCGAGAAATAGCAGAAATATGCCAAATTCGCACAAAAACAAAACCCTCAGCACGCTGCTGGCCACCCTTTTTGGCGGTCTCGGCCTGCATCGCTTTTATCTGTACGGCAAAAAGGACTTATGGGCCTGGGTGCATATCATTTGCTTCCCTTTCTCAATTTTTGCCGGTTTCATAGGCGCTCTGGTCATCGGCCTGACGCCGGATGAGAAATGGGATGCGCAACACAATGCGCATTCGGGCCGCACTTCGGACTCCGGCTGGGCCGTCATCGTGCTGGTAGTGCTGACCTTTGCGCTCGGCTCAACCGCCCTGATTGCCACCATCGCGCGCGGCTTCGACCTCTACCTGACCGGCGGCGCATTCGGCTGAAATCCGGCAGGACCATCCTTTTGCACTGCCCCAGCGCAGTGCAAACAACGTAGCGGGTGAGCAGCACTAGTGCGTCACCCTCCCGTCCATCGCACTTGCACCTCTGTTAATCCTCCTCTTGCACCTGTTAATCGCATGGCACGTATAGTGCTTTTGTGAAACTCGCCATGGCACCGCCAATGGTTCAAACAAGTCTTCAGGGGAGTTTCATGATCATACGTTCCGCGTCCTCCGCATATATTGCGCTGGCTTTGGCCGTTCTCGTTTCCACCCTTTTATTCAATAACGCATCCGCGCAAAGCACAGCGCCGGAAAGCGCGACCACCAGCAACGAAGTTCAGGCCCCGCCCCTGACCATGCCGATGATTGCGGAGCCGACTGCAGTTGCGCCGGAGCCCGCCGCCGAAGAAGCCCCCTTGACCAAACCCACCGTCGTTGATGCGAGCAAAATCAGCGCCGGTGATACCGCCTGGTTACTGGCGTCAACCGCCCTGGTGCTATTCATGACCATCCCCGGCCTCGCCCTGTTTTATGCCGGCATGGTGCGCAAGAAAAACGTCCTGGCCACGATGGCGCACAGCTTCGCCGTCACTTGCCTGGTTACCGTGATCTGGGTCGTCATCGGTTACAGCCTGGCCTTCACGCCCGGCTCTCCTTATATAGGCGGATTGGATCGCGTCCTGCTCAACGGCATGGAATTCGCGAAAGAAGCAGGCAAGGTCAGCGTCAGTGAAATCGCACCGACGATACCGGAGAGCGTCTTCATCATGTTCCAGATGACCTTCGCGATCATTACGCCGGCGCTGATCACCGGTGCCTTCGCCGAACGCATGAAATTCTCCGCGCTGCTGATGTTCATCACGCTGTGGTCCATCTTTGTCTACGCACCGGTGGCGCACTGGGTGTGGGAACCGGGCGGCTGGCTGGCAACCCGTGGTGTGCTGGATTTTGCCGGCGGTACGGTGGTGCATATCAATGCCGGGGTTTCCGGCCTGGTCGCAGCCATCATCATCGGACCGCGCCTCGGCTTCGGCAAGGAACCGATGCCACCACACAACCTGGTGCTGACGGTGATCGGTGCCAGCATGCTGTGGGTCGGCTGGTTCGGCTTCAATGCCGGTTCCGCAGTGGCGGCCGACGGACGCGCCGGGATGGCGATGCTGGCGACGCAAATCGCGACCGCAGTCGGTGCTTTGGCATGGATGCTGATCGAATGGCTGCGTCGCGGCAAACCCTCGGTACTCGGCCTGGTGTCAGGTGCGGTATCCGGCCTGGTGGCAATCACGCCTGCGTCCGGCTTCGTCGGCGTCAGTGGTGCACTCGTCATCGGTGCTGCCGCCGGACTCGCCTGCTACTGGGGAGCGACCACACTTAAATCCAAACTCGGTTACGACGATTCACTGGATGTATTCGGCGTGCATGCGATTGGCGGCATCGTCGGCGCACTGCTGACCGGTATCTTTGCGGTGGAAAGCATAGGCGGTGCACAAAGCAGCTTCGGCAACCAGGCCTTTGGTGTCATCGTCACCGTGGTCTTTTCGGCAGTCATGACGGCCATCATCCTCGGCATCGTCAGTGCCCTGGTCGGCTTGCGCGTGACACCGGAAGCGGAACTCGAAGGGCTGGATCTGGAACAACATGGCGAGCACGTACTATGACGGAAGAACACCATTCACGTGCCGAGCTGGAAACCCATGCCTTTGCCTTGATGGGTCGGCTGCATGTGAACCTGAGGCGGCAGAGCGGGCGCGTGATCGATATCGAATACATGCGTATCGATCCCGCTTACTGCCGCTACCTGTTGAAAATGGCTTCGTTGTCGACCAGTGAAGAAGTACAGGAACTGGGACAGAAATTGCAGGAAGTGTTTTTTGGCGAAGAAGGTTTATTCGTCCGTACCGAACCGCGCCAGCCCCTGCTGGCACGGCTGCAGGAGCCGGCACCATCCGCTCCTGCACCCGCTGCGACAACACCGACAGCCACACCAGCCGCAACAGATAATGCCGACCCCGTCGACCGCGGCTATATAGGACGCCTGCGCTAAGCCGGCTCAGAACTGTGATTCATCCAGCGCCAATACGCCTGCGCTGCCGCCGGTAATCGCGCTGCGATAAGCGCCGGCCTGCGACAGGAAATAATCAGCAAAAAAACGTGCAGTCGCAATCTTGGCCTGATAGAACTTCGCATCACCGCTACCGGCATCCAGCTTCGCTTGCGCAATCAACGCTGCACGTCCCATCTGCCAGCCGCACAGCACAATACCGGCCAGCTTCAGGTAAGGCACGCTGCCGGCGAACACGCCTTTGATATCGGATTGAATATTCGCTACAACATAGGCGACCACATCTTCCAGCGCCGTCGAGGCCGCCGCCAGGTGTACACCGATTGCCTTCAGGTCCGGCGTGGCTGCGCGCGCCAGTTCCGATTCGGTGGCGCGTACTGCGGCAATAATGCCGCGCGCCACCGCGCCCCCATCACGTACGGTTTTGCGGCCAACCAGATCATTCGCCTGGATCGCGGTCGTGCCTTCATAAATCGTCAGGATACGCGCGTCACGATAGTATTGCGCCGCACCGGTTTCTTCGATGAAGCCCATGCCGCCATGGATTTGCAAACCGGTCGATGCGACATCGATGGACATCTCGGTCGACCAGCCCTTGATGATGGGCACCAGGAATTCGTAAAAGGCTTGTTGCGCATCACGTACTTTTTCATCGCTGTGATGATGCGCAATATCAAAGGCGGATGCGCCGACATAGGCCAGCGCACGCGCTGCCTCGATCTGCGCCCGCATCGACATCAGCATGCGTCGTACATCCGGCTGATGGATAATCGACACCGCAGTCGCCGAACCTTCGAGGTCTTTCGATTGCACACGGTCTTTCGCATAAGCGACGGCCTTTTGATAGGCCCGTTCCGCCACGCTAATGCCTTGTATGCCAACCGCGAAGCGGGCCGCATTCATCATGATGAACATGGTTTCCAGGCCGCGATTCTCTTGCCCGATCAGGGTCCCGATAGCGCCACCGTGATCACCGAATTGCAGCACTGCGGTCGGGCTCGCCTTGATCCCCAGCTTGTGTTCAATCGAGACGCAGAACGCATCATTGCGTGCGCCCAGCGAGCCGTCTTCATTGACCAGGAACTTCGGCACCAGGAATAGTGAAATCCCCTTCACCCCTTCCGGCGCATCCGGCGTACGCGCCAGCACCAGGTGGATGATGTTTTCCGCCATATCGTGTTCACCATAGGTGATGAAAATCTTGGTGCCGGAAATCTTGTAAGTACCATCGCCTTGCGGCACCGCGCGCGTACGCACCAACGCCAGGTCGGAACCCGCTTGCGGTTCGGTCAGGTTCATGGTGCCGGTCCATTTACCGGCGATGAAATTGGGCAGGAATTTTTCTTTTTGCTGATCGGAGCCGGCCGTCATCAAGGCTTCAATCGCGCCATCGGTCAACAAGGGACACAAGGCAAACGACAGGCTGGCCGAGTTCAGCATTTCCATGCATGGTGTCGCCACCAGCTTGGGCAAACCCTGGCCGCCGAAATCAGCCGGATGCTGGACACCTTGCCAACCTGCCGCAGCATACGCCCTGAAGGCTTCCTTGAAGCCGGGCGTGGTCGTGACCGTGCCATCTTTCCATACACTCGGATGACGATCACCGGCCTGGTTCAGCGGCGCAATCACTTCACCGCAAAAGCGCGCATTTTCTTCCAGCACCGCTTCCACCGTTTCCGGCGTCGCATCTTCGCAGCCGGGCAAGGCATTGATAGCAGCCAAGTCGGCCAGTTCGTTCATCACGAACAACATGTCTTTCAAGGGGGCAACGTAACTCATGCAAGACTCCTAAAAGGAAATGGGCAGGACGTTCAGCTATTTGCAGTGTGCCAGAAAAAAACCTGAACGCACTACATCTGCTGCCCGCCCTGCCCATTTTTGCCGCAGCGACACCCGGCCGCTGCAGTCGCTTTGTCTTGCTTAACCCAGTTCCGTTACCAGCTGCGGTACGATTTCAAACAGATCGCCGACAATGCCGTAATCCGCCACCGAGAAAATCGGCGCTTCCGGATCCTTGTTGATCGCAACGATGGTTTTTGAATCCTTCATACCGGCCAGATGCTGGATCGCGCCGGAAATACCGACCGCGATATACAGTTCAGGCGCAACGATCTTGCCGGTCTGGCCGACTTGCCAATCGTTGGGTACGTAACCGGCGTCGACCGCCGCACGCGAAGCACCCATCGCCGCACCCAGCTTGTCAGCCAGCGGCTCAAGGATCTTGAAGCTTTCTTCCGAGCCCAGGCCACGACCGCCGGAGACGACGATCTTGGCAGCGGTCAGCTCAGGACGGGCCGAGGTTGCCAGTTCACGCGAGACGAAAGACGATTTACCGGAATCAGCCACTGCAGTGACGTTTTCAACTGTTGCCGAACCGCCTTCTGCCGCGGAGTCAAAAGCCGTGCCACGCACGGTGATCACTTTCACCGCATCTGCCGATTGCACGGTTGCAATCGCGTTACCGGCATAGAAAGGACGCTCGAAGGTATCGGCGGAAACCACTTTGGTGATTTCGGAAATCTGCGCCACGTCCAGCTTGGCGGCCACGCGCGGCAAGATGTTTTTACCGTAGGCGGTTGCCGGTGCCAGGATGTGTGAATAATTGGCAGCCAGCGCCAATACCTGCGCCGCTATGTTTTCAGCCAGGCCGTCGGCAAACTGTACGCCGTCGGCGACCAGTACTTTGCTGACGCCTGCAATCTTTGCGGCGGCTTGTACCGCTGCATCAGCCTGGTGGCCGGCGACCAGGACGTGTACTTCACCGCCGCATAGTGCGGCAGCGGTAATGGTATGCAGGGTGCTGCCCTTGAGGGAAGCATTATCGTGTTCGGCAATGACGAGTGCTGTCATGTTGAATTCCTGTGATGTATAGCTATGGAGCAGCGGTGCCGTGCACACGCTGCTGCAGATGATTAAATGACTTTGGCTTCGTTCCTGAGTTTTTCGACCAGTGTTTTCACGTCCGGCACGATGATGCCTGCCGAGCGCTTCGCCGGCTCAACGACTTTCAGGGTTTTCAGGCGCGGCGTGACATCGACGCCGAGGTCGGCCGGCTTGAAGTTTTCCAGCGTCTTTTTCTTCGCCTTCATGATATTAGGCAAAGTCACATAACGCGGTTCATTCAAACGCAAGTCGGTCGTCACGATCGCCGGCAATGTCAGCGATACGACTTCGAGGCCGCCGTCGACTTCACGTGTGACCTTAACCTTGTCGCCATCGATTTCCACTTTCGACGCATAAGTCGCTTGCGGCCAGTCCAGCAGCGCGGCCAGCATCTGGCCGGTCTGGTTGGCATCGTCATCGATGGCTTGCTTGCCGAGGATGATCAGTTGCGGCTGTTCTTTATCGGCAATTGCCTTCAGCAATTTGGCGACTGCCAACGGCTGCAACTCGACATCGGTTTCCACCAGGATCGCGCGATCCGCGCCGATGGCCATGGCGGTACGCAGGGTTTCCTGCGATTGCAGGACGCCGCAGGAGACAGCGATGATTTCTGTCGCCTTACCGGCTTCTTTCAGCCGGGTCGCTTCTTCCACAGCGATTTCATCGAAGGGGTTCATCGACATTTTGACGTTGGCGATATCGACGCCGGACTGATCCGATTTGACGCGGACCTTGACGTTGAAATCGACCACACGTTTGACTGGAACCAACACTTTCATAGCTATGCCTTTGAAAAAGTCACAAGGACGTAAATGTAAACTAAGAAAGATTATAAACGGAAGTGGCGCAGAAGCTCAGTTCCGGCCCTTATGACCAGCCTGGCGGTAGGGATAAACCGGGGGAATGGATGCAGGTCGGTGCTTGGGCTCAAGCCGTATATATCCTGCGATTGGGGATAAAACAGGGGCGCGACGCTGATCAGATATAGAGCGCGGCGCCCGTCTGCTTATTTGCGTTGCATGAAGAAGGTAAAGACTTCATCTTGCTGGCTTTGCTCCAGCAACTGGTTACCTGTTTGTTTGGCGAAAGCCTGGAAATCGCGTACCGAACCCGGGTCGGTAGCCTGTACACGCAGCACCTGCCCGCTCACCATCTCCGCCAAGGCCTTCTTGGTTTTCAAAATTGGCAGAGGGCAATTCAAACCCCGTGCATCGAGGTCTTTGGTAAATTCCATGGTCATACTCTCACTTCAGTAACGAGAACCCATACACCCCTATCGGCGAAATGCGTTCTGATAAATCAGGCATTTGATTCTACTCTCAAACACCTTAAGGGAATGGCCGTGGGCCGGGGATACATCTTATTTAACAATTACTTGCAAACTGCTGCCGCTTTTTCATGCCGTGCGGAAAAAATGCCGTTCCCGCCACAAAAAGCAAACGGCGCAAGCAGGTAAACAAACCCGCTTGCGCCGTCACAAATAAATTAAGCGCGTTCGCCTACCCAGGCGGCGACGCCTTGCAAGGCGGCCGGTAAGCCACTTGCATCCGTGCCGCCGGCTTGCGCCATATCCGGCTTGCCGCCACCCTTGCCGCCGACTTGCTGCGCGACAAAGTTGACCAGGTCACCGGCTTTAACCTTGGCGATCGAATCCGCGGTGACGCCTGCAATCAGGCTGACCTTGCCGTCGTTGACAGCTGCCAATACGATGGCGGCGGTTTTCAACTTGTCTTTCAATTTGTCCATGGTGCTGCGCAGGGTTGCCACATCGGCACCTTCCAATACCGCTGCCAATACCTTGATGCCTTTGACATCGACGGCCTGTGCCAGCAATTCATCGCCTTGCGACGACGCCAGCTTGCCTTTCAGTGCACCGACTTCGCGTTCCAGCGCCTTCATCTGGTCCAGCACCTGTGCCAGGCGTGGTTCCAGTTCTGCCGGCTGGGTCTTCATCATCGCTGCCGCGCTATGGATGACCGCTTCCAGGTCTTGCACATAGCCCAATGCCTTGGCACCGGTAATCGCTTCGATACGACGCACACCTGCCGCCACGCCGCTTTCACCCATGACCTTGAACAAACCGATATCGCCGGTACGACTGACGTGGGTACCGCCGCACAATTCACGGCTGGAACCGATGTCCAGTACGCGTACGGTTTCGCCATACTTTTCACCGAACAGCATCAGTGCGCCGGTCTTTTGTGCCGATTCGATATCCATTACACGGGCTTGCGTATCCGAGTTCAACAGGATTTCCGCATTCACGCGTTTTTCGATTTCGAGGATTTGCTCACGTGTCACCGGTGCATTGTGCGCAAAGTCGAAACGGGTTTTATCCGGATCCACCAGCGAACCTTTTTGCTGCACATGGTCGCCCAGCACTTCGCGCAAGGCTTTGTGCATGATGTGGGTCACCGAGTGGTTGCGCATGGTGGCGGCACGACGTGCACCGTCCACTGCAGCCTTGACCTTGTCGCCGACCGTTAACGTACCTTGCGTCTGCACGCCATGGTGGCCGTAGACATCGGCTTTGATTTTTTGCGTATCTTCGACGCCGAACTGCACGCCTTCGGCACTGATGAAACCCTGGTCGCCGACCTGGCCACCACTCTCCGAATAGAACGGTGTGGTATCCAGCACCACGATACCGGCCTGGCCTTCTTTCAGGCTTTGCACTGCCGTACCTTCGAAGTACAGGCCAACCACGGTCGCCTGCTCTTCCAGGTGTTCGTAACCGGTAAAGGTATTGCCCGCGCCGGTGTATTCGACTGCGCGTTCCATCTTGAACTTGCCGGCGGCACGACCTGCGGCCTTTTGTTTTTCCATCGCGGCGGCAAAGCCTGCCTCATCGACGCTCAAGCCACGTTCACGACATACGTCCGCCGACAGGTCGAGCGGGAAGCCGAAGGTATCGTGCAATTTAAATGCGACTTCACCCGGCAATACCTTGGCATCGCCGGCCAGCGCCCCGTCAAGGATTTCCATGCCGTTTGCCAGCGTTTCAAAGAAGCGCTCTTCTTCCGCTTTCAGCACATCGGTAATGCGTTGTGCATCGGCTTTCAGTTTTGGATAGGCTTCGCCCATTTGCTCGACCAGGTCTTTCACCAATTTGTGGAAGAAAGGTTTCTTTTGGCCGAGCTTGTAACCGTGGCGAATCGCGCGGCGGATGATGCGGCGCTGTACATAACCACGACCTTCATTGCTAGGAATCACGCCGTCGGCGACCAGGAATGCGGTGGCGCGGATGTGGTCGGCGATGACTTTCAGCGAATTATTGCTGAGGTCTTTGGTATTGGTTTCACGACCGGCGGCCTTGATCAAAGCCTCGAAGGTATCGATCTCGTAGTTGCTGTGCACGTGTTGCAGGATCGCAGCGAGACGCTCCAGGCCCATGCCGGTATCGACGCAAGGTGCCGGCAGCGGTTTGACCGAGCCGTCTTCCGCCATATCGAATTGCATGAAAACGTTGTTCCAGATTTCGATGAAGCGATCACCGTCTTCATCCGGGCTGCCCGGAGGACCGCCGGCGATGTGAGGACCGTGGTCATAGAAAATTTCCGAGCAAGGACCGCATGGACCGGTATCGGCCATCATCCAGAAGTTATCCGATTTATAGCGACCACCCTTGTTGTCGCCGATGCGGATCACGCGCTCAGGCGGCAAGCCGATTTCCTTGGTCCAGATATCGAAGGCTTCGTCATCCTCGATATACACGGTGGCCAGCAATTTCTCGGCCGGCAAGCCGTAAACCTGTGTCAACAGTTCCCACGACCATTTCAGCGCATCGCGCTTGAAGTAATCGCCAAAGCTCCAGTTACCCAGCATTTCAAAGAAAGTATGGTGACGCGCGGTATAACCGACGTTTTCCAGGTCATTGTGCTTGCCGCCGGCGCGCAGGCAAGCCTGGACCGAGGTGGCGCGGGTATATGGGCGCTTGTCTTCGCCGAGGAACACATCCTTGAACTGCACCATCCCCGAGTTGGTGAACATCAGCGTAGGATCGTTGCCGGGCACCAGCGGACTGGATGCCACGATCGTGTGGCCTTTGGATTCGAAGAACTTCAGGAATTTTTCGCGGATTTCGGACGAGTTCATGTTCTGGCTAAAAGTAAGGAAATGGGTGGTGCAAACGGGAGATTATACGTGATATGGGCCGGATAACCCTGCCCGTCGTATGGTTGCCGACACAGGAAAGTGCTCAGCGCAGTGAAGGGGAAATATGCGCGGGTTCTTCGCCGAAATGCGGGCCGATCAGGTCGATACGGTCGGTACAAAAGCCATCCACGCCCCAGGCCAGGATTTCCTTCGCCCGGGCCACATCGTTGACGGTATAGCAAAAAAGCCCGAATCCGGCCTCTTTCACCGCCCGCGCCAGTAGCGGCGTCAGGTGTTTGTGGTTGGTATTGAGTGAAATCGCGCCCAGCGCCAGCAGGCGCTCATGCCAGTCCGGTGGCACTTCATCGACCAGGAAAGCACGCGGGATGTCCGGTGCCGCCAGTTGTGCCGCCTGCAAGGCCTCGAAGGAAAACGATGACAACAGTGGCAAAGCGCCGGGGGAGCGATCCAGTGTATGTTCAAACATGCGTTTGGTCGCCTGCGCCACCACCCAGCCAGTGCGGTCTTCATAGCCCGGCACCGGCTTGATCTCTATATTCATCCAGATATTGTGATGGTTGCAAAAGTGCGCGACTTGCTCAAAGGTCGGGATCGGCTCGCCTATAAAGTCGACGCCGAACCAGGCACCTGCATCGCGCTCGGTCAGCTCCTGCGCGCTAAAGTCGGCCACATTGCCTGCCCCTTCCACCGTCCGCCCGAAATCCGGATCATGCATAACGATGGGAACGCCGTCCTTGGACAGCATCACGTCGAACTCGACCGCATAAAAACCATGCGTCAAACCGCAGCGCATCGCGGCTATCGTGTTTTCCGGTGCTAGTACGCCGCCACCGCGGTGCGCAACAATCTTGGGATATGGCCACATAGTGTTATTCCAATCGACTCAAGAGCGCACAGTGTATATCAGCGTGCTGCTGTCAATATAGCCGAGCTTCCTGCTTTTTCAACACAAGACCCGTTACACAAGACCGAATTCGCAACAACATATAAAATGTCCGCGCTACCGCAATCCGCCGGAACGGGCTGAAATTGAGTTCACCCCGGCGCGACTTTGCCTTCAACTCAATCAGGAATACACATGTCAACATTCGACTGGGCCAACCCCTACCCATCCATCCGTGCACCGCTGTTTGCGCGCAACGTGGTCTCCACCTCGCAACCGCTGGCGGCCCAAGCCGGTTTGCGCATGTTGCTAAAAGGCGGCAACGCCGTGGACGCCGCCATTGCCGCAGCGGCTGCCATCACCATCGTCGAGCCGGTTTCCTGCGGCCTTGGCAGCGATGCTTTCGCGCTGGTGTGGGATGGCAATCAATTGCATGGCCTGAACAGCTCCGGTACTTCGCCGGCCGGCTGGACCACCGATTACTTCAAGCAAAAACACAACAACCTGATCCCGGAACGCGGCTGGGATGCAGTGACCGTACCCGGCGCCATCGCCGGCTGGGTCGCACTGTCGCAAAAATTCGGCAAACTGCCGTTCGCCGACCTGCTGGAACCGGCGATCGAGCTGGCCGCCCGCGGCCACATGGTCGCGCCGGTCGTACAGAAAAAATGGAATAACGCGATTCCGATCCTGAAAAACCAGCCCGGCTTTGCCCAAGCCTTCATGCCGCATGGTCGCGCGCCGCATGTAGGCGAACAATTCGTCTTCAGCGATGCCGCCAAGACCCTGACCAAAATCGCCGAAAGCAATGGCGAATCCTTCTACCGTGGCGAGCTGGCCGAATCCATCGTCAACTACGCGAAAGAAAACGGCGCAGTCATGACATTGGCCGACCTCGCCGGTTTCCAGCCGGAATGGGTCACGCCTATCCAGAAAAACTACGCCGGCCACACCGTGCACGAAATCCCGCCGAACGGCCAGGGTATCGCCGCGCTGATCGCACTCGGCATCCTCGACAAGCTCGACATCAAACGCTTCCCGGTCGATTCGGTCGAAGCACAGCACATGCAGATCGAAGCAATGAAGCTGGCCTTCGCCGATACCTACAAATGGGTTGCCGATGAAAAATACATGACCGAAGTCACGGTCAAGGACTTGCTGGACGACGGCTACCTGAGCGAACGCGCCAAGCTGATCAATATGGACCAGGCCACCCGCGCCAGCCATGGCACGCCACCAAAAGGCGGCACCATCTACCTGACCGCGGCAGATGAAAGCGGCATGATGGTCAGCTTCATCCAGTCCAACTACATGGGCTTCGGCTCCGGCGTGGTGGTTCCAAATACCGGTATCAGCCTGCAAAACCGCGGCTTCAGCTTCAACACCAGCCCGCGCCATCCAAACTGCGTGGCACCGAACAAACGTCCGTTCCACACCATCATCCCGGGCTTCCTCAGCAAGGATGGCAAACCGGAAATGAGCTTCGGCGTCATGGGTGGCAATATGCAACCGCAAGGCCATGTACAAACCCTGATCCGCATGCTGTCCTACAATCAGCAACCGCAGGCAGCCTGCGATGCACCGCGCTGGAAAGTCAATGTCGGGATGTCGGTCGACGTCGAGGAAACCATGCCGCCGGATGTACGCGCTGCCTTGCTGGCACGCGGCCACAAGATAGAAAACATCGCCGACAGCTATATGGATTTCGGTGCCGGCCAATTCATCTGGAAAACCGAAAACGGCTACATCGCCGCCAGCGATCCACGTCGTGACGGGCAGGCGGTCGGTTACTAAGCAACATACGCAGCAGCGTTTTTCACATCGCTTCACACTCTCGTAACGCCAGTGTCATTGCTTTGTGCGAATATTGTTACAAGTATCAAAACCAATTAGTACTGCCACGATCTACACATCGTGTGCAGTACTGCTTGTATGATTTACTGTGACTATGTTTTGCATGGAGTGGAGAATCGATGAAGCGTAGTGAAATGCGTCACAAGATTCAAAATAGCAGCCTCGGCTTCCTCGCCGGCTATGTGGACACATTAGGTTTCGTTGCACTGTTTGGTTTATTTACCGCGCACGTCACCGGCAACTTTGTACTGATCGGCGCAGAGATGGCGCACCCGCAAGGCGGGCCGCTGCTCCTCAAAATCCTCGCCTTCCCGGCCTTCATCTTCGGCGTCGTCTTTGCCCGCCTGTTCATCGCATCCCTGCTCAAACGCGGCCTGCACGCACTGTGGTACGCCTACATCCTGCAACTGATCCTGTTGATCGCCTTCATGGTGCTCGGCTACCTCGCCAGCCCGATCGGCAATGAACCCACGCTGATGGCGGAACTGGCCGGCATCGTCGGTGCGATGGCAATGGGCACGCACAGCGCTTGCGGCCGCCTGCTGTTGTCCCACCTCGCGCCGACCGCCATGATGACCGGCAACGTAACCCAGCTCGTGATCGATTCGGTGGACGTCATATTCGGCTCCGCCAATGAAGCGGTCAAACAACGCTGCATCAAATTCCTGTGGCCGGTGCTCGCCTTCGGCATCGGCGCGGTTGGTGCCGCTTTTGCCTATCAATATGCAGGCTTCCTGGCGCTGCTGTTGCCCATCTTTATACTGCTCTACCTGATGTACATAGAGCGCGGCGTCATCAAACGCCTGCAAAAAGAAAAAGACAAGGAAAAAGCCCGGCTGGCCGGCAAACCCGACGCAGCCAAAACGGCCTCCGCCAGTTGAAGCTGTTTTTACACGCGTAAGCACAAGTGCAAACAAGCGGGTATTAGCACGAATGTTGCTGCTAAAGCGGCAACGCAAAGTTGCCAACCGTTCGTATCCGGATTGCCACTTGATCTCTAGGGGTATATGAATGTCCGCTTTCGCCGGCGAATTCAAGCGATGGGAACGTTAAAGGCTACGTAAATAGCATGGAGGTGCAATAACTCGCCTGCCGACGCTGTCCGACAGACGCATCACTGGATATCAACAGGCGAAACCTTGCCACTATGGGAGGTTCAAGTCCAGACCGAGCTTCGTGGCAAAGATGAAGGTGACAAACACCAGGACTGCGAGCGTTAGCACGAAGACTATGGCAACCTTGCCGCCCGCGCGTAGCACCGCGCGCTTCTCCTTCGCGCTGTCCTTCTCCTTCGTCCCTTGATCGTAATGCCACTTGATGGCGAAGAACATGCCAATGCCGAGCACGAGAACCTTGAAGGTTACGAAGCTTATAAGGGTCCAATCCGTCATTTTGAGTATTTCCAGGCTATTACTTGACACTATCCGGCGTGAGGAGCACTCCCTCAAGACGCTGCATGACATCTCAATCGAAGTCGCTTTATTCTAGTTTAAGAAAACCGCGATCAACATTGGACATAAAGCCCTAGGACATAATGTCCTCAATGACTTACCAGCCCTTCCGCCCCACAAACTTGATGCACCAGGCACCATCCCGGGCCCGCCGCGCATCAGCAAAAACCCGTCTGCGGCCGGCTTCAGCCATTTATGGTTCAACACCCGGCCGCCTCGGGTAAAATGCCCTTTACTTCTTAATATTGCGCACTAACCTGCGCCCAGCCCAGACCACGTATCCATGAGCAACGATTCAAAGAACGGCAGCACCAATCCGACCCCGGCCCCTTCCAACTTCCTGCGCGGCATCATCGAAGCCGATCTCGCCGCCGGCAAACACGAAAATCGTGTGGGCAAGGATGGCCAGCCGCTGCCCAAGGTCATCACCCGCTTCCCGCCGGAACCGAACGGTTACCTGCACATCGGCCATGCCAAATCGATCTGCCTCAACTTCGGCCTCGCACGCGACTACGCCGGCCGCTGCAACCTGCGCTTCGACGACACCAATCCGACCAGGGAAGAACAGGAATACGTAGACACCATCATCGACAGCGTCAAATGGCTGGGCTTTGACTGGAAAGAAGGCGACAAGGAACACCTCTACTTCGCCAGCGACTACTTCGACCAGTTGTATGAAATGGCCGAATACCTGATCAACCAGGGCCACGCCTATGTCGACAGCCAATCCGCCGAAGACATGGCAAAGAACCGCGGCAACTTCGGCGAACCGGGCAAGAACTCGCCTTTCCGCGACCGTCCGGCCGCCGAATCGCTGGACTTGTTCCGCCGCATGAAGGCTGGTGAATTCGAAGATGGCGCGCACATCCTGCGTGCCAAGATCGACATGGCATCACCGAACATGAACCTGCGCGACCCGGCTATCTACCGCATCCGTCACGCCCATCACCATCGCACCGGCGACAAATGGTGCGTGTATCCGATGTACGACTACGCGCACCCGATAGAAGACGCGATAGAAAACATCACGCATTCGGTCTGTACGCTCGAGTTCCAGGATCACCGTCCGTTCTATGACTGGGTCCTCGAGCGCCTGGCTGAAGGCGGCTACTTCGCCAAGCCGCTGCCGCATCAATACGAATTCTCGCGCCTCAACCTGACCTACATCGTCACCAGCAAACGCAAGCTGCGCCAACTGGTAGAAGAAAGCATCGTCGAAGGCTGGGATGACCCGCGTATGCCTACCATCGTCGGTATGCGCCGTCGCGGCTACACGCCGGAAGCGATCCAATTGATGTGCGAGCGTACAGGCGTCACCAAATCCGACGGCTGGATAGACTACAGCGTGCTCGAAGGCGCACTACGCGAAGACCTCGATGAAAAAGCGCCACGTGCCATCGCGGTACTGCGTCCGCTCAAACTCATCATCGACAACTTCCCCGAAGGCGAAACTGTCGAATGTTCGGCACCGGTGCATCCGCATCATCCGGAGCGTGGCAACCGCACTTTCCCGATCAGCAAGGAACTGTGGATAGAACAGGAAGACTTCATGGAAGTGCCAAGCAAAGGCTACTTCCGCCTCTTCCCCGGCAACAAGGCACGCCTGCGTTATGGCTATGTAGTTGAATGCGTGGGCGCGGACAAGGATGCCAACGGCAACATCACCGCCGTCCACTGCACCTACTTCCCCGACAGCAAATCCGGCACCGAAGGTTCAGCTAATTACAAAGTCAAAGGCAATCTGCACTGGGTTAGCGCCGCACACGCGCTGGAAGCCGAAGTACGCTTGTACGACCGCCTCTTCACCGACCCGCATCCGGATGCAGGCGGCAAGGACTTCAAGCTGGCGCTGAATCCGAATTCGAAAGAAGTGGTGACAGCGTTTGTGGAACCTGGCGTGGCTTCAGTACAGCCGGATGAAAAATTACAGTTTGAGCGTCATGGTTACTTTGTTGCGGATCGCGTCGATAGCACGGCTGGGAAGCCTGTGTTTAATCGGGTGGTGACTTTGAAGGATGGTTGGGGGAAGTAAATTAACATTACCCTACTACAAGGTATCTGAATCAATAAACAACGCCCTCAAGTTAAGGGCGTTATCCATTTTAATGTCAAACACACCAAATTTATACAACTCAAACTCAAATACCCTCCCGTGTTATCGTATAAATGAGTAATGCTGTAACACGCCCAATCTTAAAATGTAGGCACCTTGAAGAAATTACTTGTAACTGACGTAGACAATACACTTCTAGATTGGCAAGCCTTATGGTTTGAAACTTTCTCCGCAATGGCTCGCCGCGCATTGGATATATCGGGGATAGATCCTGACAGATTTTACGCAGAATGCAGCATCGTCCATCAAAAACACGGCACCAGCGAATACGCTTTTCTATTGACCGAATTACCGTGCCTCATCGAACTATACGGCGCCAATCTTCTTTCAGCAATGCAACCAGCAATCGATGAATATAGGGTAGTTCGGCGTAAACACTTGAAGTTGTATCCTCAAGTACTTGAAACACTTCGAGAGCTAAAGCAGTCTGGAATAGTCATCGCAGCTTTTACCGAATCCAAAGCGTTTTATACAAACTATCGCTTCAGAAAATTAGATTTAGATGGCGTAATAGATGTTCTTTATTCCCCTCCAGATCATGAGATTCCTTTTAACAGTGAAGAAATACGCAGATACGATAGCGCGACCTATCAGCTCAAATTTACCGATCACAGGTTAACGCCTGAAGGCGAATTAAAACCAAATCCTCATATTCTTTCATCAATCATTGAGGAACTAGGATTTACTAAAGCCGAAACCGCATATGTTGGCGACAATCTATTAAAAGATATCCATATGGCTCAAGAAGCCGGTGTTATGGATATACATGCAAAATATGGAGCCGCTCAACACAAGGCAGAACAGTATGATCTACTAAAAAAAGTGACGCATTGGACAACTGAAATGGTAGACCGAGAACAATCGGCACTTAGCCCCGGAGCGATTAAACCTACGTACACACTTCACTCTTCATTTTCAGAAATTATTTCAATACTTAAAGATGAAAAAACATGAACGAAATCACAATTCAAGTAGAAATTTGGAAAAAAATTATTGATGTACAACAGCACTTCAATGATCTTGAGTTGAGGATACGTAATTTTGCGCTAATTGTTACGGGTGCGTTCATTGGTCTTGGTGGCTACGCGATAAAGGACGGCGGCTTTATTACTATATTGGGCACAACGATATCAGTGGCAGGACTTGTTGTTTTTTGCTCTATTCTTCCTTGGATAGCCTTTTACCTTATGGATCGTATGTGGTATCACAGACTGCTTAACGGTGCAGTAAAAGCTGCCGCTCCCGTGGAGTTGCGTCTTCAGGAATTGGGCATAGAAATCTCACTCGGAACTGAGATTAGCAAGTCTAGTCCAGTAAAAGTATTGGGATTCACCGCTCATTCACGACACAAGATGGATTGGTTTTATGGAATCATCGGGATTGCCATAATCATTCTTTCCGCAACTCTCGCTTTCGGAACAAAGCCGGTTGATCAAACTCAGTCCAAAGAGAAAGCAACAACTATTTCCGGCGCACTGCCAGGAACCCTAACCGCCCCAGCCGTCACATGTCCTCCAGTAGTTCATAACAACATTCATCTACCTGTCACCTACCCTACATCTTCCTCTACCCAAGAAATCCAACTTCGATCTAATGAAATATCGAAATAAGACAATGCATAAAAGTAAATCACTGATTTAAGACTAAGAGAGAACACATGGCTGCACTCATCGCCTTCCTCCACCACATAGCCTTCCTGGCCATCATGCTGACGCTGGCCTTCGAGATGCTATTGCTGAAGCAACCGTTAACCCTCGCAACTGCAAAGAAAATCCAGCGCTACGACGCCATCTACGGCGTCGCCGCCGGCCTGATCCTGATCATCGGTAGTTTGCGTGTGATGTATTTTGAAAAGGGTGCGGACTATTACATGCACAGCGCCCCCTTCATCATCAAGATGGCACTCTTCATCGTCGTCGGCCTGATCTCGATCCACCCGACCATGACTTTCCTGAAGTGGAATAAATCGCTGAAGCAAGGCGTGGTGCCTGAACTGACTGATGCGCAGAACCGCAAGCTGCGTGGCATCATCCATGCGGAACTGATGCTGCTGGGAGCGATGATCCTGTGTGCAGCGATGGCTGCCAAGGGCATAGGTTACTTCGGCAACTAAACGTACACTGCTGCCTCCGCCCCACACACTTATAAGAACTAAAACATAGCTATGGATTTAATCCTGCTGCAACCCGGCGATCCTGACTTTATACCTACCACCAATGACGAAACAGGCGGCTCATTAATAGATCCGCAATGGCAGGATGCAGGTCTGAATCTGGGCAGATGTTTAGAACTCGTTTCGGTACACCAAGGTATCCGGCTCAAGACTGCGATTACCGGTGAACAGGCTCACGATAACGCTGCGGCTAGTCGCCCTATCATCACCGAATTGACGTGCGTGAAATACGTCGACAAGACATCGGTAAAGTTATATGACCACTGTTTACGCGCGCAACCACTGGGCGAAGGCAAGGATCAACCGACCATGCTTTATATCGCACGTAATTCCGGCGACAAGACCAGCAACATCATTACGCTGGCTTTACGTGACGCCATGTTGAGTGAAATCCAGTTCCAGTCGCATCCCGACGATATGCCGACCGAACAGTTCAAACTGAATTTCACCGAGATACTCTGGACTTATACAACGCAGTTGGCGAATACGAAGGCCACTGGCAATCTTGTTTCCGGCTGGAGCTTTGCGCAGAATCGCGCTATCACCCAGTTTAGTTAATCAGGCTGAGCAGTTACCCAAGGCAAGTCTGGTGCAGTTTTTTTGCACCAGGGGTGTAGCTTTCAGTGCTGCTTATTTTTTTAGATCAGCTTTGATCTTGACTGCCGCCGCAACATTCTCTGCATCCTGCTTCAACTGCTTTTCATAGTCGGCTTTGGTCGGTGAAAAGCTCGGGCGTATCTTGCGTTCGCCAAAGTCTTCGACACTCTCCTTGTCGATTTCCATTTGATATTGCAATTGCCTGGCGTTTTTTACTTCCAGTGTTTTCCAGGCGTCGCAGCTGCTGAACATATTATGCCTGGCGTTCAGTGTCTTTCCGGCGCTCAAACCACCATCGCCCTTGAAGTAGCCGAATACACGGCAACCGCGGTTCGATGTCTGTTCACCATCGACAAATACCCATGCATTCAAATAGGCTTTGGAAACATTGAAACGACTATTGTTCGTGATGGTGTAACGGATTTCCGGATCGCCGAAGGATGCGCCGCGCACGATTGCAATAGCTGAAGTCGTGATCTTGCCCAGCTCTGCATCGACTTGCGCGAGGATGGCTTCTTGCTCATCCAGTGTTTTCTTTTTCTGTGCGTACTCTGCGGCGGTCGTCGCGATCCGCTCATTGACGGCCTTGATGTATTCATCGGCCTGGCGATTGATGACTTCACGCGGCGTTGCATTCGGATATTTAACGAGGAACATGTCCAGTCCCAGGTTATTCACCGCCCAGTTATAGGAGTTTTGCTCGTCGGCCGACATCTTTAACCATGCCTTGTTCAATGAAGTGCGGTAAGCCGCTTCAGAGTCGCTGGCGAGTTTCGCATCTATGCCCTCGCCACTGCCACAGCCCAACAAAACCAGACTTGCCACTACACACGCCACAGCGCTGCGCGCCTTCACCATAGACTTCATACTATTAATGCTTCCCTGTTTGAATTGAGGCTGCATTCTAACCATGAGAATTGCCCTATAGCAATAAACGTTAATTCATTACAATAGCCGCATGAAAATAGATCACGCCACCATCGTCACGCCGCAACTGGAAGCGGTACGAGTATTTTTTTGCGACATCGCAGGACTGACTGTCGGTGAACGTCCGCCTTTCGGCTTTGAAGGCTACTGGCTGTACCACGACGGCAAAGCCGTGATCCACCTGATCAAGACCAACTCCGAACGGTCGCTCACGAAGTCGCCTACGCGCATCGATCACATTGCCTTCAGGGTGGACAGTGCAGCGGATTGGAATAAGCTGCTCGCGAAACTGCAGGCGGCGACATATGAATACGAATCGTCGGAAGTACCCATTAGCGGAGAGCGGCAATTGTTTGTCGTACCGACGCCGGGCGTGATGATAGAGTTTGTGACGGCGGCCGCTTAAGGCTGCTTGCTGGATATTTCTTTCCCACCCTTGGGTACACCCAACTCCTGTCCCAACGGTTTTATCGCTCGCATGGTATCGAGGAAGAGACGCAAGCGCGCCGGATAGTAACGCGCATGCGGATACACCAGGTAGACCGGCAAAGGCGGTGCGCGCCAATCCGGCACGAGATGCAACAAGCGCCCTTGCGCAATATCGTCGGCCACCAGCCAACCGGACACTATCCCCGCACCCAAACCCGATGCGACCGCGGTACGCAAGGCATACAGGCTGTCGGTGCTCATGCGCGGTTGTATCGAGAATGCATGCTCCGCGCCATCGGATTGCCGTGTCAACACGACCTCTTCCCGATAAAAAGTACGGAAAGCCAGCCACGGCAAAGTGTGCAGCTTATCAACCGTCAACGATGATGCATGCGCTTTCACCAACTGCGGTGAAGCTACTATGATGCGCGGCACATCAAACAACTTGATCGCCACCACCGAAGGATTGACGACTACACCGACCTGGATCGCGCAATCTATGCCTTCCGCAATGAAGTCTGGATGGCGGTCATGCAGCATCCATTCGACCGAGACGCGCGGATACCGCCCGAGGTAATCGGCCAACGGTGCAATCAAATGCTCCTGCCCGAAAGCATGCGGCACCAGTACGCGCAGGGTACCTTCCGGCTCATCCTGCGTGCCGCGCAAATCGGCTTCCATTGCCTTCCAGTTATCCAGCAATTCCTTCGCATGTGCGAAGCAGCGTTCGCCATCCTCGGTCAGCTTCATCACATGGGTAGACCGCTGTAACAGGCGCAAACCCAGGCTGCGTTCCAGCGCCTGCAGGCGCCGGCTCACCGTGGGCTGGCTGGTTTTGAGCTGCTCGGCAGCGGCCGACAGGCTGCCCGCCTCGACGATGCGGACAAAGGTTTGCATCAGCTCTATGCGGTCTACGCCTGGATTTCCCGATTCTTTCATACGTTAAGCGTATAACAAATCTACGTTTAGGGCTACTACCACACCTTAAACGCATAGAGGAAAATCCGTTCTGTCGCTAATAAGAAGGAATTTCCATGTTGCTTATTCAATCCACACATACACAGGCTGAAGCCCCGGCACTGCCGGCCTCGCTGATCCTGCTGCTGGCTACCGGTGCCGGTTTGAGTGTCGCTTCGCTGTATTACAGCCAACCGATGCTGGGCATACTCGGCGCGGATATCCACGCCAGCGACCGCATGATCGGGCTGGTACCGACGCTGACCCAGCTTGGCTATGCGCTCGGTATTTTATTGCTGGCACCTTTGGGCGATCGCTATGACCGCCGCAGCATCATCCTGATCAAAGCCGCCTTGCTGGCACTGGCCCTGTTGTTCAGCGGCCTGGCTCCCGGCATTGGCTGGTTGCTGCTCAGTAGCCTGGTGATCGGCCTGACCGCCACCATGGCGCAAGACATCGTTCCGGCAGCGGCAACACTGGCACCCGAATCACATCGCGGCAAAATCGTCGGCACGGTGATGACCGGTTTATTGCTCGGCATTTTGTTGTCACGCGTGATCAGCGGCTTTGGTGCCGAGGCATTCGGCTGGCGCTCGGTTTACGTCGCCGCCTCGATCGGCGTTGCAATGATCGCCGTTGCAACATGGCGCGGCTTGCCACGCTTCCAGCCAACCACACAACTGCCATACGTCCAGCTGTTGGGTTCGATGGTGCAATTGTGGCGTCGTCACGGTGCACTGCGTCAGGCGGCATTGGCACAAGGCTTGTTGGCCCTCGGCTTCAGCGCATTCTGGTCCACGCTTGCCGTGATGCTGCATGGCGCACCGTTCCACTTGGGCAGTGCTGCCGCCGGTTCTTTCGGCCTGGCCGGTGCGGCCGGTGCTTTGGCCGCACCACTGGCCGGCAAGCTGGCCGATAAACGCGGCCCTGAATTGGTGACGCGTTTGGGTGCGGGTCTGGCAGCGGTATCATTTGCCGTGATGCTGCTGGCACCGATGTTACCCGTGCATCTGCAACTGGCTTTGCTGGTCGCGGCCACGGTGGGCTTTGACCTCGGCGTGCAAGCGACACTGATTGCACATCAAACCATCGTTTATGGCATAGACCCGGGTGCGCGCAGTCGCTTGAATGCATTGTTGTTTACCGGCATGTTCATCGGCATGGCGAGCGGTGCGGCACTCGGCAGCCTCCTGTTGTCGCAATTCGGCTGGGCTGGTGTAGTTGTACTGGCGACTGTTGCCTCGCTCGCGACATTGGCAGTGCGCTACGCCGGAGCAGGCAAAGCCTGATGCCGGCAAATTAGCCGCAAGGATCGGTTAGGATGTAGCCTTGATGTCCGCTATCGCAAGCTGGCGGACATTTTTATCGCTACCTTCACCTGATTCCCGCACATGACCACATTCAAAAACATCGTCCTCTACACCGACGTCGACGGCTACGCCAAATTCCGTGAAGCAGACATCGCCTTGCCAGGCGGTTCACCGAAGGCCATGTTGTCCGAACTGATCCCTTCCGGCGGCTTCCAGGTGCGGCACAGCCCTCCGGGCGTCAGCAGCGACTTCCATTGCACGACGACTGCACAATGGCTGGTGGTCCTCAGCGGCGAAATGGAAATTGGTTTGCGCGACGGCAGCAAGCGCGTCTTCAAGGCCGGCGATCATTTTTTCTCGAACGACCTGGTGCCGGAAGGCAAAGAGTTCGACAGCACAGTGCATGGGCATAGCAGCCGCGTACTGGGCGATACGCCGTTGACGACTTTGTTTGTGCGTACTGCCTGAAACAGGATGTGCAGCCTGAAAGCCCGATTCTGCGGCCATCCCAAATAAAAACGGCCTCCACTCAGGAGACCATTTTTATACAAACACGATCTTAGAACTTATAACCAGCAGTAATCCATCCCATAGGCTGATGGTCTGCAGTATCCGATTCCGGACGACCACCGTAGGTACGCCATGCCACCGCGGCATCGACGCTCCACTGGTTTTGTGCGAAACGGACACCCAAACCATAACCACCTATGCTGCGTTTGTTATCGGCGCTGGTCCATGGCTTGGAATTGGTTTTAATCCAGCCTGCATCATAGAAAGCGTAAGGTACGAATGCGCCTACTGCATAGCGCGCCTCAAACTGCGCCAGCCAACCTTGATCGCCATACGATTCACCGACCGGATATGCCCGGATACCGGTCGGGCCACCGAGGCCGAATTTCTCGGATGAGTCGAGATTCTCATCCGACCATTGCGCCGACATACGACCAAACAAATTAAATTTATCGGTCACCGCCTGTATGCGTGCGATATCCAGGTTCACTTTATTGAAACTGCCTTCTGCTCGCGCACTCAGGGCATCGAGCGAACGCAAGGTCTGGTCCAGTTTGAGCTTACCCGGCGTCCAGGTAACGGCACCATAGGTCACCGCACCGCCGCCAAACTGGTCGCGAGTATCGAAGCTCAATGCTACCGGCAATGTGTCGCTGGACTTGTCATTGCTGCTGCCGACCGCACCGCGTTTATCGTTCAGCTTTTTGTACTGATACGTTGCGCTCAGGGTCAGATTGGTTTTTTGCGAACGCAGGATGGGATAGCTGAGACCTGCGCTATAGACATCGGCAGTACCATTCGCATCCAGTGCCGCGAAGGATTTACCCAGTTGATAGTAGGTGTGTGTATATGAAACCTGCCCGCGCAAACCCGAGACGCCAAGCGGCATGCTGTACGCAACGTTACCAAACCACATACCCTCTTCCGTGTAGAGGCTGCGCAAATTGACCTGGTCGCCCAACATGAAGGGGCTATTGATATCCAGGTTGGCACGCGCGCGGGCGCGACCGGTATAGCGGTTGCCATGGTTATCGAGGCCGACGTCGCCGGTGTACTTCGCCGTGCGTTCGATCTGCACCGCGAGGTCCCCGGTACCCAACTCTTGTCCCGGACGAATGATCGGTGCGACGCGTACGCCAGGCAGATCATCCATCAACAGCGAAACACGCTCCAGCTCCGTGCTCTGGATCACACTACCGGGACGCAAGGGTGCCAGGAAACGCTGCGCCGCTTCGACCAGGCTGCCATCGCCTTGCGCCAGTACTTTGCCATAACGGCCTTCCACTACATCGATACGCAAAACACCGCTTTGCATATTTTGTGGCGGCAGGTAGGCACGCGCGAATGGGTAGCCTGCAGCATGATAAAAACCGGAAACACGATTCGCCAGCTCACGCAAACCCGCGGCATCATATGACTTCCCGCTAACGTCACCGACTGCTTGCAACAGCTTCGCCTCCGTGAACAGGGAATTGCCCTGGATTGCGACGGACTGAATAGCTACTTGCACGCCGCCAGCCGGAACCGTGCTTGGCTTGGCAGTTTCAATCGTGATGCCTGGCGCTTCCTTTGGTGCCTCGATGACGGGCGCTTGCTGCTGCAAAACCCGCCCTGCATCCGGCGGGATTTGCGCTGAGGCAGGAAGGCTGGCCATCACTGCACAGGCGGCAACGATGGCGGATAAAGGTTTACGCGACAGGCGTGTAGATACAACGATATTTCTTTTCATGAACGATCTCGAATAATCAAATTTTATAAAGACAATGAACAAGTAATCCAGATACCAGGCGAACGCATCAACGCGGCGCGCCTTTCTGTGCCTTATTCAGATCTTCTATCTGCACACCTTGATTATTCATCGCGACATCCGGCAAGGACACGCCGCCACCGACGACAAAGACTTTCATAAAACCGGATGGATCGAGACCGGCTTGGTTCGTGCCACCTGCATTAGGCACCGATGCCCCGTCAGCCGCACCTGAACCGCCATTCGCATTGGAATTGCCGTTACCAGGCGTGCCCGATGTACCTGTATCCAGCGAAACCAGACGCAAACCACCGCTAGTATCAACGTTCATAGTTTTGCCGGCGATTTCCGGTGCTACGAATGGCGGAGGCAAGATATTGCTGTTCACGGTGGCAGGAGTCGCGGTGTTTGTATTGACCGTATTCTGCGCGCTCGCAATTGCAGTGATAACAGGTGTAGTCGTATTTGGTACTACCACAATCGGTGCAGGTGGTGTTCCGGCCGAAGCGGAAACTTGTCCTACTATGCTGTCCAGCCTGGCAGCCGGACCTGCTGCGTAGTACCAGGTCATGCCGTCACTTTGGCCTACGCCCAGATTGGCCAGACGCATGAACAATGCATACGAACCATCTCTGGCGGGCTCCGTAATAGGTGAGCTACGAGGATCAGTACCTGTTGCATTTTCAAAGCTACAGCAGTAATTCACAGACGTATCTGCACCAGGCGAAGTCGAATAGAACAGGATGGCGGCACCTTGTCCGTCATTAAGTTCAGTAATTTTCAGCGCTTTCGATTGCTCATTCTGGCTAGTCAATTGCTCAAAGCCATTTGATGTCAAATTTCCTTTGTATTTAAATGGCTGGTCAGTTCCTGCGACAAAATCATCACGTGTGCCAACCCACAAGCGCACATTGGACGCGGCTATGGTTCCGACATTAGTAACGGTAGTATCGGTTTTGAGGAAAGACTGACCTGCATTCAAGGTATACGTATTGGCTACATTCAAGACCTCACCATCAGCAAAGGCTATTCTCAGGTTCGACGCAATAGAACCTACGCCCTCCTTATAACCGGAAATTTCCAGCGAACTGGTCGTACCCTGCGGAAAGCCGTCCTGCGTATTCGCTATTTGCCCGTTAACGTTCCAGCTCGAAGTGCCATCGCCACCCGTTGCCAATTGCAAATCCAATGGGTAATTGCTGAAAGTAAGCTTGTACCATCCATTACGCTGCTGCCCGTTTACAATGGATACATCATCGAAGTAAAACGGTTGCTCCAACTGTCCCAGGCTATCAAGCGAAGTTTGGGTACCATTACCGAAACGCAGCAAGCCGTTATCCAGCACCAGATTCTTAACCGTACCTTCAGAGCCCTTTAACCACCTGAATGCGCCACCAGACGGAATGTAAATCTTCGCGCCATTATTCACGTTATAACTGCTGCCGGCACCGTCTGCAGTCGCTTGGCCATAAGCGAACGCCAGGCTGCCGGTACCGGTCGCCGTCAGCGTGCCGTTGATATTGATATTGTTATGCGCAATCAGGCTGAGTTTGTTCTTGTTCCAGCTAATAGGCGCATTGACATTGATGTCACCGGCCTCGCTACCCGCGGCTACCGTTGCAATGGCAACATCGGTACCACCATTGAGTGTGGTTTCTATCGTGCCGGCGCTCAGGCAATTTGTGCCAGTGCAGCTACCCGCCTGGATAGTGATGTTGCTCGGATCGATCAGCCATGCACCGCCCTTGCCTTGTGCCGATGCTGCAGTCACATGGGCGTTGTCTGCCACCGCAACATCCGCCGCGCTGGTTTCGATGAAGCCGCCATCGCCGCCGACAGGTGCGCTGGCATCGAGCTTGCCGCCTACCGCGATGCGGTCATTTTGCATATCGCCGATCAGGTAGATCTGGCCTTTTTCGCCAGTGGCGAGCGTATGCGCTTCAATCACGCCGGTGTTGTTGATAACAGTCGTTGCCAGTTCGCCTGCAGCATGCGCGCGCAGGTAAACCAGGCCGCCATCCGCCTTGATCGCACCACCGTTTTCTATCAGTGCATCAATTGCCGCTTGTTTCACTTCGAGTTTGACCGGGCCGCCGAGGTCCAGTGTCACGACGCTACCGGCACCCATCAATACATTGCCGCCATTGGCAGTGACATTACCGGTATTGCTGATTTTAGCTGCGACGAATGCAGCCGTACCACCATTTGCTACGGTGATGTTGCCCTGGTTCACAATCGCATTGCTGCTTGCGCCGGCCAGTTTGTACTCGCCATTCATGAAGTCAGGCAGCGAGAATTTCAGGGTCGATGCAATCAAACCGCCGACATTGACTTGTGCTGTTTGCGTGAACAGGATGCCGTTCGGGTTTTCAATCGCGACAATACCATTTGCCGAAATACGTCCTTGAATCAGCGATACATCGGTACCCAATACGCGATTCAGTGCCACCGAAGTCGCGGTCGGCTGGATGAAGGTAACGCTATTGTTTTGGCCGACTGAAAAACTTTGCCAGTCTATGACCGCTTTGTTCGTTGTCTGGTTAATTGTCATCGCGCTGCCGGACTGGCTGATCGCCGCATTCCCTGCCACCACGTTACCACCGGTGGGCAATACGTCGGCTGCCATGACCGACAAAGAAGCCAGTCCCAGCGTTACAGCTGCGGCACGGCGCAAAGCGCGCATACCCTTGGTTTTGCCCTGCCCCTTGCCAAGTTCGGTTACCGCTTGCCAGACACCCTTGCTGGCATTCCAGACTACACGGTAGAAGCGATTCATTGATCCATTATTTTTCATATTTTCCCTATTTGAACGACTTGCAAAAACATCGCCCGCATCTATAAGTATTTTCCTGAGGCAATTTTATGTGCAAAGAAGTCGTGCAATCTTGTCCGACAGCAAGTGCCATTTAAATTTAATGTTTACAAGTGATAATTTGCAGCGCATTTACCACGGTTTGTAAAATTCTCAGATAAGCTCAGGAAATACACTTAACAGTACTTAACACTTGATAGGTAATCAGACATCCATGTTCGAATCTTCACGCCGTCGTTCGCTCTTGCTCGCGGCTATCGCGACTCCCGTTGCAAGTTTTACGTTGCCCGTCGGCGCGAGCAATTCCAATATCTCCGCTCGTACCGCACAGGAAGAATTGCAGCGTATAGAAAGCGCAGCCCGTGGCAGGCTGGGCGTGTCCGCACTAAACATGGCGAACGACAATCGCGTTGAATATCGCGCGGAAGAACGCTTCCCCTTATGCAGCACCTTCAAGGTGATGGTCGCAGCTGCCATCCTGCAAAGAAGTACGAGCGAAACCCAATTGCTGCAAAAACGCATTCGCTATAACAAGGAACAAGTCGAGAAATCCGGTTACGCACCAGTCACACAAAAACATTTGGCGGACGGCATGACGATAGCCGAGCTATGTGCGGCCACCTTGCAATACAGCGATAACGCCGCAGCAAATTTCCTGATGACGGAATTGGGAGGACCGGTGGCTGTGACGGCCTTTATGCGCTCCATCGGCGACGATGTATTCCGCCTCGACCGCTGGGAACCGGAATTGAATACAGCTATACCCGGTGACGAACGCGACACATCCACACCGGCCGCGGTGGAACGCAGCCTGGAAAAAATTGCATTGGGCAATGCACTGGCAACGCCGCAGCGCGAACAGCTAGTTAACTGGTTGAAAGGCAATACCACCGGCGGCAAACGCATGCTGGCAGGCGTGCCGAGGAGCTGGATCGTCGGCGATAAAACCGGCACCGGTTCTTACGGCACGACCAATGATGTCGGCATCCTGTGGACCGCAAAAGGAAACGCCATCGTCACCGCCATTTACTTCACGCAAAACGACAAGGGCGCGGCGGCACGTGAAGACGTCATCGCCGCTGCTACGCGTATTGTGGTTGCTGCTTTGGGCTAGGGAAATCGAAACGGAGTCGGCGAACCATCGCGTATCAATGGTCGGGGTGAGAGGATTCGAACCTCCGGCTCCTGCGTCCCGAACGCAGTACTCTACCAGGCTGAGCTACACCCCGACATGAACTGGAACTTTGACACTGGTTTTAGTTTAGTCAATTTACCGGAGTTTGGCGATATGGCCGGCATGCCAAAGCAGGCAATACGCGCAAGTATTATCATATGGGCTTGACTGCAAACCCGCCTCCATCATGACGCTCTCCCTCTGGCTTACCTTTCTTATCGCCGCCATCCTGATTGCCATTACGCCCGGTTCCGGTGCCATCCTGTCGATGTCGCATGGTTTGTCCTATGGCGTCCGCAAAACTACCGCTTCGATACTTGGTTTGCAACTGGGTTTGATTTTCCTGCTGATGGTGGCCGGCGCCGGCGTTGGTTCCTTATTGCTGGCGTCCGAGATGGCATTCAATATCGTGAAGACGATAGGCGCGTTTTACCTGATTTACCTTGGTCTCAGCCAATGGCGCGCCAAGGTCGTGCTGGCGCCGGAGATGCAGGCACAAAGCGCAAAGACCATCGTACCGACCTTCAAGAAACGCTTCTTGCATGGTTTGCTGACGAATGTCACCAATCCGAAAGGCGTGATTTTCATGGTGGCGGTACTGCCGCAATTCATCGTCAAGGATGCACCACTGCTACCGCAATTGCTGATCCTTGGCATCACAATATGCGCTGTCGATATCATCGTGATGCATGCGTATGCATTCGCCGCTTCATCGATGCAGCGCTTTTTCCGCGACGCCACTGCGGTGAAAAAGCAAAACCGCTTCTTTGGCAGCCTCTTCATCGCCATCGGCACCGGCCTGTTTTTTGTCAAACGCGGCCCCGTCGCGTAATGACCACGTCAGGCTTCTTCATTACAATGTCAGCTTGAGGTAGCCACAATTAGGGCTACAGTACAAGCAACGCTAACGCCATTTACACGCCTGTCCTATCCAGCCAGGCGTATTTCTTGCGTTACGGTTGGCAGCACCGAACAACGATGCGACCGACTTCTCCACTCCATTACCGTTGGAAAATCCATGGACCTGACTACACCCGCCCTGCTGTTCCCCGCCATTTCGCTACTGCTATTGGCATACACCAATCGCTTCCTCGTCATCGCGCAACTGATACGCCAATTGCACGTCAAGTACCAGGAACGTGCGCACGATGTGGTCCTGCGCCAGATCGCCAATCTGCGCGTACGCGTGATGCTGATACGCCGGATGCAGGAAATGGGCGTCGGCGCCTTCATCCTGTGTGCGTTGTCGATGTTCCTGGTGTTCATCAAACTGATTTTCATTGCGCAAGTGATCTTTGGTTTCAGCATCTTCATGTTGGTGCTGTCACTGCTGGTTTCCCTCTATGAAATCGTGATCAGCACCAAGGCCATCGAGATCGAGATGGAAGATATGGTGCAAAGCCTGCAAGAGCAGGATAGATAAGGGCACGCTGCGTGCGTATGGTAAAGTTTGCGACGCGCTCATTGTTGCCATAGCCGGCGCCCACATCCATAAACGACTTACATGCCACCAACTTCACCCATTGCCAAAAACGTGTTCGGCGAACCGCTGGTTCCCTGCTCATTCAAGCCATTGACCGGTTACTTCCGTGACGGTTGCTGCAAGACCAATGAAGACGATGTAGGCACGCACGTGATTTGCACCGTGATGACGGCAACCTTCCTGGTCTTCAGCAAGGCTTGCGGCAATGACCTTTCGACGCCGCGTCCGGAATGGAATTTCCCCGGACTGAAACCCGGTGATCAATGGTGTTTGTGCGCCAATCGCTGGATAGAAGCATGGCGTGCCGGCGTGGCGCCCAAGGTGGTCCTCGAAAGCACCAATCAAAAGGCGCTCGAAGTGGTCAGCCTCAATGATTTGCGCAAACACGCTTTCCTGATACCTGAAGAAGAGTAAATCCCTGCATTAACAGGCTTCCCGGCAAGTATTACCTCCCGTTGATGCAACGTAGCAAGTACACGACTTAACTTTGCCAATATGGCAACGAATTTAACTATTGTTGTCGGATATAACAATAGTTCTCATTATTTCCATACGGAATCCGTTAAAATCCTTACCAAGCTGCAATCTTATTCAAGACACGACTTATCTTCGCGGATCGTCAGG
The DNA here is from genome assembly GCF_042664955.1 of Herminiimonas glaciei. NCBI lineage: Bacteria > Pseudomonadati > Pseudomonadota > Betaproteobacteria > Burkholderiales > Oxalobacteraceae > Herminiimonas > Herminiimonas glaciei. The sequence goes on from NZ_JBHTBU010000001.1 coordinate 2,381,853, forward strand.
CAAAAGTATGGATTCGTTAACCGCTGGCATCGCGTTAATCCTTGTGCAATTCTGTATTGCACTGGTGATGGCCGGGGTTTTTTACACCACTCCTTCCGAAAAATGCACAAAGTACTGGGCCTTGTCCGGTGCCTGGATCGCTTTTGGCGTCCTGATTGCTATCGTCAATAATCGCCTGCATCGACCGGCCTTCATCCTCAATGGTGCCGGCGCGGTCATGATAGGACTGATCTTCCAGTGGCATGGCATACGCGCTTTTTATAAAAAGGCACCGCATAAATGGGGCTGGATCATATGCATCGCGTTTGTCGCGATCCTGGCGATGCTCTTCATGCTGGGCGCCAACTTCCAGCAACGCTCCATCCTGATTTCATCCACGGTATTCGTATTGCTCGGCTTGAGTTTTCATGCGATCTGGCAAGGGCAGCAGGGTCCGCCCAAAACTTTTGTACAGGCCTTGGTCCTCGGTGCCATCGTCTTGCTGATGACAGGCAATGTGCTGCGCATCATCATCGCATCGCTGCAGATCGCAGGCTCCATACCACTGGAGCGTTCCAGCTTCGAAATCGCCGTCGCCTATATGATTCCGACAGTCGGTACGGTCTTGTTCTCTATTGGCCTCTTACTGCTCTACTTTGAACGTACGGTCGAAGAAAACCGCCATCTCGCCACGCATGATGAATTGAGTAAATTGCTGAACCGCCGCGCGATTGTGTCAGCAGGTGAATACAACCTGGCGTCTGCATCCCGGCTCGGACACGAGCTGACGATAGCGTTTATCGATATCGATATGTTCAAACACTTCAATGACAAGTTCGGCCACGCCGCCGGCGATACGGTAATCCAGGAAGTCGCATCTATCCTGCAACAGACTTGCCGCACCATCGATATGGTCGGTCGCTATGGCGGTGAAGAATTCCTGATTATCCTGCCGGGCGTCAACCGGGACGCCGCTGCCATCGTCGGCCAGCGCCTGGTCGATGCGGTACGTCAATATCGCTTCATGGGCATCCATCCGGTGACTATCAGTGCCGGCCTGACAACGCTACCCAAAACCGAACTTTGCACCTGGTCGCAACTGGTACGCCGGGCCGATGCCGCCCTGTATGAAGCCAAAGGCCTGGGACGGAATCGATACGCTGCCTGAGGCCGTCGCCGGGGACCAATTCTTGTATTTTTCCCATCGCCTTTCAACATTCAGGACAGGCATCGTACGGCACATTATTCGTGTATGTTTTGCTGATACGACACCTTCTTTATTTCCCCATGGATACATCTCACAGCCGATGGTAAGCTAGGCAGCAGAGACTAAATAAAAGAGGCGGACATAGTGGGCGTTATTCATCAACAGTTGGCATTAGAAGACGTCACGCCGGGTATGGTGCTGGCAGATAACCTGCTGGATGCGCAAGGGCAAACCCTGCTGCCGAAAGGCGCAGAACTCAGCGAACAAATGCTGGAGTCGCTGCGTCGGCATAACATCGCATCACTACGCATTTTCATGGGTGAGTTGAGCGAAGAAGAAAGTGCCGCACAACGCGCTTACCTGCAAGCGCGCATGGCGCGCCTGTTCCGCAACTCGGATGATGAAGATGCGAACGGCTTGTTGCATCGCTATGTACGCAAATTTCGTCTGGGAGAGCAAGCATGACGAACGCCATGCGTGACGCGCGGATAGAAAAACTGCATTTCACTCAAGTAATCAATCAGATCCGTGATCTGCCTGCGCTGCCGGCCATCGTGCAGGATTTGATGAAAAGCATAGGTCCGGACGAAACCGACATCAATGTCATCACCCGTAAAGTGGCGATGGACCAGGCCTTGTCCGCCAAGACACTGCAATTCGCCAACTCCTCTTTCTATGGCCTGCAATCGAAGGTAACGACAATACAGCAAGCCATCACCCTGATCGGCGTCAATGCAGTGCGCCATGTGGTGACGGCTACCGCGCTGACCGGTTACTTCCCGCCGAATAATTGCGCCGGCTTTGATTTCTTTGCACTGTGGCGCCATTCGGTCGCGACTGCTGTCTGCTCGCGCGTGCTGGCGCGTCATTTGCATGTCAACCAGGATTACGCTTTCACCGCCGGTTTGCTGCACGACATTGGTCGCCTGGTGTTGGTGACCTACTTCCGCAATGAATATGAAGCGGTCATCGCTTATCGCACCGAGCACGATTGCCATTGGCTGGAGGCGGAACAGGAAGTATTGGGGGTGGACCATGTGATGGCAGGCGAAGCCCTGGCCGCACACTGGAATTTTTCCGACACGATACGGCATGCGATTGCCGGCCATCACAATCCGGAGCAGCAAAAAGTGCGCTCGCTGGCATCGATCGTGCATATCGCTGATGCGATCGCACATGCACTCGATTTATCGCATCTGGAAAATGACCTGGTACCGCCGATATCCCATGTCGCCTGGGTCGGGCTGGATTTAAGCGAAGAGGTTTACCTGCAGGTCTTTCATGAAACGGAATTACTATTCGATGAAGTAAGCCGCGTATTGTTGACAGAAAAATAGAAGGATACTTTGGAGCAGATTTCGACTTTTGGTGCATCCGCATACACAATCGGCAATATCAATCTCTTCGACGGCATCAGCGATCCCGTGGTCGCCACACTACTGGACCAGTGTGCGATAGTCCGCCTGCTCAAAGACGAAACCATTTCCCCGCTGCACAACAATGAAGCTTGCGTCTATGCCGTCTTGCGCGGCGCACTCGGTAATACGCTGATTGACGAGACACAGGGTATACGGACCGAAAAAATCCTGCCTGGCGAAAGCGTAGGCGAATTATCAGTATTGGACGATATCGCCCACTCCAGCACCTTGCAGGCTTTGCAGGAAACCGAGCTGCTGGTGATTGAGTCAGGCACACTATGGCGCCTGATCGATGAAGCCGACGGTGTAGCCCGGAATCTGTTGCGCCAGTTATCATTCCGACTGCGCGCCGCGAATGCACAATTGCGCCGGCGCGAAAAAGTCGGCGAATTCTATCGTCAGTTGTCGATGGTCGATGGACTGACCAACCTGCACAATCGCGCCTGGCTGAATGACAAGCTATCAGTACTGGTCGAAGAAGCGCATGCCGGCAAACGCCCGTTGTCGCTGATCATGATAGACCTCGACCATTTCAAACGCTTCAACGATGAGTATGGTCACCTGCTTGGTGACACCGCACTGCGTACTGCGGCCGGCGTGCTGAGCGCGGCTTTGCGCCCCAGCGATTTTGCCGTGCGTTACGGCGGCGAAGAGCTGATTGTCATTCTGCCCGACAGCAATGGCGCTGCCGGTACAATGGTGGCGCAGCGCCTGTGTGAACGCATGCGGCTGGCAGTGGTGTTTGCCGATATGCATACACCTTTGCCGCACATCACCGCCTCATTCGGCGTTGCCGTGCTGGCACCGCAACAGGATGCCGACGGCTTGCTGGCGGCAGCGGATGCTGCGCTGTATCGCGCCAAGCAAGCCGGACGCAATCAAGTCGCGGTATAAACCCAAACTCGCTTCATCTCAATTCAATATTTCACGATGTCTACGCATACTTTTCTTTGGCACGATTACGAGACCTTCGGCATACAGCCACGCCGCGATCGCCCGGCACAATTTGCCGCGATCCGTACCGATGCCGAACTCAATGAAATCGGCGAACCCATCATGCTGTATTGCAAACCGGCGAACGACTTCCTGCCCGATCCGCAATCCTGCCTGATTACCGGCATCACACCGCAAACCTGCCTGGAACGTGGCGTGCCGGAGCACGCGTTCGCCGCCGAAATAGAAAAAGCACTGTCACAAACCGGCACCATAGGTGTCGGTTACAACACCATACGCTTCGATGATGAAGTCACGCGCTTCATGTTTTGGCGCAACCTGATCGATCCGTACGCACGCGAATGGCAAAACAGTTGTGGTCGCTGGGACATCCTTGATGTCGTTCGTACCGCTTATGCACTGCGCCCGAAAGGTATCAACTGGCCCAGGCATCCGGATGGCCGCCCCAGCTTCCGCCTCGAACAATTGACAGCTGAAAATGGCATTGCACATGAAGCAGCGCATGACGCGTTATCCGACGTACGCGCCACGATTGCACTGGCGCGCCTGATCCGCGAGCATCAACCCAAGCTGTTCGACTTTTGCCTCGGCCTGCACAAGAAAGATAAAGTCGCAGCCGAAATCGGTTTACCCTTACGTCGCCCCTTCCTGCATATCACCGGCATGATTCCGGCCGAGCGCGGTTGTATCGCCGTAGTCTGGCCGCTGGCTGTCCATCCGACCAACAAGAATGAAGTCATCGTGTGGGATCTGTCGGTTGATCCCGCCGAGCTGGCAACACTGGATGCAGAAACCATACGCATGCGCATGTTCAGCAAAGCCGATGCCTTGCCGGAAGGCGTGAGCCGCCTGCCGATCAAAACCATCCATTTGAATAAATCCCCTATCGTCATCAACAACCTGAAGACGCTCTCAGCGGAGATGACGGAACAATGGGGAATAGACATCCCGACCGCGCTGCGGCATGCGGAAGTGGCCGCCGCCGCGCCCGATATGACAGCGATCTGGCAGGATGTTTTTTACCGCCCGCAGGAAGCAGCGGCTGATGTCGATGAAGATCTGTATGGAGGCTTTGTCGGTAATAATGACCGGCGCACGCTGCAGGAACTGCGCGCACTATCTCCGGAAGCATTGGCGCAGGCCAGGCCGAGTTTCAGCGATCCTCGCCTGGAAGAAATTGTCTGGCGTTACCGCGCCCGCAATTTCCCGCATACGCTGAGCGAAGAAGAACAGCAACGCTGGGAAGATCATCGCGTCGCGCGCCTGTTTGACGGTGAAGGCGGGGCCCGCACGATAGAAACCCTGTTTGCCGAAATCGACCAATTGTCCGAAACTGCGGATGAGCGCGGCGAAGAAATCCTCGGTGCCTTGTACGATTACGCGGAAGCCATCGCGCCGAGCCGCTAGTAAGTATCTACTCCGCATAATCCCGCTGACAAGGCAATCCGGCGTGCTAATCTGTGCGCTGGTCACCTGGCAGCATTCACTATTTTGCGGAGACGGACATGAATCTTTCTTACTGGTGTGTATTGATTGCCGGCATCCTGCCTGTTGCGACGGTCGCCGTCGCCAAATGGGGCAAGCGCGACTTCGATAATTCCGAACCGCGGCGCTGGCTGGAGCAACAGCAAGGACTGCGGCGGCGTGCCGATAGTGCGCATCGCAATCACTTTGAAGCTTTTCCTTTCTTTGCCGCCGGCGTATTGGTCGCACAACAACTGAATGCGCCGCAAGATTCGATTAATATGCTGGCTGTCGCATTTATTGCGGCGCGGCTGGTGTACACCCTGCTCTACCTGACGGATCGCGCAACCCTGCGTTCCATCACATGGCTGATCGGCTACCTGGCCGTGATCGGACTTTTCTTATTACCGGTTTTCCACCGCGCTTGATCCTTGCTCGCGCTTTTTACTTTTTATTGTTATGCCGCACACTCAAACACTGCAATTGCTACAAGAATCACTTGATGCCATCCGGCAAGATCGCCTCAGCGTCGCCGACTTTTGCTCAACCTGGCGTGCTCAGACCGCGTTATTGGCCGCCCTGCCCGGCCCTTACACTACCGTGATGGAAGATTTGCTGGGGCGCCTGGAAGCGGGCAGCCTGTTCACCGAAGAAAGCTGTTCCTTCAGCCAGATCGACCTGCTGACCACACTCGATATGTGGCTGGACAATGCACGCAAGACCCTGGGTTGACCCCGTCGCCCTTTTTTAATAACAGGCACACCATGCAACAACTTGAATTTGAACTGAACGACGAATTCGTCGAATTGAACCAACTGCTGAAACTGGTCGGCATCTGCGACAGCGGCGGTGCCGGCAAAGTGCTGGTCGCCAGCGGCAAGGTCAAAGTGGATGGCCAGACCGAATTGCGTAAAACCTGCAAGATCCGCGCAGGCCAGGTGGTTGCCCTCGGCGACGTGCGTATCAAGGTGCACGCCGCTGCTTGAATCGTCCATCCGTTTCCATACTGAAAACCGACAGGCGTCGGGCAGGCATGGGACAATGCAAGCATGAGCTCAAACGAAAAACTGATATTTGTCGATTTGGAAACAACTGGTGCGAATCTGGTTAATGACCGGATCACCGAGATCGGCATCGTCGCGGTTGACCCCGATGGCTGTATCGAGCGCTGGTCCACCTTCGTCAATCCCGGTCGTCCTATCCCTGAATTCATCCAGGGCCTGACCGGCATCAGCGACGAGATGGTCGAAAACGCCCCCATGTTCGAAACACTGGCCGATACCGTGCGTGAACGCCTGCAGGATGGATTGTTCATCGCACACAATGCGCGCTTCGACTACGGCTTCCTGCACCACGCCTTCGTCCGCAGCGGCCATGTGCTGAATGCGGACATGTTGTGCACGGTCAAATTATCCCGCGCTTTGTTCCCGGCCGAAAAGAAACACAATCTGGATAGCCTGATTGCGCGCCATGACTTGATTCCGGAAGCACGCCACCGCGCGCTGGCCGATGCCGATTTGCTGTGGCAACTATGGCGCAAACTGAATGCCGTCGTCCCTTACGAAGTCTTTAGCAAAGCCGTGCAAACCTTGCGCCAGCAACCAAAATTATCCGTGGCGACGGCAACGGGAAGCTGAACTCTGGTGCTATGCTGCTGACTGACAAATCGCAAGCTGTCCTGACCGACTCATAACAAGGAAACTGATTCATGGCCAAACTCATCTATATCGCCGATCCTATGTGTTCGTGGTGCTACGGCTTCGGACCGGAGCTCACTACCTTGCTGGGCGGCTTGCCGGATACGCAGCTGGAATTGATTGTCGGTGGCTTGCGCGCCTACAACAAGGAAGTGATGGATGAGAAGTTGAAGGCGACCTTGCTGCACCACTGGAAAAAGGTGGAAGAAGTCAGCGGCCTGCCCTTCGCCAAAGACGGCTTGTCGCACGAAGGTTTTATTTACGATACCGAACCGGCTTGCCGTGCCGTTGTCGCTGCCGGCATGCTGGCACCGGATACCGCGCTCGATGTTTTCCACGCGATCCAGCATGGCTTCTATGCAGAAAACCTGGATACCACCAAGGGTGAAGTACTGGCGGATATCGCCGTCTCGGTCTTTGAAAAAGCCGATATCAATATCGATGCCGCCGAATTCCTGAAAACCTGGGCCTCGGAAGAAGCACGCAATGCGACCGAAGCCGACTTCACACAAACCAAACTATGGGGCGTCTCCGGCTTCCCGACTTTGGTGCTGGAAAAATCAGGTGAGTTGCATCTGGTGACTTCCGGCTACACCAAAACAGAAACGCTGATTGAACGCCTGCAGGAATTGATCGATCAACCTGCCTGACAGTCAATCAGCGTCATTTTCTTGCACCGCGCCGGGCTCGACCCGGCGCGGTCATTTCTAGTACATATGCTGGCCGCCATTAATGGCGATGTTGGCCCCTGTCAGGAACGCCGCTTCGTCCGAAGCGAGGTAGGCAACCAGGCCTGCAATTTCTTCCGGCTTGCCCAAGCGCCCCATCGGAATTTGCGGCACGATTTTCGTATCCAGTACATCTTGCGGAATCGCCATCACCATCTTGGTGCCGATATAGCCAGGGGAAATCGTGTTCACGGTAACCGCCTTGCGCGCGACTTCCAATGCCAATGCCTTGGTAAAACCATGCATGCCGGCTTTCGCTGCCGAGTAGTTGGTTTGACCGAAAGCTCCCTTCTGGCCGTTCACTGAAGAAATATTGATAATACGACCCCAACCGCGCTCGACCATACCGTCACATACCGGCTTGGTCATATTGAAAACGGAATCGAGGTTGGTCGCCATCACCGCATCCCAATCCGTCTTGCCCATTTTCTTGAACGTGATGTCACGCGTAATACCGGCATTGTTGACCAGCACATCGACCGGACCCATTTCTTTTTCTATTTGCGCCACGCACTGCTGCGCCGCTTCATAGTCAGAAACGTCACATGGATAAGCGTGGAAATCGTAACCACTTTCCTTCATGAGTTTCAGCCATTCATCCGCCTTCTTGTTCCCCGGCGAATAAGTTGTGACCACCTGATATCCGAGTGCTGCCAGTTTGATGCAAATTGCTTCACCCAAACCACCCATGCCACCTGTTACCAATGCAAGGCGTGTCATATCTGTCTCCTCTTTATTCTTTTATAAGTACAGCTGCCTGTTTCCTAGCGTTCGATCGCAAGCGCCACTCCCATTCCGCCACCTATGCACAAGCTGGCTAAACCTTTGTGCGCGTCGCGCCGTATCATTTCATGCAGCAACGTGACCAGAATGCGGCAACCGGATGCGCCGATCGGATGGCCGATCGCGATCGCACCACCATTCACATTGATCTTCTTGGTGTCCCAGCCCATTTCGCGATTCACTGCAATCGCTTGTGCCGCGAAGGCTTCATTGATTTCCATCAAGTCCAGATCCTGATGCTTCCAGCCGGCTTTCTTCAGGCATAGTTGTGCCGCGGGTACCGGCCCCATACCCATCACGCTCGGATCAACACCGGCTGATGAATATGCCTTGATCTTTGCCAAGGGTGTGAGGCCAAGCTCCCTGGCTTTTTGCGCTGTCATCATGATTACCGCTGCTGCACCATCGTTAATACCGGAAGCATTGCCGGCTGTCACGGTACCATCTTTGGAGAAAGCCGGACGCAAGGCGGCGAGTGATTCCAGCGTCGTGCCGTGCTTGATGTATTCATCACTGTCAAAGACAGTGTTTCCCTTTTTACTCTGGATTTCAAAAGGAATGATTTCATCCTTGAACTTGCCGGCCTTTTGCGCGGCTTCGGCCTTGTTCTGTGACTCCAGCGCAAACTCATCCTGCTCCTGGCGTGAGATGCCGAATTTCTTTGCGATATTTTCTGCAGTTGTACCCATGTGGTACTGATTGTAGACATCCCACAGGCCATCATGAATCATGGTGTCGACCAGTTTTGCGTCACCCATGCGGAAACCATCGCGCGAATTATTCAGTACGTGCGGCGAGGCACTCATGTTTTCCTGGCCGCCGGCGATGATTATTTGTGCGTCACCGCATCTGATCGCCTGTGTTGCCAGGTGGGTCGCTTTCAAACCGCTGCCGCACACTTTATTGATCGTGAACGCCGGCACCATATCTGGAATGCCGCCGCGTATCAAAGCCTGGCGCGCAGGATTTTGGCCGCAACCGGCGGTCAGTACCTGGCCGAGTATGACTTCGCTGATTTGATCAGGCGCGATACCGCTACGCGCCAGTAAATTTTTTATGACATGCGCACCAAGATCAGAAGCTGCGGTCTTGGCCAGCGCACCGCCGAATTTTCCAACACCAGTACGTCCAGCGGAAACAATGACTACATCATCCATTTCAACTCTCCAATTGCACTGCGAGGGGACCACGATAGCCATCGATTGACGAAGACATGCCATGACATCGGCAAGAAGAATTCACACAATTTAAGGCGTCCGTTACAACCGTATCTAAAAATTGTTTGGAACGCAATGACTAGATATCAAATCTTGTGCGTCACAGTTACTGCGCAAGATAAAACACGAACGATAATTCTCTAGTCCACTTGTCATATGTCAGTTGCACAAAGCTAGCCATCAAAGTTGATACCAGTCTTCGAAGATTTTCTTTGCCGGGTTTGCACTTGGATAGCATCACGCGATGAAATTCAAAGGCCGTAATGCGCGCGCAAATAGTCAGTTAATAGGTGCAGAAGAATTAATTCAGGAAGTTATTTCAGGCGGGAGTACAAACATGAAAGCAAATGAATTGATACATCTCATCTGATTAAAAAAAGGGGAAACCGCGAGATGGAATGATCGCCGGCCTGGGAATGGCGACGGGGTTTTCAGGCGTAAGCGAGGGGAAGGAACCAGGCTTTGCGGCAGATTTGCCGTTACTGAAGCTGCTTGTTTGAGTTTCTCAGCTTTTGCGACAGCTTTACTACGATAAATTAAGGCATTCGCGAATCTGAAGCGCAAAAGCAAAAACCCTCCAGTATTTCTACTGAAGGGTTTTCTAAATAAAAGC